>NZ_JFOM01000026.1:0-582679 GCF_001860525.1 Paenibacillus sp. LC231 | reverse complement strand
GCCCCCCTCAAGATGAGATTTCCCAACTAGTAAGACCCCTTGAAGACGACGAGGTAGATAGGTTGGAGGTGGAAGTGCAGCAATGCATGGAGCTGACCAATACTAATCGGTCGAGGGCTTATCCAAAATATTTCAATGTGCTGCAAATTTCGTTTCGTATCTAGTTTTCAGGTGATCAAGCATCTGAACCGTTTGGTGGCGATGGCGGAAGGGTTCCACGCGTTCCCATACCGAACACGACCGTTAAGCCTTCCAGCGCCGATGGTACTTGGACCGAAGGGTCCCGGGAGAGTAGGACGTCGCCAAGCGAACAACCATAAAGACCGTTATCGAGTCATCGATAACGGTCTTTTTTGTTATACCCTTACAAACATCTGAACAGAATCATGTAGCATCAGCAAGAAGGGCGCCCCCTATGAGGGCGCCCTTCTCTTCTTTTCCGTAATAGCTTCTTTTATCTAACATGTTTTCATAGCTTAATATCTTTCCAAGATCAACTGTGTCTTCAAGCCGTCCATGGGAAGCAGCCAACCGTTAGACTCGAGGGTATCCATAAGCTCTGATCGGAGCTGGGAAGCAACCGAGACATCGGATGTTTTAAAAGAGATTTCGATCAGATTCTCGGTTCCTGTGCCGTCTGCATTGCGAATCGGCCAAACTTCGAGGCTCATTTTCTGGCCATTCCAAGATCCTTCATAGCGGTAGAACGTCAGCGGTCCATGAATTCGGGACTGTGAGAGCTTTTGTTCACCCCAATTCGGGGAGGACCATTTTTTGAGCTTTCCTGGCAGTTTGTCCAGCAGTAAAGCCAAGGCGTCTTGTTCGGACGGGAGTGTTGTGCCGGTCGTATTCGTGCTTATTTTCTTGGTGTTGGAGAAGCTAAGCGTTTGTTTGCCATAGCCCCAATCAATCTCGGCCTCGTAATTGTCATCCGAAGCATCAAAGCCTTCCTGGTTCGCCAAGCTAAGCGCGGCGTTAATATCTCCATTCACGATGGGATACCGTTTCTTATAGGTAAGCTCGTAGTTATCCTTGTCCTCTTTTTTGCGAAAACGGACGTCCCAGCCTTCGGCATTCAGCTCTAGGTTGTCCGTATCATAATAAGCTACTCCGATCGCTTGAGGAATAGAGGTTATTCCGAATGCTTGAATGACTTCGCTCCGCAGGCTTCCGCTAGATTCCAGCACGGTTTCGGGTTTGGCAAGGAGCTTCACCTCATACGAAGGCACGGCATTGGCGGCGGCCGAAACCTCAGCTGTCTGGAATCCGGTTAATCCACTTCCAAGAGCCGCGAAACCTACCATGAAAGACAACGTCAGCTGTTTCCATTTTCTCAATACAATCACTCCCATAAGCTGGATTTAGGTACACAGCTTACTTTAAACGCTGAATAATTGTGAGCTGTTAACGGTGAAGGGCGACTGTATCAAATATGTATAGAATTATTGAATAGTTGCATACATTTTTTGTTAATCCATCCACATGGCTTACAGAGCCGTTCAATTACAGGACTTGCTCCAATTGTTTGCCCACTTCGCGCAAGACCTCTTGAAAACGCTGAATTTGTACGGAAGGAAGACGGTCTCGATTATGGACGCTGTATATATGCCGGGATGCCCGATGGCCGGGAATCGGCATAACGTGCAGTAAGCCTTCGTGCTGCTCCCGCTGTACCGCGATCCGCGACATAAAGGAAATATGGTCCCCCAACAATACAAGTTGCTTGATCGCTTCCAGCGAGTCCAGCTCTACCGGACTCCTCATACGCAAACCATGCTGCGCAAGCCATAGGTCGGTCAGCTGTCTCGTGCTGGATTCGCTTCCATGCAAGGCAAAGGGAGTGCGAATGATCTACTCGGGCTGCAGCAAATCCGTTTTGGCTAGCGGATGGTCAGGCGAACATATTAGGGTCAGATCATCCCTGCACAAGGACTCGGCCTGGAGACTGGGACCGGTAAAGGGCTCAGAAGAAATAATACCCAGATCAATCTGATGCCGTGCCAGCATGTCGCGGATAACCGGTGAAGGCTTGACGGATAAGGAGATCCGTATGCCGGGAAACTCACGGGCAAAGGTATTCAATATCGCGGGCAGCAGATAGGTGGCAGGGACATAACTGGCTCCAATGTGCAGCGTTCCCCGATATAAGCTGTCGTATTCGCGGACGACCCGCTCAGACTCTTTGGCAAGCGCGTTTATTTTTACCGCATAATGCAGCAGAGCTTGTCCGGCCTCGGTAAGAAATGTTTTTCCGCTTCGGGACTCGAACAGCCGGACTTGTAGTTCCTCTTCCAGTGACTTCATATGAAAAGTAACCGTGGGCTGCTTGATGCCGAGTATTTCTGCCACGCTGGTCATATGATGATGGCGGTCGATCAGCTCCACAATTTGCAGCTTCATTAGATTCATTCGTATCTCTCCCTTGATTATTCCTTATTTATGCTCTCTATATAGATTTAATCTATGAGTATCAACAGAATTCAAACAAAAAGTTAATTCCAAGTTTACATTAGTCTAATACAACGCTTAAACGTAACCCTTACACTGGAAATAGCTTAAGAAGACAGGTTGGGATCGAAAGTGGATATTGAAATCAGGGGCATTCAAAAATCATTTCAGGGTACACCCGCGTTACTTCCCACCGATTTAAAACTGCGTCACGGTCAATTCACCACATTGCTCGGGCCGTCAGGCTGCGGCAAAACGACATTGCTCAGGATGATCGCCGGGCTGGAACAGCCGGACGGAGGAGAAATCTATGCGGAAGACCGGTGTATCTACTCCGTACACCAAAAGATTGATGTGCCGGCGCACAAACGCAGCTTCGGGATGGTATTTCAGGATTTTGCCCTCTGGCCGCATATGACGGTATACGAGAATGTTGCCTTCGGATTAAAAGCGGCCAAGCTTAAGGCGGATCTCAGACAAAAAGTAACCGAAGCGCTGGCTATGGTTCGCTTGGAAGGGATGGAGGACCGATATCCGCATCAGCTGTCCGGTGGACAACAGCAGCGGGTTGCATTTGCCAGGGCAGTAGCCATTCGTCCGGCTCTGGTACTGTTCGATGAACCTCTGAGCGCGCTGGATGCCGTGCTTAGGGAGGAAATGCGGATCGAAATGATGTCGCTTGTGAAGGATATGGGGCTGACTGCCCTTTATGTCACACACGATCAGGTGGAAGCCATGTCGATGTCGGATGAAATTGTGGTCATGCGGAAGGGAGAAGTCCTGCAGCGTGGAACCCCGGAGATGATATATGAAACACCTAGTCATCCCTTTGTGGCTTCGTTTATCGGCAAGTCCAATTGGCTGACGGTGGATCATTCCATGGTGAGACCGGAGCATGTGACCTGGAGCAGGATAAGCACGGAGGATGAATGCTATCAGGCAACGGTGCTAAGCGTGAGCTATGTAGGCGAGCGATACGAATTTCGCTTACAGGTGGATGGTTTGGACAAGTGGACCGCTTACCTGGACAAGAGGGTACCCGTCGGAGAACGAGTAAATCTGTACGTGTCTCCACATAAGGTCTGGCGGATAGGTGAAGGAACAAGTCCTGATAAGAATACATACATGCATCAAAATACAGCAAAACGCACGCCTGCTGCTGCAGGCTAAATGAAGGGGAGTTGGGGAGAAATGAGTCAATTGAAGTTACGGAGAAAAAGCGCGATGCTGTTGCTGGCATCTGTCATGAGTCTAAGTCTGTTTGGATGCGGCAGTACCCCAAATGGGGATTCCGTTACTATGCCGGCGCAGGATACAGGCAAATCATCTGCATCCGGGAGTACGCAAGTCGGAGGCAAGCTCGTTCTATACAGCGCAGGTCCGCAAAAGCTTGCCGACAATATCGTGAGCGGTTTTGAAGCCAAGACCGGCGTGAAGGTAGAGATGTTCCAAGGCACAACGGGCAAAATTTTGGCACGGATGGAAGCGGAAAAATCGAATCCGGTTGCGGATGTGGTCATTCTTGCATCTCTCCCCTCCGCACAGGCACTGAAGGCGGATGGTCTGACATTGCCTTATCCTGAAGCCGCGAATGCGGACAAGCTGAATAAGGATTGGTCCGACGCCGAAGGAAACTATTTCAGCACTAGCGCATCGGCGCTGGGGATTGTATACAACACCAATCTGGTCTCTGCGCCGCCTCAAACCTGGGCTGATTTGGGCTTGCCGGAGTGGAAGGATGCGGTCAATATTCCGGATCCGACGCTGTCGGGATCGGCGCTGGATTTTATCACGGGTTATTTGAGTGTGAAGGGCGACGCAGGCTGGAAACTGTTCGAGGACTATAAGGCCAATGGCACGGCTATGGCAGGAGCGAATCAGGAAGCGCTGGATCCTGTGATCACCGGTGCCAAGAGTTTGGTTGCTGCAGGCGTGGATTACATGGCGTATTCGGCCAAAGCCAAAGGCGAGCCGCTTGACATTGTATACCCGGAAGAAGGAACCGTCGTGAGCCCGAGACCGGCTGCGATTTTGAAATCCAGTCCGAACGTGGATAATGCCAAGGCTTTCATCGACTACTTGCTGTCGGACGAAGCACAGAAGCTGGTGGCGGACGCCTATCTGATTCCGGGCCGTGTCGATGTGGAGGCTGAAGGCCGGACCAATCTGAAGGATATTCCGGTGTTTAAAGTGGATTGGGCTTGGATGAATGACCATGGGGATGAGACGGCGGCACGTTTTTCCGAAGTATTTAAGTAAGTGCATTAGAGCGAACCACCACAGGAAGGCAATGTGAGGTGAACCGAAAAGTGAGACCTGTCATCATGGACAGTCAGCGATTTTTACGGAAAATGGGCGTTATTCTCGCCCTTTTTCTTCTTATTATAGGTATCGGTGTGCCATTGCTGCTTATTTTCTGGCAAAGTGTATACCCGAATCAGCACTTCGATTGGCTGGCGCCGATACGAACGATAGCCGGTCATGAGCTGTCCGGTATTTTGCTGCAATCCATCTGGCTGGGGGTATGCGTGGTGGCAGGATCGACACTGCTCGCGCTGCCGCTCGCCTGGATGATGGCAAAAACGCGGTTGGGACAGCATCGGTGGGTGGACGTGATTTTGATGATTCCGTTCATGACCCCGCCGTATATCGGTTCGATGGGCTGGATTCTGTTTATGCAAAAGGGCGGATACCTGCAGCAGTGGCTGCCGGGAGCTGCGAGATGGAGCGATTCCTTCTTCAGCTTCGGAGGTATGGTGCTGATCATGAGTCTGCATTTGTTCCCGTTTCTCTACCTGCTGCTGCGGGACGCTCTGATTCGGATCGGCGGTAATCTGGAGGAGGCCGGCGCGGTTCACGGCGCAAGCGCTGGATACCGGTTTAGAAGAATCATACTGCCGCTGCTGTTATCCTCTTACGGCATGGGCGCGATGCTGGTGTTCGTCAAAACCATTGCGGAATTCGGCACCCCGGCAACGTTCGGTCGCCGCATCGGCTATTATGTAATGACCTCGGAAATCCACAAATATATTTCAAGCTGGCCCATCGATTTCGGTAAAGCGACCTCGCTGGCATCGGTCCTGCTGTCGGTTTGTCTGGTGATGTGGTACATGCAGTCTACGATCAGCCGGAGATTTACCTACCGTCTAGTCGGCGGCAAAGGTCAGCGCTCCAAGAGATATTCGCTGCGCGGAAGCAAAGGTGCCATCTGCGCTCTTTACATCGGTTTGCTGCTCGTATTGTCTGTCGGCATTCCTTATTTTTCCGTCATTGCGGCATCTCTGATGAAACTCCGGGGAGCCGGATTGTCCTTAGATAATCTGACGCTTGCTCATTACAAGGAACTGCTGTCCTGGGGATCGGTCAGCCAGAAAGCGCTCGGTAACAGCCTGGGCCTGTCGCTTGCGGCATCTACCGTTGCCGTTCTGCTCGGTACCGGTTTTGCCCTGGCGATCGGCAAGTCCCAGGCACGGATGCAGCGGGTCATCGATCTGTTAAGTCTCTTGCCAAATACGGTTCCGGGCATTGTGATGGTCGTCGGTTTGATCCTGCTCTGGAATGCGCCATGGATGCCGGTTACGCTCTACAATACCTATGGGATGGTGGTGCTGACGTACGTCGTGCTGTTCCTCCCCTATACGGTGCAATATGTAAAGGCCAGCTTTACGCAGATTGACGGTACTCTGTTTCAGGCGGGGCAGGTATTTGGAGGCGGTCCTCTGCTTGTACTGCGGCGCATTCTGCTGCCGTTGATTATGCCCGGCATGCTGGCGGGATGGATCATGACCTTCACGATTGCTTCACGGGAGCTGGTCGGATCACTGCTCATTCTGCCGCCATCGATGCAGACATCGGCTACGTATATTTTTGCCCAGTTTGAGCAGGGACAGGTATCTCTCGGGATGGCGATGGCCGTTGTCTCCGTCGGTATGACGGTGCTGCTGTTGCTGCTGGTCGAAGCTATGAATTCTAAAAGAAAGTGGAATGCATCATGATGAAACTGACGGTATGGGGCGGTGCAGGCGAGCATGGCCGCTCCGCGTATTTACTGAGCGGCAGCCAGGTTCATTTGCTCCTGGATTGCGGCGTCAAGAAGGAAGGATCGGGGGACTATCCCATGATCCAACAAGAACAGGTACCGAAGCTGGATGCCGTGTTTCTGTCGCATGCCCACGAGGACCACTCGGTGGCGATTCCGCTCCTGTATCGGCTTGGCTACCAAGGGGAGGTATGGACCACCCGGGAGACGGCAGCGCAGTTAACGGCCTACTTTGCCTCCTGGAAAGAGTACACGGCAAGGGCAGGCGTAGAGCTTCCTTATATGGAGGAGGATCAGCTGGCGATCCGCTACCGGTATCTGGAGGAAGAGGCTGAGAAGTTGACATGGTTTGAGGCGCTTCCGGGCGTGGAGATCATGTGGGGACGAAGCGGCCATATGGTGGGGGCTGTTTGGTTTTTGGTACAGGCTGAGGGAAAACGAATCTTCTATTCAGGCGACTACACATCGGAATCGCTGCTGCTTGAGGATGACAGCCCAGCGCTGGTAGACATGCCCTCTTCCATGCTGCTGGATCTGGCTATAGTGGATGCGGCTTACGGAACGGACGCTACATCACAGGCCGATAAGCTAAAGCAGTTGGAACATAAGATTGAGAGCACGCTGCAAACCGGCGGGAAGGTGTTGATACCGGTGCCGGCCGCCGGCAGGGGGCAGGAAATGATCCTATGGGCATACAGGAATTGGGGAAATGTGCCGATCATGATCGAAGCGCCGCTGATCGAAGGAATGAAGCGACTGCTTGCTCGTTCGGAGTGGCTTCGCAGCCAGGAATCCGATCAGGGAATGAGGGATCAGCTGGAGTTATTGCTGAACCGGAACGACTGGATCGTGCCCGCTAGCCAAGCCGAACGTGAGTCCTTGCTCCAAAAGTACGGGGCATCGCTATGGTTCGTAACGGATGGGATGATGCAGTCGAATCTTGCGCAGTGGTACTACCGCCAGATGTCCGGCGATACCCGGAATCTGGTTCTGCTCACAGGCCATGTTTCCCAGGGGTCCTTTGGACATCGCCTACTTCAACATCCGGCCTCGTACGGTGCCTGCTCTGTCACGAAAATCAGGTATAAGGTACACCAGGGTCTGGCGGATGTGCGCCAGATGATAACCGGCGTTCCGGCACTGCATACAGTACTCGTCCATGCAGACAAAGGAGAAACGGACCGGTTACGAGCCCGTCTGACAGAGGAAGCACCGAACCCCAACCTTCACATTTATTCCATGTCGGTTGGTGAGGAAGTCTATTTCTAGTCGTGCTTGGAGAACCTTTATCGCTTTCGCGATAAAGGTTTTTTGTGCGGAATGGCGGTTGTGTGTTTAGATGCAGGTGAAGTTGGTGAAGGCTGTAATGAACATATGTAAAAATAAATTAGTACCAAGTACTAGTACTTGGTGATATAATAGTTACAAACTTGGAGGTGTGAATGATGAGCCAATCAAAGTCAAGAATTACGGCAATCGGGACCTATGTTCCTGAACGGATACTAACCAATGCGGATTTAGAAAAGATGGTTGAAACGAGTGATGAGTGGATTGTGCAGCGAACAGGCATGAGGGAGCGCCGGATTGCTGCCCCGCATGAGTACGTGTCGGATCTCGCCATCAAGGCTGTAGAGGATATGGTTGATCGATACGGCGTTACCGTGCGGGATGCTGATATGATTCTTGTGGCCACAAGCACGCCGGAATATTCTTTTCCCAGTACAGCTTCACGGGTCCAATCGAAGCTGGGCATTGCAAGCACGGGTGCGCTGGATCTGAATGCTGCTTGTGCGGGATTTGTATATGCACTCCAGATGGCTGACGGATTAATATCCGGGGGAGCCTACCGTAAGATTCTGGTTATCGGCGCAGAAACCTTATCGAAGATTACGGATTACACCGACCGAACGACATGCGTATTGTTTGGGGACGGCGCCGGTGCCGTATTGTTGGAGAAAGATGAGGATTCGCCAAGTGTCATAGCATCTGTATCGGGAACTTTTGGCGAGGGCGGCATACACCTGTATAAAACAGCGCTCTCCGAGCAAATGGACGGCACGGAATTAAAGAGCGGCTGCCTTGTTCAAAATGGTCGTGAAATTTATAAGTGGGCCATTCGGAACATTCCGGACGGCGTTCGATCTCTTCTGTCCAAAGGAGGCATGACCGCGGAGGAAGTGGATTGGTTTGTCCCGCATAGCGCCAATCTTCGCATGATCGAGGCGATTAACGAGCGTGGGCCATTTACAATGGATCGCACTTTAACCAGCGTCGAGTACCGCGGGAATACGTCGGCAGCCTCCATTCCGCTTGCACTTCAGCTGGCGGTGGATGAAGGACGGCTCAAAGTGGGAGACCATGTCTTACTCTACGGGTTTGGCGGGGGAATGACCTATGCCGGCTCCATCGTCAAATGGACGATATGATTCCCTTAATATCTATAAGACCGCTATCGACATATACGATATGCGGTTTTTTTGTGCTGCGATTTTGGGATGACCGAGCCTGAATCGTAATAAATTCAACTCAAATTCGAAAGTTTACCACCTCAAAATTTGGCGCCGCTTTCATTAGACTAAAGAAGAAAAATACGTTTCATGGAAGAGGGGTAGAACGATGAAAAGGTTTAAGTCATGGAGCTTGCTGCTCCTGAGTGTCATCATGGTGTTTACGCTTGCCGCATGTGGAGGCGGGGGCGGTAACGGAAGCAGTACGGCTGAATCTCCGGGGGGAGGAAGCAGCGAAGAGACAGGCAATACGAAAGAAGGAACCGAGTCCACAGAGAAAATCGAGCTCTCCTTCTGGTCGCTGGGAACAACCAACTATGAGGATCTGGCAAAGGAATATACGAAGGAGCATCCGAACATCACGTTCAAATTCCAGAATACGTCGGATCAAACCGCACATCACAACAACTTGACGACAGCATTGTCCGCTGGCTCGGGCGCGCCTGACATTTTCCAATTAGAAATCGCGTTTATGGAGCGTTTTATCAACAACCAGGATAAATTCTACAATCTGTACGATCTCGGCGCTAAAGACTTAGAAGGCAACTACCTGGAGTGGAAATGGAAGCAGGCTACTTCGGTTGACGGCACCTTCCAACTCGGTCTGCCAACAGACATCGGTCCTACGGTCGTATATTACCGTACGGATCTGGCAGAGCAAGCCGGACTGCCGACGGATCCGGACGGGTTTAGTGCAGCGATTGATTCATGGGACAAATTCGCCAGCGTAGCCAAGGACTTCACAAGCAAAACAGGAAAGCCGTTCGCCGACTTGACGGACCTGGTATATAACGGGGTGCGCGACCAGTCCCCGGATCAAATCTACTTCAACAAAGAAGATGGCTCCTTTATCGGAGATACGAACCCGCAAGTGAGAAAAGCTTACGACTTTACGGTAAAAGGAATTCAGGAAGGCTGGATCGGCAACTGGATTCTGTGGTCTCCTGAATGGCAAAAGGCGATCAATGATGGAGACTTTGGCGTCATGCTCGGCCCGGCTTGGATTGCCGGCACGATCCGCAATGCGAAGGATACCGCAGGCAAATGGCAGATTGCCCAGCTTCCTGAAGGAGCAGGCAACTGGGGCGGTTCGTTCCTGACCCTGCCGAAGGAAGGCAAGCATTCGAAGGAAGCCTACGAATTCATCTCGTGGGTGCTTAACAAAGAGAATCAGCTGAAATCGTTCAAGGACAGCGGCTTGTTCCCATCCATCCCGGCGGTTTACAGCGAGCCTTCATTCACGGAGGAGAAGGATGAATTCTTCGGCGGTCAAGTCATTTCCGAAGCATATGCCAAGTCGGCGGAGCGCATCAAGCCGGTTTACTACGGACCGCTTCACGACCAGACCGACACGATCATCAAGAACGCACTCAAAAACGTGCTGGAGAAAAAAGCCGACCCGCAAAAAGAATGGGAAAGCGCAATGAAACAAATCAAGACGCTGGTTGATCGCAGCTAGGAAAAGGAGCATTCCTCGCCAGCTCATTCAGCCCGTAATCCGTCCGAATCCGAGTAGGGAGGAAGCTCTCTTCGCTCGGATTCGGATTTATCCTTATCTACCTGGAGGTGCATTCATGGCAGACACAGTTACAGCAGAGTCACCACAACCGGTGCCCCCGAGGCGGCGCTTGTTGACGGAGACCGTGCGCAGCCGGTTTACGGCTTATACGTTCATATCGCCATTCTTCATCTTGTTCGCAATTTTTGGATTGTATCCGATTCTTTTTACCATCTATTTGTCCTTCTTCAAATGGGATGCACTCGGACCGATGAAGTACGTCGGCTTCAAGAACTACGAGCTGATTACAAGCGACCCGACCTTCTGGATCGCTTTCAGCAACACACTCATTATGGCTTTGATGGGAACCGTGCCGCAGCTGATTGTGGCATTATTTGTTGCGGTTATGCTCAACTCGGCCTTGAACAGATTCAAGAACACGTTCCGTATTCTGTATTTTATGCCGAACATCACCTCCATCGTTGCAGTAACGCTGGTGTTCAGTACGATGTTTGGCAACAACGGGATGGTCAACTGGCTCCTGAACACCTTCGGCGCGGAAAGCGTACCGTTCAACTCCGGCTGGTGGGGAGTCAAAATCGCAATATCGTCTATGGTCATGTGGCGGTGGATGGGCTATAACGCCATTATTTTTCTATCGGGTCTGCAGAGCATTCCGACCGATATTTATGAGGCAGCCAAAATCGACGGTGCCACCCGAGGCCAGCAGCTGCTCTATATCACGCTGCCGCTTCTTCGGCCATTCATTCTGTTCGTTACCTTGGTATCGACGATCGGGGCGCTCCAATTGTTTACGGAGCCTTATGTATTCCTAGGTCAGTCCGGCACGGGCTCTACGCGGCAGGAAGGGGTCACGATGGTCACTTACCTGTATAATGAAGCATTTAAGAACGGATTTTTCGGTACAGCTGCGGCAACGGCGGTGCTCTTGTTTATCGCCACCATTCTATTTTCGGTATTGAACATGATGGTGGGCCGCGAAGGTAAAGATACGGGAGGTAAAAAAGCATGAGCACAGTCGCCATAAGCCGGAAAAAACCGGATGAACCCGGTATTATCGCCAAATTCTTTTTCTACCTCTTCATGATCCTTGGCGCACTGGTCTCGATCTTCCCGTTCTACTGGATGTTTGTCGTGGCTACGAATGACAAGGATGCGGCATTTCATATTCCGCCGCTCCTTACGCCTGGAACGGAGTTCCTGGATAACTTCTCGCGCGTGCTGGAGCGAACGGATTTTTTCCGGGCGTTGATGAACTCGGTCGTTGTGTCTTCCGCCGTTACATTGTCCGTTGTGTTCCTCTGTACGCTGGCGGGTTATGCTTTTGCCAAGTATGAATTCCCTTTGAAGAAGACGCTGTTTGTTTTTGTCATTGCCACGATGCTTGTGCCTGCCCAGCTGGGCGTGCTTCCACAGTACGTCATCATGGCCAAGCTGCACTGGATCGATAGCTACAAAGCGCTGATCGTGCCCGCCATGGTCAATGCCTTCGGCATCTTCTGGATGCGGCAGTACATCGCTTCCGCCGTTCATACCGAGCTGATCGAAGCGGGGCGGATTGATGGCGGCGGACACTTCCGGATTTTCTGGAACATCGCCATTCCTGTCGTAACACCGGCGATGGCTACACTGGGGATTCTGAATTTCATGAACGTGTGGAATGATTTCTTCTGGCCGCTCGTCGTATTGAAAAACAGAGAAAATTACACCATTCAAATTGCGCTGCAGCAATTGTTCACCAATAAGGATGGCCTTGATTTTGGAATGATCATGTCGGCCACCTTCACGGCGACGCTGCCGCTTCTCATTGTGTTTCTATTGTTCAGCCGCTACGTCATCGCGGGACTGACATCAGGCGCCATAAAAAGTTAACAAGCAAGGTGAAGTCGACAAGGAATGCGGCCTGTCATGAAGAATAATAGACATAGTAGAGTGGAGGGAGGAAGGATCCATGAAACTCCGCCGAAAGATATTGCTGGCTATTATTCTTCTGGTCTTCATTCCGGTCATCGCGCTGGGCGGGGTATCCTATTACAGCTTTTCGGAAGCGATGGAGAAGAAATCGAATGATTTCTACTGGATTTCGCTTCTGGAAACGGATCGCAAACTGAAGTTCGCCTTGAACGAAATCACGACGATTTCGAACTCGGCGATTACCCAGCAATCGGTTCAGCAGATGCTGAAACAGCCGGAATACGCGGTTACCTATGAACGGCGGCAGGAGATCAACAATCTGATCAATCATCCGATGATTGCGTCGTTTGCTTTTTATTCGAATGACCGGTTGATGTATAACACGAATGGCGGAATGGAGCTTCAGGAACTGAGGCAGCAGGCATGGTATGAAGCGGTGGAGAAGGCGGAGGGGCGTCCCGTATGGGTCGGACCCGGCGAGAACGGCTCTGCGGCTGACGGCGCTCCCGTTTTGATTCAATCCAGGATCATCAAGGACTATTACTCGCTGGAGGATATCGGAACCGTGGTCATCTACGTGAAGCCGGATCTTCTCGATCAGGTGTTCTGGGAGGCGGCAACGCTGAAGCAGGGAGACATTTTGCTGGTCAACCAGCAGGGGCACATCGTGTTTAGCAAGTCAGGCGGGCATATCGGGGAGCGGACGGAATTCCCGTTCCTCTCGGATAGTTATAAGACGAATGGAAAAGGCTACTATATCGATCAATATGCAGGCGAAAAATCGCTGATCACATATTCACCTTCTCATAATAAAGATTGGTTTCTGGTCGCCATCACGCCAAGTAAACTGATTTCGGCCGAATCGGTCCCGATTCGCAACCTAGCCTTGATCCTGGGGTTGATCTCGCTCGTGTCGGCGTTCCTGTTCGACCGTTTTTTTGTGCGCAGAATGGTGCGCAGCATCATCAGCGCGGTGAACGGGATGAAGCGCGTCAAGCAGGGCATCTTCGTCCCGATCCCGTCGCATAACGTGGCGGAAGACGAGACGGATCTGCTAATCGACGGCTTTAACCGGATGAGCACGCAGATCCAGGAGCTGATTGGACAGGTCGAGACGGAACAAGCGCGAAAAAAGGAAGCGGAGCTGCAGGCGCTTGTCGCTCAGATCAATCCGCACTTCATCTATAATTCACTGGAATCGATCAATTCGATGGCCGTGCTTCAGGGTAACAAGGATATCAGCAAGATGGTGGTTTCCCTTGGTAAGCTGCTGCGTATCAGCATCAGCGAGCATCACGAACTCATACCGGTTAGCATGGAGCTGGAGCATGTCCAGCATTATATGCGGATACAGAAATTCAGGTTTGAAGAAAAATTCGATTACGGCATTGAGCTTCCGAATGAACTGAGGCACTACGTTACGCAAAAGCTGATTATTCAGCCGATTGTTGAGAACGCTTTATATCACGGGATCGAGCCGATGGAGGAAAGCGGACTGATCTCCATCCGGGTGTCCGAGGACGGCGAGGATATCGTGATTGACGTGGAGGACAACGGTCCGGGCTTCGAGCCGGAAACGCTGATGAAGCTGTGGAATTCGGATCCGGGGCAGCTCAAGAAGTATCGCGAGAACGGGGTCGGATTGAAGAATGTCCATGAAAGGCTGCGGATCCGGTTTGGCAGCCGTTACGGCCTGATGATCTGTTCCTCCCCAGGTTACGGCTCCTTGATCCGAATCCGAATACCGAAAATACTGACATGACAGGGGGGGCTGCAGGGTGAGATGGTTTTGGAATTGGGGCTGGATCGTCGGATATGCCGCTCTGTTGGCTCTGTCTGTCGTGTGGGTGACGGTACAGAATCAGGGGCCGGCCCAGGAGGAACAGCCGGAGAAAATCACGCTGACGTTCCGGCATTTTTGGAACAAGGAGCATGACAAGCCGGTGCTGGCGGTATTCGAGAGCATCGTCCGCACTTATGAGAAAGCGCATCCAAACGTAAAGGTGAACTTCGAGAGCATCGATCAGACGATTCACCGGGAACAAAAGCTGAAGAGCGAGATGGTGACCGGTACGCCGCCGGATATGTTTGTCCTGTTCGGAGGGGCCGAGATCGTGCCCTATGCCAGATCCAACCGGTTGATGGACTTAACGGATTTTTTGCGGGATACCGGATTGAAGGAGCAGTTCAAGGATCTGCACCACTGGACCTTCGAGGACCGGATCTATGGCCTGCCCTTCGAGGGACACGCAGAGCCGATCTATTATAACCGGGCATTATTCCGGCAGCTGAAGCTGGAGCCTCCGAAGACGCTGGGAGAGATGGACGAAGCGATTCGTGTCCTTCGGGAGAACGATATCATCCCCTTTGCGGTCGGCAACGAAGACAGGTGGCCGGCGGGAATTTTTGCCCACTATTTCATGGATCGCTACGCCGGGCCGGAACTGATTGACCGGCTGGTTGAAGGAGATGATCAGGTCAGCTTTGTGCAAGAGTCCTACTTGGAGGCGTTTGAGCACTTGGAGCTGTGGATCAAAGAAGGGGCGTTTAGTCCGAACGCAAACGATCTTTCCACGGAAGAAGCGATTGCCCAGTTCACGGAAGGAAAAGCGGCAATGTATATGAACGGCAGCTGGGATATTACGCTGCTGCAGAATGAGGATTACCCGGATTTTCAGAACGAGATCGGCGTCATTCCCTTTCCGTCGCTTTTTCCTGGCGAAGAACGGTCCTTGGCAGGGGGATATACGATCGGCATCGGGCTGTCATCGGACTTGGATGAAACGAAAAAGCAATCGGCTCTGGAACTGCTGGGCATGTTCTATACTCCAGAGGTGCAGACTCGGCTGGTGTATGAAGGACTGCGCGTCCCTTCGATGAAGATTGGCTATGATTCGAAGAAAACCGGGCCGGTGTTTGCCCAAGTCACGGAATTGATGGAGAAGTCCACGAGCACCTTTCTGCCTTACGACAACACGTTATCACCAGAGGTGAACAGTTCGTTCCTTAAGGTGATTGAGGATATGATTGGAGGACGGATCGATGCTGCCGGCGCATTGGAGCAAATTCAGAAGTCTTCGGTGCGGTATTGGAAGCTTAGGCGGAATACGACAGCAGAGTAAACAGAAGACAGGGGGAACGTCATGGGCGGATCGGAAGGCAAATTCAGAGTTATGCTGGTCGATGATGAGCCGATCATTCTGCGCAGTCTAAGGGCAGCCATCCCCTGGGATGAGCTGGATCTCGAAGTCGTTGGGGAGGCCAAGACAGGGGACAGCGCTCTCAAGCTGGCGCGTGAAGTATCGCCGCATATGATCATCAGTGATATACGGATGCCGGGAATGGATGGCATTACGCTCATGAAGGAGCTGAAGGCGGATCAGGCACGGCGGATCATTATTTTCATTAGCGGGTACGGCGAATTCGAATACGCAAGGGAAGCGCTGCGTGAAGGGGCTTTCGATTACTTGCTCAAGCCGATTGATCACGATGAGCTGACGGAAACGATAGCCAAGGCTGCCAGAACCCTGGAGAAGCAGATTGCAGATGATCAAATGCTGCACTCGATCAAGGTTTTATCGCTGCTGGCCCGGGAGAGGATGCTCACGGAATTTATCGAGGGAAACCGAAGCCCCCTGCAGCATATGCAGTGGCTGGAAGACAGCGAGCTGGAGCATGGATACACGATGGCCGTCATTCAGTTGGATCATTACTTGCGGCTTAACGAGTTATGGAGCATGGACGAGAAGCGCCTGTGGCTCTTTGCCGTACGGAACGTCCTCGAGGAATGGTCCTTGCAGCATGGCGGACTGACGGTATTTCCTTTCCGCAGCGGCGAATGGGTGCTGCTGTTTCCGAACCTGACGAGGGAGCGGCAGGAGGAGATCGGCCGGGATTTGGTGCAATTGATCAAGCGGAATACGAAGCTGTCCTGCTCGGTCGGCTTCAGTCCCAGCATGGCCGGGATAGACCGCTTGGGAACGGCTTACGAGACCGCCGTCCGCGCCTTATACCAGCGGTTTTATTCCGGGGAAGAGGGGGTGTTTCTCGGAACGCCCGATTCCATTATGGAAACGGCCAGCGAAGCGAAGTATCCGAAGCATCTCGAGTCGCTCATGGTGGAAAGCATCCGCACGCTTCACAAGGAGCGGCTGCTGGAGCTTTTTGACGAGACCAAGGCTTATATCGAGGAGCATGCGTTCAGCCGGGAGATGACCGAGCGGGTGCTGCTGGAGATGAGTGTTGTGCTGTATCGGCAGTTTGAGCATATGAAGGTGCTGTTTGAGTGGTCGCTGGAGGAATTGCTGCAGGAGCTTCATGCATCCGGCACCCTTCAGCAACTGATGGACGTCGTGAAAAGCCATTTCAGCAAGTGGATTGCCGAGAGCAGGTCCGGGCAGGCCAAGGACAATGTCCAGGCCGTTATGGGCAAAGCCAAGGAGTACATCGCGGAAAATTACCAGAAGGATCTCAGCATTGAAGAGGTATCGGAGCTGGCGGATTTGAGCATCAGCCATTTCTGTACCCTGTTTAAGGGAACAACGGGATATACGTTCCTGGAGTACTTAACGGAATGCCGGATCGAGAAAGCCAAGAGTATACTGCTGAATACGGATGTGAAGGTATACCAGGTAGCGCCTATGGTAGGGTATCAGGACCCTCGCTACTTTACGCAGGTGTTCAAAAAAATAACAGGGAAAACGCCCTCCGAGTATCGGGAAGAGGCGATATCCAAGACTTAAAGAGGCGAAGACCCGTTCGTGGTGTAATGGGCCAATCATGCGAGGATAGGTTTATAGCATAGCAGGGAATGAATAACAGATCCATTTTTCCGGAGTTGATCAGGGAAAAAGAGTTCTGTTATTTTTATTTTAAATATCTTAATATTAAGACTTGACGATTCCTGAGTTAAATACTAAACTGAGATTAAGCACCAGATGCACAAGATAAGTTGAAGAAGCAAGGGTGAAGCAGCTTTTTGAATAAGGCGTTTAATTATAACAGACAGGTGACTTGGATGGTTCACATGGGTTTCGTTAATGAAGAATAAATCAAATATAAATGGAGGTTGAAGTCATGAAGTTTAAAGGAATTCATCACGTATCCGCGTTAACGGCTGCGGCTTCGCGGAACTTCGAATTTTATACGCAGGTTCTTGGCATGCGCTTGGTTAAGAAGACGGTGAACCAGGACGATGTCTCGGTATACCATCTGTTTTACGGCGACGAAAAAGGAAACCCTGGGACGGAGCTTACCTTCTTCGAAATTCCGATGGCCGGCCGGACCCGTGAGGGAAACAACAGCATCTCGGCAACATCCCTTCGCGTACCCGGTGACCGCGCTTTGGAATACTGGACCCGGCGGCTGGATGAGCACGGTGTAGAACGCGAGGAGATCAAGGAACGTGCCGGCCGATTGACACTTCTCTTCAGGGATTTCGAGGGCCAGCGCATCATTCTGGTTTCGGATGAACATAATGAGGGCGTTCCTGGGGGCAACCCGTGGGAAAAGGGACCGGTTCCGGCGGAATACGCCATTATCGGATTAGGTCCGGTGCAGCTTACCGTGCCTAATCCGGTTCAGACCGTAAAGGTATTGACAGAGCTGATGGGCTTCCGCTATAAAGGTCAGTATGCCTCGCCTGTAGACGGACAGCCGAATATCCTTGTTTTTGAGACAGGAGAAGGCGGAACGGGAGCGGAAGTGCACGTAGAAGAACGAACGGACCTTCCGCAGGAGCGGCTTGGTCGGGGCGGCGTTCATCACGTTGCATTCCGCGTAGAGGACGAGGAGGAGCTCCGGGCATGGATCGACCGGATTGGCGATGTGGGATTTTCGAATTCGGGGTTTGTCGATCGCTTCTACTTCCGTTCCTTGTATTTCAGAGAGCCTAACGGTATTTTGTTCGAAGTGGCTACCGACGGCCCGGGCTTTGACACGGATGAGCATATCGATCATCTCGGCGAATCCCTGGCGCTGCCGCCGTTCCTTGAGCCGAAGCGGGAACAGATTGAAGCGCACCTGAAGCCTCTTCATACCCATCAATCATAATGGCGCATATATGCGCAGCAAAAAGCACCGGGCAAGCCTCCATTCTGAGGCATATGCCGGGTGCTTTTTTTGATCTATTCATACAGCTGTGAAATGGCTTTCGCGGCTGTGCCGACATGCTCGCGCAGCTCCTGCGGCGCAATCACCTCGATTTCCGCTCCGCAGCTTAGAAGGAATGCGGAGGCCGATTCCAGGGTGTTGAATTCCAAATCGGCCGTTATCCACCCGTCGTTCTGGCTTTCCATGTCGCATCGGATTATTTTTACGTATCGCTCCCGCTCAAAGCGTTTGATCAGAGAGACGGTCATTCGAACATGTGCCGGATACTTCGGGAGATTCTGCATGAACCGTGCCAGCGACTCCTCCCAATACTCGGCTAGATTAAAATCGGTCGGGCGCTCAAAGGTATCCTCGGACATGACGGCATCCACGATTCTCGATACACGGTAGGTTCGCCGTTCGCCTTCGGATTCCGCGACCACATACCAGGTGCTGCGTTTGGCAACCAGCCCGAGCGGATAAATGATTCTTTCGACCCGCTCCTCCCCCTTCATATATTGGATTCGGGTGATGCGATCCAGCCACAGCGCCTCCTGAAGCACTGTAAGATACGGATGCGATTCGCGGAAGGAGTGCCAGCCTGCGCCATCAATATGGATTTTTTCCCGAATGATTTCGGCGTCCTGCCTTACGGAGCTGGGGGAAGAGGCCAATAATTTCTGATAGGCCGCATCAAACTGCTTGCGGATTCCTAGATCCCCGATCAGCGGGCTGTGACTGGAAACCAGCAAGGAGATGAGTTCGTCAGGCGTCATCCCGGTCAGGTTCGTTCGATAGCTCTCTTCCAGGACCCAACCGCCGAGGGAGCCTCTTTCCGCATAGACGGGAATACCGGCCGAGCTTAGACTTTCCATATCGCGTATGATCGTTCGTTCCGATACCTCGAGCTGCTCCGCTAAATACCGGGTATTTTTCTTACCCCCGTTTTGTAGCATCAGCATAATGGACAATAGACGATCCGCCCTCAAGTCATGTCACCTCTTTACTATCTGTAGAAGATAATTGTATTGTAGCACGGATATAAGACAAGGGATGTCATATATGACTGATAGGATAAGGTTGTTGAGAATATTCAGTATACAGGTTGGAGGTTACGCTATGAATAAGGATGAGTTTAAGCCATTACAAGGTAAAGCAGCCGTCGTTGCCGGAGCGACCCGGGGGGCTGGCCGTGCCATTGCGGTGATGCTGGGTGCAGCAGGGGCAACGGTGTATTGCACGGGACGGAGCGTACGTGGTCAGGTGTCGGATATCAAGCGGTCTGAGACGATTGATGACACGGCGGATATGGTGACGGCGCGGGGCGGGATCGGCATCGCCGTGCAATGTGACCATACCGTAGAGGAGCAAGTAAAGGCATTGTTTGAACGGATTCGCGAGGAGCAGCAAGGACGGCTGGACATCCTCGTTAATGATATATGGGGAGGCGAGAACCTTACGCACTGGAATATCCCGTTCTGGGAGCAGTTTCTGTCCGATGGATTGTTGATCCAGGAGCGGGCGGTTACCACGCACATGATTACAAGTTATTACGGTGTTCCGCTGATGGTGGACAGCGGCGGGGGATTGGTCATTGAAGTTACGGATGGATCTACGTATCGGTATCGCGGGAACTTGTACTACAGCCTGGCAAAAATTTCGGCGATCCACCTGGCTGCTGCCATGGCGGAAGAGCTGCGTCCCTATCAGGTAACAGCGCTGTCCGTTACACCAGGATTTCTGCGTTCCGAGCAAATGCTGGATCACTTTGGCGTGACGGAAGACAATTGGCAGGATGCCGCAGCGCAGGAGCCGCATTTCATCGAGTCGGAGACCCCCTATTTCCTTGCGCAGGGCATTGCTGCGCTGGCAGCCGATCCAAATGTAGCCGACAAGAGCGGCAAGGCGCTCTCCAGCTGGGATTTGTCGGATGAATACGGATTTAGCGACATCGATGGGCGCAGACCGCATTGGGGCAATTATGCGAAGCAGCAAGGCCTTCCTCTTTTATAAAAGAAAGGGCATGTAAAACAGGGTGACCTACCGCCATGATGGCGAATAGGTCACCCTGTTTGGTTGTGGATTTTACCGCTGCGTAATCTGAATCGTGGCAGTTGCCGGTAAATCGCACCATGAAAGCCTTCATCCTATCAATCAAGTTAGGAACGGCCGCGTCTCATCGAACCCATGATCAGGCTGACGATAAAGACAAGTACCACGGCACCGATCAGAGCAGGCAGGATGAAGAATCCTCCCATTTCCGGTCCCCAAGATCCGAGCAGAAGTCCACCAAGCCAAGCACCGACAAAACCAGCAATGATGTTACCGATGATACCGCCGGGAATGTCTCTGCCCATAATCAAGCCCGCAATCCAACCAATGATACCACCAACGATTAATGACCAAAGAAAACTCATTGTTTATCACCTCGTATAAGTTATAGTTGTTTGTGCCTTACTATTAACCAAAGACGTGACTTTTAAACCGGATGATGACAAAATCACTTTTTTCCAGCAGACCAAATATCGTGTCATTCTTTGATAAATGCAGGGCTTTTGATTATGCTTGAATTATCGTTAGGTTGATAATAATAAAGGAGCTGGCATGGGACTCATGGTTGAGAAATGGACTGAAGAATATACGATTCAATCCGTTGATGCGGATTTTAAAGGGGATTGCCGTTGGTCTTCGCTGCTCAGTATTTTGCAAAGAGCGGCTGACCGGCATATTGAGGCGCTCGGGATCAGTCGCGAGGAGATGATCGAGCGGGGAATGGGCTGGATGCTGATAACGCTTGAGCTTGATATGCGGCAGATGCCAAGGGATATGGACACAGTATATGTTGACACCTGGAGCCGCGGGTCCAAAGGAGCGCTGTGGCACCGGGATTATCGGATAAAGAACGGCTCTGGAGAAATGCTGGGCGAAGCCCGCTCGGTATGGGCCCTGGTGGATATCCATAAACGGAAAATTTTGCGTCCGTCCATGTTTCCATATGAGGTGCCGATCGGCGAGGAAACGGTTGGAGAACTGCCAAACAAAGCCGTATTACCGGAAGGAGTACAGCTGGATGAGGCGTATACGTACATGGTCCGGTATAGCGGAATCGATACGAATGGTCATTTGAATAATGCCCGTTATGCAGACCTGTGCTTTGACGTGCTGAGTGAGCAGGAGCTTCGGGAAGGGCAAGTGACCGGCTTCAAAATTACATATCATAACGAGGCCAGGCTGAAGGATACGATGCTGATCAGACGTTCGGCGGAGGAGAACAACAGGGTGTATGTGCAGGGCACGTCGCCGGACGGAACCAACTTTTTTGAAGCGGCTATCGTTAGGGAATCATAAACCATCAGGTGGATTCTTTCGGAAGGGAAAGAACGGCCTGACGCTTCATGGAGGGTGAACGGATGTACAAAATCATGATTGTTGAGGATGACCCCAAGCTGGCGGGGCTGCTGCAATCGCATATCGAACGGTACGGAAATGATGGAACCATCATCGAGGATTTCGATCATGTGCTGGAGCGATTCCATGAGATAAAGCCGCATATTGTTCTGCTCGACGTGAATCTGCCAAGCTTTGACGGCTATTATTGGTGCCGCCAGATCAGGTCGGTATCAACCTGTCCGATTATTTTCATATCCGCTCGGAACGGGACCCCCGATCAGTTACGGGCGCTGGAGAACGGCGCGGATGATTATATCACCAAGCCGTTTGCTTATGATATCGTCATCGCCAAGATCCACAGCCAGCTTCGACGCGTATACGGTGATTATGCAGCAGCATCCGCCGAGCGTACGGTTGAGAAGGACGGGCTGGTCCTGTATCCCGAACGGATGGAGCTGATCCTTGAGGACCGGACATCCATACTCACCAAAAAAGAAACCATCCTCCTGGAGACGCTGCTAAGCCGGAGCCCCCGGCTGGTCACGCGCGAGACGATTCTGGAGAAGCTGTGGGATGATACGTTCGTTGACGATAATACGCTCAGCGTGAATATTAACCGGGTGCGCAAACGGCTTGCGGAGTTAGGGATTGAGAATGCGCTGGAAACGATCCGCGGCTCCGGATACCGCCTGCACACGGTTTGGAAGAGGTAAGGGGAGGTTATGAAAAAGCTGTTTTGGCGTGAGCAACTGCCCTTGATACTATTTACGGTCGCCGAGTTGTTTGTGGTGCTGCTCGTATTCTGGTATGACGGTTATGATCATCCGGTGACAGCGGCCTATGCCGTTTTCCTCGGTCTGACCATTCTGGGCGGATACTTGGCATTCCGGTACTTCACGCACCGGGATTTCTATGAGCGGCTGTCACAGCCTATCAGGTCGCTGGAGGAATCGATCAAGCATAATGAATCGGCCCCGCTGCCCACGGCTCTTAGCGAGCTCATGGAAGAGCAATACCGTCAATACCGAACGGTCATGGAGGAGTGGGAGCGCCGGCGGAAAGAGCATATGATCTTCATGAATCAATGGGTACATCAGATGAAAACGCCGCTGTCCGTCATTGAGGTGATCACGCAAGAGGATGATAACGATTCCTTCAAGAGTATATCCGAAGAGTCCGACCGGATTCGGCGCGGGCTTGAGATGGTGCTTTACATGTCCAGGCTCGAAACATTTGAACAGGATTTCAGCGTGGAGCCTGTGAAGCTCCACCAGATTGCAGTCGATGCAGTTCACGAGAACAAGCGCTACTTTATTCACAGCCATGTGTATCCGGAAGTCCGGATCGACCCGGACCTCACCGTCCAGACGGATGTCAAGTGGCTTCGTTTCATCATGCTGCAGCTGCTGTCCAATGCCGTCAAATATTCCGCCGGTACCGGTCTTAAAGTGACGATCCAAGCCCATCGGAGCGAGGATCACCGTCATGTTGTGCTGGAGATCACGGATCGCGGGATAGGCATACCCAAATCCGACATGAAGCGGGTGTTCGACCCGTTCTATACCGGGGAAAACGGACGCAAGCTTAAGGAATCCACCGGCATGGGCTTATATCTCGTCAAGGAGGTCGTTCATAAAATGAACCACCAAATCGAGCTGGAATCCGAGCAGGGGAAAGGAACGACCGTGAGGTTGATTTTTTCGGGGTGAGACTCGGGATAAGTAGTCCTGTTGGCGTGTCTGACTGGCGAAGGCTTAAGATGTCGAGTAAGTTGTTGGTTGCTTAACATCGAGATGACGGTATGGATTTAGGCGCCGAGTTGGGTCAGTCAGACTATATCTAAGTTAATCATAGATTATGAAGCGATACAGTAAGTTACCTAAATACTTTATGAGAGCACCTTATCTGGGGTAAAAGATGGTTGTTAAAACATCATGAAGCCCTGAGATAAGGTTCTTTCTTTTGTTTTAAAGACTAAGTAGGCATCTGCACGTACCAGCAGAGAGGACGAAACGATTCCGAAGAAGCGAAGCGTTCGCCTTTGCACCCGAATTTTCACCACAGTGTAATCGTTCAGAAAATTTGGGGCAACAGCGATCGTAGGAACGCTACATACTTGGAGCGGTCTAAAAGCGCAAAAGTGACGTGCTCGGAGCTCTATTACTTTTAGTAAAAATATGAATCTTACACCGATGTAAGATTGGTGAAAGAGTGATCGATAGGAGAAGCTCCGCCGGATGCTATACACTAACCTTACAAGATATGAATAACGAAGGTGAGGTTTACAAGATGGAAATACTAAACGTGCGCAATTTGGGCAAAGTCTACAAGGCCGCGGTGTCCCACGAGGCGCTTTCCAATATCAATCTGAGCATCAACGAAGGAGAATTCGTTGGCATCATGGGACCATCCGGGAGCGGAAAAACAACGCTGCTTAACATGATATCCACCATCGACCGTCCCACATCCGGGGAGATTCTTATTGGCGGGGAAGATCCGTTCCGTTTATCCCAGGATAAACTCGCGATGTTTCGCCGCCGTGAGCTCGGGTTTGTCTTTCAGTCCTTCAACCTGCTGAATACGCTGACGGTTAAGGAGAACATCCTGCTGCCCTTGGCGCTGGACGGGGTGGATCTGGATGAGATGAATCGCCGGGTAGGGATATTGGCCGAGAAGCTGGGCATAACATCGATCCTGGATAAGCGGACTTACGAAATATCCGGGGGACAGGCGCAGCGGACGGCCGTAGCACGTGCGATGATCCATGTACCGAAGCTGGTCCTGGCCGATGAACCGACGGGGAATCTGGACTCCAAATCGGCGCGCGACGTCATGGAGATTATGGACCGGAGAAACAAAGAGGACAAAGTGACGATGCTGCTGGTCACCCACGATCCGGTTGCCGCAAGTTACTGCAATCGGGTGGTGTTTATCAAGGACGGTCAGTTGTACAACGAAATCACATACGGCGAGAGTCAATCGGCCTTTTACCAAAAAATCATCAATGTGTTATCGCTGCTGGGAGGTTCGGGACATGAATTTTCGCCAGTTCGCCATTAACAATGTCCTGCGCAGCAAGCGCACGTATATCGCCCATTTCCTGAGCAGCGCCTTCTCGGTCATGATTTTCTTTACCTACGGGCTGCTGTCGTTTCATCCTCAGCTGAAGGATGGCCTGGTGTCCTCCAGCGATACCATGTCCATGCTGGGCACGATGGGCATGACGGTATCCCAGTACATTGTGTTTGTCTTTTCGTTCTTTTTCCTGCTCTATTCCGTGGGGGCCTTTATTAAAGTCCGGAAGAAGGAATTCGGCATACTGTTGATTCTCGGGATGTCCCGCAAACAATTGAACCGGATGCTGTTCATCGAAAATATATTGATTGGCGTTGCGGCGATCGCAGCCGGGATCGGGACGGGCGTTCTGTTCTCGAAACTGATTCTGTTAATCAGCGCGAAGCTGCTGGCCGTGGATAATGGACTTCCGTTTTATTTTCCGCTCAAAGCGCTTCTTATCACAGCAGCGGCTTATGCCGTCCTGTTCCTGCTGATTGCACTGTGTTCTTCGTTCATGCTGAGGAAGGGTACACTGCTTGCGCTCGTGAAAGCGGAGGAAAGTCCCAAACCGCAGCCCAAAGCCTCTCCTTGGCTGGCCGTGCTGGCTGTCCTGTTGATTGGTGCCGGATACGGTATGGTTTTGGTTTTTGCGATTCTCCAAATCTTTAATTTTATTCTGCTGTTTGGAGGCGTTGTTCTCGTTGTCATCGGCACGTATTTTCTCTTCACCCAGTTCAGCGTATATTTTATGCGGTATTTGCAGAAGAAGGAGCGATTTTTCTTCCGTCGAACCAATCTGCTGACAATCTCGGAGCTCCTGTACAGAATCAAGGACAATGCGGTGATGTTTTTCCTCGTTTCGGTTATCTCGGCATCTGCCTTTACCGGCATCGGGACCACGCTCGCAATTGGAGATCCGGGCTTGTCAGCCATGGAGAACCCTTATGCCTACACATACTCCATGTATGATGAGGACGCTGATAAAGGGAATCGGCATCTTGATATCATCAGGGAGGAGCTTAAAAAAGGCGGGTTCGATTATAAGGAGGCGGAGGTTACCCCGATTTTCTCGGATAACGGGGTGCAACTGGTTAAGCTTAGCCAATATAACCGTCTCATTCAGTCGCTGGGTTACCCGGCAGAAACATTGGGCGACCTGGAAGGGATCTTGACTCCGGGAACGGTCTCGGAGAAGAACAGCTACCGAATCAACGGTCCTTTAAATAGTCAGTTCGAGGTATTAAACGGCAAGAAATCGGAAATCGTCAAGGTGCTCAAAGCCGAAACGTTTATTGCCGTACCGGCAACCTATGGCGAGACGCTGGTCGTATCCGACCGCTTGTACGACGATGCGTTCAAGGCACAGCAGGTTCAGGATCAGGAGTACGGTTATGCGGCATACCATACGTTTTTCGTTCAGGATTGGAAGAATACTGGGGATGTATCCAGAGCGATTCTGGATCGTCTCAACGAGAATGAGGACTACAGTTATTATGTAAAATCATTGTATATGGATTGGAAAAGCGCCCAGCAGCAGAACGGCATTCTGCTTATGGTTAGCGGCCTGGTCGGCATCGTGTTCTTCACCTTCGCGGCAAGCTTCGTTTATTTCCGGCTGTATGCGGATCTTGCTCGGGACGAACAGCAGTACCGCATGATTGCCAAGGTCGGCCTCAGTAAAAAAGAGCTTGGCACCATCATTACCAAGCAGCTTGTCATTATGTTCTTTTTGCCGATGCTGATCGCACTCATTCATAGCGGCGTTGCCTTCGTAGCCCTGCAGCAACTGGTAGACTTCTCGATTGTTGGGCACAGTTTGAAGATCTTTATCTTCTTCCTGAGCATCCAGGTCATATATTTCTTTATTACTCGCTGGCGTTATCTGGACCGTCTCAACAAAATCATTCAGTAAAAATCGCCATTTCTTCGTTGAAAAGTGCCAAAACGGGTATGTTATTACAAGAAGCATTTACAACGAGAAGTGGGGGCGATTCCATAATGAAGGATCACAGCATGTTAAAGACGGGTGCAGTAGAGACGGAAGAGATTACGCCGAATATTCTATCCTTGCGTACGGTTATGGTGAACGTCCAGATGATCGGTACGCCGGGGACGGGCGACTGGGTACTGATTGATACGGGACTCGGAAATTTCGAAGGATCCATTGTAGAAGAAGCTGAGAAAAGATTCGGAAAACCGCCGGTTTGCATTGTGCTCACCCATGGCCATTTCGACCATGTCGGGAATGTGAAGGAATTGGCGGACCGTTGGAGCGTACCTGTCTACGCTCATCGGGATGAACTCCCATTCCTTACGGGAAAAGAAGACTATCCACCAGGTGATCCAAGCGTGGGCGGCGGATTGATGGCCCGCGTTGCCCCGATGTATCCGAACAAAGCCATCGATCTGGGCTCCAGGATACAACCGCTGCCGGAGGACGGCAGCGTGCCGGGTCTTTCTGAATTCAAATGGCTGCCGACACCGGGCCATAGCCCCGGCCATATTTCTCTGTTCCGCGAACGGGATCGAGTACTCGTAGCGGGAGACGCGGTGATTACGGTGAAGCAAGAGTCGGCGTTAGCCGTCATCGGGCAGGAGAAGGAGCTGCATGGTCCGCCGATGTATTTTACCCCGGATTGGAATCTTGCGCGGGAGTCGGTTCGCCGCCTGTCAAGCTTGAATCCCGGAGTTCTGATCACGGGACACGGAGTTTCGATGCGGGGTGAGGAGCTTACCGCTTCACTTGAACGGCTAGCTCGAGATTTTGATCGTTTGGCCGTTCCCGAGCAAGGTCGATATGTGGATAAGGAACCGAATTGAATGAGAACGGATCAATCATCCGTTTCATGACATGAACGATTTATAGGCTGAACGAGACACCGTAAGGGCGATGACCTTGCGGTGTTTTTTCATAGGCTGAATATTCAATATGGAAATGATTAACGGAATTGTGCGAAAATGAAGGTGATGGCAACACCGGATTTTTAAAAAAAAGATGAACTGGCGTGAACCTAATCGCGCTCTCAGGCATCTAACTTATGTAAGGCCAAGGAAGTGTTGCAGAGGAGGTCTCCCAATGTGAACAAGAAATCCAATATAGAACGCGATGTCCAGCTTGCCAAGCATGGGGATCGGGAAGCCTTTAGCAGGCTGGTCCACGCTTGTGAGCGTAATTTGTATGGCTTGGCCCGCTTGTATCTGAGGCGGGAAGAGGATTGCGCGGATGCCGTACAGGAAGCGATTTATAAATCCTTCGCAGCGATGTCGACCTTAAAGCAGCCTGCTTATTTTAGAACATGGCTGTCCCGCATTCTTATTCATGAATGCCTGCAACTGCTGCGCTCCCAGCAGCGGCTGCGGACGGTTGAACTTGCCAATGGGGGTGCCGATGCACTGCCGTATGAAGCGATCGAACTCAACGAAGCCGTGACCCATCTGGAAGATGATTTACGCAGAGTTATTCAGCTTCACTATTATCGGGATATACCGATCAACCATATCGCCAAGATGGTAGGTATACCGGAAGGAACGGTGAAATCCCGGCTGTACCGGGCGCGTGCCATATTGGCGGAAAGATTGGATCCTTCCACGGAAAGGAACGTGAGCCATGACCCGATAGTATGTAAGGAGCCGAGTCTGAAGAACTTTGCTCCTATACTCATGATGATCCGGACGGTTAGGCTTATCGGGGATTACGATATCATTCACAGATCATGGGGTGTAACGGCTTGATGGAAACGAAACAGAATGTTAGATTGATGGACAAACCCGACCTTGGAGCATGTTCCGAGCTGATGCTCAAGGTCTTTAGCGTCGAACCCTGGTTCGATCAGTGGGACTCCGTGCAGCATGTGCAGCAATACCTCGGGGAATTTATGGACAATCCGGTATTCCTGGGATTTGTTATAGAACAGGATGGTAAGATACTGGGAGCTTGTTTTGGTCATACGAAGAGCTGGTATAGCGGTGAGGAATACTATATCCAGGAGTATTATATCGATACCGATCTGCAGGGCGGCGGACTAGGTTCGGCATTAATGCATGGCATAAAGGAGTATTTGAAATCGATTAACATTCATTGCATGGTGCTGCTTACGGAAAAGGATCTTCCGGCGGAAGATTTTTATCGGAAACACGGTTTTGAAGTGAAGAAGGATATCATTTTTATGGCCAACAGATTTTAGTCGGCGGGATTTATATTGAAAATAGGGGAGCTGTCTTGATGTCGGTGCGTGTTCATAACTAACCAAATTATATAGGACTCTCTGCTTGTGTTTTGGCAAAAACCCACTTTATGTGAGGTTTATTTGTCATGGCGCGAAGGCTCTGAGTCCACCTGGTTAAGAACACAACAGCCATCCCTTATATATTGACTGTACAGCCGTGCCCCGGGCACGGCTTCCCGCTGGGGGACAGAAGGTGGACGATGGTTCATGGACTTCTGTCCTTTTTTTATTACTGCAGCACGTATGGGGTTACGTGTGTTCTTTTCCAGGGGCAATAACCACCCCATATTCAGGAAAAGAGCGTGATTCACATGATGAATTATATAGAAGAAGTGAAAACCAAGGTTCGTTTGCAGGAAGGCGTTCAGGTGATTGAACAGCTGCTGGTAGCGAGTTATATGCGGCCCGGTATTTCAACCAAGGAGCTGGCACGACATACGTATCTACCCGTTCCAATCACTGCGGCAATCAAGAAGGAGCTTATCAAGGCAGGTGCTCTCATTCAAGAGCGGGGAGTTCGCTGCACATCTGCCGGGAAGGTGTACGTTGAACATGAACTAGGATACGGAGGGATCGATCAAGATCTGTATCAGAAGCTTATGGCCGAGGAAACCGATTGGCAGCCGGAGCTTTCTGATGTACTAGCGAGGCTTACGGAGATCCTGGAGCAGCGCCCCCAAGTCGATGTTCAGATCGACCAATCCCAATGCACGGTTGAGACGAGTCTTCGGAGAGCCGTTCTGTGTCTGAGGGAGAACAGCCTGATCGGCAAGAACATCCTGTGCGTTGGCGATGACGACCTCGTGAGCATCTCGTTGGGTCTGCTGCTTAAACGGCTGTTCCCGAACGCAAAGGACCAGAGAGCCGCCATTACCGTAATGGATATCGATGAGCGATTCCTGCGGTTTATCCAGCGTGCAGCTGCAAAAGAAGGCTTATCGGTTACATGCAGACATATCGATCTTAGGCAGCCGTTGCCTGAGGGCTGGAACGGGCAATATGATTGCTTTTTTACGGATCCGCCGTACACGCTTCAAGGGCTGACCCTGTTCTTATCCAGAGGGATTAGCGCGTTGAAACACGAGAAGGGATGCCCCATCTTTCTCTCCTTCGCCCACAAATCTCCCGATTTCACATGGTCCATGCAGCGTGAATTCGTCCGTATGGGTTTGTCGGTAAAGCAGGTGCTGCTTCATTTCAATCAATACATCGGAGCGCAGATGATCGGCAATAGCGGTCAGATGATCGTGCTAACAACGACGGAATTTACGGAGCCGCATATTACGGATTCTTTCGAGGAGGAGCTCTACACAGGCGAGGTTAGGCGAACGGTCCGAACCTACAGATGCATCCAATGTCAGGGCGAGCTGCAGGTGGGCGTGCAGGGTGATTATTCCACGATCGAGGATTTGAAGAAGCAGGGCTGTCCCGTATGTGCCAATCTTACGTTCACATGGCTGGCTAAGAAAACGATCTGACTTATCTTTGTGGAAACAATCGAGGGGAGGTTATAATAGGAGGACAGAGGAAGGGGAGGGCTATGAAAGTATTAGTATTGGCTGAGAAGCCGTCCGTTGCCAAGGAAATTGCGAGAGTAATGGGCAGCCGCGAGAAGCAGAAGAATTATTTTGAAGGACCGAAATATATTGTGACCTGGGCGCTTGGACATTTGGTAGGACTTGCCGAACCCGAGGACTATGATAAGAAGTACCAGACTTGGGCGCTGGAGGATTTGCCGATCCTTCCGGATAACACGAGGCTTAAGGTGCTGAAGGAAACAAGCCACCAGTTCAAGACGGTTCAGCATCTGATGAAGCGCCCGGATGTCGGCGAGATGATTATTGCCACCGATGCTGCCCGTGAAGGGGAGCTGCTTGCACGCTGGATCCTCAAAATGGCGAAGTGGAACAAGCCGTTCAAGCGGCTGTGGATTTCTTCCCAGACGGATAAGGCGATCAAGGAAGGTTTTGCATCACTCAAGCCGGGGCAGCAGTTCGACCGGCTGTATGAATCCGCACGCTGCCGGGCGGAAGCGGATTGGATGGTTGGACTGAATGTGACGCGTGCGCTGACGACCAAATTTAATGCACAGTTGTCGGCAGGCCGGGTTCAGACGCCAACGCTCGGGATGATCATGGACCGGGAGAAGGAAATCGTGAATTTCCGCTCTCAGGAATATGAGACGCTGCAGGCGGATCTTGGGGATTTTGAGGTTTCGTGGCGTCCGGCCGGCGGAGACGGTCGTCTATTCGAGAAGGATAAGGCGGCCAAGCTGAAGCAGAAGCTGGAGGGCAGCACCGGTAAAATCGTCAGCGTGAAAAAGAGCGAGAAAACCGAGCCGCATCCGCTGGCCTATGATTTGACCGAATTACAGCGGGATGCCAACCGCCGATTCGGGTTCTCGGCCAAGCAGACCTCGAACGTGCTGCAGCGCCTGTATGAGCAGCATAAGCTGGTCACCTATCCGCGTACGGACAGCCGTTACCTGACATCGGATATGGTCGGAACGTTGAAGGAGAGACTGTCGAGCATCGCGATCGGGCCCTATGCCTCCATTGCACGTCCGCTGCTGCGTAAAAATTTATCGCCGGGCAAACGGGTCGTGGATGACAGCAAGGTTACGGATCACCATGCCATCATTCCAACCGAACAGACCGTGCTGCTGAATCAGCTGTCAGTGGATGAACGCAAGCTGTACGATCTTATCGTACGCCGGTTCATCAGCTTGTTCTATCCTCCTGCCCGCTACGATAACGTATCGGTTACCGTTCAGATTGAGGGAGAACAGCTCTACGCAAAAGGGACTACGATCAAGGACAGCGGCTGGCGCGAGGTATATGGCGGCGATTATGACGATGACGCTGAAGACGAGCAGGACGATGTTCAGGGCCAGTCTTCAGGCAAGCTCCTGCCGGAGCTGCGAGAAGGAGAGTCGGTGAAGGTGGTCCGCTGCGTACTGAAACCGGGACGCACCCAGCCGCCGAAGCGTTATAACGAAGCGGCGCTGCTCTCCCAGATGGAGAAGCACGGTCTTGGAACCCCAGCGACTCGGGCTGATATCATCGAGAAGCTGGTTAGCTCGGATACGATCGAACGGCAGGGGCAAACCCTCCATCCGACAGGCAAAGGCAAGCAGCTGATCGAGCTTGTCGCTCCAGAGCTGAGAACACCGGAACTCACGGCACGCTGGGAGGCCGAGCTCGAACGGATCGCGAAAGGACAAGGCAAGCCGGAACCGTTCTTGCGTGGAATTCGGGACATGACCAAGAAGCTGGTCACGGATGTGAAGGGAAGCGAAGCGGAGTACAAACCGCATAATGTCTCGAACAGCCACTGTCCGGATTGCGGGACAAGACTGCTGGAGAAGAAGACTAAGCGCGGCAAGCTGCTTGTCTGCCCGAGTGACGATTGCGGATACAAGCGCTCAGGCGAGAAGCGTCTGTCCAATCGCCGCTGTCCGCAGTGCCACAAGAAGATGGAGATGAAAGAAGGCAAGGCGGGGCTGTTCGTGCAATGCCTGGGCTGCGGCATTACGGAAACGCTGAAGAAGGATGCCAAGCATGTGAACAAACGCGAGGAGCGGAAGCTCGTGCAGCAATATAGTAAGCAGGAGTCGATCGGTTCGAACCTGGGCGACCTGTTGAAGGCGGCCCTTGAGCAGAAGGGGAAGGAATAATCTGCATAAGGCTTCTCCCAATTGCTTGAAAAGCGATTTTCTTGCCGTCGCTAGCATAACCTCGGGTAGAATGGCTCATTCTACGGACAGGGGGTGATTTGCATGCCGAATCATAAAGCAAGAAAAAGCGAAAACCAGCAGAACAAATCAAGCATTCTTGAGGAGAGCAAGACCCTCAAACCGAAAAAGGCTGCAGACTATGTTCCGAGCCTGAATGAAATATCCAAGAATGAATCATAAGTTTTGAGTAGTGGTTGAGCTTGGCCTGGTTGTCATTATGCCGGACACGGGTTCGTTGGAATTATGACGTCGGCCGTGTCCTAATAATGGCATTCATAGATGGGCATGATCCAAGATTATTTAGCCGGCATTGTCTTCATTAGCCTGCAGTTTTATAATAGCCATAGAATGTATAGCAAATGGCTGATTGGGGAAGATCGATCAGTTGGAATGGGGGTGCGTGAACCAACGTGAGACCTGCACTGATCGTTTGGTTTATTTTTATCAATGCGGTAGCCTACCTGGTCATGTCGGAGGATAAACGGCGTGCCCGAATGGGACGGGATCGGGTTCCGGAGAGAACGCTGTTTCTGCTGGCTGCCATAGGCGGGGCCTTGGGTGTATGGATTGCCATGTACCGCAAGCGTCATAAAACGAGGCATTTATCATTTAAAATGGGCGTGCCGCTGTTGTTAGTCGTGAATGTCGCGCTATACACGTACTTCTGGGGATAATCTGTTTAATCTGAACTACATAGGAATATCTCAGCGAGTGAGCAAGCTCGTTTCATAACGGTATGAAGTTGTTTAATAATAAGTAGTAGGTCTTTTAACTGTAGTAGGTCTCTTAACTATAGAAAGAGGTGGCCTGTATGCTTTTTACTAAAATTCTTCTAGCTTACGACGGCTCCAAAGCAGCGAATAAAGCGCTCGGACGTGCGGTTGAACTTGCCAAGGTGACACCGGGAGCAACGCTGGATGTCATTCATGCTTACGATTTTCCGCGTTTCTTCGTTGGGGAAGGGCTTGCCCCGATTCCAGCTTCACTTAATAAAGATGTCTACGATCTTGCTGTGCAGACGACAGAGGAAATCCGCGAGCGGATTGAGAAGTCAGGCGTCAACGGCCAAGTGGAGATGATCCAGGGTCCTCCGGCTGAAGTCATTCTGGAGTATGCGAATCAGAACGGCAGTGACCTGATTGTCATCGGCAGCCGCGGTCTTGGCGGTATCCGCGAGTTCGTACTGGGCAGCGTCAGCCATAATGTAGTGCAGCATGCAAAGATTCCGGTACTGGTAGTAAAATAATGTTGTTGGGACGCTTAGGCGTCCCTTTTTTATAGTGATTCTTGCATCCGCAGGTGCGGCTTCATATTTATCGTACGCGATTTGGGCCGTATCTTTCGAGCGTCCGTTAGGAGGAGAAGTGCTTTTTGTTAGAAGAGGTTCATATGGAAATTATTCTGCTTATGGTGTTGGTTGTTCTGGTCGGTCTTATGGTCTCCAGTCGAATGACGGCAATGGAGAAGCGAATGAAGCAGCAGCAGAACATGTTAAATCAAATGGCTAACCAATTAGGAATACCTGAACCGCCGGTTCATGAGGAAGTCAGACAGCTGCTGGCGGAGGGGCAGGACATAAAAGCGATTAAAATCGTAAGGGAAGAATTAGGGTTGTCTTTGGTCGAAGCCAAGCAATATGTAGATGCCATCAAACATGGGAAGCGGTAGAACCGGCCGTGGGTTTCCCGACTACAAATGAGGTGCTGCATTCTCCAGGGTAAACTCCCAGCGCCCGTCCCGGAACTCCACCCTGTGCAGCCCGGTGTTCGCCGCCGGGAAGAACGGATTCTTATTGCTCCATGCCATATCCTTGATTAGATGATAAATGATGTTAATCACTCCCCCGTGAGTGACCACCAATACGTTCTCATGATCGTTTGTAGCAAGCTGATCCTGGCATAACCTCGTGAAGGTTTTCTTAATCCGCTGGAAATTTTCTTGCGGACTTTCACCGCCCGGGTATCTTTCGTCCATCCGTAAGGTGGAAAAATACAGCCCGGGGAACTTCTCTTCCGCTAAAGAGTTAGGTATTCCAGCGAGCAGACCGTTATTCATCTCCCTCCAATCCTCGGAACCATGAAACGGAAGGCTAAGCTTATCGGCCAATATGGAGGCAGTCTGATATGCCCTCTGCAGATCGCTGCACACGATCCGGTGGATATTAAAATCATGCTTGTGTTCGTTCAAGTATTGCCCCAGCTTCTCCGCTTGCCTGATCCCTTCGTCTATGAGCCCGCGCTGGCTCCACCCTCCGCGGTACCCTTCTTCATCTTGACCATGCCTTACGAGATAGATAGCCATTGGTTCCTCCTTAGTAATAGATTCTGTTTGTGGCATTCAAATATAAATGTCGGGTCAGATGTTTTGTGGTATTTAATAGTAGTGACGGTTGTTATGAGTTCGACATTCGCTTTTATCTTCCTTGTAAGTAACCACAATGAAAGAGCAGAATATGCCTTATTTTATTCTGCGTTAATACTTTTCCCTTACCCTCTATGCAGCAGCAAAAAAACTCGTTGAATATGCTCCAGCGGAGCGGACGAATCGTGGATGGAGAAGCGCCAGCGTTCGCCTTTAAACACGGGAAACATCCATTATAGTTCAATCCAGTTTCCCGTGTTTAACAGCCGATCGGAATCACGATGCGTCAGCGCAGCGCCGAGTATGCTCCACATGTACTGCTCACGGCTTTTCATGTTCAGCAGTTGTCTACGCATTTTAATGCCACAATCTCCAAGAAGTTTTTGCTGCAGCATTGCTCACTCCCTAGATACGAACATTATTTTTTATGTAAATCCGATTGTTCGTGTTTAGGTTGACATTTGGTGTCAGAAATTGATAAACTGAGGATGTTGAGGTTCAAAATAACTTATAAAGCGTGATTGATGAAATTTAATATTTCTCGTATAAAGCCGGGGATATGGCCCGGAAGTCTCTACCCGGAAACCGTAAACTTTCGGACTACGAGGGAATACAAACGGTGCGGCTACGACGGGGCTTGGTTTCATGTTTGCCTCTTTGGCGGCGGATGCGCAAGACTCTTCTGCTTGACGCAGGCAGCAGCGTTCGTAATCCTTGTATGTCCGAGACCTGCACAGATTTTGTGTTTACGGGATCGGACTTTTTTTTCAGCAGCAGCCATTATATTGTCGAATTTCGAAGAAAGCGGGGGTACTCATGACAGCACAAGTAGGAGTCATTATGGGAAGCCAATCAGATTGGGATACGATGTCCCATGCATGCCAGGTGCTAGACGAGCTTGAAATTCCTTATGAGAAAAAAGTCGTATCCGCTCACCGGACGCCGGACTTGATGTTCCGGTATGCCGAGGAAGCGGAGGGCCGGGGGCTTCGCGTCATTATAGCCGGAGCCGGCGGGGCCGCTCACCTGCCCGGAATGGTCGCTTCGAAGACGGTATTGCCGGTTATCGGCGTTCCGGTTAAATCGAAAGCGCTGAAGGGGCTGGATTCATTGTTGTCGATCGTGCAGATGCCGGGCGGCATTCCGGTAGCAACCGTAGCGATCGGTAAAGCGGGAGCAACTAACGCCGGATTGCTCGCCGCCCAGATTTTAGGCACTTCGGATGCAGGGATTCGGGAAAGAGTGCAAGCGCGCCGGGACCGTATCCGTGACGAAGTGCTGGAAAGCAGCGATAACCTATGATGGAGAACGGAGCACAGCAGACGAAGGTCTCTAGCAAAAAGCTACTGCCTGGTTCCGTCATTGGTGTACTTGGCGGGGGACAACTCGGACGGATGATTGCGCTGGACGGGATCCGGATGGGATATTCGTTTGTCACCCTTGATCCGACGCCGAACTCCCCGCTTGGCCAGATGGCTGAGCAGGTTACGGCCCGGTATGACGACGTTGAGGCTGCCCGGCAGCTCGCCGTCAAAGCGGACGTTATTACGTACGAATTCGAAAATGTCGATGCGGGCGTCGCCCAGCTTCTGGAGGAACAGTCTTATGTTCCCCAGGGAAGCAAGCTGCTGTACACCACGCAGCACCGCTTGCGCGAGAAGGCCGCAATTGAAGCGGCCGGCGTACCGGTTGCGCCGTATCGTGAAATAACAAGCTTGGAAGATTTACAGTCCGCCGCCTCTGAACTTGGACTTCCGTGCGTGCTTAAGACCGCCATGGGAGGTTATGATGGTAAAGGGCAAGCGGTTCTCCGCAGCGAAGATGAGCTGGAATCAGCCTACAAAGAGCTGGCTGCCAGCGGGACGGAGCTGGTGTTGGAGAAGTTCGTGAAGTTCGCGTGCGAGATCTCCGTGATCGCGGCGCGTACGCCCAGCGGCATCGTGAAGAGCTTTCCCCCGGCAGAGAACGTGCATGTCAACAATATTTTGCACTTGTCGATTGTGCCTGCTCGCGTGACAAGCGAAGTACAGCGCAAAGCATGTCAGCTCGCGGAACGCGTAGCTGAAGGCATGGGAGCTGTTGGCCTGCTGGCTGTCGAGATGTTTGTGACCGAGGAGGGGGAGCTGTACGTGAATGAGCTTGCACCTCGTCCGCATAACTCGGGTCACTACACGATGGAGGCATGCTCAACCTCTCAATTCGAGCAGCATGTAAGAGCGATCTGCGATCTGCCGCTCGGGGACACAACGCTGCTGAGCCCGGTCGTCATGGTGAACCTCCTGGGACAGCATCTGGAGGAAGCGGTACGGCGCTTTGGAGAGCACGACGCGCTTGCAGAGTCTCTCGGTGTTGTGCCTAAGCTTCATCTATACGGCAAGAGCGAATCGAAGCTTAACCGCAAGATGGGACATATCAACCTCTTGTGCGGGGATGTCGATGACGCGCTCGAATGGGTAGAGAAAATGAATATTTGGAGGCAGGATTAAACGATGATTGAACGTTACAGCAGACCGGAAATGCGGGCGATTTGGACCGAGGAGAACAAATTCAGAGCATGGCTGGAAGTGGAATTGTGCGCATGTGAGGCATGGGCGGATCTCGGCGTCATTCCGAAGGAAGATACCGTTAAGCTTCGCCAGAATGCAACCTTTAATATGGATCGGATTTATGAAATCGAACAGGAAACCCGCCATGATGTCATCGCCTTTACACGCGCGGTTTCGGAAAGCCTTGGCGAGGAGCGCAAATGGGTTCACTACGGTTTGACTTCGACGGATGTGGTGGATACCGCGATGGGATATCTGCTCAAGCAAGCCAACGATATTTTGGAGCAGGACATCCTGCGCTTTATCGGTATTTTGAAAGAGAAGGCACTGGCTTACAAGCATACCCCGATGATGGGCAGAACGCATGGGGTGCATGCAGAACCGACAACCTTCGGTTTGAAAATGGCGCTGTGGCATGAAGAAATGATCCGTAACCTGGAGCGCTTCCGCCATGCGGCCGACGGCGTGCAGTACGGGAAAATTTCCGGAGCCGTTGGAACGTATGCCAACATCGATCCTTCGGTTGAAGAATTCGTCTGCCGCAAGCTTGGCACGAAGCCGGCGCCGATCTCGACCCAGACGCTGCAGCGTGACCGTCATGCGGAATACATGGCAACACTTGCGCTCATCGCGACTTCGCTCGAGAAGTTCGCTACCGAAGTCCGCGCACTCCAGAAGAGTGAGGTTCGCGAGGTCGAAGAGGCATTCGCCAAAGGACAAAAAGGTTCCTCCGCGATGCCGCATAAACGGAATCCGATCGGTTCGGAGAACATCTCGGGTCTTGCGCGCGTCATTCGCGGTCATATGGTTTCCGCTTACGAGAACGTGTCGCTCTGGCATGAGCGGGATATTTCCCACTCCTCGGTAGAACGTATCATCCTGCCGGACGCTACGATGCTGCTGAACTACATGCTGAACCGCTTCGGCAACATCGTGAAGAACCTGACCGTCTTCCCGGAGAACATGAAGCGCAACATGGCTCGCACGTTCGGCGTTCCTTTCTCGGGCCGGATCATGACGAAGCTGATCGACAAGGGCTTCAGCCGCGAGCAAGCGTACGATACCGTTCAGCCTCGGGCCATGCAGGCATGGGAAGAGCAGCGTCAATTCCGCGAGATCGTGGAATCCACGCCTGAGATCACCGAGGTGCTCAGCGCCGATGAGATCGAAGATGCATTTAATCCAAGCTGGCACCTGAAGCATGTGGATACGATTTTTGCCAAGCTGGGGTTGGAGTAGTTTAGAATTTTGTATTAGCCTGAGGGCTTAAAACTTAAAGAATCACTACAATGGAGAAGGCGGAATTGTTTTGGAGAAGCGATTGCGGTCTCCTGAAAGCTTTCCAACGGAAAGCTAGCATCGAAAGCATATGCTGTCCCCGGATTTCAGCCTTTGAATCATATTTATGGAAATCTGGGGGCAACAGAGATCGGAAAAATAATCCGCATTCGTAGTGATGTACAGCCCACAAACGTTCTATTATAAATAAATTCATTCATCCGACAGAAATATAGGGAGCGACGGTTCTCAGGATCGAGGTACACGTTGCCCCAAGGGGAGGAACACATGACATTACCGGCATTATCGACCGCCACTCATCTGGTCAACGTACCGCTGCTGTACAAGGGCAAGGTTCGTGAATTGTACGACCTGGGCGAGCACGTACTCATTGTAGTAACCGACCGCATTTCCGCTTTTGACTATGTGCTGGAGCCGCCTGTACCGGCCAAGGGAACGGTGCTGAACAAGCTGAGCGCCTTCTGGTTTGGACAAACGGCGCAGCTCATCCGCAACCATGTCGTGCATACCGATGTGAACCTGCTGGGCGATGCCGTTAAGGACAAGGACCTGCTGGACGGACGCATCATGGTGTGCCGCAAGGCCGAGCGCATCGATATCGAATGCGTGGTGCGCGGGTACATCACCGGCGGTGGCTGGAGGCAGTATCAGTCCTCGGGAGAGGTTAACGGCATTAAGCTGCCGGAGGGTCTGCGCAAGAATGAGGCTTTTCCCGAGCCGATCTTCACGCCGGCTGCCAAGAACGATGTCGGTCATGACGAGGACATCCCGCTATCGCGCATGAAGGAGCTTGTCGGCGAGGAGCTGGCGCTGCAGCTGCAGGAAAAAAGCCTGATGCTGTACAAGTTCGCCCGCGATTATTGCAGCAAGCACGGCATTATTTTGGCCGATTGCAAGTTTGAGTTCGGTTTAATCGATGGAGAGATCATTCTGATCGATGAGATTTTCACGCCGGATTCCTCCCGTTTCTGGGATGAGAAGAATTACGCGCTAGACATTGAGATTGACAGTATGGATAAGGAGCCCGTCCGCACGTATCTCGCTTCGTCCGATTGGGATAAGAACAGTGAGCCGGATCCCCTGCCACAGGCCGTGGTAGAGGAGACGACGCGCCGCTATACCGATATTTACAGTCGAATCACGGGTGCAAGCCTGTAAAGCTTTTATAAACCATTTCATTCATATATACCGAGGAGGAACAGGATACAATGTTGAAAGCAAAGGTCTACGTCACGATTAAGCAGAGCGTATTGGACCCTCAAGGGGTAGCGGTGCAAGGTGCACTTCATTCGATAGGGTACAAGGAAGTGGAAAGCCTGCGGATCGGTAAATATATGGAACTTGAGCTGGGTACGGACAACCGTGAGGAAGCCGAGCTGCGAGTAAAAGAAATGTGCGAGAAGCTTTTGGCCAATACGGTGGTTGAGAACTACCGTTATGAATTGGAGGGCTAAACCAATGAGATTTGCAGTGCTGGTCTTTCCTGGTTCCAATTGTGATATTGACTGTTATAAGGCGGTAGAAGAGACGATTGGTCAGCCGGTGGATTATGTGTGGCATACGGCTACGGACCTTTCTCCATATGATTGCATTTTGGTACCCGGCGGATTCTCTTATGGAGATTATCTCCGGTGTGGTGCGATTTCCCGATTCGCCCCGGTTATGAGCGAAGTGGCGAAAGCGGCGGAAGAGGGCAAGTATATTCTTGGCATCTGCAACGGATTTCAGATTTTGACGGAAGCCGGACTCCTTCCCGGAGCTCTGCGCCGCAACGATTCGATGAAATTCCGCTGTCATGACACGGTGCTCAAAGTGAACAATAATACAACGCCGTTTACGCGAGATTACGTGGAGGGGCAAGAGATTGTCATTCCGATCGCGCATGGCGAGGGCAACTATTACTGTGATGAAGAAACACTTCAAAAGCTCCGGGACAACCGGCAAATCGTATTTACGTATCAAAACAATCCGAACGGCTCGATCGAGGATATCGCAGGCATCTGCAATGAGCGGGGCAACGTAATCGGCATGATGCCGCATCCGGAGCGCGCGGTCAGCAGCCTGCTCGGCTCGGATGACGGTAAAGCAATGTTTACATCCATATTACAGGCATGGAGGGATACTCATGGCGCAGCAAACGTCCGTTAAGGAACCGACAGCAGAACAGATCGCAGAGCATCAGATTTACAAGCAAATGGGAGTTTCGGACAGCGAGTATGAGCTGATCTGTTCCTTCATGGGACGCAAGCCGAATTACACGGAAATCGGCGTATTCAGTGTCATGTGGTCCGAGCATTGCGCCTACAAAAATTCCAAGCCGCTGCTTCGTCGTTTCCCGACAAGCGGCCCGCGCGTCCTGATGGGACCGGGCGAGGGCGCCGGGATCGTTGATATCGGCGACAATCAAGCGGTTGTATTCAAAATCGAAAGCCATAACCATCCGTCCGCTGTAGAGCCTTATCAAGGCGCAGCCACGGGCGTTGGCGGCATTATCCGCGATATTTTCTCCATGGGGGCAAGACCGGTAGCGATTCTTAACTCGCTTCGTTTCGGCAAGCTGGAGAGCGATCGCGTTAAATATTTGTTTGAGCACGTGGTGTCCGGCATTGCCGGTTACGGCAACTGCATCGGGATCCCGACGGTGGGCGGCGAGGTTGTATTCGACGAAAGTTATGAAGGCAATCCGCTGGTCAATGCGATGTGCGTCGGCGTTATCGACCATGACAAGATTCAGCGCGGCGTTGCAAAAGGGGTAGGCAATCCGGTCTTTTATGTCGGGCCTCCAACTGGCCGCGATGGCATCCACGGCGCAACCTTCGCTTCCGTTGAGCTGACGGAGGAATCCGAAGCGAACCGTACGGCCGTTCAGGTCGGCGATCCGTTCATGGAGAAACTTGTGATGGAGTCCTGCCTCGAGCTGATTGATTCCGGCATCGTGCTGGGCATTCAGGATATGGGCGCGGCTGGACTGACTTGCTCCAGTGCGGAAATGGCAAGTAAAGCAGGCAACGGTCTTGAGCTGTACCTGGACCAAGTGCCTCAGCGCGAAGAGGGCATGACGCCTTATGAAATGATGCTGTCGGAGTCCCAGGAACGGATGCTGTTCGTGGTTGAGCCGAAGCATGAGGAGCAGGCACGAGAAATCTTCGACCGCTGGGGCGTTATCTGCGCCAAAGTCGGCAAAGTGACGGACGATGGCCGCCTGAAGCTGATCCACCACGGTGAGGTGGTAGGCGACATGCCGGTTAAAGCGCTCGTAGACGAATGTCCGATTTATAACAAACCATCCCAAGAACCGACTTATTACCAAGAGCAGGCTGCGGTGGATACGCTTCGTTATGAAGAAGTGAAGGATTTGGGCGGTGCCCTCAAGAAGGTGCTCGGTTCGCCGAGCCTTGCAAGCAAAGCATGGGTATACAATCAATACGATTATATGGTTCGCACCAGCACGGCCGTTCGTCCGGGTTCGGATGCTGCTGTCGTAACGGTGCAGGGAACGCGTAAAGCCCTAGCGATGACAACGGACTGTAACGGACGTTACGTCTACCTCGACCCTGAGCTTGGCGGCAGAATCGCGGTCAGCGAAGCAGCGCGTAATATCGTGTGCTCCGGCGCCGAGCCGCTGGCGATTACGGATAACCTGAACTTCGGAAGCCCGGAGAAGCCGGAAATTTTCTGGCAGATGGAAAAAGCCGTGGACGGCATGGCGGAAGCTTGTCGTGTGCTTGAAACGCCGGTTATCGGCGGAAATGTGAGTCTCTACAACGAGAATGCCAAAGGCGCGATTTATCCGACGCCGGTTGTCGGCATGGTTGGCCTGATCCATGATACGGATCATATTACGACGCAAGGCTTCAAGGCGGAAGGCGATGTCATCTATGTGCTGGGCGATACCCTTGCCGAACTGGGAGGCAGCGAGTTCCAAGCAATTATTCACGGGGTGTCGGAAGGCAGACCGCCGGAGCTCAACCTGGATACCGAGAAGAAACTGCTGGGCGGCGTACTGAAGGCCATCCAATCAGGTCTGGTACAATCCGCACATGACGTGTCGGAGGGCGGACTTGCAGCCGCGCTGGCGGAGAGCTGCATCAGCGGCAGCGTTGGGGCGAGCGTGCAATGGTCAACCGATCTGCGTAACGACATAGCGCTCTTTAGCGAGAGCCAATCCCGGATCGTGCTGTCGGTGTCTCCTGATCATAAGAATGCGCTGGAGAAGCTCCTGCAAGAAGCGGACGTTCCATTTACCGCGCTTGGCGTAGTCGGCGGTAATAAGCTTAGCATTAACATTAACGGTGCTTCTGCGCTGGAAGAATCCGTGGAGGCTTTGAAATCCGTCTGGGAGGATGCCATTCCATGTCTCATGAACTGATACCCGAAGGACTGTGGACAGGGGATTACTACAATGAGGGAACAGGTCAGAGCGATATTTTTGATACATTAAAAGAAGAGTGCGGCGTATTCGGGGTGTTTGGGCATCCCGATGCCGCCTCCCTTTCCTATTACGGGCTTCACGCCCTCCAGCACCGCGGCGAAGAAAGCGCAGGAATCTGCGTAGCCGACGGCGAGAATTTCAATTATCACCGCGGGATGGGACTTGTAAAAGAAGTGTTTGATAAAGACAAGCTGGAATCGCTGCAGGGCAGCATGTCGATCGGGCATGTCCGTTACTCGACCAGCGGGGACAGCAGACTGACGAATGCGCAGCCGCTCGTCTTTAAATATCGTGAGGGCAATCTGGCGATTGCTACGAACGGCAACATCGTCAATGAGCCGAAGCTTCGGCGCGAGCTGGAGATGGAGGGCTCCATATTCCAGACGACCAGCGATACGGAGGTCATTGCGCATCTGATCGCGCGTTCGCCGAAGGATTTTGTTGAGGCTGCCAAAGACGCCTTGCAGCGTCTGGTGGGCGGGTTTGCTTTTCTGCTCATGACCAATGACAAGCTGCTCGTCGCTTCGGACCCGAACGGACTCCGTCCGCTCACGATGGGTCGCCTGGGCGATGCATATATCTTCACCTCCGAGACCTGTGCACTTGAAGTCATCGGGGCGGAAGCAATCCGTGATGTCGCTCCTGGGGAACTGCTGATCCTTGATCGGAACGGGCTTCGGGAAGAACGGTATACGGAAGCGGGACGCAAAGCGTTGTGCGCGATGGAATATATTTATTTCTCCCGTCCTGACAGCGATCTGAACGGCTCCAATCTGCATTCGGCCCGCAAACGGATGGGCAGCAAGATGGCCCTGGAATCGTTCGTGGATGCCGATGTGGTTACAGGCGTACCGGATTCCAGCATCTCGGCTGCTATCGGTTATGCCGAGCAAACGGGCATTCCTTACGAGCTGGGATTGATCAAGAATAAATATACGGGCCGGACGTTTATTCAGCCGAGCCAGGAGCTGCGCGAGCAGGGCGTGAAGATGAAGCTGAGCGCGGTACGGCGCGTGGTCGAAGGCAAACGGGTGGTTATGATCGATGACTCCATCGTACGGGGAACTACGTCCCGCCGGATCGTCAATCTGCTTCGCGAAGCGGGCGCGACCGAAGTGCATGTGCGGATTACGTCGCCGCCGTTCAAGAACCCTTGCTTCTACGGCATCGATACGCCCGACCGCAGGGAGCTGATCGCTTCCGAGAAAAGCGTCGAGGAAATCTGCCGGGAGATCAACGCCGATTCCCTATCGTTCCTGAGTCCGGAGGGACTTATATCCGCCATAGGCGGTTATGATGAGCAGAGCCATAAAGGCGGCTTGTGCATGGCTTGCTTTGACAATGATTACCCGACGCAGATTGATTTTAACGGGGAAGAGAAGATGGGCTGCAGCTGCTGATTCTGCAGTGGACAGCCATTTTTTCTCGGTTTTATCTTTTAAGTGAAGGTTCAAAAAGGTCGGTTTTCAGCACCGAGAAGGTTGGTTTGAACAACCTCTTTAAGCTGGTTATTGATTAAGCCCATAAATGATGTGTGAACAGATACTTTCGTCATAACGAAAAAGGAGTGTTGAGCGCGTGTCGGATACTTACAAACAAGCAGGCGTGGATATCGCTGCAGGCAACGAAGCGGTAGAGCGGATGAAAAAGCATGTCAAAACGACTTTCAGGCCGGAAGTCATGACGGACCTCGGTGGTTTTGGCGCACTGTTCAAGCTGAATAAAGACCAATATGAAGAGCCGGTACTCGTCTCAGGCACGGATGGCGTCGGCACAAAGCTGAAGCTCGCATTCGCGATGGACCAACATGATACCATCGGCATTGATGCGGTAGCGATGTGCGTGAACGATATTGTGGTGCAAGGCGCAGAACCGCTCTTTTTTCTCGACTATTTAGCGTGTGATAAGGTCATTCCGTCCAAAATCGAGTCCATTGTCAAAGGGATCGCCGACGGATGCAACCAAGCGGGCTGTTCCCTGATCGGCGGGGAAACGGCGGAGATGCCGGGTATGTACAGCGAAGGCGAGTATGACATCGCGGGCTTCACCGTGGGGATTGTCGACAAAAGCAAAATGATCAACGGGTCGAATATCGCGGCAGGCGACGCGGTGATTGGTCTAGCCTCCAGCGGCGTACACAGCAACGGCTTCTCGCTCGTCCGCAAGCTGCTTCTGGAGGACGCAGGCTACTCCCTGCAGCAAGAGCTTCCGGAACTGGGCGGACGTCTTGGCGACGTACTGCTTGCACCGACCAAGATTTATGTGAAGCCGCTGCTCGGACTGTTGAAAGAGATCGAAGTAAAGGGCATGGCGCATATCACGGGCGGCGGATTCATCGAGAATATTCCGCGTATGCTGCCGGATGGCGTCAATGTCGACATCGAATACGGCTCTTGGCCGATTCTGCCGATCTTTAAGCTGATGCAGGAAAAAGGCAGCATATCGAACAAGGATATGTTTACGACATTTAATATGGGAATTGGCATGGTGCTTGTCGTCAAAGAACAGGATGCAGACGGAGTGCTTCAATACCTCCGCTCCGTAGGCGAAGAGGCTTATGTGATCGGCCGAGTCACCGAAGGCGAGCGCATCGTAACCTTTACGGGAGCTGAGGTGTAATGAGGCCGTTTCGGATTGCGGTTTTCGCTTCCGGCAGGGGCAGTAACTTTCAGGCTTTGGTAGATACGCAGCACAGGGGGGCCCTGGGCGGCGTGATCAGTATCCTGGTATGCGATAAGCCACAGGCTCCCGTGGTGGAGCTGGCTCAAGCGGCGAATGTGGATGTATTCGCCTTTCAGCCGAAGGATTATGCCTCGAAGGAAGATTACGAACGTGAAATTGCGGTAGAGCTTCAGCAGCGCGGTGTCGAATTGATTGTTCTTGCAGGATATATGCGGTTATTGAGTCCGTCCTTTGTCGAGTTCTATAGCGGCCGGATCATCAACATTCATCCATCGCTGCTGCCTGCTTTTCCAGGAAAAGACGCGATTGGCCAAGCGCTCGACTATGGTGTGAAGATGACTGGTGTCACGGTTCATTTCGTGGATGGCGGCATGGATACCGGACCTGTTATTGCTCAAAAAGCCGTAGAGATCAAGGAAGGCGAAACGGCAGAAGTGCTGGCAGAACGCATTCATGCCGTGGAGCAGAAGTTATACTCTGAAGTCGTTTCCTGGTTCGCCCAGGGGCGAATTTCGCTGAACGGGCGGAATGTGACGATTACCGAATAGGCTTTTGTAATAAAAGGGGACAAGGTCTTTCGGTGAATCGACATGTTCGATATTTCTCGGGAAATAATTTGCAATTATGGATCTTCGACAGCATCTACGGAATCAAGACAGGCTTACTTAGTTAATTTCATTCATAATAGGGGGTATGAACGTGGGTATCAAAAGAGCATTGGTCAGCGTTTCGGATAAAACCGGCATCGTGGCGTTTTGCCGCGAGTTGTCTTCATTGGGTGTAGAGATCATTTCGACAGGGGGAACGAAGAACCTCCTCGCCAAGGAAGGAGTTCCTGTCATCGGCATCTCCGATGTGACCGGATTCCCTGAGATTCTGGACGGACGCGTCAAAACCCTTCATCCAGCCGTGCACAGCGGCCTGCTTGCCATTCGCGACAGCGAGGAGCATCAACGTCAGATGCAGGAGCTGGGCCTCGATTACATCGATCTGGTTGTGGTGAACCTGTACCCATTCCAGGAAACGATCGCGAAGCCGGATGTCGAGTATGAGGATGCAATCGAAAATATCGACATTGGCGGTCCAACGATGCTGCGTTCGGCTGCGAAAAACCATGCTTTTGTGAGCGTGGTTGTCGATGCGGCGGATTATGGCAGCGTGATTGAGGAAATCCGTGACGGCGGCGACACGACGCTGGAAACCCGTAAACGTCTTGCAGCCAAGGTATTCCGTCATACGGCGGCCTACGATACGTTGATTTCCGACTATTTGTCGAATGTAACGGGTGATCCGCTTCCTGAGCGCTTTAGCGTCACCTACGAGAAAATTCAGGACCTTCGTTATGGCGAGAATCCACATCAAAAAGCGGCATTTTACCGTAAACCGCTGGCACCAGCGGGTACTTTGACGACCGCGGAGCAGCTGCACGGCAAAGAGCTCTCCTATAACAATATCAATGACGCGAACGCGGCCCTGCAGATCGTGAAGGAATTCGACGAGCCAACCGTGGTGGCCGTGAAGCATATGAACCCTTGCGGCGTCGGCATCGGGACAAATGTGCTGGAAGCTTACCAAAAAGCTTACAACGCTGATCCGACATCCATCTTTGGCGGCATCGTGGCGGCGAACCGGACAATTGACGCTCCGACGGCGGATCTGCTGAAGGATATTTTCCTTGAAATTATCCTGGCACCGGATTTCACACCAGAGGCGCTGGAGATTCTGACGAAAAAGAAAAATATCCGTCTTCTGAAGATGGGCGAGTTCGGTTCTGCTAAGGAACGTCAGAGCACGCTTGCCGTTACCTCCATTGAAGGCGGCATGATCGTACAGGAAAGCGATGTGCATTCCCTGGACGCCGCTGATCTGAAAGTTGCAACTGACCGGAAACCAACGGAAGAAGAGCTGAAGCAGCTGCTCTTTGGCTGGAAAGTGGTCAAGCACGTGAAATCTAATGCGATCGTATTGGCTGCAGACAACATGACCGTTGGCGTTGGCGCAGGCCAAATGAACCGTGTCGGCTCGGCACGCATTGCGGTGGAGCAGGCGGGAGAGAAAGCCAAGGGGGCCGTTCTCGCTTCCGATGCGTTCTTCCCGATGGGAGATACCGTGGAGCTTGCTGCGAAAGCCGGCATTACCGCCATCATTCAGCCGGGCGGCTCCATTAAGGATGAGGAATCCATCAAGGCAGCCAACGAATACGGGATCGCCATGGTCTTTACCGGCGTGCGGCATTTTAAACACTAATTCATGAGCATAAAAAGGGGCTTCGCTGCAACCATGAGGCTGCAGCTGAAGATCACCTTTCAATCAGCAACATATAGAGGCGACGCCGCTCTTTCGAGCGCGCCGCCTTTAAGTTTAAGGGGAACAGAAGGTGAAGATGACCTCACGCTTCGCCCTGTAAATCATTCATGTTATGAAATGTTGACGGTAAAGTTGAAATGAATCGGGAGGGGTAAACCATGGATATTTTGGTTATCGGAGGCGGCGGAAGAGAGCATGCCATCGTATGGGCACTGGCAAAGAGCCCGAAAGCGGATAAGATTTACTGCGCACCCGGCAACGCCGGTATCGGACAGCTGGCCGAGTGCGTGCCGATCGCGGTATCGGAGTTTGAGAAGCTGGCGGCATTCGCCGTAGAGAAGCAGGTGGGACTCATTGTTGTCGGTCCGGATGATCCGCTGGCTGACGGCATCGTAGATGCATTCGACGCTACAGGCATCCCGGTATTCGGTCCGCGCAAAAATGCAGCCGAAATTGAGGGCAGCAAAACCTTTATGAAGGATCTGCTCCATAAATACGACATTCCAACGGCAGCTTACGCGAAGTTCGACGATTACGAGAAGGCGCTAGCTTACTTGCGCCAGCAGGGCGCGCCGATTGTCGTGAAAGCGGACGGGCTCGCAGCCGGCAAGGGTGTTACCGTTGCGCGGACGATCGAGGAAGCCGAGCAGGCGCTCAGCGACATCATGCAGTCGAAGGTGTTTGGCGATGCGGGAAGCCGGGTGGTCATCGAGGAGTTCCTGGAAGGCCAGGAAATGTCGATCCTCGCCTTTGTGGATGGTGAAACCGTGAAGCCGATGTCGGCGGCACAGGATCATAAACCGGCTTATGATGGAGATTTGGGACCGAATACAGGTGGGATGGGAACGTATTCTCCATTGCCTCATATTCAGTCATCTGTCATTGAAGAGGCCATTGAGACGATTATCAAGCCCACAGCGAAAGCGATGGTAGCGGAAGGTCGTCCGTTCCGGGGCGTTCTGTTCGCCGGATTGATGATTACGCCGGACGGAAAACCGAAGACCATTGAGTTCAACGCCAGATTTGGCGATCCGGAAACGCAGGTCGTATTGCCGCGCTTGAAGACGGATCTGCTTGAGGTATTCCTTGCTGCCGTTAACGGAAACCTGGCTGAATTAGAACTGGAGTGGAGTGACGAAGCAGCGGTATGTGTCATCCTGGCTTCCGGCGGGTATCCTGCATCGTATCCGAAAGGGATAGCGATCAATGGCCTGGAAGACGAACAGGAGGGGACGATTGTATTTCATGCGGGCACCTCTCGCGATGCGGATGGAACGTGGAGAACGAATGGCGGCCGTGTCCTAGGCGTTGTCGGACTAGGGGCAGATATCGCATCCGCACGTGCGAAAGCCTATGAACGGGCAGAAGCGATTACGTTTGAAGGTAAGTTTAATCGGACGGATATCGCGCTGAAGGCGCTTGTCTAGAGTCATTTCTTGGCTGATAAAATATAATTGTTATAAAAGGAGTCTTCGTGAAGAAGACTCCTTTTGTTTATACTCATATATGGATTCACAGGGCCGAAGGTCTAATCAGACATCTTTGAGCAGTTGATTATTTTGTATTAACTTAACTTTAACATAAATGTGTCTGTCTGAAACCGCCAATGGGTCCATACGCGCTGTACTGTGAGAGGGTCTTGTATTAATGTATGCTTTGTTTAGTTCCTGTTTACCTATTGTTAACTTTGCATAGATAGGATGAATGAGAAAGGATAGAGTCGATTCCTTTCCAGTACCTCTCAACAGATATTCTGAGTCTTGAGAGTTGACTCTGTTATATAATACAGTTAAAGGTTTGTAGAATTATGAAAATAATGGAGAAAAATGCTATGGATAATATGTCTGTACTGCTTGTGGATGATGAACAAGGGTTATGTGATATGTTGACTAGCGTGCTGAAGAAGGAAGGCTTTCGGCATATTCGAAGCGTGGGCACGGGGCAGGAAGCGGTGAGAATATTATCGGAGTTTAATCCGGACGTCATCATACTGGATGTCATGCTCCCGGATGAGGACGGTTTCGAGGTGTGCCGGAAAATCCGCAAAATAACCGAAACGCCGATTCTCTTTCTTACTGCACGGGACGCTGACTTGGACAAGCTGATGGGGTTTGGCATTGGCGGGGATGATTATATTACGAAGCCATTCAATCCATTGGAGGTCGTTGCCCGCACCAAAGCTCGTCTAAAGTATAAAACACGGCAAAAACAAGAAGTTCAACCACGATTGACTAGTCTTGACTTTGGTTATTTTCGGCTGGATCTTGCAGCCGGAGAACTGATCGTGGATGGCAAACAAGTGGAGTGCCCGGCACGTGAATGGGAGCTGCTTGTATTCTTATGCCGACATCCAAACCGCATTTTTAGCACAAGGCAATTATACGAATCGGTCTGGCAGGAATCCTACCTTGGAGATGAGAAGACGGTTGTCATTCATATCTTCAGACTGCGAAAAAGGATGGAGCCCGATCCCGGAAATCCTCAGTTTCTTGTTAACGTAAGAGGACTTGGCTACAAAATGTTGGCCCCTAGGAAGGAGCAGGAGTGAATCCGATGACCAGGATGGCCTTTCGCTTTATCAAGCTAACCGTTATTTTGGTGATGGCATTTGTCTTTTGTTTTGTCGTGAGCACGGTTATATTCATCTATTTGCAGGACATGGTGAATTCCCGGAACATGATATCCACGAAGACTTTTTTAACTCTTATCGGATTTGTGCTAACTATTCTATTTTTTATAGCATTTGGCTGGTGCGTAGGCAAACCGCTCACTTACTTAATCCGTTGGATCAACCGATTATCGAAGGGGAATTACAGCCAGCCGCTGGACCATTTGCGCAAGCAAAACGGTGACTCCAATAGCACCGAGGGCTCTGTTGGCTACAGTTACTCCAGTGGCTTCAGCAGCCCCAGCAGCTCCAATAGCCCCGATGACTCACTACATCATAACCATTATCGGTATCCTTATGTGTTATACAAAGAATTATTTGATCGAATGAGTCAATTATCGAATCAATTACAGCGCAGCGAGACCGATCGATTAAATGCGGAGGCGAAGAAGCAGGAATGGATCGCTGCGATCAGCCATGACATCAAGACGCCACTGTCCTACGTCGAAGGCTATGCTCATATGCTCGCGGCGGCCGAATATCAATGGACCGATGAAGAAAGGCAGAATTTTAGCAGGCAGATTCGTGACAAGACAGCGGAAATGAAACATCTAATCCACGATTTGAGTCAAACGGGCCGATGGTCTGTCGAACAGTTCCCTATGAATAAGAGGGAGGATGATATCGTGAATTTTCTGCGTGATCGGATGATCGATATTGCAAACCACCCGTTAGCCGAGCAAGCTTCGTTTACGTTTAATGACCCAGAGAGCGTGTGCATGATCGATTTTGACAGCAGATTGTTAGGCAGAGTCTTTCAAAATGTACTCATGAATGCGGTTATACATAATCCGCCCGGTATTGAGATTCAGTGCAGTATCTCTATAGACGGAAAGCATTGCATCATCGTGATTGAGGATAATGGAATCGGGATCGAGAAATCAAAGTTAGCACAGGCTTTGGATCAATCCGGTAGAGGAATCGCTATAGCCAATGCCTTTGTGGAAGCCCATGCAGGCTGCATGAGCATTCTGCCCGCAGAGGGTAAGGGCACCCGTGTTGAAATTGTGTTGCCGGTCCGCCTGTAAATTATTCTATCGTTCATTCCTTGTTTACCTGTTGTTAATTTTCCGTTGCTAAACTTAAAGTATTAGCAATGCCAAGCAGGAGGAATCAATAATGGACGATTATGCAATCGATACACAGGAGTTGACCCGACGGTTCGGGAAGCGGGAAACGGTTAAGCAGATTAATTTGAAGGTCCCTAAGCGGGAAATCTATGGATTTCTGGGGCCCAATGGCGCTGGTAAAACAACAACCATTCGAATGCTCCTTGGACTGATCCGTTCGTCATCAGGTGATATTCGTATCCTAGGCAAGGATCTGAACAAGCACAGAATGGACATTTTAAAGGATGTCGGTTCTCTCGTAGAATCCCCTTCATACTATGCTCACCTATCAGGATATAAGAATCTGAAGATTATGGCGTTAATCCATGGAATACAAGAATCCAGGATTCAGGAGGTTCTGGAATGGGTGAGACTGAGCCAGGCGGCTCATCGGCCGGTCAAAAGTTATTCTCTTGGTATGAAGCAGCGGCTTGGGATCGCGATGGCGCTTATTACAAATCCCAAATTATTGATTCTAGATGAGCCCACAAATGGACTTGATCCATCGGGAATTCAAGAAATTCGAGAGCTGATTACACGACTTCCCCGCGATTTTGATATCACTGTACTGCTTTCAAGCCATTTGCTGAGTGAAATCGAGCAGGTTGCAACGTGGGTAGGAATTATTAATCAAGGGGAATTGATCTTCCAAGGACCGCTGCAGGAATTAACGGATCGCAGTAAGCCTTATGTCTGGGTGGAGATGGACCGGCCCCTGGAAGCAGCAGCAGCTCTGAATGGTCAAGGCTTTGATGCGGTGCCGGAAATAACAACAGGTCAGATCCGTACCTCCATGATCGACAGGCCGCAATCAGCCGAAATGATTCGTTTCCTTGTCAATCATCAGTATGATGTCTACCGGGTAACGGAGAAGAAGAAAACCCTTGAGGAAATCTTCCTGGAATTAACCGGTCAGGAGAACAGCTTATGATGCTGGAGCTGATGCGTGCAGAAGGATTAAAGCTTAAGTTATTATGCCGGTGGATGCCTGTAATCCAGGGCATAATCCTGATCAGCATGACGGCCTTGGAGTGGTATCTTTATTTTCGTCAAGGTCCAGGTGGAATCTATGCCGGCTTTGCGGTCATGTACATGTTTTTGTCTTTCGTTTTTTTATTGGGGATTACGCTTCTAGCCAGCATTATGGCCGGTACCGAGCACGAAACCAAGGCATGGAAGCAGCTGCTTGCGATGCCTGTTCCCAAAGCGTCTGTGTATCTGGCTAAACTTTTATGGATCCTTGTATTACAGTTATGTGCCGCAATCATTACGATCATGGGGATGTGCCTGATTTGGGTTCTGTATTCGAATGAACCGATACCTTGGGGAATCATGATATTGCAGCCTCTGTTCGCCTGCTTATCGACATTGCCGATGATGGCGATTCAGCTCTGGCTTTCCACGGTGTTTTCCAACCAGGCATTACCGCTGGCTCTGGGGATATTCGGCTCCATTTGCAGCTTGTTTTTAGCACGAAGCAATTCTTTTATCATTCAAATCCTTCCTTGGTCGTATCCGGCACTATCCAGTCCACTTATTCCTGGGCATATGCAGTGGATCGGAATTTCTCTTGGAGTAGGGGTCATGCTGTCGGTGCTGGGAGCTCTCCTGTTTGCCAGAAGAGAATTTGAATAGGGGGGCTGCCATTATGAGAATGCTGATACGTGCCGAAGGAATCAAGCTTCAATGGAGTGTAATCACGGTGCTCATCGTATTGGATACGCTGATTAACTCAGCGATGGGAGCGATGCAGCTTGAGAGCCTAAAGGAGTTTTTCCCGCCCAGCTGGTTGACACTCTATATCCACAGCGTTAATTTACACTCTATGTTTTTCTATCCTTTGTACAGCGCGATTGTAGCCTCCTTATTATGCTTATATGAGCATCGGGATGGAGGCTGGAAGATAGCCATGAGCCTGCCGGTTTCCCGCAATAGGATCTTCTATGCGAAATATATTGTGCTCATTGGGATATTGGGGCTTGTGCAGGTCGTTTTTTTGCTCGGTTATGTGGCAACGGGTTATCTTGTTGAAGCGCCTGGTGAAATTCCGTGGGAGACTTTGCTCTACTCAATTATCGGAGGATGGGTCGGCGTTTTGCCTTTTGCTGCCTTACAGCTTATCGTTTCAATAAGAGTCCGGAATTTTGGAGCCTCCCTGGCGATGTCTCTGGGATATGTGGTGCCGAATATCGTGCTGACAGGCTTTCATTCTGCCATTGGAGCCTGGCTTCCATTCACGATTCCCTACTATGTTATGATGCCGCAAGCAGCGATTTACGCACCAAGAGTGGAGCCTTATAGCCTGTGGTTCATCGTGTTATTTACAGGTATCGTATATTTGTTAATGGGGAAGCGTTTTGTTGAAAAAAGAGATTGGTTGTAGCCCATTCGCTTGCATATTGGTGATAAATAAGTTTCTTTAACCCTGGTGCAGCAACACCAGGGTTTATTATATTCTAAGGCCCCCTGGTCACGGAATAATCAAGCTTATTAACGCATATGAAAGATAAGGATGGGGCGGGGCTACTTTCTAACCGGGAAACGTCTAATTTTAAGGGTGTCCATGGTATATCTATCGGTGAGAGAAAGAAGCGCAACTATTGTGCAAACGTTTGTGCAACTCTAGAGTGTTTTTTGCCTCTTCTTGTCCGATTTGGAGAGAAAAATGACAGGATTGCACGGTGTATGCATGAATATTTTTATGATAACTTATGAAATACAGTGTAATATGAAGATAATGGGGGATTTTATAGGGAATACGGGTAAAAATGATCTGTGCAAACGTTTTTACATTCGATAATAAATGTTGTATGATGTTTTCAGTGAATGAAGCGCTTTCTCAACGGGATTTTTCCTGAGTATCTCGCCAGATGCTACATAGAAAAAGAGACGCTGAAAATTTCTGAAATCGTTTGCGCAGATTTCCAACATTTTCTGATCATTTATTGAGAGGGGTAATCATGGAATGAAGATGAAGAAACTACTTACGCTAGCTGCAACCTTCACGTTGGCGTTCTCCATTACAGCGTGCGGAGGAAATTCACCTGCTCCTGCTGCTGAGGCACCTGCTGAGAATCCACCAGCCCAGGAGACGCCGGCCGAAAATACAGAAGCACCGGAACTTAAGCCAGAGGAAGGCGCTAAATTGATCGTATGGGAAAGTAGAGACGAAAGAGCCTACACCGATGCGGTTGCTAAAGAATTTACCGAGAAATACGGCGTTGAAGTAACCATCGAAGAATTGTCCCCAACCGACCAAGTTACCAAGCTTCAACAAGACGGACCATCCGGATTGGGCGCTGACGTAGTATTGTTCCCTCATGATAACCTGGGTAAGGCCGTAGCTACCAACCTGGTTCTGCCAAATGATTACTTCGAAGAAAAAACGAAGAGCAGCAACTCGGAAGCCGCTATCCAAGGCGTAAGCTATGACGGTGTTCTGTACGGATACCCGCGCGCTGCTGAAACATACCTGATGTATTACAACAAGGACCTGGTAAAAGAAGTTCCAACAACGATGGAAGAAGTTATTGAGTTCAGCAAAACCTTCACAGACAAATCCAAAAACAAATATGGAATCATGTTCGAAACAGGCAACCTGTACTTCGCATATCCATTCCTTGCTTCCAATGGCGGCTACATCTTCGGTAACGGCGGCGCAGATGTCAACGATATCGGCCTCAACAACGAAGGCGCAGTCAAGAGTATGGAAGTGTATGCAAGCCTGAAAGAAATTCTCCCGGTTAAATCCGGCGACATTACGCCTGATATCAAACGCGGATTGTTCACGGGCGGCGACCTGGCTATGGACATTAACGGACCATGGGAGCTCGGCGGATACAAAGAAGCGCTTGGCGACAAGCTTGGCGTTGCTCCAATCCCAACCATCGGCGGCCAGCCTGCTGTATCGTTCTCCGGTATCAAAGCTTGGTACGTAAGCTCGTTCACGAAATATCCGCAAGCCGCTCGTTTGTTCGCTGACTTTGCAACAAGCAAGGAAGCTCAATTGAAACTGAGCGCACTGGTTGGATCGGTTCCAACTAACAACGAAGCTCAGGAAGACGATCAAATCAAGAATGACGAGTATGTATCGGCATTTACAGAGCAGTTCAAATCTTCCCAACCGATGCCATCCGTTCCTGAAATGGCTAACGTATGGTCTCCTGTAGGCGCTGCACTGGCTGAGATCTGGGATAACAACAAAGACGTGAAAGAAACGCTTGATAAAGCTGTAAATCAAGTGAAAGATCTCAACAGTGGTGGAGCTGGCGAGTAATTACGTTCTTATATAATGCGAGATAGATGAAGAAGTTCACCCGCCGAACAACCGGCGGGTGATTCCTCGATTATATGGAGAGGAGAATGGAGGGAGCATGCGTCAACATCGTACGACAGCAGCCGTATTATCAGCCATCTGTATGGGTCTGGGTCAGCTTTACAATCGGCAATGGATCAAAGGCGTTATTTTACTTATCGTAGGTATATTCAGTCTGTATTACTTCATCAACAACCTGGGTGATGCCATCTGGGGAATGACAACTTTGGGGGAACAGGGAAGCCATTTAGAGAAAGTCAAAGGATTAACCCAAATGGTAGCAGGTGACCATTCCATCAATCTGCTGATTGAAGGACTTATCACCATGATTATGTTTGCGCTTTTTCTTATTGGGTATTATGCCAATATCAAAAACGCATATAACGCTGGAAAACTAAGGGAACAGGGTGGAAAACCCAACAACTTCAGACAGACCCTTTACTATATTTTTGAATGGAAATTCGCGCAATCTTTCCTGACGCTGCCGGCCATCGGTATTTTGTTTTTTACGGTCATGCCGATTATCTTCATGGTCATGCTGGCGTTTACGAACTATTCCGCTCCAAACAATCTGCCGCCGGCAAATTTGGTTGACTGGGTCGGTTTCAAAACCTTCACCAATCTCGTTGCATTGAAATCATGGAGCCATACGTTCTTCGGCGTCCTGACCTGGACGATCATCTGGGCAGTGCTGGCAACGGTAACGACGTATTTTGGCGGTGTGCTCGTTGCACTCCTTATTCAACAAAAAGGAATTCGTTTCAAAGGCGTATGGCGTGTCATTCTGATCATTCCATATGCGATTCCGCAGCTGATTTCCTTGCTCGTTATGCGTAATATGTTTAACGGGCAATTCGGACCGATCAACCAGTATTTAAGATATTTCGGTTTGGAAGGCCTGCCATGGCTGACCGATCCGGTCTGGGCCAAAGTGACCGTTATTATCGTTAATATGTGGGTAGGTATCCCGGTATCCATGCTTCTCGTTATGAGTGTCCTGACTACGATTCCGAAGGATCTTTATGAAGCGGCCGATGTGGACGGGGCGACTGGATTCCAGAAATTCAAGATCATCACCCTGCCGATGATTTTGTTCTCGACGGCACCGGTGCTGATTACGCAATTTGCCGGTAACATTAACAACTTTAACTTGATTTTCCTCCTGACAAACGGTAACCCGGTTGTGGGTGATTATCAATACGCGGGTGCGACGGACCTGCTGGTAACCTGGCTCTATAAACTGACGCTGGATCAGCAGCGGTACAGCATGGCATCGGCCATCGGTATTATCATCTTCATGATTATTGCGACCTTCTCGATTTACAATTATCGCAGAACCAGATCCTTTAAAGAGGAGGATATGATCCAATAATGGGAATTAAAATGAGAAATGCGATTCGCCTGACGGCAAGTTACATCACGCTTGTCATCATTGCGATCGGTTGTATTTACCCGGCGCTCTGGATTGTTCTGGCCTCTTTCCGTCCCGGAAAGTCGTTGTACAGCAAGTCCTTGATTCCAGAATCTTTTACGCTCAGTCATTATAAAGAATTGTTTACGTCCCAGAGCTTTCTGTTTGGCACATGGTACATGAACACGTTGAAAATTGCGATATTCTCCATGATTATCGGGACCATTCTTGTCCTGCTAACAAGTTATGCGGTCTCCCGATTCCGGTTTAAAGGCCGGCAGAATGCGCTATCGGTCATTCTCGTGCTGGGGATGTTCCCGGGCTTCATGAGTATGATCGCGCTGTATATCCTGCTGAACTCCCTGGATCTGCTGAACACGCATGCGGCGATGATTATCGTGTATGCGGCAGGGGCGCCGCTAGGCGGAACCCTGATCATGAAAGGCTTCCTGGATACGATACCGCGAAGTCTGGATGAAGCGGCGAAGATCGACGGAGCTACCAACTTCCAGATATTCCGCAAAATCATTCTGCCGTTGTCGAAGCCAATGATCACGTATATGGGCTTGACGCTGTTCGTTGGTCCATGGGTAGACTTTATCTTTGCGAGACTCGTGCTCCGGACAAAAGAAAACTGGACGCTCGCCGTCGGCCTATGGGATCTCGTCAACTCCACCCAGGACAGTAACTTTACGTTGTTCGCGGCGGCATCCGTGCTGATCGCACTGCCGATCACCTTGCTGTTTGTCTTCCTGCAGCGTTTGCTGGTCGATGGCATGACGGCTGGTGCAAGCAAAGGGTAAGGTACGGATAGCTAATCGTATGAATTCATCATAAGACAGATAGATAGAGAGAACAGCGAAGAGACACAGCCGGTAACCGCTAGCTGTGTCTTTTTGCATTTCAAACATGCGATGCAGGGGGACATATACATATGAACATGATGAGACGTTTTCAATTCAAAGCGGTTGGGATGAAACTGTTTGTTATCTTTTTTACCACGATCGTGCTGTTATCTTCGGCGCTCGGGTTATTATCGTATTTCATCTCCAAAGACACGGTGATGGATCAGGTGTCGGAAGCGACTTCGGGGCAGATGATGCAGGCGGCGGACAAGCTGGATTTCCTGCTGGCCCAATATGAAGCCGCTTCCCGTCAATGGGCGCTGGATACGGTTCTTCGCGAGGACCTCGTTACGGTAAGTACGGCGGGTATCGGCATTCGGGACAAAAAGCAGGCCGAGAACCGAATCCGGGGGAAATTGAACGGGATGGCTTCTTCGGATAAACGTCTGCAGGGCATGCGCCTGGTTGCACCCAATCTTCAAGCTCAAAGCTCCTATAACTCAACGGGCTTAACGGGAATGTCTTCCGCAGATAGCGTGAAGGCGAAGATGGACCGGATTATACAGGCCGATGGCGAACCGGTATGGTTTCCGACCGAGGCTCAAGGCTTTATGGAGAACGAGAAAACCGCTACCATGTCGATGGGGAGATTGCTGAAAAATCTGAAGAATCCGGATGCGCAGTATATCCTGCTGATGGATATCAAGGAAGAGGCGGTCGGAGGGGTGCTGGCCAATTTAAAAATAGGGAACAACGGCCGGATGCGAATCGTTGCCGAGGATAACCGGATCGTACACGACATGGACTCGGCTCAGCTGATGCAGCCGTCCGCCATCACGGTTCCTCAAGATGCCGAAGAAGGAGGGATTTATTACACCGCCGACGAGCAGATGGTGGTGTATACCCCGCTGAAGACGGCTCCTTGGCATATGGTCGGCTTTGCTCCCGTTAGCGATTTTGTGCAAGCCACGGACAAACTATTGGTTGTAACGCTCGGGGTTATTGTGGCTGCAGTTCTGGTTGCGATACTGCTAGGCTATTATATGCTGCGTTCCATCGGCCGCCCCCTGAATCAGATGTGCCGTCTGATGGAAGAGGGAGAGCAGGGGAATCTGAAGGTTCGGACCGAGTTCCGGCGTGCGGATGAAATTGGTCGTCTCGGCCACAGCTTCAACCGGATGATGGGGCAAATTTCGGCTTTGGTTGATCAGACGAATGCTTCCGCAAAGCAAGTGCTGGCCACGGCGGAGGAACTGGCGGGAGTATCGAAGGGAACCTCGCTGACGGCTGGTGAAATTGCATCGGCCATGGAACAGATTGCACAAGGAAGCGCAAGCCTGGCGATGGAGGCCGAACGGGAGAACCAGCTGGTTGAGAACATCGGCGTTCAGATGAGTAAGGTATCGGATTCGAATCAAGTGATGGAGGCCGCGGCTGATCGCGTGCTTCAGGTGACGGGAAAGGGCGCACGGCATATGGACAATCTGGTGGAGAAATCCACGCGGATTAATCAAGTGAACCGGGCCATTGTCCAGAATGCGGAGAAGCTGAAGGATAACACCGCGTCGATTCACAAAATATTGGAGCTGATGTCGGAGATCACCCATCAAACCAACGTACTGTCCATTAACGCGACGATTGAAGCGGCACGTGCGGGGGCAGCAGGCAGCGGCTTCATGGTCGTAGCCAATGAAGTGCGCAGCTTAGCGGATCGTTCCAAGGAATCGATCCAGACCGTAGGCGCGATGATCAAGGATATCCGCTCTGAAGTACAAGGCTCCGTTGATGCATTGACGTCGGCATCACCGCTCTTTGACGAGCAGCTGCATTCGGTACAGGAAGCCCAGGGCGTATTCGATCATGTACGCGACGAGATGGATGTTCTATTAGCCGAGATCCGCGAATCGACCCGGTCGGTAGAGGTACTGATCGGTTCTCAGCTTACCCTGACCGACTCGATCTCGGAGGCCAGCTCGATCGTTCAAGAGACCAGCGCCGCCACGGAGGAGGTTGCTTCGATGTCATCCGAGCAGTTCAAGGTGAGCGAGAAGCTGGTTGCCCTGTCTTCACGCTTGGAGGAGCTGTCGGAGGGCTTGCGCAAGTCATTGGTGATATTTAGGACGTAAATGGTTACTCTTACTACGTGAAATGGTGGGTGGCTTATGCAGCACTCCGCATGCTCCGTTGAAGTGAGGCGCTGCGAGTACGTATCGTTCCTCCAATCGCTGTTGCCCCCAATTTTCTTGGAATTATAATTCTGCGGTAGAAAATCGGGGGCAAAGGCGACCACTATCGTTTTTCCGGAATCGATTCGTCCTCTTTCGCTACTGCATGCTAAACACCAAACCATTTACGCTAGTGGGGGGACGAAAAAAGCCGATGAAGGGAAACCAACTTCACCGGCTTTTTGTTGGAGGCGTGTTACGGGCGTGCTGGAAAATAGCGCGGGTCCGTTGAGTTTCCTGTGCGCTTGTTGAGTTACTGCCTGCTGACCACGCTCTCCCTTGGGAATCGCTTTTTATGTTGTGCAGGGACAGGGATCAATCGGTTACTTTGTGCGTAACAGACTACTGTCTGCTGGAATTATGAACTGCATGAATAAAAACCAGCTCCGGGAACTGTCCCGGAACTGGTTTTGTTGTAGGTGCACTCTTCGACAAAGGCTTATGGTCGGCGGCTATACCCATTCACGGTGGTTGTGTCGTTAGCCGGAGCAGCAGAGGAATGGTGCGTTTTTATGGGCCTACGGCTGCCAGTTCACGTTAATGGTGGCCGATGTCATCTGCAGGAGCGGTGAAGGAATAGCGCGTTTTTATGGGCTTACGGCTGCCAGTTCACGTTAATGGTGGCCGTGCCGCTCGTTGGAGCCGTGAAGGTATGGTTCGAGCCGCCTTCCCACGTTACCGTCGAGCCTTGTTTTTTTAGGAATTTGAATTCAATGGTTTTGCCGGCCGGTACGCTGACGTCATAGTACCAGGTTGGGTATTGGTAGATGACCTGGTTGTACAACGGTCCGATGGCTTTGGCAGGATCCCAATTGCCGAGCTCGCTTACGCTGCCAGCCAGGTACACGTTTTGTCCGAGCGCGGTAGTGGCATTGTTCACCACAAACCGGACGCTGACTTGATCCCCGGTCAGCACTTCGAAGTTGTCATGTACATTGCTTGAAGTGCCAGCGCTATTGGCGACTTTGATGTTATATATGCCACCGGCCACCGCAGGGATCTTCACTTTGATCTGCGTGTCCTCCCATGCCGTAATGTTAGCGCCTGTTACGGCCGTTGATCCGAAGTATACCGTGCCTTTAGTTGCGCCGAAGCCGCGACCGTCAATGGTGATGGTTGCGCCTGGTTTGGCCATCATCGGTCCTACGTGCCCGATCGTTGGCGAGGTCACAGCCGTGGTATATTGCCATACGGCCGTACCGCCCGCAGCGAGCGTAAAGTTGGAAGCTGCTCCGCCTGTGCCAACGGTCAAGCTGTTGCCGTTCAGAAGTCCGCCCAGCACGTCAGAATAGCTGCCGGCAGGCAATGAAGTCGCCAATCCCGTAATGGAGGCCGGCGTATTCACGTTACGGTTTACAGCGATAAGCGCCACGTTGCTGCCGAATTTGCGTTCATAGATCAGCACATCATTGTTGATCCAGCGCTCTTGGGTCGTTCCATAGGCGATGGCCGGATTGGATTTGCGCAGTGGCGCCAGCTTTTTAATTACTTGGTAAGCGGTAGTCGTCGTAGAGAAAGAAGGAATTCTTGCCCGGTTGTCAGGGTCGTTGCCGCCGGACATGTATTGCTCGGTTCCGTAATAGATGGCCGGCACGCCGCGGGAAGTGAGCGTGAAGGCCAGCGCTTGCTCCAGCTTACGGCGGTTAGCGCTGTTATTGTGGAAGCGTTCCATGTCATGGTTATCGATGAACGTAACCTGATCCTCCACCTGCGCATAATCGGCTGCCGAGCCCTCCAGCATGGACTTCAGACCATACATATTGTCGGTGTTGTCCCTGAATACCTGGCGTACCTTCTGCGCGAAACGGAAGTCCAGCAGGCTCATGCCGGATTCGTTGGCGAACTTATGGTTCTCGGCACTTACTTCGTTCACGCCGAGGAACCATTCGCCGAAGGTGAAGACCGGTTTGTAGTTGTTGACGGTAGCCATGAAACTCTTCTGCCAGCCAAATGGCATATGCTTCACCGCGTCCATTCGAATGCCGTCAATGCCCAGATCGAGCCACATTTTGATGGCGTCCTTCAGGTAGGTATCCACGGTGCTGTTATTGTGATTCAGGTCGGCAAGGTCGTACAGGTTTTTGTAAATCCCGTTCTCTGTTGTTGAGAAATCGGTGCCTCCGTTATGATGAAACAAATTCTGTGTATCGCCCGTGTATCCGCCGAGCAGGGTGCCGTTGTTGTACAGCTTGCCGTTCTCCGCGAATGAAGGCTGGTCGGAGGAAGCGGGTGAGGTGTGGTTCGGTGCGAAGTCGATGATGACTTTGATGTTCTTGGCATGGGCGGCTGCGATGAGATTCTGGAAATCGGCGATCGTGCCGTAAGCCGGGTTCGTTTTCTTGAAATCTCTGGCCCAATAGCCGTGATAAGCGGTGTTGTTCACGCCGGAATAGTTGATGACGCTGTAGATGTTCTCAACAGGCTGGGAGATCCAGATAGCGGTAACGCCCATGCCGGTCAGGTAGCCGTCGTTGATTTTGTTAATGATCCCTTGCCAGTCACCGCCGCAGTACAGCCTCAGATTGGTACAGGTACCGTCAAAGGCAAGTCCGGTCGGGTTGTTGGCCGCATTGCCGTCGGAGAAACGGTCCGTAAAGATTTGATAAATGACATCCGTGCTGAAATTTTGTTTATTGGACACCGAAGTATCCGGGGCCGCATGAGCAGGGCCGAGAAGGCTCAAGGCCAGGGACAAGCTAAGGGCAAGAGCAGTTGTCAGTTTGTAAAACTTTTTCATCGTAATTCCTCCTATGTAGCTGATATAGAGAAGGCTGGTTTTACTAGCTTATCGGCTGCTTGCATCACCTCCCATACTAAATCGGGCAACAAAAAACCCCGGAATCTCCTGTAGAGAAACCGGGGTTGTTCCATACCGGGTGTGCGGTGACGGAATGCATGGCCCTTAAATTATGCGAGTGTTTGATTTCAACATTATTGTAAATGGAAGCGTATTCAAGTGTCAATATATTATATCCAAATAAAAGGAAAATTTAAGTGGGATGCGATGAAATTAAATTTTATAATACTTAATTTATATTGAAACAAAATTTTACAGACCATATAATAGGTCTAGGAAACGTTTACATTTTTCGAAGACGCTGTGGACTTAAATGATGTGTCTGTTATTTAGTATTCCAAACTTAAGGACTTGCAGCAAAGGAGGGAAGATGGGATGGCGAGCAGCGCGGAAGCCGGTGCAGAGCAGCTGGGCTTGGGAATCAAGGGAGTGAAGGCGGCGTGCACCGCCATTGAACGCGAAATAGCCGCGGGTACGACGCCGGGTGCCGTGCTGGGTGTCATGCATGAAGGCAAGCAGTGGTTTTATAGTGCCGGTTATGCCAACCCCAGACCGAAGCAGGGTCAGCCTGTGCGGGTCAGCAAGGATACGTTATACGATTGTGCGTCTTTAACGAAGGTGGTCGTTACACTCCCGTTGATTCTGCAATTGATCGATGAGGGAGCCTTGACCTTAAGCACAAAAGTAAGTCACATTCTGCCTCCATTCGGAACGGCCGGTAAAGAAGAGCTTACGGTAGGACAGCTGCTCACGCATACCTCCGGGCTCCAGGCGGACATGAACCTGCATTCGCAGGGGTGGGATAGGGAGCAGATGTGGGATGCCGTTCTTTCCGCACCGCTCGTGACCAAGCCGGATACCGAGGTGAATTACAGTGATCTGGGATATTTGGCGCTTGGCTGCATGATTGAGAAGGTACTGGGAATGTCTTTAGAGCAGGCAGTAAAGGAACGGGTGTTGGATCCGCTCGGCATGCGTCATGCGACGCTGACTCCCGCGCCGGAACAGGCCGGCCGCTATGCAGCAACGGAGTATGAGGATACCATCCAGGATCATCTATGCGGAATTGTGCATGACGAGAAGGCACGGGCCTTGGGTGGTGTATGCGGTCATGCCGGCTTGTTTGCGACTGCAGGCGATCTGCTGCAATACGCCCGAATGTGGCTGGCACAAGGGGCGATCCCCGCAACGGTGAGTCCAGAGACAGGAGGCGGCGAATTCCGCGTCTTATCCAGGGCTGCGGCGGTTACGGCTACTCGCACCCATACGGGGCATATTCCTGGCTCCAACCGTGGCCTAGGGTGGGTACTGAAAAGGGATAAGATGGACGCTTCAGGTGATTGGATGGGCCCAGGCTGTTACGGACATACCGGATTTACCGGAACTAGCATGTGGATCGATCCCGAGCTGGATCTCGCGGTCGTACTGCTGACAAACCGCGTATACGGGGGACGGAGCAGCAGCGTGGCCCAGCTGCGGGCCCAAGTCCACAACGCATTGACGGGAGCCGTGGCATGGTGAGATGGGAATGAGTCGTCGTTCGATTCGGCATCGTTTCGCGGCAATCGAAGCGAATCCAAGCAAATCTGAACCATGACGACAATAAGGAGGGAATATGCAATGACGAGTTTAGCCTACAGGGCTTACCGGCCTGGAGACGAAGACGCTATCACTACCCTGTGGAATGCCTGTCTACCGGGAGATCCCATGACTCGGCTTCGCTTTCGGAACTTGGTGCTGCTTGATCCGAACTTTGATCCGCAAGGACTGCGGATTGCGGAGCAGGAGGGCTGTATAGTAGGCGTCCTGTATACGGTACGCCGGAGGCTGCCGATGATCGGAACCGAACTGGAGCCGGATCGCGGGTGGATCACCTTCTTTTATACCGATCCATCGGTTCGGAGACAGGGTGTGGCATCGCGGCTGCTGCAGGACGGCGAAGACTATCTTCGCGATCATGGACGCAGCAAAGTCTTTTTTTCCTCGTATGCCCCGAATTATATCGTTCCTGGAATCGATGGCGAGCGCTATCCGGAGGGCTTGGCGTGGCTTGCGGCAAGCGGCTTTACCCGCAATTATACGGCGGTTGCGATGGATCGCTCCCTGGTCGATTTTCGTATGCCGCCGGAGGTTGCGGAATTAAAGCGGCAGCGTGAGCAAGAAGGCTTCACCTTTATGCTGGCTCAGGACAGCGATTTGGTGGAGCTGATCGATTTTGCGACGGATGTGTTTAACCCGGATTGGGGCCGGGCGATTCGCGAGGGACTGCTGCAGCGATTAACAACGGATCAGATCCTGATCGCGCGCGATCAAGGAAAGCTGGTGGGATTCTGCCTGCATAACGGATATGAAGGCGTGGCTGAACGCTTTGGACCGTTTGGCGTGGACCCGTCGATGCAAGGGAAGGGCCTTGGGAAAATTCTGTTATATGATTGCCTCGCCCTTATGCGTGCGCAGGGGCTGCATGGAGCCTGGTTCCTCTGGACGGGCGAACAAAGCCCGGCAGGGCATCTGTACCGCAAGGCCGGATTTCATGTGACGCGCCGGTTCGATATTATGAGCAAAATGCTTCAATAGACTCTACTATTTTCCATACAAAGGGGAGATCCGATTTGACGGAAGCAAAGCAGCATCATATTTTGGCGATTGGCGGACATGCGGGCGATATGGATCTTACGGCGGGCGCCGTGATCGCCAAATACACACAAGCTGGCCACAAAGCAACGTTTCTTCACTTAACGCCAGGAGAGAAAGGACACCCCCGTCTGACGCCGGAGGAGTACGCGAAGCAGAAGATTGACGAAGCTCACCAATTTGCCGATATCGTTGGCGCGGATGTCCGTTTCCTTGCTTACAAGGATGCCGAGCTGCCGCTCGATGAGGAAGTGAAATATCAGGTAGCGGACGTCATACGGGAAGTGAAGCCCGATATCATCATCACGCATTGGAAGGAGAGCATCCACAAGGACCACTCCAATACCCATTACATTGTGGAGGACGCCCGCTTCTATGCAGGGCTGAAGACGGTTGAACGAGAGCTTCCGGCCCATTATGCCCAGCATTTATACTATGCGGACAATTGGGAGGACCCGTACGATTTTCACCCTGAGGTGTTTATCGATATTCCGGACGAAGCCTATGAAACTTGGGTGAGAGCCATGAACGTGTATGCTTATGCGCGTGGGGAGACGTATGGCTTCCCCTTTATCGAATATTACAAAGCGCTCACGATTGTGAGGGGGGCTCCGGTGAACTTCAAGCGGGCACAAGCCTTTGCCGTGCCGAGAGGCGCGTTGACTAAACGATTACAGTTTTTCTAATTATATGCTTTTACATCCAGACAACTGGAATAATACCTAATGAAATCACAAAAAAATTGTGAGAAATGCCAAAACATCCACTGACATTATACCTATCTTTTGATATAATGAGTGATGTTACGGGGGAACACGTACGGAATCATATAGAGAATACAAACAGGAGAGGAAGTCTTCCATATGGAGGCTTCCTCTCTTTTCATTTGTCAAAGGCTGAGGAAACTGGCGACAAAGCATGTCCGAGTGCAACTCTGACCAGGATGCGGAAGGGATGCTGTTGCATTTTTATAATTCCGTGGTATTATGTATTTAAAGAATCTTAAATTTAAGATATTAGCAAGGGATTCCAGCGCAGTCTCTAGAGGGATTGCAGCCTAGTTTATAATGTGATTTTTAGGGTAGCCTATGGTCCTATTGGGCTACTCAAGGGAAATCTAACATTCGTTGTATACGGAATCTAACCATATAACCAATCGAAAGGAGACAATACACATGGAACATACGCATATTTACCGCCAAGGAACTTCTCCGGAGGCACCAACCTTACTATTGCTGCACGGTACCGGAGGGAATGAGGAGGATTTGCTGCCGCTGGCCGAGATGATCTCGCCCGCATCGAATGTGCTCGGCGTCCGCGGAAATGTTCTGGAGAACGGCATGCCAAGGTTTTTTCGTCGTCTCGCTGAAGGCGTATTCGACGTAGAGGATCTCGTGAAACGCACGCAGGACCTGAATGCATTCCTGAATTGGGCAGCCGCCGAATACAGTTTTGACCGCAGCCGTATCGTAGCGGTTGGTTATTCGAACGGCGCCAACATTGCCGCAAGCCTGCTGTTCCACGAGGGAGATGCGCTGCAAGGGGCTATCCTCCACCATCCGATGGTTCCGCTCCGGGATAAGGCCTTACCGGATTTGACTGGCATTCCCGTCTTCATCGCGGCCGGTCGTCACGATCCGATGTGCACCCCGCAGGAGAGCGAGGACCTGAATGAAATGCTAAGCGCAGCAGGGGCGGACGTGAAGCTGCATTGGGAGAACGGGGGGCATCAGCTGAGCCGTGCAGAGGTTGGGATGGCCGCTGCCTGGTTTAAGGAGAAGTTCCTCTAATACCAAGGATGCCATGATATACAAGCACCATGCATTCCTTACCTAATAAGTAAAAATGAAAGCGAATATGATCAAAATACCGTCAAAACGCTGGCGGTATTTTTTTTATACTTAACCCATCGAATAAGAATCGAGGGGGGTCCGACATGGCACAGACAATGGAGACGATGAAGAAGCATGGCACCCAGCCTGCGCGGGGACACAGATCCCGGGGATCCTTGCAGCGGGGTGAGAACCTATGGGGGATCGCATTCGTAAGCCCGATGCTGATCGGCGTCATCATATTGGTGCTGTTTCCGATATTGGCTACGCTCGTGCTGGGTTTTGCCGATTGGAATTTCGTGCAAGGCTGGGATGGCATCCAGTGGGTCGGGTTTCAGAACTTCCGCCAGCTGCTGGAGGATGACATGTTTATCAAGTCGGTGCGCAACAACATCTTGTTTCTCTTGACGGTTCCGGTCTACATGATAATCTCGATGGTGCTGGCCATCCTGATCGACCGGTTTGTCTATATGAAGGGCTATTTTAAAGTGGCCTACTTCATGCCCTACATATCCAACATCGTGGCGGTGGCCGTCGTATGGCAGGTGCTCTTCCAGCCGTCCTACGGGCCGATCAACGAAATCCTCCGGACGCTCGGGATATCCGATCCGCCCAAGTGGATCGCAGATCCGAATTTCGCGCTGATTTCCATCATGCTGATATCGATCTGGATTTCCATCGGCTTCAATCTGATTATCTATATCGCCGGGCTGCAGTCCATTCCGAAGGATCTGTACGAGGCGGCGGATATCGATGGAGCGAACGGGTGGACCAAGTTCAGACGCATTACGCTGCCCCTGCTGTCGCCAACGTCATTTTTCCTGCTGGTGACGGGCGTCATCTCCACGTTTAAGGTCTTTGATATCATTGCTGTTATGACCCAAGGCGGACCGATTGGATCGACAACCATGATGGTCTGGTATTTATACGATACGGCATTCGTCAACCTGAAGGTTGGTTACGCATCGTCCATTGCCGCGGTTCTGTTCGGTTTTGTCATGCTGATTACGCTGGGTCAGTGGGCTGCTCAGAAGAAGTGGGTCAACTACTAGGAAGGAGGGCGCTATATGGGGACAAGAGTCGGCGTCGACTGGCGCAAGCTCATCGTTACGATCGCGATGTTTGCGGTGAGCATTCTGTTTCTCCTTCCTTTTATATGGATGCTGGTTACATCCTTTAAGGTGGAGAAAGACGTATTCGTATATCCGATCCAGTGGATTCCGCAGGAGTGGAACGCCATCGAGAATTATAAGGAGGTATGGTTCGGCGATTATCCTTTCTATCTCTATTACTGGAACTCGATCAAGGTCAGCATACTGACCACGATCATCTCGGCCATGGTATCCGCCCTGGCGGCCTACGGCTTCTCCAAAATCCGGTTTGTCGCCGGCAATTGGCTGTTCATCATCGTGCTGGTGACCTACATGATTCCCGGCCAGGCCATCCTGATCCCGCAGTTTATTCTGTACCGCAACATCGGGCTGTTTGATAACCATTTCGGCCTCATTATGCTGGGAAGCTTCAGCGTGCTCGGAACGTTTATGCTCAGGCAATTCTTCATGGGCGTGCATCAGGAATTCATCGAATCCGCCAAAATCGACGGCGCGAACCATCCGCGAATCTTCTGGTCGATTGCACTGCCGCTGGTGAAGCCCGCTGTTGCCACGTATGCGATCCTGCGTTTCATCTGGACGTGGAACGATTATCAGAATCCGCTCATCTTCCTGCGGACGGACCGGCTGTTCACGATTCCGCTGGCGATGCAGAAATTCACGTCATTGAGCGGAGAATTCTATTCCCTGATTATGGCTGCTGCCGTGTCGGCGATCTTCCCGCTGCTGATCGTTTTTATCATCGGCCAGAAGAGTGTCATCGAGGGCATCGCGCTGGGCGGGGTCAAGGGTTAAGAGCCCGGGAATGAATGGGGTAAAAATAGTTCCAACATCAGTAAAGATTGTTTTATGGTTAAGATGTAAGCGCTCTATATAATGGGGATAGTTACAGCTAGAATCGTCACGACCTTACATACCGATATTGATATCAATGGGGAGGGTTATAGACAATGATGAACAAGAAATGGTGGTCAGGCGTTCTTACGGCTGCAATGGTGATCGGCCTGCTGTCCGGCTGCGGCGGAGCGAAGGAGAATGCGGCGCAAGAGGGTTCCGAACAAGGCGGGGGCAAGACCAATCTGAGGCTGTACACCTATGGCACGGAGGAAGCTTACAATTGGAAGAAAACGATCCAGGCCTATGAAGAGGCAACGCCGGGCGTGACCATTGAGCTGGTCCAGCTCAGCGAGAAGGGGGATACGCAGGAGGCGTTCAAGAAGCTCGACCTGGAGGCGGCATCTTCGGCCCAGATGGACATTCTGATGTTCAGCGATCCGGCGGGTTACGCGCAGAGGGTGGCGCTCGGCATGGCCGAGCCGCTGGATGACTTCATTGCGAAGGACGGCTACAGCGTGGAAACGGATTATAAAGTAGATACACGCCTCGACGGCAAAGTCTACGCGCTGCCCGGCAAGTTCAACCCGTGGTATGTGCTGCTGAACAAGGATCATCTGGAGGAAGCGGGACTGCCGGTTCCGACGGACTGGACCTGGGACGAATATGCGGATTATGCCAAAAAATTGACCCAAGGCGAAGGAGCGTCAAAGCGCTACGGAACATACTTCCATGGTCCGCAAGGGGGAGGATGGCTGGAGTTTCTGAAGCTGATGATGGCAAATCAGCCCCAAGATACCGATTATTTGAAGGCCGACGGCTCTTCCAATCTGGATAACCCGACCTTCAGGAAGACGCTGGAGCTGCGCGTGCGGATGGAGAAGGAGGACCAATCCTCGGTGCCGTACACGGATATGATCTCCCAGAAGCTGAATTACCGGACGCAATTCTTCAATCAATCCGCAAGTATGATCACGATTGGCAGCTGGATGAACACGGAGATCGGCGGAACGGATAAAGTGCCGCTGGACTTCAATGTCGCCGTTGCCCCATTCCCGAAAAACGAGAAAGGCGATCCGACGGGGCTTACGCCGGTCACTACGGATTACGTGGCGGTGGCGGCCAAGTCCAAGCATAAGGAAGAAGCTTATAAATTCGTCCGCTGGTACACAACGGAAGGGCAAATCGTGCAGGGCAAGAACATTCCGGCCTGGCAGCAGGTGAAAACTGAGCAGGTGGAAGAGATCATCGACACCATTCTGTCGGCCACGAAGAGTCCTGAGAAGGTAGACAAGAAATCGCTTGTGGACACCTTGGTCGCTTCGAAGGCCTCTGCCATCGTGCCTCCGGCACCTTATCAGGCGGAAGTGTACGAGGCGGTGAACGAGGAGTACGAGAAGCTGATCCTGGGCAATCAGGATATCGACCAGACCGTTGCGAATTCGCAGGATCGAGTGAACAAAATTATAGAATCCAACAAAAAATGATCTGGTATAATAGACAAAAAAATCGGGACGGAATTCTTCGTCCCTTTTTTTGAATTCGCGTACATCATTCCCGTCACGCCATACCCGAGGTGGATCCTATGCCCGCACGACTCAAGAGCCTGATCCCGAGCTCCATCAGGCATAAGCTGATATTAGCTGCCATCACCTGCATCGTCGTTCCCGCCATCGTCAGCTTGATTCTGTATAATTCGTTAACGAAGGAAGCCTTGAGGCAGCAGGCGGTATCCAACGCAAGCGATGCCCTTCAGTTGGTCCGCGGATCGGTGACGAATCTGCTCTTAAGCAAAATCAATATCGCCAACTATATTCAGATGAATTCCGGGTTGAATTCTTACTTCAAGCAGGTGGTCTCCGGCAACGAAGACCCGGATCCTTACCGCAGATTTATGGACTCCAACCGAGTTTTGGAGCATCTAGACAGCTTGACGGTCGTCGGAGAGAAAAGTTATGTGACCGTCATCCTAGAGAACGGCTCCTATTACATGAATTATTCCGTAAGCGATTACAATCCGCTCGATTACAGGCAGCGGCCTTGGTTCAGCCGGATTTCGGAGCTGCAAGGCTTGGAGTCTCTATGGACGGAGCCGGAGGCCACGATGTTCCTCCCCGACCAAATCGATCATCCGACGCAGCTATCGGTGGTGCGCACGCTCAGGCTGCCGGATTCCGAGATATACGGCTACGTGATCGTAACGTTCATGGAGGATCAGATCAGCGGGATCTTCAACTCCCTTTCGGAAGGCAACGATATGGTGCTGCTGGATGCCAAGGGAACGATCGTTTCCGGCAGTTATCAGAACCAGATCGGAACCTTTGCTTATCTTGATGAGTTGGATCAAGATAAGCCGTATTCGATCGTACCGATGAAGGGGGAGAAACAGCTGATGGTACACCAGGACATTCCGTTTGCCGGATGGCGCCTGGTGCTGATGCAGCCGTACAAGGATGCGATCGTCAATATCAACTCGATTTTTAACCGGGTGTTCTGGTTTCAGATGTGCTTCTTTCTGATCTTTCTGCTGCTGCTCATTGCCCTTGTCCGCGCGTTTACGAAGCCGTTGGTCAAGCTTGGCAAAGTGGCAACCGCCGTGCAGCGCGGAAATCTGGAAGTAAGGTCGAATGTTCATGGCAATGATGAGGTTGGTCGGCTCGGTCATTTATTCGACGACATGCTGGACCGGTTCAAAGCCATGATTTCGGAAATATCCGAGAACCAGGCGAGAAAACGAAAAGCGGAGCTCCGAATGCTACAAGCCCAGATCCATCCCCACTTTCTGTTCAATGTCCTGAATTCGATCCGGATGAAGGTCATGAAACGGGGCGATCCCGAAAGCGCCAAGATGATCGGCTCCCTGTCCGTGCTGCTCCGCATGACGATCAGCCGCGAGGAGGACGAGATTGCGCTTCACGAAGAAATCGACCTGATCTCGCATTATGTGGCCCTGATGAACCTCCGGCAGAAGGAGGAGGTCAGGCTGGAGCTGGATATCGCGCCGGAGGCTTTCCTCTTTAAGGTGCCGCGCTTTTTCCTGCAGCCGATCGTGGAGAATGCATTAATCCATGGGCTCAACCAGCAGGCAGGGATGATCCGGATTGCAGCCGTCATGAAGGGCAGGCACCTCGTGCTGGCGGTGAAGGACGACGGCATCGGCATGGATGAAGCCATCAGGGAGTCGATTGCCCGCAGAATCCAAGGCGGCTCCGCCGGTTCCTCGACGCAGGAAGAGGCAAGCGGAGGCAGCTTCTCCCATATCGGTCTTCAAAATGTGATGGAACGGATGAGTATGGTGTTCGGCGAGGCTTTTCAATGTCACGTTTACAGCGAGCCTGGCCAGGGAACGGTGATCGAGATGTTTATACCGGAAAGAGGGAATGCGGATGTATAACGTGATGCTGGTGGACGATGATTATCCCGTCATCGAGCTGTTGTCGGAGGCCATATCGTGGAATGAGCTGGGTTTGAATCTGATGGGAAGTTATGAGAACGGAATGAGTGCCTGGGAGGATGCGAAGTCTTCGCCTCCGGACATCCTGATTACGGATATCGGCATGCCCAAAATGAACGGGCTCGAGCTGTCCGCACGCATCAAAGAAGTGAAAGCCGATGTGCGGATCGCCATTCTGTCCTGCCATAACGAATTCCAATATGCCCAGCAGGCTATGCGCCTGAACGTGCAGGATTATCTGCTGAAGGACACGCTCGACCCCGAGGAGCTGGCACAGCTGCTGAGGCGCTTCAAGCAGGCAATGGACGAGGAAGCACAGAAGGGCTGGGAACGGTCGCGGATGATCCATCTGGTGGACGAATCCAAGGAGCTGCGGAAGGAGCAGAGCCTCAAAAATTTCATACACCAGCCCCTGCTGTCACCCGAAAAATGGCGGCATGAGCTGTCGGAGTACGGGATATTGAAGCCGGGTTCCCACTGCCTTCCCGTCGTCGGGCACCTGGAGGATGTCCGGGATATCAAGCACCGCTTCGCCTCCAACCAGACGCTGCATTTTGCCCTGGGCAACGTGCTGCGGGAGGTGCTGGAGCAGCTGAATCCGAGTGCGGTCCATGTCATATACGATGCAAAGTCTTCGCTGCTCCTGTTCTCGTACCGACCTGGCTTGGGCAGCAACATTTACGACGATGCCGCCGCCTGCCTGAAGGAGGTGCAGAGGACGCTCGAGCGCGTGCTGCGAATCCGCATGTCGTTCCTGATCGGCCGGGGGTGCGCTGATCCAGAAAGTTTAAAGGCAGGGCTCAATGGACTGCTGGCCAGCCGGCAGCAACGATTCTATCTGGAGCCGCAGGAGATATCGAAACTGAACGGAGCGCTTGAACAGAACAGTCTGCATGGGGATCCCGATCTCTTCGTTTATTATGACCGGGCCAGCTCGGAGCTGCGGGAATCGCTGCTCGGCAAAGAGGGCTCCGGCGCAGTGCGCGATACGGTCGATCGGTGGATCGCATGGATTCAAGGCAAGCGGTACGCACCGGAATCGGTTAAGGACTGGGTGTTGAAGCTTCTGCTGGATATGAAGCTGAGGCTACATCTTCTGCATTCGCTGTCACCCGCTTATACAGCGGATGCGCTACACAAAGAGATCATGGACATGGATTCCTTGAACGAGCTGAAATCCTGGCTTCACGATTATTTGGAATCCACCATGCAGGCCATGGATCGGGGATTCGGGGGCAGCAGAAGATCGGAAGTGGCGGAGGCCTGCAAATACGTGTCCCTTCGGCTTGACCAGAGGATCACGCTGGATGAAGTTGCGGGCTGTCTGCACCTGAATCCGAGCTATTTCAGCCGCATGTTCAAGAAAGAAACGGGGGTCACCTTCATCGAATACGTCACCCGGATGAAGATGGAGCGAGCCAAGGAGCTGCTGCGGCAGACGGACCGCACAGTCGGGGAAATCTGCGAAAGTCTGGCTTACGACAATGTGAGTTATTTCAGCAAGACATTCAAGGCTTATGCGGGGGTGACCCCTGTAGAGTTCCGGAACGGTTGAACGGGAGATGAAACGGGCGTCTGAACGGGCGCCGAAATGGGGAGGAGGCCTTAGTCCGATGAACAGAATGCAGGAGCTGACAACGATTGTGAACGGGATGGCTCCCGCCGATCGGCGGATGTATTACCAAGGCAGGGACCAGAGATCCTTCTGGGAAGGCATTCAGCGAAGCGGGGATTACGAGCAGGACATATCCGAGATTCGCGAGGAAGGGGAACGGCTGCTGTCTGTCCCGAATCCGCCCCTGACCTATGACTTATTCACCCGGTTTGCCCGGCATGGAACGAGGCTGGACTATGAGAAGGTCTATTTCGAGCGAAGGCTCCGGCTGAATACGTATGCCCTGTTGACCCTTCTCGAGCCTGATAAGGAAGCGTACCGGACGGCTCTCCAGGAGATGGTCTGGTCCATCTGCGATGAGTATACCTGGTGTTTACCGGCGCATCTGAACGCGGAATCGCCGGGCGTCATCAAAGGGACGATTGATCTGTTCAGCGCCGAGACCGGGTTTACCCTCAGCGAAATCCGCATGCTGCTGCGGGACCATCTGCCTTCGCTGCTGATCTCAAGAATCGAGGAGGAGGTTGAAGCGCGGTTGTTCACCCCTTTCCTAAGCCATGAGCACGGCTGGGAGACCGCGACGCATAATTGGTCAGCCGTCTGTGCCGGTTCCATCGGCTCTGCCGCGCTGCTGCTTATGGAAAGCGGGGAATCTCTTGCAAAGATTCTGCTGAAGACGGAGCGGTGCATGGACTATTATCTGCAGGGCTTTGGCCCCGATGGAGCTTGTCTGGAAGGGCTGGGATACTGGAATTACGGGTTCGGGTATTTCGTGTATTATGCCGATTTGCTGCGCAAGCGCACCCGAGGCGAGCTGGACTGGTTCCGTGCCGAGAAGGTAGGCCGCATCGCCTTGTTTCAGCAAAAGGGCTTTTTGGCAGGCAAGGCCGTCGTCAACTTCTCCGATTCGCAACCGGAAAGCAAGGTGCACATCGGCTTGTCTCATTATCTGACCGGATTGTACGGAGAATTCGAGTCTCCGCCGCAGTCTCTCCGGTCGGCTTACCGCGACGACCATTGCAGCCGCTGGGCTCCGGCCTTGCGCAACCTGATCTGGCGGAACCCCTTGCTGGCGGGAAGCGATTGGGGAGAGGCGAGTTATTATTTGCCTGATGCCCAGTGGCTGATCTCCCGCAGCTCCCATGGAGGCGAAGTGTACGCGTTTGCCGCCAAGGGCGGCAGCAACGGCGAGCCGCACAACCATAATGATCTGGGGCATTTTATTCTGTACGGCGCCGGGGAAGTATGGTGCTCGGACCTCGGCTGCGGCGAGTACACGGCGGAGTATTTCGGCGAAGGACGGTATGGCTATGATTGCAACGGCTCCCAAGGACACTCCGTGCCGATCATCGACGGCCATTACCAGCAAGAGGGTTCGGATAGCGCCGCGGTTGTATTGGAAGCCGTGAAGGGCGAAGCCGTGGATCGGCTTGCGCTTGAGCTGACCTCGGCCTACCGGGTTCCGGCGCTTCAGTCATTCACGAGGACGCTGGAGTGGAACAAGAAGAGGGATCGGCCAGAGCTGACGCTGAGCGACCGGTTTACGTTCGATTCACCCCCGGAGAGTCTGGTGGAGCGGATCGTCACCAGGAAACAGCCCGAGCTGGTGCTGATGGATGGCCGGCAGGTTGTTAGGTTGCGGGCACCGGGTACTTATGAGCAAGCAGAGGCAGGAGGATCAGAAGTTGTTCAGGCCTTAGATGACAGGCCAGGCCTGCTGATCCAATATGACAGCAAGCTGGTGGAGCCTGAGCTGACAAGCCATGTCTTCCGTGACCACTTCGGCCAGGAATCATCTTGGTATGCCGTTGATTTTAAAGTGAAGACCCCTGGTTTCCATGCGAATATCGACTTTAGATTTCAATTCATATGAACAGAGGAGTGGAGAGGAATGAAAACGGAGATCGCTTTGGATTGGTTGACGGAGGCCTGGGAGAAGTCGCTTGCGAAGACGCGTCGAAACGTAACGCGGATTGGGGCGGGGTTTCCGCATGCCAGCCAGAATGGAGTCTACCAGCTGGAGCCGCCGCATTGGTGGACGGCCGGCTTTTGGCCTGGGATGCTGTGGCTTCTGTACAATGACAGCGGCCGGGCGGAGTTTAGAACGACCGCCGAGCAGTGCGAGCTCATTTTGGATGACGTGCTGAACCAATATGTACGACTGGATCACGATCTCGGTTTCATGTGGACGTTATCGAGTATGGCTTCCTACAAGCTGACCGGCAGCGAAGAGTCCAAGGTACGCGCGCTCAAGGCGGCTAACTACCTGGCTGCACGCTTCAACCTGAAGGGCCAATATATTCGAGCCTGGAATCCATGGTCGGAAGGGGAGGATAACGCCGGGCTTGCCATCATCGATTGCGCCATGAATACGCCCTTGTTGTTTTTGGCCTCCGAGCTCAGCGGCGATCCCCGCTACCGGCATATTGCCGAAGCCCATATGGACACGGTGGTCCGGGACTTCGTCCGGCCGGACGGTTCCGTATATCATATCGTTCGATACGATCCGGCTACCGGTGAACGTGTGGAAGGGATCGGCGGGCAGGGCTTTGCGCCCGAATCCGCCTGGTCAAGGGGGACGGCGTGGGCGATCTACGGCTTAACGCTTGCCTACCATCATACGGGCAAGTCGATATACCTCGATACCGCCAAAACGGTGGCGCATTTCTTCCTGGCGAACCTTCCGGAAGACCATGTGCCATACTGGGACTTCCGCGCGCCGGATGAAGCCCGCATCTACCGGGATTCGTCCGCCGGAGCCTGCGCCGCCAGCGGGCTGCTGCTTCTGGCCGACAAGGTGGATCAGGGACAGGCAGCCGTATACCGGGAATCCGCGGTCCGGATTTTGGAATCGCTGTACCGGAATTACGGTACATGGGACAACGATGGGGAGGAAGGCTTGATTCTTCATGGGACCAGCCATTATCCGGAAGGACGGAATATCGACGTGCCCTTAATTTATGGCGACTTTTTCTTTGTGGAAGGCGTGGCGCGGCTGAGAGGGAAGGGGCCGTTTTACTGGGAATGACGTAAAAAAAGTACATGCGAGTAAGAGGATAAGAGAAGAAGAAGCACTGGGAAATGGATAGTAAGGTAGATTCTACAGAATAAGAGAAGCATTCCGGAAATGGAGTGAGAATTTAAAAATGAGCATACAGGCAACGGGGAATCTCGATGGTGGCTTGACCCATCCGGTTGCCCGGAATCCGCTGCGGACAAGAGACGATGTGCAGGAAGCACTCACCCAACTGCTCGAGCCTCTGAATAAACGGTACAGCGAGGGGCGAGCACGATTAATCCTCGAACGATCGGGAGCCGACGCCTATGCCGATATTGCGGAGATGGAGGGTTTCTCGCGAGTCCTGTGGGGGCTCGTACCCGCCGTTGCCGGCGGATCCCATGGGGATCTGTGGGAGCTGTCTCTGCAAGGGATACGTTCAGGGACGGATCCGACGCATGCGGAGTATTGGGGAAAGGTGAATGATTATGACCAAAGGCTGGTGGAGATGGCGCTATTCGGATTGGCCTTCGCCCTCATTCCGGACCGCATCTGGCAGCCGCTGAACGAGAAGGAGAGGAGCAACCTCTATCAGTGGCTCGATCAGATCAATTATCACCCTTGTCATGATTGCAATTGGCTATTTTTCCATGTGTTTGTCAACGTTGGCTTCCTCAAAGCAGGCTTGCCGTACGATGCTGAGCAGCTGGAGAACAATCTCCAGCGCATTGAGGAATTCTATCTGGAAGCAGGCTGGTACAGCGACGGAATCGGGGGGCACAGCGATTATTACGTGCCGTATGCCTTTCACTTCTACGGTCTGATCTATGCGCAGCTGATGGGAGAGGAGGACCCGGAACGCGCAGGGCGCTACAGGGAGCGGGCGGCGTTGTTTGCCCGCGATTTCGTCCACTGGTTCGCCCCCGACGGGGCGGCCGTTCCTTATGGGCGCAGCTTGACGTACCGCTTTGCCCAGTCGGCGTTCTGGTCGGCTGCGGCCTATGCCGGACTGGAAGGGTTTCGTCCGGGTGAGCTAAAAGGGCTGATCCTGAGAAATCTCAGATGGTGGTTTCAGCAGCCTATATTCGACCGGGACGGCGTGTTGACGATCGGCTACGCGTACCCAAACCGGATCATGTCGGAGAATTATAATGCGGCCGGCTCCGTGTACTGGTCGCTGAAGACGTTCCTGATCCTGGCTTTGCCGGACGAGCATCCGTTCTGGACGGCCGAGGAGCAGGAGCTGCCGGAGACGGGAGATATTTCGGTTCAGGAGCAAGCGCATCTGGTGTTTTGCCGGGATCAGCAGACCGGCCATGTGGCCGCGTTCAATACGGGCCATCCGTCTACGAACGAGCATACGCATACTTCCGCCAAGTACGAGAAGTTTGTTTACTCAACCGCCTTTGCATTCAGCGTTCCGAGGGCGGAATGGGGACTGGCCCAGGGGGCTTACGATTCCATGCTGGCGCTTAGCGAAGGTGATCGGCTGTTCCGGGTCAAGCGCTTATGCGAAGAAACATGGATTCAGGAGCATGTGCTGTATTCACAATGGAAGCCGTGGAGAGACGTGGAGGTCCGGACCTGGATAGCTGCGGGGCTCCCTTGGCATATTCGCATCCATCGGATCAGCACGGGAAGAATGCTTGATGCTGCAGAAGGCGGGTTTGCTTTAGGCTTGGGATCTCTAAACAGCTCCATGGCGGGAGAAGGGGCAGCATCAGCTTCCGGCACCTTCGGTACGAGCGCTATCTATGGCATGCTCGGTTACGATACGGCAGAGCTCATCTATCCCCATGCCAATACCAATCTCCTGCGTCCCCGCACCGTCATTCCTACGTTGATGGCGGCGCTCGAACCCGGAACCCATTGGCTCATATCGGCTGTACACGGCGATCCAGGTCCTTACGTCGTTGAAGAGCCTTCCATGGTTGCCGTAACAAAGGGTCTGGGTGTAGAGATTGGCCAGCGTGAGATTGAAATAACGACACAGACGGGGAAAGTCATCGTGATTCCGATGGACTGAAGGGCATGCCCTCATTCGCCTTCATATAAATCTAAACCACAAAAGCCGGGGGATTGATAACCCCGGCTTTCGTGCGCTTCATAGAAGCACCTCATCCTCCCTGATCGTGGCGATGGGCTGCAGAAATTGGTGATTAAAGGGCCGCAGCTCTGTCCCTGCCCGAGCTTTATTCACCCAATCCGGGTTGACCAAGGCGCTGGTGCCGATCGCTGCGAAATGCGCATGGCCAGAAGCCAAGATTCGTTCTGCGACCACCGGCTCGCCGAGTTTGCCGTTCGCGATGACGGGAACGCCGCCGTATGTTGCGGCAAGCTCGGCTAAGGTGGTCTCGCCTTCAGCGAAAGCGGGGGCGTAAGCTTTGTACTCCGTCGTGTGAATGTAAGATGGTGAGGCCCCGCTCAATTTACCGAAAATTGTCTTAGCATCCTCAACTCCCTGAGCCCACTTATGATGGAAATCGTTCACCTTGCCCTGGGAAATCCGCACGCCAACGGTATAATCCGGGCCAACGGCTGCCCGAATGGCTTCCAACACCTCAACGACAATTCGAATCCGATTCTCCGTGGACCCGCCGTATTCATCCGTTCTGCGGTTGGTGTAATCGGTTATGAATTGATCGAGCAAATAGCCGTTTGCCGCATGGATTTCAACCCCGTCGAATCCAGCAGCCTTGGCGCGGAGTGCCGCTTGCGCAAAATCCTGGATCGTTTGTTTAATCTGAGGCTGCGTTAACTCCCGAGGGGTGGCGAATTCCCCGCTTCCTCCATGATCCTCAAGCATGGCGCCCACCGGCTTCACCGCTGAAGGCGCGACCGGGATGAATCGCTCATGCTGAACCAGGGCCCCGGCGTGCATCAACTGCGCAATGATTTTACTTCCCTCCCGATGAACAGCTTCGATGACAGGCTTCCAGGACGCGGCCTGCTGGTCATTCGCCATGCCGGGTTGGTTGAGATAGCTTTGGCTCTGAACGTCATCCGGATAAAGGCCTTCCGTAATGATCAGACCGAACCCGCCCTTTGCGAATCTCTGATAGTATCGGACCATTCGGTCGTTTGCCAAGCCATTTGGCTCCGCGCTCGTTCTAGTCATGGGCGAGAGTACGGCCCGATTGGGCAATTTCAAAGATCCTAATGAAGCCTCGGTTAGCAGGTTGGGATATGAATGCATGGTTTTGTCCTCCTCATTGGTTGATCAGTCTTATGGCGACCGACGCTTGTTAGTGGGTATGTTCTGATTGTATTTCGCATGGTCTATACTGTAAAATGATAGAAAATAATACATGTATCAAAAAAAATGATACCAAGAAGGTGTGCTGGATGGACTTAACGGATCTGAAGACGATCGCCGTCATCGTGGAGGAAGGCAGCGTATCAGGTGCTGCCGAGAAGATGGGGTATGTGCAATCCAACGTGACGGCGCGCATTCGCAAGCTGGAGTCCGAGCTGGGTGTTCCTTTGTTCGATAGGCACCCCAAAGGAGTCACTCCCACGGAAAGGGGGCTCGTTCTCTATCGATATGCCAAGGAGATTCTAGACATGGCTGAGGAAGCCGTTGCCGCCGTGAAGGAGCCGCCCTATCCATGCGGTCCGCTTGTGATCGGCGTCGTGGAGACGATGGCGACATCGCCATCCTTTATTCAGTCCTTGTCCCACTTTCAACGAACCTATCCGGAGGTCGCGCTATCTCTTGTTAGCGGAACATCTCCACAGCATTATGAAGGCATGCTCAGCCGTAGATTGGACGGTGCGTTCATTACCGGTGATTATGATATGTCGCTGCTTGTGAGCGAGCTGGAAATCCGGGAGGAGGTGTCGCTGCTCGCTTCGTCGGAGGAATCCGAAGATGAGGGGGCATTCAAGGCATTCGAACTAACGGGTGCTTCTTGGATCGTATTTCCCAAGGGATGTCCGTTCCGGAAGTCTAACGAAGAATGGCTTAGCAGCGAAGGGATCGCCGCAGCGAACATGATCGAAATCAGCACATTGGAGACGATGCTCAGCTGCGTACGGGCCAAGCTGGGCTGCGCGCTTCTGCCGGCATCGGCGATTCCTTGGTCCGATGCAGGATTAACGGCCTACCCCGTACCGGAAGAGTATCGCAGCGCCACGACTCGGCTACTTCGTCGCAATGAATCATTCCGCAGCAAGGCGTTTGCCGCTTTCGCGGAATGCGTCAGAGAAGCGGGCGGTCTGAATTCGACTGGAATTCAGGCTTCCTGATCTTGAAAATATCTCCAGTTTCCGAAAGCTTGCCAGAAAAGGGCGGGATATTTTCATGAAAAGTGATACAATAATAGAAATACGTAAATGAGGGTAGCGGAAGGATCAACGTTTACCTGGCAGCGAAGTGGGAGTGTGATCGAGAGAATGGAAGAGACGTATACGGCAAAACGGGCAGTCAGCATGGAGGACATCGTACGCGCACACCACGTGCTTCGTGAAGTGATCGTGCGGACGCCACTGCAGCGCGACGCTGTGCTGTCAGCCAAGTATGACTGCGAAGTGTATTTGAAGCGCGAGGACTTGCAGGTGGTTCGCTCCTTCAAGATCCGCGGCGCTTACAATATGATTCGCAGCTTGTCGGACGAGGAACGTGGTAACGGGATCGTGTGCGCGAGTGCGGGAAACCATGCGCAAGGGGTGGCTTTCTCCTGTAATGCGCTGAATATTAGAGGCAAGATTTATATGCCGAGTACAACCCCGAATCAGAAGGTGAAGCAGGTGAAGCGCTTTGGCGGGGGCAGTGTCGAGGTCATTTTGACAGGCGATACCTTCGACGATGCTTATGCTGAAGCGATCAAGGCTTGTGATGAGTATGGCATGACCTTTATTCACCCGTTCGATGAAGCGAAGATCATCGCGGGCAACGGCACGATCGGGATGGAAGTTATGGAGGAGCTGGACGCTCCGGCTGATTATATGTTTGTCACCATTGGCGGCGGCGGTCTTGCCGCAGGCGTAGCAACATATGTCAAAACCGTCAGCCCAACGACGCAAGTCATTGGCGTTGAACCGCTCGGCGCAGCGTCCATGATCGAGGCCAAGAAGCAGGGTGAGGTGGTCACCATGCACGAGATCGACAAATTCGTGGATGGCGCAGCCGTTAAGCGTGTCGGGCAGCTGACCTACGATATCTGCTGCGAGCTTGTCGATGACATCGTGACGGTACCGGAAGGAAAAGCCTGCACCACCATCCTGGAGCTGTATAACGAAAATGCGATCGTTGTAGAACCTGCCGGGTCGCTGGCCGTGGCGGCGCTGGATATGAACCGGGACCGGATTCGCGGAAAAACGGTCGTATGCATCATCAGCGGCGGCAATAACGATATCGACCGGATGCAGGAAATCAAGGAGCGTTCCTTGATTTATGAAGGGCTGAAGCATTACTTCATGATCAACTTCCCGCAGCGTGCGGGAGCACTCCGCGAGTTTCTGGAAGAAGTGCTGGGTCCCGACGACGATATCGCACGCTTCGAATACACGAAGAAGCATAACAAGGAAGACGGGCCTGCCCTGGTGGGCATCGAGCTGTTAAGGCCCGAGGATTACGGTCCGCTGGTAGAGCGGATGCAGCGCAAGGGTCTGGATTATACAGAGCTGAACAAGAACATGAACCTGTTCAATCTGCTGATTTAAGAGCTACACAGGCCGCGATAAATAGGCACAGACCACGTATAAAAGCCGGATTCTCCTACAAACGGGAATCCGGCTTTTTTTCATAAGCTATTCATTAGGTTGTCGATCTTGTTTAACGTTGGTGAATGGTCTGTGGTTCGTTCCTCTAGTCGAGTGGAACCGCCTTCGCACGATACTGCTCCACTTCCTGGGTCAACTTGTCCTTGTTGCTCTCAAGCACTTCAGACCAGGACTTCAGCTTTTTCAGGAGAGTGCTTTTGGAGACGGCGTCGCTGTCCTTGAGCACGCTATCGAACGCTTGTCGCACTTCCGGATCAAGTAGATTGTCCTCGTACTTGAATAGCGGCGTATTGTTATAACCGTAGAATAAGCTCAGCTCCGTAAACCGAAGCTTCAGCTTCACGTCAGCGGTCCGGTTTGATTTAGGATATGTCGTGATAAAAGCCTCCTGCGCGAGTCCACGTTCAATGACCTCGGACCAAGGGATGACCAAGGCGGCATCACTGACCGCAGGCTTCTCGGACTCCACAATCATGATGTCGATGTAGGCTTGAAGATCCTTATTGATGTAAGGCTTATATGGTTTCAGTGTCGTATAGTCGATAATCGGGAAGATGACGCCTTCGGTCGTATACAGTCTGTAGCCGCTGTCTCGCAGATTGATGAGCACCTTCCGAAGCGTGTCGTCCTTGGCTTTGTTAATGGTCGTGTTAATCGGCTCCCCGAATTTGTACAGGTTCATCAGCTTATCCTGAATGCCGATTTCATACACCTTATCGGTTTTTGCCGGGAGTGCATCATTCATCGCGTTCTCCAGTTTGAGCACCAGCAGGGTCGCCTGATACGGGGTAACGCTGCGGATATGCTTGGTGATGTAAGCCTTGGCATAAGCCACGTCAGTTTCCTTCAGAAGTTTACTGGCTTTGTTGTACACTGCATTGCCGAAGGCGGTAGCTTTGCTTGAAACTGCGGTTGAACCAGCTTGGGATACGGATGCAGGTGCTGCGTTAGCGATGACGCCGGTCTGGATCGTTAGAATAAGTGCAAGGATGGCAGCAATCGCGGATTTTTTGGATTTTGACATATATATTCCTCCCTTACCACACATTACCCTTATCCTATCATCTTCTATAGAACATTAGTTTACAATGTACGAAAAAATATTAAAGATTTTGTTATGATCCAGCCGCGAATTCATGACGAGTTTGTATTATTTGCTCGAAAAAAGAAGCTTCGTCCCGGCGATTCCGACCAGGAATATGACGAGACTGATCCATGGCGCTATCGTCAGAACCGGCAGCAGCCGCCCCAGCCACACGCCGGCAACCAGAATCAATACGGTGATGGCGACATAAATCCCCATATTGCGGACATTAATCTTGCGCTTGTCCTCCTCCGGCTTGAAGGTGTCGCTCTTCATCGATCTTAACAATGCGTGGATCAACACATAGGAACCGCCTGCTATCAGAATCAGGGTAGAAATACGGACCTGCGTCATGCGTTCAACCGGTCCCCCGGCCCACATTGTGATGAACCCGACCAGCGCTTGGACGAAGAAAAACCAGGTTAAAGCAATCCACGGGATCATGAGATGATATTGGAGACTGCTGAGGCCCTTCATTTTTGGCAGCTGTTCTACCAGCTCTTTGCAGTAGGATTCGGGATCGCTTCCGAATACGTCCTCGGCGCTTTTGCCTTTGGATTGGGCGTCCAGCAGATGCTGGGCGATTTCGAGCAGCAGCTCCTCGCCTTTTTGTTCCTGCACCGAGCTGCTGCGGATATAGACCACCATGTCCTGGTAATAGCTCAGGTTGTTTGGTTTCATGGCATCCTGGAGTCGATTGTTCTCTTTGATCATCTGTTTGGTATTCATGTTCACTGTCCTCCGCGGGTTAGAATGTGGTCCACACTATCTTTAAGCGTTCCCCAATGCTCCTTGAATTGTTGAAGAACCTGTCGGCCTTTGTCGGTCAAATTGTAGTATTTGCGGGGTGGCCCCCCGGCACCGGGCGCAGGCCGAAGTGTCCCTTCGATTAACTGCTCTTTCTGCATGCGAAGCAGCAGTGGATAAATGCTGCCTTCGCTCACAAACGTTAGCCCACTGTCTTCCAGCAGCGTGCTAAGCTCATAACCGTATACCTCCTGATGCTCCATGAGCGAGAGAATGCAGCCTTCGAGAATGCCTTTTAGCATCTGACTTTGGGTGGTCATGAATGGGATTATCCTCCTTCAAGTATATTGCTATGCAAGGTAGTTAGTCGTGTGGAGGCTAGGGCTGCCAATTGAAAATGATGAATGACGAGTGACAAACTGTCGACTACCTTGTTATGCAATATATCATACCAACAACACACTTGCAATGCAAGGTAGCTTGAAAATTCCATGTCGTATTCGTGAACTAGGTATAATTCCGCCGTTCCTATTTCACAATAATAAGCATTCTGAATCTATAGACGACACCCTAATCACTTTAGGGATAAGAAGGAGGAGTTCTCAGGTGAGTGCTAACTTTTTTGACGATGAATTGCATGGGGGAGACGCTGTGCCGGCCAATGGGCAAGATGTTGTTGCAGGCAGCAGTACAGCGGATGGGATATTTGGCCAGCCTGAAGGGGGATACGCCTCCGAGGGTGATGAAACAGATCTTTCCGCATCAAGCTTATGGGAGAACGACCCCATCGGGAAGACCTGGATGAACGATTGGAGCGGGCGCGAAGAGACCCATGCCATGTTCCGCCAGAGCTACGAGTAAGGCTGAGGGTGCGGCACGATAGCTGGAAGAAACAATTAATTCAGGCGTGAAGAAATATGCCGCGTTTGTCGATCTGCCATGCGTTGACAATCCATAATCACGATGCTAAGATAAGTTTAATTAATTCATATTAAACTTATCGGAATTATTTATATTATGATTACGGCGTGTTATCGCAAGGAGGAATCGGTATGGAGCGGCAAATTACAATCCGGCATAATCAAGAGGAACTTACAGCAACCATCCATTACCCGTTGAAGGAAGCGGCCCAAGGCGGCCGGTGCAATCGGATCCCGCTGGTCATTATCTGCCACGGCTTCGTTGGAAGCCGGATCGGCGTGGACCGGCTGTTTGTCAAAACGGCACGTGCGTTTGCCGAAGACGGGTACATGGTGATCCGGTTCGACTACATCGGATGCGGGGAGAGCTCGGGCAATTATGGCAGCGAGGGTCTCGATTCGATGATTGCCCAGACGCGCTCCGTCCTCGATTATGGACTCAGCTGCACCGATGTCGATCCGACGCGCATCACACTCATCGGACATAGCTTGGGCGGCGCCGTCGCCCTGCAGACCGCCGTTCGGGATCGGCGGGTGAAGAATCTGATCCTGTGGTCTGCGGTAGGATATCCGTTCAACGATATCGTCAAAATCACCGGTCGCGATGTATACGACACCTCTGTCAAGTCGGGATCCGCCGATTATTTGGGATACTCGTTTACCCCGGTCTTTTTCGAATCGCTGGCACAGGGTCAGCCATTCCAAGAAGCAATCAAGTTTACGGGCAATGTGCTGGTGATACATGGTACCTCGGATGAAGTCATTCCGGTGGATTACGCATTTTTGTATCAAAAAGTGTTCTGGATGCGCCAGGAAGGCCGCTGCGATAAGGAGATTATCTTCCAGGCCGATCACACGTACTCTGCCGGACCACAGCGCGAGCTGCTGCTTCAGCGGACACGGGACTGGTTGAACGAGCAGGAGAACATTCAGCAGGAATGGCAGCACTGGATGATTTAAGGGAGTTATTTGGCATAATGGGCGATTTAACGGTACAATAGAGTTGTCCCTTGATTTTGAAGCTGGAGGTGGCATCGATGACGTTACCTGCTTTATTTATTGCCCATGGTTCGCCGATGATGGCCCTGGAGGACAACGAGTACACCCGCTTCCTTGAGCAGTTGGGGCGGGAGCTGCCTACGCCTAGGGGCATAGCTGTATTTTCTGCCCATTGGGACGATCCGGATCAGCGGCTTACTGAAGACGCCGAGCATGGCACGATGCATGATTTTTACGGATTTCCCGAGGAAATGTACAAGATCACATATCCTGCTCCAGGCAGTGCAGAGCTAGCTGCTCAGATTCGTCAGCGTTTTGAGGCTAACAATCTGCATGCCAAAGCTGTGACCGGCCGTGGTCTGGACCATGGCGTATGGGTCATTCTGCGAAAAATGTACCCCGATGCGAATATTCCCGTGGTGGCCTTGTCCGTGGACTCCAAGCGCTCGCCGCACGAACAATATTCCATCGGTACGATGCTGTCCGATCTGCGTGAAGAAGGCATCCTGATTATCGGGAGCGGCGGTTTGGTGCACAATCTGCGGATGGTGCACGAGAGCGATGAGCCTGATGAATGGGCGGCTGCATTCGATGAATGGATCGCGGAGCAGCTGACGGAATGGAATCTGAATAATCTGTTTGCTTTTGATAAAAAAGCGCCTCATGCCAGCGATGCTGTCCCTTCTTATGGACGGGAGCATTTTGTCCCTTTGTTCTACGCAATGGGTGCTGCCGACAACGGCCGCAAGGCAAAGCGATTGTTTCAATCTTACCAATATGGCAGTTTGAGTCTGAACTGCTGGTCATTCGAATAATGAGATGCCGGGCTTGGTTTACAAGCTCGGCTTTTGTTGTGGGCCGATAAAAATGAGATGTTCAGGCGGGGTGGTGGGATACACCTTAGCTCGATTGATTTTGCCGGAGAACAAGAACGTAGTGCCATAGATCTTATACACAAGCCCATGCAGTCTGGAATAAGATTGCATGGGCTCTTTTTTTCGCCATGATCCGCAGGCGCTGCGGCTCTTTTTTTTGTATTCAACCAAACCCCAAAAAATTTTTCTACACAAACCGTGTTGACATAATTGAACTACAGTTGTAGTATTGATTTGCAACTACATCTGTAGTTTGTAAATAAAAATTAACAGGAGAGGAGTATTACCAAATGAAAGCAGCAACGAAAGTAGCAATCGCGACACTAAGCAGCATTTTATTAATGGGTTCTTCCGTAAACCTCGCGGCGAAGGCGCAATCCTACGAAAAAGCCCCAAAAGCTGCTGTCAAGAAAGCAGCCGAAACAGCCAAGTCTATCTCTGCAGAGGAAAAAAAGCTTATCGAGGATGAGATCCAGAGAGTGAAGGAGTTGGCCCAAGAGTCGGGTGATATGTACGTTCTGTATCATAAGTACCCAAAATTAAATAGCGGATTTGATATTAGCTATTGGGGAGGGATACATGAATTCACTTCATACGAGGACTACTTGAAAAAAGCCTCAACTCTGAAGGGGTCCATCTTGAAGCAGCCTGCCAACCTGCCAAAGGGATACAAGTTTTTAACAGCGGTCATTGAAGGTCCGACCGAAGGAAAGTTCGTTGATGAAGTAAGGGCCGAAGGCAAGAAGAGCGGAAAGCCCATCTATGTGAAAAAGATCGATTGGAAAGAAGCGGCAACCATCCGTCTTAAATATGCGAGCGGAAAAGACACGCTGGGCTTTTCCAAGTATACGGTAGATTCGAAGGGAAGCAAGAAAAAAGGTTTCTTTGACGATAAGCTGCCGGCGCATGTCTTTCCAAAATACGTTTTTTGGTATGATGGCGGCAAATTCGAATACAGCATTTCAACCTCCTCTTTGGATATGTCCAGGAAACAGAAGGTCGAGATTTTGAAAGCAGCGGTGAAAAAATAACATTTGCGTCAGCTGCAGGACTTGCGGACAGGCCATACAGCTCTGGAAATAGGATGGCATGAGTTCTTTTGCAGATCAACATTCCCACAAGCGGTACAAGTATACTGCATGTAACTAAACCGAGAAAATTTTCTTCACCAAACATGTTGACATTATCAAACTACAATCGTAGCATTAACATAACTACACATGTAGTTTTATTGAATTGACATTGGAGGTTTCATGCATGAATCAAATACCACCGATTACGGATGCAGAACTGGAAATTATGCGTGTATTGTGGGCTAATCCGGACTGTCCTTCCAGCGAGGTCGTAAAGAAAATGACGGATCTGATGGGGTGGAGCCCCAATACAACTCGGACGCTCCTCAGTCGTCTGGTGCAGAAGGAAGCAGCGGGTGCGAAACTGGAAAAGGGTTCAAAGCGCACCCAACTATTTTATCCGATCATCAGCGAGCAGGAGTATCTGCAGTCCGAAACCAAATCCTTCATGAAAAAACTTTATGGGGGAGCTTTAAAGCCGATGCTGGCCAACTTTCTGCAGGATAAAAAACTGAATGCGCAAGAAATCGAGGATCTGAAGGCTTTGTTTGACGAGAACAGCAGCGACGGGGAAACAGAAAAGAGAGAGCCCTGATGAGTCATACATTGCATGAAAATTTATTGTTGTTTTTCGGCTGGGTCATTCGCGGATCGTTCATGGCCGGCATCATGATCGTCCTTGTCCTGATGCTGCAATTTCTACTGAAAAACAAGATTGAAGCCAGATGGAGATACTGGCTTTGGTTTCCTGTGGCCATTCGCTTGCTGCTCCCTTGGGCCCCGGAATCCTCGCTTAGCCTATACAATGTTTTGTCTCTGGAGGCCATAGTGCCCGGCATTCATCAACAAACTCAAGTTTCACCGTTTTGGAAGGAAACGGGGAGAATAAGCTCGGCGATTCATGTTGAGCGCTCTATACACCCGGAAGCAAGCGGAACTTCGGAAGTACCTGCTCCATCCCTTGAATCGGGACCCGTGCAGGACAGCGGTTATTGGTGGAATGGGTTCAAGCAGATAGGCTTCACCAATATACTGATGTCGGGATGGCTTGCGGGTGTGCTGCTTCTTGCCGCGAAAACGGTATACGACCAGCTTCGATTGAAACAAGCCCTGCGCACGGGCCGAAAAATAGATACGCCTTTTCTATTGACCGTGTTTCACGAGACGAAACAGCAATTAGGCGTGAAGCAAACCGTGCAGTTTGTAGCCAGCGAGCGAATTCCTGGACCTGCCGTGGTCGGTTTTAACAAACCGGCGATCGTCATCTCGCCCAGTCTGCTCATCACGCTGCAAAAGGATCAACTTCAATACATTCTGGCGCATGAGTTCGCACATATTCAGCGGCGGGACGTCGCAGTGAACTGGTTAATGCATATCATCCTGATCATCCATTGGTTTAATCCGTTATTATGGCTAGCCGTACATAAAGCGAGACAAGACCAGGAGATGGCTTGCGATGCATGCGCCTTGAATCGGATGAGCCCGCAGCAAAACAATGCATACGGACAAACGATCATCCATGTGTTGGACCATTTTTCAGGAAACCAACGTCAGCCGGGGCTTGCCGGCCTGTCCGCCACGCATAAACAAATGAAAAGGAGACTTACGATGATTAAACATTTTCACAAAAAATCCTATCGCCTGTCCATTCTGGGGATGGCGATGATTCTCGCGCTAGGCAGCGTGACATTGGTTAATGCTAAGGAAAGCGATGCAGGGAACGTCACGTCAAAGGCTTCCGTGCAGTCGGAACAGGGTGGAGAAGTTGTCAATAACGTGCCGGATATTATCTATCCCAAGGGGGATATTGACCGCGAGCTTTACAAAAAAGAACTGGAAAAGGCCGAAAAAAAAGCAGAAGCAGCAGCCAAGGCTCTAACTCCAGAGGATAAGAAGTATATCGAAGCTGAGACCAATAGAGTGAAGAAGCTAAGCGAAGAGACAGGTGATATGTATGTTCTGTATCATAAATATAAGGATCTTAACAGCGGATTCGACCTAAGTTATTGGGGAGGTATAGAAAAATTCACTGCTTACGAGGACTACTTGAATAGAGCTTCCACGCTGGAGGGTTCTATTCTGAAGCGGCCTGCCAACTTGCCGGAGGGATATAAGTTTTCCAAAGCGAGAATTGAAGGGCCAACCGAAGGAAAGTTCCTTGATGAAGTAAGGGCCGAAGGCAAGGAGAGCGGAAAACCCATCTACGCGAAAAAGATAGACTGGAAAGAGGCGGCAACCATTCGTCTTGAATATACGAACGGGAAAGACACACTGGCCATTTCTAAATATACATTGGACCCAGAGGGAAGCAAGAAGAAAGGGTTCTTTGAGGATGATTTCCCGGCGCATATCTATCCAAAATACGTTTTTTGGCATGAAGGCGGCTTTGAATACAGCATTTCAACCACATGGGATATGACCAGGGAACAGAAGATCGATATTCTGAAAGCAGCGGTGCAGAAATAATATTTTGAGCAAGCTTTGGTCTTGGGTAAGCCCATGCAGTCCTGGAAGTAGGATTGCATGGGCTTTTTTATTGATCGGGATTTTTCTGCAGTCCGAAACCAAATCCTTCAACTATACAACCGCTAAGGAAATGGTATGTCAAACGAGTTACGGTCTGGCCGTAACGGACCTCAGATCGGCTATTTTCGCTAACGGCACGGTATTGCAGGAGTTACCGGACACAGAGCCCGATAAGTTGCCGATCAGTGACTTGGTCAGTCCTTAGGCCCAGCAGTATCGGACCACAGATCCGCTATTTTGGCAATACGCTCGCTTTTGATGGGGTTATCGGACACACGATCCGTTAAGTAGCGGATAATCGGCAAAATGAGGACCTTATTTGGTGAATAACGGATCTGTGGTCCGTTCGTGTTAAAAAAAGGGTGCTTTTAGTAAAAATAAGGTCTGCTGAGTCCGCTAAAATTGCAAGTGACTAGGCAGTACCCGTATGAACTGCGCTCGAACTTATGTACGACGCTCGAACGTGAGTACGACGCTCGAACGTAAGTATGACGCTCTTGGACCTCAGATCCGCTATTTTCGCAATATGCTCGCTTTTGATGGGTTTATCGGACACACGATCCGTTAAGTAGCGGATAATCGGCAAAATGAGGACCTCATTTGGTGAATAACGGATCTGTGGTCCGTTCGTGTTAAAAAAAGGGTCCTTTTGGACAAAATAAGGTCCGCTGAGTCCGCTAAAATATTAAGTGACTAGGCAGTGCCCGTATGAACTACGCTCGAACTTATGTACGACGCTAGAAGGTAAGTACAACGCTCAGATGTATGGCACTCAAATGTATCACAAAAAGTTCAATGTATGACAGTGCTCAATGTAAGACAAAGTTCAATGTATCACAAAGCTCAATGTATCACAACGCTCAAATGTATGACAAAGCTGAGATGTATGACAGTGCTCGACCCATATGCCAAACTTCCAACGTATGCCAAATCTCCAATGTATACCACAACAAAAACAGCCCGGCTTGATTGCTCAAGTCGGGCTGTGTAATCAATAGGTTAGTTTTTTTGGTTGCAGATGCTTACCATGTTTATGCCGTTTGTTTTTTGAAAGGTGTGTGCGTCGTGCCATCGCCTTTAGTTGTTCTGTGCGTCATTTTGTTCCACAGGCCGCGGAGGTAAGGGAGAACCCAATGGTCGAGGCCGATTTTACCCGCGTTGGCAGCAGCGACGATGATCAGCACTTCAAGCAGTAACATCTGGGCGTTGGTGCTCACCGTACCCGAGAAGAGGAATGCGGCGTTCATCACAAGTCCCATCAGAGCGGCGAAGGTAGTGAAGGTACCGAGGATCAGTCCGACCCCTACGAGGAACTCACCGAGCGGGATGATGAAGTTGAAGAGCTTCACTCCCGGCAGTGCCGCATGCTCCAGAAACGCCGCCCACCAGCCTTGGACTGCGGGGTGATCGCCGGCTGCTTTGGCGATCGCGCCTTGCAGGAAACCGCCTGCATCAAATCCGCCCGTCAATTTACCCCAACCTGCCGTCATCCACTCATAACCGATGTAGACCCGAATGAAGGTCAGCAGCCACATTGCCAATTTGTTTGTTCTCAGCCAGTTGTTAAACATATAAACCACTCCTTAAAAGTATGATTTCTTTTTTATGAAAGCTTCCTTGCCAATTCTCGGATGTGCTGAAGTTCTATGATGTTGTTCTTTAGGAAGATGATCATCTCTTTCATGTCTTTATTATAAGTGAAATAAATCACAATATATGTGATTAAAATCACATTTGTGATAAAAATCATAAAAAACTTTTAATTTGTGAGTTCGCAGGGGGAAGTGACAGATGATAAGCGAGAGGGCGAACAGGTGCAATATATAGAGGAGACGTAGGAGAAACACGGGACAGTGAGGGGAAGATACGCACTAGGATATGTGGTAGTAAGCATGTTGTCTGGAGTTTGCGGGAGTAGGCAAATGGGTAGTAAGCAGGTAATTAGTAAGTAATGTGGTGGTAAGGCATGGTATCTGGAGCGTTTGGGGGAGTAGGTTAATAGGTTAAATGGGGAACAAGCAAGTAATTAGTAAGTATGTGTTGCTAAAGCATGGTGCCTGGAGGATTGTGGGAGTAAGCAAATGGGTAGTAAGCAGGTAATTAGTAAGTATGTGTTGCTAAAGCATGGTGCCTGGAGGATTGCAGGAGTAGGCAAATGGGCAGTAAACGAGTAATTAGTAAGTAATGTGGTGTTAAGCATGGTGTCAGAAGTATTGCGGGAGTAAGTTAAATGGGTAGTAAGCAGGTAGTTAGTAAGTAATATGAGTGACAATATTCTGTGCAGACGTGCAGAGTGAGTCAGCAAGAATGGCCAGCAAGGAATAAATAAAGCCAGTAAGTACAAAGCCTGCAAAGAAAATCCAGTAAGTTGTAAGCAGTATGCGCAAAGCTACACCTAGTACCTGATGCGTGTAGATAAAGATGCAACGCATTGGGAGATAGTATAGCGCTAGCACCGCTGGGTTTGGTGTAAAATCGTTACTTGGGGCAAAATGGTTATAAGACACGGATGACCGGTACCGGTGGCATCGGTCACCCGTTGGTTTATAAAGGTAAATCAAGCTGTAAGAGGTCGGAGAGAGGAGAAGCATCAATCATTCATTTTTAGACATGACGTAAGAGTTGGTCTCAATTTAGGATCTAGAGGAGTCAGCAGCCCCATTCATATTACTGGGGAGGCAAGCGCCATCCGCCTTATTATATTCTGTGGTTACACCGCCCCTAAAGTCTCGTATCCCTTGTAAAATCAGACTGCCTGATTCTGCAGAGAGGAGGGGTCACTGCTGATTTTTGCTTTGCGCGTGAATTTATCTTGGAGGTAGGGCATGAGCCAGCGGTCGATCCCGATCTTTCCGCTGTTGGCGGCTGAGAGGATGATCAGGAATTCTAGCAGCAGGAGCTGACCGTTGATGCTGATGGCACCGGAAAAGAGATATGCAGCATTCATCACGAGCCCCATCAGCGCTGCGAACACAGTGAATGTGCCGAGGATGAGGCCAAGTCCGACGAGGAATTCGCCCAGTGGAACGATGACGTTGAACCATTTGACGCCGGGCAGCGCGGCATGCTTCAGGAATACGGCCCACCAATCCTGAACCGCAGGGTGCTCACCCGTGGATTTGGCGATGGCCCCTTGCATAAATCCGGTCGCATCGAAGCCTCCCGTTAGCTTGCCCCAGCCTGCCGTCAGCCATTTATACCCGACGTACACCCGAATGACCGTCAGCAGCCACATTGCGATTTTGCTTGATTGCAACCATTGAATAAACATCAGCACCACTCCTCCAATGAATAATCATTCTCTTTTTTGTTTTCAGATTTTTGCGAATTTGAAAATTGTAATCACGACGGAAGCCGAAAAAACAGCAACGATCTATATAATGTCGCATCATAACAAATTATTCATATTTGCAAAAATCTGTATTTAAATACAGTATTCGCATAGGCTGCGATTTGGCATAGGTTCTTGGCACGAAAAAAAGACGATGGAGAACCGGAATTCTCCAACGTCTTTTTATGGTTGTTATAAGGTTAAGCTGTGCGTTTTTTCAGATGAGTTGTCGGTGCTTTGGGTTCATGATCACGGTGGGTCATTTTATTCCACAGGCCGCGAAGGTAAGGGAGAACCCAACGGTCAAGACCGATCTTACCGGCGTTGGCCGCAGCGACGATGATCAGCACTTCAAGCAGTAACATTTGGGCGTTGGTGCTCACGGTGCCCGAGAAGAGGAACGCGGCGTTCATGACCAGTCCCATCAGGGCGGCGAAGGTGGTGAAGGTACCGAGAATGAGACCGAGACCTACCAGGAATTCACCGAGCGGGATGATGAAGTTGAAAAGTTTCACGCCCGGCAGTGCCGCATGTTCGAGGAACGCTGCCCACCAGCCTTGGACGGCGGGGTGATCGCCGGTTGCATTGGCAATCGCGCCTTGGAGGAACCCACCAGCGTCAAATCCGCCGCCTGTCAATTTGCCCCAACCTGCTGTCAGCCATTCATAACCGATATAGACCCGGATGAAGGTCAGCAGCCACATTGCAACTTTGTTCGTTCTCAGCCAATTGTTAAACATATAAACCACTCCTTAAATGAGTTTTTATTTTTTGGATTAATGAGTCATTCCGTTGTTTCTGATGTCGTTGTTGTTAGTTCTTGTTGCCTTGGGAAGTGATCACCTTCTCTATGTCTTTATTATAAGTGAAAATATTCACATTACACGTGATAAATATCACAAACTTGTGAACGTTCAATCGAATCCTCCCACTGACTAGATTACTCAATCGTTTTCGTTTTCAGGAGTGCAGGGATTCTCACGCTGTGGTCATTCGATCCGATGTGCCCGCTTTGAGGGTCAAACTTCAATCATTTTTGATTCTCCGGCTCCAGAAAAGCTCGAAGGGCGCTGCTCAGCGGCACGTCGCGGTGATAGATAAAATACACCACGACCTCGCGGTAGGACTCCGGCAGTGTCATGGCTGCAATGTTTTTCTCGTTGGAAAGCGAAACGGCATTGGACCTCGGGAGAAGCGCTACGCCGAGACCCGAAGCAACCCCGCCTAACACGGCTTCGAGCGAACCGAACTCTATGATTTGCGGATGTTGAACGCCAGCCTCGGCCAGCAGGCGCTCCACTCTGGATCGGTGGGTGCAGCCTGTCGACAAAATAAGCATCGGCTTCTGCAGCTGCTCCTGCTGGCTTGCCGCTCCGGCTTCGGAGATGAGCACCAGTTCCTCATTATACGAAGGGATCTGTTTCAGTAGAGGATGCGTCAAAGGTCCGTACACGAAAGCGCCGTCCAGTTCTCGGTCCAGCACTTGCTGCATCAGCACGCTGGAGTTGCCCGTGGTGAGGGACAGGCTAACCTCGGGGTGACGGGCATAATAGTCGGCCAGGCGTCCTGGCAGATATGCAGCGGCGGTGGATTCAATCGCACCGATTCGTAGCGGTCCCCGCGGCGTATCCTCTGCCTGTACGGATTTCTCCGCTTCATCTAGCAAATTTAAAATTTGACGCGTGTATCCAAGCAGGCGCTCGCCGGCCGGGGTCAGTTCCATCCCTCGATTGCTTCGGATAAACAGGGCCGTCTGGAGCCTGTCCTCCAGCTGGCGGATCCGGCCCGTGACGTTGGAGGGAACATACTGCAGGCGTTGGGCCGCCCGTGTAATGCTGCCTTCCTCCGCTACTGCTCGGAATATCCGTAAATCTCCGCTCTCCATTAGTCTCACCTTCCTGACTTCATTCTGACTGAATGCCATATTCATTACTACTCATTTTACATGCTCCGAGGCGAACTATACAATTGAACCTAACATGGCCTACACAAGCCGGAAGAAGGGGAGAGATTCATGTGAAAGCAGCCATTCATCACGGCCGGAGCGGTCTGGACGGACTTCGGGTCGGCAATATGGAATCGAAACAACCGGGTCCCGGTGAGATCCGGGTCCGTTTAAAGACGGCCGGACTCAATCACCGCGATCTGTTTCTGATGAAAGGACGTCATGCGTCGGATGCACCGCTCATTCTTGGCTCAGACGGCGCAGGCATCATTGATGCCGTGGGTGAAGGAGTGGGGGGGCTGACAGTCGGCACGGAAGTCATCATCCATCCGACGATCGGTTGGGATAACACCGAAGAGGTCCCGGTGGTGCCGCAGATCTTGGGCGGACCCAGGGACGGTACGTTTGCTGAAACGGTCGTCATCCCAGCGGACAATGCCTTCAGAAAGCCGACATACCTGACATGGGAGGAAGCGGGAGTACTGCCTTTATCCGCGCTAACGGCCTACCGTGCGCTGTTTACGAGGGCGCATATCAAGCCTGGCGAGCATGTGCTTATACCAGGTATAGGAGGCGGGGTTGCAACCTACGCCATGCTCATGGCCCAGACTGCGGGGGCTGTCGTCAGCGTCACTTCCCGAAGCCAAGCCAAGCTCGAAGAAGCGCGGCGCTATTCTGTGCATAAGGCTTTTTCGAGCAGCGGGGATTGGAGCGAAGAACTGCAAGGGGAGAAGGTGGACGTCATTCTGGATAGTATCGGTCCGGCTACCTTTCCCCAATACTTGGAAGTGATCAAGCCGAATGGGCGGATCGTCAGCTTTGGGGCCAGCTCCGGCGACGCGGTCGAGGTTCCGCTGAGAGCTTTATTTTTTCCGCAGCTGTCCTGGATCGGTACGTCGATGGGGAGCCGCGAGGAGTTCGGAGAGATGCTTCGGTTCATGGAGGAGCACACCATTGCGCCCCTGATCGACCGGATGTACCCGCTGGATGAGATACTGGATGCGTTCCGGCGGATGACGGCGGGCGAGCAGTTTGGCAATATTGGTTTGCGGATCGGATGACAATCGGCATCTTGTTTCCCTTCGGAAACTTCTGCGGCTAAATAATTGGATGGAAGCAGGAAGTCTCTTAAAGGCATACACACTATACGTATGCCTTCTAAGAGACTTTTTTATGTCACAAACCGGGTCGTTTAGAACCTCACCATGGTTTGAGTTGGAACTGCTGCTGCCAAGCCATGCTGTCAAGGTGATTCATTAAAGGATGGTATCTCTTCTAAATACAGACAAAGCACGGATTTTGTGATTAAATGTAAACTAAAGTTGATTGTCGGTTGGAAATTTCGGGGAAATAGGTTGGAAATTTAGGGTAATAAGTAATGGGAGCGTTCATAGGGGGAAACCATATGTTTAGCAAAGGGTCTTTGTCTTTTCAAAAATTCGCCTGGAGGACAAGCTTAATGTCGATGGCGACAGTTCTTATGCTGTCGGGCTGCGGCGGCGATAAACAGCAGGCGGAGCCTGCTCCGGCACCGGTGGTGGAGGCTCCGATCGAAGAGCCGGTAGAAGTGCCTCAAGAGGAAACGTCCTCTCCATATAAGGCACCGCTGACAGGATTGCCGTTAGAAGCGTCACTGACGCAGCGGCCGCTGGCCGTTATGATCAATAACGCACCGGCGGCAAGGCCGCAGTCGGGTCTGGGACAAGCGGACATGGTATATGAAGTGCTGGCGGAGGGAGGGATCACGCGACTGATCGGCATTTTCCAAAGCCAGAGCGACATTGAGAAGATCGGGCCGATTCGCAGCATTCGTCCTTATCTCATTAATCTTGGCGAGAGCTACGGCGGCGTTCTGGTCCACGCGGGAGGCAGCCCTGAAGCTTATAGCATCATCCAAAAGCAAGGCAAGCAGGATATGGATGAGATCGGAAATGCTGGCTCCTATTTCTGGAGAGACAAGGAACGCAAAGCTCCGCATAATCTGTATTCCAGCGACGAGAAGCTCCGTGAAGGAGCGGCCAAGCTTAACTATGGCAACGACGTGAAGGTGCCGCAATATTCGTTCTATTCGGAGCCGACGGCTGCAAGCGGCGAAGGTGCAGAGGGAACGGCGCCTTTAGAGGTTATTTCCGGTGAACCCGGGGAGAAGGTCGAAATCAAATTTTTACTAGACAGTTATGTGGTGGCTTATCAGTATGACGGTTCGTCCAATACGTACAAACGGTGGGTCAATGGATCGCCGCATGTCGATCTTAACGATAATGTCCAGCTGGAGGCCGCGAATGTCATCGTGCTCGGGGCGGATCATAAAGTGCTGGATGATGTGGGCCGGCTTGCCGTGAATGTGGAAGCGGGCGGGAAAGCGATGCTGTTCCAGCGCGGAGAAGTCATCGAGGGGCAGTGGGTACGCGCAGCGGGCGATGCGATCCGTTTCGTGAAGGACGGCAAGGAAGTGCCGTTGGTGCCGGGAACGACGTATTTCAACATTGTGCCGAATTCGCCATCTTTTGAAAGCCATGTGACCATAACGAATCCTTAATGTATAAGAAGTGGATGTTGGATGCATATCGGGATAATTTGCACGCAGACGGAGATGTTAATAGGCAAGGGAAATGAAGCGATATCCATGCATCTTCTATTCTGTTAGTTCCTTACATTTTTGAGTGTTACTTTTCTATACACACCCTGCCATGGATGTGATAAGATAGTCAAGGTTGTCTATCTTATAAGGGCGTTCGCGGCAATTTATCGAAAAAAGGGGTTAAGAGTATGAAATTGAAGAAGAAGGATATATTCTTCCAAACGCTGGAGAATATGGCCGATACGGTGGTACAAGCCGCAGATTATTTTTCGCAGCACGTTTCCAATCTTCAAGATGTGCTTGAATTTGCCAATGAAATGAAAAAATACGAGTCCCAGTGTGATACCTATACGCATACCATCATTACTGAGCTCAACAAAACGTTTATCACGCCAATCGAACGCGACGATATTATGGACTTGACAACCAGCATGGACGATGTGATGGACGGATTGGAAGCAACGGCATCCCGTTTCTATATGTACAATTTGGGGAAACCTGACGAGTACATGGTGCAGTTTGCCGAAATTTTGCGTCAATCGGCTTACGAAATTCAGAAGGCCATTCATTTGCTCTCTCAGAAAAAACTTCTGGCTATTCGTGAGTACACGATCCGCTTGAACGATCTGGAGAACCAAGGCGACGAGCTGCTGCGCATCTGTATCAAGGATCTGTTCGCCACCGTCTCTGACCCGATTCTGCTGATCAAGAAAAAAGAGATTTACGAACGTCTTGAAACGACCACGGACACCTGCGAAGACGTGGCAAATATGCTGGAATCCATCATTATGCGCAACTCGTAAGGGAGTCTTTGAACAATGGATACAACGATGTTAGTATTAGTAATTGTTGTTTTTTTGGCGCTTGCATTTGACTTCATCAACGGGTTTCACGATACGGCGAATGCTATCGCAACGTCGGTTTCGACCAGGGCCCTGAAGCCGCGGGTAGCCATACTGCTTGCAGCGAGCATGAACTTCGTCGGTGCGATGATGTTCACAGGGGTTGCCAAAACCATCGGCGGAAGCGTCGCCGATCCGACCAAGCTGGATAACGGGATCGAGGTAGTTATTGCAACATTGCTTGCAGCCATCATCTGGAACCTGGTTACCTGGTGGTTCGGATTGCCTTCATCCTCTTCCCATGCTCTGATCGGGGCATTGGCCGGTGCGGTATTTGTCGGCGCGGGAAGCGACATGCTGAATTATGGCGGATTTAAGGATATCGTATTAGCGCTGATTCTGTCGCCTATTCTTGCGTTTGTGATCGGTTATGTGGTCATGCAGCTGCTGAAGTTCATCTTTGCCAAGCGCAGTCCGCATACCGTGAATAAAGGCTTCCGTACGATGCAGATATTTACGGCAGCACTGCAATCCTTCACGCACGGTACCAACGATGCACAGAAGGCGATGGGGATTATCACCTTTGCTCTGGTTACCTCCGGTCAATTGACAGAGATGGAAGTTCCGCTCTGGGTTAAAATTTCGGCAGCGACAGCGATGGCACTCGGAACCTCGGTGGGTGGCTGGAAGATCATCAAAACCATGGGTACGAAAATTTTCAAAATCGAGCCGATCAACGGCTTCGCAGCGGATTTCTCGGCTGCATCCGTCATCTTCTCGGCTACGCTGCTTCACTTGCCAATCAGTACGACGCATGCCATTACGTCGGCGATTCTCGGCGTAGGCTCAGCGAAACGCTTCTCCGCCGTGAAATGGTCCCTTGCAGGACGCATCGTAGTGACCTGGTTTATTACGATTCCGATTACGGCAGTACTGGCAGGAGTCATCTTTAAAATTCTTTTCTAAAACGTAATTACACATAGATCATGGATAGTTGTGGGGCCAATCAGGAATCGATTGGCTTTTTTTGTTTAACGAAACAAGAAGGTGCTGGGAAGGAGAGCTTATCATGATTCGCACGTTAGCCATTACCCCAAGCTATGAAGCGGTAATCGGACTTCCACTCGAAGAGATTCGAATGGAGGACTATATCTGGATCTGGGTCGATTTCAGTGAGCCGACGCCGGAGGAGGCGCGGATGCTGGATAGCTATTTTCATTTTCATCCGCTGGCGGTGGAGGACTGCATGCACATCCTGCAGCGGCCGAAGCTGGATTATTACGAACAGATGCAGTTCTTAGTCTTACATGCCCTACAGCCGGATACGCTGGGTGTCGTCGAGGTGGATCTGTTTCTGGCACCTTCGTATATTGTATCTTTTCACGAGAAAGCCATGCGCGAAATGGATGAAGCTTGGGACCGCGTGCTCTCGGTCGCCGGCAAGGGACCGCTGGGTCAAGATGGCCCGAGCTTCACGGCCTATACGATCATGGATAAGCTGGTGGATCAGTACTTTCCAAGCCTGTTTGCCATCGAGGATGAGCTGGCCGAGCTGGAAAGCCATGGGGAAAAGGATTCGGTCGAGGATCTTATGAATCAGGTGTTCGCGCTTCGTTCCAGACTGCTTCGCCTGCGGCGGACGGTCGTGCCGATGCGGGATCTGCTGTACCGGATCGTGAATTCGCAGCATTTGCAGCACCACGCGCACCATGCTTATTTTTCCGACATTTATGACCATCTGCTGAAGCTGGCGGACATGATCGAAGCCGACCGCGAGATGACGGCGGACCTTCGGGACAGCTACATATCGGTGAATTCGAATCGGATGAACACGATCATGAAGACACTGACGGTGATCACAACCATCTTCATGCCGCTTACCCTGATTGCCGGGATTTACGGGATGAATTTCGAGAATATGCCGGAGCTCGAGTGGCATTATGGATACTTCTTCGTGCTCCTTCTTATGTTCGTGCTTGGCGGGGGCATGGTGTTGTGGTTTATGCGCAGAGGCTGGTTTAAATAGAGAGGTTCATTGTTGAGTATAGGTTAACGTGAAAAATGGTGATGCGATTCGTAAGGTAGAGGATGCCAGCCGGGAGTATCTGTCGGCCCAAGTCCCTGCCATGCAGTTATCTAAAATGAGGTAAGGTTGTCCTGCATCATAAGGCGAATGCTAAATCGCTGTCGTTTCTTGTTCCTCCGTAAGGGGTAAAGGCTTGCAGAGGAGGGACTGCATATGAAACTCAGGCTCAGACCACATCCCAAGAAGCGTTCATCGCATCAACCAGATGAGCCTTTGCGTTCCCGGCTGCTGCGCCGGATGCTTCGCTTGGCTTGGAAACGAAAACGAAAGCTCGCCGTGACGAACCGTTATGAGGTGGGCATGGTCATCAGCGAGATTGCAACCGGCCTGTTGTTCATCACTGGCAGCATACTCATGTTCTATCCCCATATGAAACGGATCCCGACCGTGCTGTATCTGATGGGCAGCATTATGATGCTGCTGCGTTCCGGTCTGCGCGGATCCTATTGGTTTCGGTTAAAATCACTCGAAAGCGCCGAGAATAAAGAAGCCGGCCCCGAAGGGGACTGGACGCGCTGAAGAGGATATCATAGGTTGATAAAAGGATATGGCTCCAGTCTTGGGTAACCGACTGGAGCCAACTGCATGATGTATGATGGTTCGGATGATTCCGCCTATGGTGAGTTTTAGGAACGTATCTGCTAAACCCATCGTGTCGCTATATCCTTCGATGTTCAGAGGCTGCGGTGCTTCTGAGACTCACAGCAGGGTTTATAGCTTACCCATTTACATAGATCAACGGCGACGTTTTTTGCCAGAGCCGGATGTTCTGCGCGAGCCGGAGCGGCGCCGGCTTCCCGAGGAACGGCGTCTTCGCGGTTTATATTCGTAGCCGTCTTCATTCTGGTCCGTAAATGCGCTTGGAGAGGATCCGCTGCCGCCTCCGCCTTTCTTCTTGCCGAGTGCGCCTGCAAGCAGAGAGACGATGGGCGCAAGCTGCTGGAAGCCCTGCATAACCTTTTGTACCTTGCCAATGTTGTTTACGATGCCGTCGATGCCCCCCATCCGATCGATGAGGCCCTTGATGTCGCTCATATTGTTGACCCCGAGCCCGCCGAGGAGCTTGCCTAATCCGCCACCACCGCCGCTGCCGCCTCCTCCGCCAAGGAGACCTGCCAGACCGCCTCCGCCGGAGTTCGTGGATGGAGCCAGAGCCGAAGCCGATGCCTCCATGTCGGTTACGCCGTCGGTATATGGATATAACGCGGTTTCACCCACTTCCGGATAATCGGTGTATGGAGTAATGCCAGGGTATGGCGATGGCGTCTGCGGCAGTGATTCATATTCATTGAGAGAGCGCTGGTTATTAGTGGGTCGGCGGTGATAATAGTGAGAATGACGCGTCATGATATCACTTTCCTTTTTGAGTTAAGATACTATACTGTATGATACGGGCGGGCGATGGGTTTAGGCGGATGACCCGATTTTCGGGATAGGAGCGGAATCGGGCGATAGCCCAGGAAGATTTTGGCGAGCGCTGGAGCGGTGAAATGTGAGCGTGTATAAGGGATGCTGCCTCCGGGTAATGGTTGTCCTGTAGTGCGTGAAATCGTTAATGCTTGAAAATACTAGTTCCGCTCGGGTACAATGGGAGTGCGAGTGTTATACACAGTAACAATAGGGGATGATCATCCAGTGCAATTAAAGAAGCTAAATGATAAAAGCATCGATCAATTATTCGAAGCGATATTAACCCTGGGCAGTGTGGAAGAGTGTTATGTATTCTTCGATGATCTCTGCACCGTTAACGAAATTCAGTCCTTGTCGCAGCGGCTGGAAGTGGCGCGCATGCTGGGCAAGGGATGCACATACAACCAGATTGAAGCAGAAACGGGAGCCAGCACCGCAACGATCTCGCGCGTGAAGCGTTGCCTGAACTACGGCAATGACGGTTATAAAATGACGCTGGAGCGTCTAGGGCGTTAAAATATGACGAAACCGGGTGTGCTGGTTATTAGTCATGGTTCGCGTGAACAGAAATGGGTGTCGCTTGTGGACGAAGCCGTCCACAGACTGGCGTCCCGTATGGATATACCGGTCGTCTCTTCGTACCTGGAACTGGTAGAGGGCCGTCTGATTCAGGACGGCATCACGACCTTGGAAGACCAGGGTGTCACCGACATTGTGGTCATTCCTCTATTTGTCTCGTCCGGCAGCACACATGTCGACGAAATAGCTTATGCTATAGGAGCGAAGGCCGTTCCGGACATGGAGACGAACCTGGCGCCGTTTCGGGTCCAGTCCCGGGTTCATTTTGGTACGCCGATGGACGACGCCCCCGAGATTGCGGCCATGGTATGGGATAAGGTAAAAGAGCTGTCCGTGAACCCGGCGAAGGAGGTTATTCTCCTTGTCGGACACGGGAGCCGGCATGATCTGTTTCGCAGCCGCTGGGAAAAGGGTATTAACTCTTTGGCACAGCGAGTTAGCGAGGTAAGCGGAACAAGCGCGGATTATGCTTTACTCAGTCCCGGCGATGTTCGGGACAAGGTGACAGCATGGATGGAGCGCGGCTGCGATGTGATCGTAGCTCCGCTTTTTTTGAGTGAGGGGTATTTTACGGAGAAGGTTATACCCGATCGGCTCGAGGGGCTGGAATGCCGATATTCCGGCAGAACCTTGCTGCCGCATCCGCTGCTGCCGCAGTGGATGGAGTCGCAGGCCAAACTTCTTCTTCTATCCTTGAAATCATAAGTAGGTGGCGTATCGTTAATGAGAAATGCAAGGTTAATCTATAACCCAACCTCCGGCCGGGAGGAAATGAAGCGTCGGCTTGCTGATATATTGCACCGTCTGGACAGTGCTGGCATCGAAACCTCCTGTCATGCAACGACCGGAGAGGGGGATGCGACCCGTGAGGCGGCGGATGCCGTCGAGCGCGGATACGATCTGGTGATCGCAGCCGGCGGAGACGGTACGCTTAATGAGGTCATCAACGGGATGGCCGGCAGGGATAATCTCCCGCCGCTGGGTATTTTCCCGCTGGGCACCACGAACGATTTTGCGCGGGCGCTCGGTATCTCGAAGAACTGGGAGGAGTACTGCGATCTGGTGATTCGGGGCGAGACGCGTCCGATTGATGTGGGCAAAGCGAATGATCGCTACTTCATTAATATCGCGGGCGGCGGTACGCTGACCGAGCTCACATATGAGGTGCCCAGCAAGCTGAAGACGATGATCGGGCAGCTGGCGTATTATTTGAAGGGGATCGAGAAAATGGTCAGCCTCGCGCCGCAGGAGCTCATCATCAACGCGAGCGGTCATCCGGCGATCCATGACGAATTCATGGTGTTCCTCATTGCGAACAGCAACTCGGTCGGCGGCTTCGACAAAATCGCGCCGGGCGCGAGCATCGACGACGGCCTGTTCGACGTCATTGCGCTGCGCAAGTGCAATCTGGCGGAGTTCGTGCGTGTAGCTACGCTCGCCCTGCGCGGCGAGCACATCAACGACAAGCGGGTCGTGCATTTCCGCACCGACTATATGGAGGTCGTCTCTCCGGGACCGGTTCAGCTGAACCTGGACGGCGAGTTCGGCGGCGTTCTGCCGGGCACGTTCCGTGTCCTGCCGCAGCATTTAAGGATTTTTGGCTGAGATGGTGGATGGTAGAAATGCGGAAGACATGGGGCGCGTAAGCCGTAATGGTTGCGGCCGAGTGCTCAGCGGGGACTGACCGCATTAGCGATGGATAGGCGATTGGGGCGATGGGCCATTGATCGAGATGGAACAGGCCGAGGATCGCCGCTTAGGCTCCAGGCTCTTGTAAGTAAATGATTGGATTTGCAGGCTGAATGGATTGAATAACATACGAGGCTCCCGTATAATGATGGACGTGAGCTTGTGCGCTAAGCTCCCTTGGGGGAGCTTTTTGTTGTTTAAGCGAATGAAGGTTAACGGAAGATCATCCGCTTTTATTAAGTGCGTGTTCAAAAAGATCGGTTTTCAGCACCGAGAAGGTTGGATGAAGCTAGGGACTGAGGAGTGGAGCGTACGCTTGGGTACGTGAGCACCGGAAGGCCCGGCTGAATTCAAGATTCGATGCCGAGTGGCTTCCTGATTCACTTCGTGATCAAAAGCGAGCTTTTTGAACAACTTCTATTATGGATGGGACTCCGATGGGGAATATAGAGTGGTAAGGGACAAGTTGAACGGAAAGAAGTGAACAGCACATCATGAAGAAGAACCGCAAGGGAAGCGACACGCGCCGCAGCGGCAAGCCCGCGGCTTCGGCTGCCCTCCTGGACCTGCCGGTGGCCAAGAACGACGAGGTCGTGATCGATATTATAGGAATGAACCATGACGGGGAAGGGGTTGGCCGTGCGGACGGCTACACCCTGTTCGTTCAGGGTGCCCTGCCGGGCGAGAAGGCCCGGGTGAAAGTGCTCAAGACCAAGAAGCAGTATGGCTACGCCAAGCTGCTGGAGCTGGTCGAACAGAGCCCGAACCGTATTGCGGCCCCGTGCCCGATCTACGACCAATGCGGCGGCTGCCAGCTGCAGCATATGAATTATGCCGGTCAGCTGGAGTGGAAGCGCCAGCTGGTGGTGGACAACCTGGAGCGGATCGGGAAGCTGCGGGTGGCGCGTGAGGCGGAAGGTGCTGGAGCAACGCGTGTGGACGGCGAGCGGAGTGGCACAGATGGTGGAGGGGACATTGAGAATTCTAAAACCAATGGGGCGAATCCTGCTGTGTCCGGGGTTGATACAGATCAAGAGGGGATCCTTGTGCGGCCGACACTCGGTATGAGCGAGCCTTGGCGCTACCGCAACAAGTCCCAGGTGCCGATTGGCGTAACGGAAGGCGGCCTGGTCGGCGGCTTCTACGCCCGGGGCAGCCACCGGATCGTGGACATGGAGACGTGCCTCATTCAGCACGAACAGAACGACGAGGTCGTCAGCCGCGTCAAAGCTATCGGGCGGAAGCTAGGCATCACCGCCTACAATGAAGAGACAGGCCAAGGCCTGCTTCGCCATGTGGTGGTGAAGATAGGTTTTTCTACCCGGGAGATGATGATTGTGCTCGTTACGAACGGCGAGCGGATTCCGCGCGTGAACGAGTGGATCTCTGCGATCCGTGAAGAGCTCCCTGCCGTGGTAAGCGTTTGTCAGAATGTGAACACACGCAAAACGAACGTGATTTTCGGGGATGTGACCCGTGTCTTGTGGGGACGTGAGGTCATCCATGACTATATAGGCGATGTGAAGTTTGCGATATCTGCGCGTTCCTTCTACCAAGTAAACCCGGCTCAGACCGAAGTGCTGTATGGCAAGACGGTGGAGTATGCGGGATTGACCGGGGAGGAGACCGTGATCGATGCCTATTGCGGCATCGGAACGATATCTCTGTTCTTAGCCCAACATGCCAAGAAGGTGTATGGGGTCGAGATCGTGAAGGAAGCGATCGAGGATGCGCGTGCGAATGCGGAGCTCAATGGTATGAAGCATGTGGAGTTCGAAGTCGGCGCGTCTGAGGACGTGATTCCACGCTGGAAAGAGCAGGGCATTGAGGCTGATGTCATCGTGGTCGATCCGCCACGTAAAGGGTGCGATCCACGCCTCTTGGACACGATTCTTGAGATGAAGCCGGAGCGTGTAGTTTATGTGAGCTGTAATCCGTCTACGCTGGCGAGGGATTTAAGGGTGCTAGAAGATGGAGGGTATCGGACGGTGGAGGTTACGCCGGTGGATATGTTCCCGCATACGGTGCATGTGGAGTGCGTAATAGGAATACAACGAATCGATACGTAGAAATCCTTTGTTTTCAACACTTTGCGCGATTTATGACGTTCACGGCGGACGGCAACGACTTCAAAAATAAGCTGCTGAAGGACAAAATTGAGGTTTCAGTCGTTTTGGACTTGGATTTGGACGTCGGGTGGGTAGATATGTAGTGAAGTATAGAGAGCGTCCTTGATTAGGCGTTCTTTTTAATAAACTTCGATGCGAGAGGAAATTCCAATAATTTGTCGAATAATCAATGAACATAGCAACTAAATCATTTTTGAATATAAGGGGTATGTGGCTAATGAATCGAAGTAAATACTTCAACTATATAGAGGAAAAGCTGGAGGTTTTGGCAAGACGAATTGAGAAACGAGGAAAAATAAATTTATTGGATCTAAACATTTATTCAGAAACGTTTTTTGCAGAATTGATGAACTTATTGCTTGGATTTACGTTGGTCAATTTGAATATACTAAAACAGAATATTGAAGGCATTGATTTGGTTGATGTGAATCACAAAGTTGTAGCCCAAGTGTCTTCAACCTGCACAAAGCAAAAAATTGAAAGCTCTTTAAAAAAGGATATATTTGTTAAGTACCCAGGATACCGTTTCATTTTTATTTCAATTGCAAAGGATGCAAATAAGCTTCGGGAATCGAGCTTTATTAATCCACATAATGCTGCATTTTCTCCCGCAGATGACATTGTTGATGTAAATACATTGTTGAATGTTGTACTAAACATGGAAATCGATAAGCAGCGAGAGGTATTTGAGTTTGTAAAAAAGGAACTTGGGAATGATATTGATGTACTTAAAGTTGATACAAATCTTGCTACTATCATTAATATTCTTGCAAGCGAGAATCTCACAAACGTTATAGAATCTCCAGAAATAAATTCCTTTGAAATAGATAAGAAAATAATATTTAACGATTTGTCAGATGTGAAAGATACAATTGATGATTATAAGATATTCTACCAAAAGTTAGATGAAAAATATGCTGAGTTCGATAGAGAAGGTTCAAATAAAAGCTTTTCGGTTTTTCAAATAATCAAAAAACAATACACAACGATTCAACATGAAAAAACTAACTCAAAGGAACTTTTCTACAGTATAATCGATAACATAACTAAAATAATCATCGAGAGCAAAAATTATATCGAAATTCCGTATGAAGAGCTTGAACTCTGCGTTTTTATTTTAGTTGTAGATGCTTTTATACGATGCAAAATTTTTAAGAATCCGGAGGGGTATAGCCATGTTGTTGCCGGATAATATTCATCCTCAACTTAGCATTTATTATAATGGTGCTTTAATTTTGAAAGAACTTAAACAATTTGCCAAACAGCAAGTTTTTGATTTGTATCAAAGAATTAGAAGCCAATATAATATGTCGTTTCCCATTTTTATGCTTTGTTTAGATTGGCTGTATCTTATTGATTCTGCCAAGATAGACGATGACGGATGGGTGGAATTATGTTCATAAAAACGTTGAAAATAACTAGTCGTACAGGAACAATAAGAGAACTAACTTTTCATTCCGGCTTGAACCTAATTATTGATGAAACACCATCCAACGATGATAAATCGACTGGAAATAATGTGGGGAAAACAACAGTATTGAAGCTAATTGATTTCTGCTTGGGAGCTAGCGCCTCCATAATATATTCGGATACAGAGAATAAAAAAGAAGTATATGACTTGGTTAAAGATTTTCTTGTAGCTAAAGAAGTATTGATTACTCTTACTCTTGTTGAGGATTTATTAGATGAGACATCAGATGAAGTAATAATTGAACGCAATTTTCTGCCACGAAAAAAGAACATTAGAAGAATTAACGGAAAACCAATTCTTGAAAAGGATTTTGAAGACGAGTTACAAAGGCTTCTTTTTCCCAGTCATAATTCGGAGAAACCTACATTCAGACAGATCATCTCTCACAATATTAGATATAAGGATGAGAATATAAGTAATACACTAAAGACTTTGGATAAGTATTCCTCTGATGTGGAGTATGAGACATTATACTTATTCTTATTGGGTTGTGACTTCGACGAAGGTGCGCAGAAGCAAGCATTAGTGACGAAAATAAAACAAGAAGAAGTCTTCAAAGAAAGGTTGGAAAAAAAGCAAACAAAAACGGCTTATGAAATTGCTCTGGAAATGATTGAAGAGGAAATTACCCAATTAAATGAGAAAAAGTCAACCTTCAATTTGAATGAAGATTTTGAAAGTCAGTTAGAGCAACTTAACTTTGTAAAGTTTCGAATTAATAAAAGCAGTTCTAACATAAGTAAAATGAACATTAGGAAGAACCTCATTGAAGAGGCTCAAATGGAAATGGAAAATAGTAAAGCTAATATTGACTTAAAGCAATTGGAAGTTATTTACGCAGAGGCTAAGGCCAATATTGGTAATATACAAAAGACTTTTGAAGAATTAGTAACATACCATAATAATATGGTTGTTGAGAAAATTAAGTTCATAACTTCTGATTTACCTTCGTTACTTGTAAAAATCGAAACGGAAGAAAAAAATTTGAACTCATTGCTGATTCAGGAGAAAGAGTTAGCGATGACTATATCTAAAGGTGACTCTTTTGAGGAGCTTGAAAAAATTATAGCTGAACTAAATGATAAGTATAGAACTAAGGGTGAGTATGAAAGTATTATTTCACAATTAGATGAAGTAGAAAAGAACATTGAAGAAATTAATGCTAAAATTAAAGTGATTGATGATGTATTATTTTCAGGTAATTTTGAAGAGAAGTTAAGAAGCCAAATTAACAAGTTCAACAAAAATTTCTCTGAAATTTCTTTTGAACTTTACGGTGAAAAGTATGCATTGAAATATGATAAAGTTATGCACAAAAAGAGCCAACAACAAATATATAAATTTAGTGCATTTAATGCTAATTTAAGCTCAGGAAAAAAACAGGGTGAGATTTTATGTTTTGATCTTGCAGCTATATTATTTGCTGATGAGGAAAAGATACCGAGCTTGCACTTTCTTCTAAATGACAAAAAAGAATTAATGCACGATAATCAATTAATTAAGGTTTCTGATTATGTTAGTAGAAAGAATATACAATTGGTTGTTTCTATTCTAAAGGATAAGTTGCCTGTAAGCGTGCTTGATAAAGCCCATATTGTTGTTGAACTATCTCAGGAAAGCAAATTGTTTAGAATAGAAGAAGAATAAGACCCTAAAAATGTATATGATATATTCAAGAGAACGCCACTGATCAGGCGCTCTCTTTTTATATAGATATCCTATAAGAGCCGGTTGTCCTGAACTCCAGAGCAACCGGCTTATTGCGTGAAAGGAGACTAATGAACATGTCCAAAGTGATCGCCCTCGCCAATCAGAAAGGCGGCGTCGGCAAAACCACAACAGCGGTCAATCTTGGCATTGGCTTGGCGGAGGAAGGCAAGAAGGTTCTGCTGTTGGACGCGGATGCGCAGGGCAACCTGACGGATTCGCTAGGCTTCCATGAACCAGACAGTCTATCCGTTTCACTGGCTACGATGCTGGTGAAAGGCATGACGGAGGAACCGTATGAACCGAAGGAAGGTATTCTGCATCATCACGAAGGTATCGATCTGATGCCGGGAAACATCGAATTATCGGCAGTCGAAGTGGCGCTCGTCAATACGATGAGCAGGGAAACGATTATGCGTTCGTACATCGATTCCGTAAAAGCAGATTACGATTATATCCTGATCGACTGCATGCCCAGCTTGGGCATGATGACGATCAACGCATTGGCAGCGGCAGATAGCGTCATTATCCCGGTACAGGCGCACTATCTGCCCGCCAAAGGCATGACACAGCTTTTGCAGACGGTTGCCCGCGTTCGGCGTCAAATTAATCCGAAACTGGCTGTGGATGGTGTGCTGCTCACGATGGTAGACAGCCGAACCAATTTCGCAAAAGATATTTCTTTTGTGCTGCGCCGGGATTACGGGGATAAGCTGCGTGTATTCAATACAGAAATCCCCATGTCCATCCGCGCGGCGGAAACGAGCGCCAAGGGCAAAAGCATTTATGCCCACGATCCGAACGGACAGGTTGCTAAAGCCTACGCTGCACTTACGAAGGAGGTGCAGGATATTGGCAGCGAAAGAAGATCGGCTCGCCAGCATAAAGCTGACCAAAGTCGATGATTTATTCTCGACAGAGGAAAGCCGCAACGATTCGCAACGGGAAAAGGTGATGTATATTCCATTGGCTGAAATTAGCGACTTTCCCGGTCATCCCTTTAAGGTAAGGGCGGATGAAGCGATGTTAGAAATGGCGGATAGCGTCAAGCAGTACGGTGTCCTTGTTCCCGGTCTGGTTCGACCGAAGGCGGAGGGCGGTTACGAAATGGTTTCCGGTCACCGTCGCAAGAAGGCAAGCAAATTGGCTGGTATGGAGACAATTCCTTGTCTCGTTCGCGAGTTGGATGACGATCAGGCGACTATTATCATGGTGGACAGTAATCTGCAACGGGAGCATATCTCACCAAGCGAAAAAGCGTTTGCCTATAAGATGAAGCTTGCAGCAATGAAACGGCAAGCAGGCAGGCCAAGCAAAGAAAATCCTACCCAAGTTGGGCAGGATTTAAAGGGAAAATATTCGGTTGAGATTTTAGGAGAACAAGTAGGTGAGAGCCGGAATCAGATTCAGCGGTATATCCGATTGACCGAACTCACTCCCCTAATTCTCGAAATGGTAGACGACAAACGGATTGCCTTTAATCCTGCCGTTGAACTGTCATACTTGGCCGAGAAAGAACAGCAAGCCCTGTTCGATACCATGCAGGCCGAGGATTGCACGCCTTCGCTGGCACAGGCGCAGCGCATGAAAAAGATGAGTCAGGAAGGCAGGCTGAATTCAGATGTCATTTACACCATATTGACGGAGGAAAAGCCGAATCAGAAAGAAAAAATGAGCATCCAGCGGGAGCGGATCGAACGCTTTTTTCCGCGAGATTTTTCTGAAAAGCAAAAAGAAGACTTGATCGTGCAATTGCTGGAAAGCTGGTATAAAAAGCGACAGCGGGAGCACGAACGGTAATTCATCCGATGCTGCCCCTGTTCATGCACCCTCTCCCCTGACGGAGAGCTTTTTTTATGTCCATTTTCGGGGAGGAGATAATCAATGGACTTTACGAAAGGAAAACGGCGTCAGTATGAACGCATGATGAAAGAAAAGCCGGGCTTTGCGCGTAGCAGGCCGTCCGAGGAGGAAGAACAACTGCTTTGCAGGCAGGCCCGAGAAGCCGAATGCGAACAAAAGAAGCGTGACCACAAAACGAATCGGGAGGGCTGACGATGGAGCAGGAGAAACGAATGGCTGGCGATTATGAGGTTTATCAGGCGCTGCCCATTGGCAGGGTTGAGGTTATTTTGGGCATCAACATGACGAATATTGAAAAGCCCTATCTGGTTTGCTACTGCTCGCAGAACAATTTGTTTGGCATAGATCAGTTTTATGGTGCAGAAGGATATGCGGATTATGTGGAAGCGATGCGGGAGTTTACCAAGCTATTGCAGTGGGAGATCGAGAAACTCCAAATTGAGCGCTCTGCGATCACGGAGCCGATGCCTCCCATTCAACTCACCCAATGCATGCCCATCAAAAGTGATGATGTACTCAGCGGCAGGATTGTTGTGATCCGTCCGGAATGGCTGCGGCCGGAGTTTCGCACGGCAGACAACCAGCTTGTTTGGGTAACGGGAGGTTTCGGGGCTTCGGGGCATTCGCGTGGACGGGCGGTCTATGCTGAAACGCTCTATTCAGGCGATGAATATCGCTATAACCGGGAAGACCTGATGGGCTTTCTGAAGCCGGAGCATACACCGGCGTGGGCAGCCGAGAAGCTGGCACAGCTACAAGCGGAGAAAGCTCAATCGAAGCCGCGTCCGCGAGACGAAGCACGTTGAGAGTAGCGAAGATAATCTTCTATTAATGAAAGGAGATCGTGAACGATGTCATGGACGTATCGACACCGCAAGGTGCTGGTCATGGGAACCATCGCGGTCAGCTTGGCGCTGCTGGTTGCAGCAGCCTTATACATGCTGATGCAGCACACCGACCAGCAGCAAAAGCAGCAACAGATGAAAGAGGAGTATGAGCGTCAGATTCAGCAGTTGAAAAATGAGGAACAGCAAAACAGCCGAAATGTCTGGATGACTGCAAAAACGATACCGGCAGGCGTTGCGCTCAAAGCGGATGACCTCAATGCCGTTCAGATGCCCGTCAGTTTGGTCCCACCGGGCGTAGTCACCGACCGGGAAAGCATCATCGGCAAAAACGCCAAGATTGAGCTTGCGCCGGGAACGCCGCTGCTTTCCTCACTGTTGTACGAAGGACAGGCCGTTCCGAAGGATTTGCGCATACAGGAGTTTCAGGTCATTCAGCTTCCCTCTAATCTCAAGCCTTCACAATATATAGACGTTCGCATCGGCTTTCCAACCGGCGAGGACTTTGTTCTCTTATCTAAAAAGAAGGTACAGGAGTTGTCCGGCACTGTCGTATGGCTGGAACTGAATGAGATGGACATCCTCCAAACGTCCAGCGCGATTATCGATGCTTACTTGCAGGGAGCGCGGTTGTATGCCCTCCCTTACATCGAACCGGGCTTACAGGATGCGGCTGTGGTCAACTATCCGGCGAATCAGAAGGTATTGAATCTTATGGCGGTCGATCCCAATCTGCTCGAAACCGCGCAAATCGAGCTTGCCCGCACGCTGCGTCAAACGCTGGATGGCAATTTGAAGGCGGTCAGCGAATCGGACAAGCTCCGTTTCACCAGCGGCAGCGTAACCGTGCAGCAGCAGTTGCAAAACGAACGGACGACGACGCGGCAGGGCAATGCCATGAGCGAAACACAGCCAGCCAGCACGCCGCAGTCAAGGGTTCCGAAGAGTGGTTCGCAGCCTGCATCAAGTGACTCTGCCGGTACAGTAGCTTCTCCAACTGCGAAAAGTCAGCAGCCGTCCCCTCCTGCCGATTCGCCATCACTGCCGTCGGGTACGTCTCCGGCGACCGAAGCTCCTCCGGCAAGCGGAGATAAATGGGAAGACATCTTCAATCAATGAGGAGTGCGAATATGAAAAAAATCGTTTTTATCGGCGTAGCGGAGAAGACGCATGCCTTATTGGTGCTGGGCCGTTTGCTGGCGGCGCTTGGGCATAAAGTGCTGCTAGTGGACTCCACCATGGCGCAGTCGATTCGGGGGTATCTGCCGAATGCTTATACCAGCAGCGCCGTACAAGATTTTGAGGGTATGGATGTGGCCTACGGCTATCTCACGCCCGAGCAGCTTGAGCGAGGCTTGGCACAGGCCGGGACGACGCCGACATACGACGTCATGCTGGTGGATACGGACCATACGGAATTTGTTTTCCGCCATAATCTGTCCCAGTTTGACAAGCGGGTGTGGTGTTGGGATGGAAAGCGATTATCGCTGGAAAAAAACGAGGAGCTGATGCTGCGACTGGGCTTGCAGGATGCAGAATCGCCTGTCATGTTTTTTGAAATGCTTGCCCCCGCCATACCGGGTCAATTGGCTGCCTGGCGAGCCGAAATGCGGCTGCGGCACATCCAATGGGAGGAAGCTGTGTTTCGTTTTCCTTTGGACGAGCGGGACGCAGCCGCCGATTTGAACAACCAGCACCACGGCCGCATTGACCTCCGAGGTCTTTCCGGAGCATACCGCTATACGCAGCTGACGATGCTTGAGCAGCTTGGAGATTGCGACCGCAAGGCAGCGCGGCGGGCTTGGTCGATCGCTCGGAAGAAAGTGCGAGTTTGGTAGAAAGGAGAACGCATATGGGAGTTACCGTTGTATTTTGGAGTCCCGTGCCCGGTCAGGCAGGGACCACAACCAATCTGCTCGCTGCGGCAACGTGCATGGGACTGGAATATTCGTCGCGACTGCTGCTGCTGGGGCATTTGCAAAACAGCTATGCCGCTGTCGAGCGGGCTTACTTCCGGCCTGCCGCATGGCATGGCATTCATGCCCCGGACACGGGAATTGATGCGCTTTTGCGACTGCTGAAAAACCGCAAGCTGGAGCCTGTCATGCTGCGAGATTATGCCCATCCGTTGCTGCGGGATCGTCTCGATATTTTGCCCGGCTCCATCAAGCAGGAGGATGCCTTTATCGAAATGGCAAAGGAATGGCTCACACCGATGCTTGCGGTTGCCCGCCGCGCTTACGATGTGGTGCTGCTGGACGGGGGAAGCGGCCGCGGGTCGGCTTGGAACGAGTTGCTGCGGCAGCAAGCGGACGTATGGGTCATCTGCCTACCGCAAAACCGTCTCCTGCTGGAGCGATTTTTTCAATCGGAGGAAGCATCGATGCTGCAAGACCGAAGGACGCTGCTCGCATTCGGACAATACGATCCCTATTCGACGCTTACCGTTAAAAATCTCATGCGCCAATTCCGCATAGGAACGTCCGTTTACCCTGTTGCGCATCATACAGGCTGGATGGATGCGGTACAGCACGGCGAAGCAATTCCCTTCTGGTTCCGCAACCGGAAGACAGCAAATGGCCATGAGAATCATCTTTTTGTGCAGCAGGTGCGCCGATTGGCGCAGGCTGTGATCGACAGCGCGGGCGCAAGGCAATCCCTTTTCGGTGGAAAGGTGGGCGACACACCATGACGGCCATGCTTAATACTTTCATCCTGATTGCGCTCCTGTTGCTTTCGATCTTCTTCCTTTACTTACGCCTGAGCCGACGATTGCCGGAGCGGACAGACGACACGTCGGTATATACGCTAGAGGCGATGACCACATTCGTTAAGGCAACGCTGCACGAGTTGACCAGCAGCAACCTGACCGACTTCGGTTTGTCAGAGGAGGAATACCGCCGCAGAAAAAGCAAACGGGCAGAGCTGAAAAAGGCTCTGCGGGGCTGCACCTCCGGGGACTTGCGGGACAAGGAGTATGTCAAGGAGATCATTGCCGACCTGCTCGCGCAGCGCTATGAACTGGACGACGCACATTTGAACCTCCTGCTGCCTTTTCATCAGCCGGAGTCTCTTTCCGCGCAAGACCAGTTTGACATTCTGCTTCACACGTATAAAAAGGAAGCCGGGCTTCATGCGCTCGACCGGCTCATTCAAACCTACGAGTTGGATCAGCAAAGACGAAACGAGGAAGGTCAGCTTGAAACGTACCGGATTACGGCGGAGGATATTCGAAGCATCTTCGCTCGGGAAGCGCCGCGTTTGACGTCGGACGATAAGCTCCAGCTTGTCGTCCAGCGGATATATCAGCATTACAAAGGATTCAGCGTCGTGGACGAGCTGCGCGACATGCGTGTGGACGGCGTATCCGGGGGCGTATCCGGGCTGCCGCCGCTCATGTGGGAGGGCGAATGGTCGCTGGAGGAGGATGCACAGCTTCAGTCGCTGCCCCGTTCACATGATAGTGTTTGGTTGTTTTACAAGGGCAAATCCATTCACCTGAGTTTTTTGTCCTTTGGCTCCGAGCAAGAACTGCGGCGCGTTTGCCAGATCATCTACAAGCACAATTTTCCCGGCCAGTTGTCCGAGGCGAACGGATTTAAGGTCAATGAAATGGCAGACGGCTCCCGCGTCGTCGTGCTGCGCCCCCGATTTTCAGAATCGTGGGCTTTTTTTGTGCGCAAATTCGATGTGCAAAGCGCTACGCTGGAGCAGTTGATTCAGGACGACGGGGCGGAATTGCCGATTGGCCTCATTCGTTATTTGGTGTCGGGTGCGCGAATCACCGCCATTACCGGCGCGCAGGGCAGCGGCAAAACAACGCTGCTCATGGCGATGGTGCGCCATATTCCAGAAGTGCTGCCCATCCGGGTACAGGAAATGAGCTTCGAGCTTCAATTGCGCAAAATTTATCCGCAACGCAACATCGTCAGCCTGCGCGAAACCGAGACGATCTCCGGTCAGCAGGGGCTGGATATCCAAAAGAAGACGGACGGCTCCGTCAACATTTTGGGCGAGGTGGCGACCGATCCGGTTGCCGCCTGGATGGTTCAGATGGCACAGGTGGCGTCCTTATTCACCTTGTTCACGCATCACGCCAAAACCTTTCGCGATCTTGTGCTGTCTCTGCGCAATTCCTTATTAAAAACAAAGGTGTTTACGAATGAGCGTGTGGCGGAGCAGCAAGTCGTCAGCGTCGTCAACTTCGATATTCACCTCCGCCGCGATCTGGACGGACGGCGCTATATCGAACGCATTACGGAATGCGTCCAGGCACCGCAGGAAGCCGCTTATCCGGATTCCTTTCGCGGGAAAATGACAAAGGACGAAAGAATGGCCGCTTTTATGGAAACGGCGCTCGAATACTTCCGCCGCTCGACGGATCGCCCACTGTACACAGCCCGAAATCTCGTCGAATACCGCGACGGCCGTTACGTTGCCGTTCATCCATTGTCCGAGCAAAGTCGCTATGAGATTGCAGAATACCTGAGCGGCCCCGATCAAGCCGTATTTGATGCGTTTCTGGCATCCTATTGGGGGGATGAGACATGATTCGGGAATGGCTGTCCCCTTTGCTCGGTATCGCAACCGTGCTTTTTCTTGCCGCGGTCGCGGCCTTCCTGTGGCTGTCCCGCCGTGATTCGGAGGTGGCAGCAGTCCGGCGCTATGAAGCGCTGCGTAAGCCGGGGCAAGCACCTCGCAAGCAGGCGATTTACAGCTTCATGCAGCAGTTATACAGCGTTTGCGAGCAGGTGCCCATTTTACGTGTGTACTTGCAGCATCTTCGCAGGCGGCTGGTCATCCTGCGACTCGGAGACGAATGGAAGCTGCGACTGGAGGTGATGAAATCGGCGCTGCTGATGTGGCTTGTCCTGCTGCTGGTCGCTGTTCCGCTTGTCTTGGCGGTGCGCGATCCCTTCACGATGGCGATGCTCGGCATGGGTCTTTGGGTCGGTCACGGCATCCTCTCGGATATGGGCATCCATCGGCTCGAAATGCGGCTGCTGCGTCAGCTTCGTCTGTTTCTTGGCAATGTACGCCACCACTATCATCGTCACGGGATGGTCGAGGAAGCTATTTACGAGTCGGCGGATAGCGCACCGTATGAAATGGCGCTGCACGGGCAGGAGCTGTACGACATGCTGACGGACAGCAACGCCGAGGAAAAACTGGCGCAATATGTGGAGCTTGCTCCGAATCGTTATTTGCAGGGCTTTGCCGGATTATCGTATCTCATCAAGGAGCACGGAGACCAGCAAACCGAAACCGGCTCTGTCTACCTCAAGGGGCTGGAAAAGCTGTCCGTCGAACTGAATCTGGAGTTGCTGCGCCGCGAGCGTCTTAGCTTCCTGCTGCAAGGTCTGACCGTTATTGCGCTTCTGCCGTTGCTGTTTATCCATCCGATTGAAGCCTGGGCCAGCCACTTTTTTCCGGCAATGGACACCTTCTACGCCAGCGCTTTTGGCTGGGCCGTCAAACTCTGTCTGCTTGTCGTCGTGTGGCTATGCTACGTGCTGCTGCGCAACCTGTCGGAGCTGGATGCGACCACAAGGCCCACCAGCCGAAAAAGATGGGAGAAACGGGCTTATGACTGGCCGTGGATGCGCTGGCTGGCCCTTCGGTTGGGGCCGATCCCCGGCTCGCGGGAGGCGCAGCGGATGACCCGGCTGCTCAAGGATACAGCTTCCCCTTTGCGTCTCGAATGGTTTTATGTGCAGCGGATCGTAGCCGGGGCCGCAGCATTTTTGGCGGTGATGGGCTTGCTCGTGTCGCTGCATACAGCGGAGCGGCATCAGGTGCTGTATACGCCGGTAAAACCTGGAACGCTGTTCGGGCAGTTGTCCCCGGAGGAGGAAGCGAAGGCGTGGGAAGCCGCCGCGCTGGATCGCAGGATGCTCGATCAATTAAAGGAGGTGAGGCCGCGAAGCGAAAATAGCGTTATCAGCCTGCTACGCAATGATACGGCTGTACAGGTCAAGGAGGATCAGCTTCGAGAGGCGGCGCGGCGTATTCTGGACAAGCTGGAGAAGCTGAATCAACCTTTGCTGGCGTGGTGGGAAGCGTTTCTGGCTTTCGCCGCGGGGTGGGGCGGGTACGCGCTGCCGGTCGGCATCCGTCTGTTTCAGCGGCGAATGCGGCAGATGGAGATGAAGCATGAGGTGGATCAGTTGCAAGCCGTAATTGCCATGCTCGCCGGGATGGACCGGATGTCGGTTGAACAGCTTCTGCTATGGATGGAACAGTTTGCACAGGTTTTTAGGGAACCGCTGCAAGCCTGCTTGCTTCACTTTGAGCAGGGCGAGGAGCAGGCGCTAGCGCAGCTCAAAGAAGATGCGCCGTTTCTGCCGTTTGTGCGGATCGTTGAGAAGCTGGAGATGGCATCGCAGCATTTGACCATCCGGCAGGCATTCGACGATCTTGAAGCGGAGCAGGCGTTTGCGCGGGAGCAACGCAAGCAGGAGTATGAACAGTTAATTGAACAAAAGGCAGGCTGGGGCCGCTGGATTGGGTTTGCCCCCTTAATGACGCTGATATTCGGGTATTTGGTCATCCCGCTGGTCGTCGTCAGCTTGCAGCAGATGACAACCTACTACGATCAGCTTCAACGCATCCAGTAGTCGGTACGAACGCTTTCCCTTACCAACGGGAAGACGTTTTTTTATTCCCCATTTCAAAGGAGAGAATCGAATATGTCCAATGCCCAAAAAGCGCTAGTCATGGCGGCAGGTATCTTCCTCGCCATTGCGCTCATTACCCTCGCAGTCGTGCTGTTTATTTCTGCTCAGGATTCGACCAAGGCGGCGCAAAGCAATTTCAGCAACATTCAGACAGAGCTTTCGCAGACTGCGTTCACGGTATACGACAATACGACGCTTTCGGGCAGTCAGGTGGTCAATGCACTGCGCAAGTTCCGCGATCAGGACCAGTTCGGCATCCAGATCGTAACCGGCAAAAATCCGACTGGCCAATGGTACGGCAAGATCATCAATACCGGAGTTCCGCTGGATAGCGTCACCTATGGTACGGTCGAAGGAGCCGCCCCCGGCCAGATTAACCAGACTGTAGACGAGGCGGACATCAACTACGTGAATCCGAGCGGTAAATTTCGCGCTCATCTGGTGCTGGACAGCAGCAACGTCATTCGCGGGATCGTATTCCAGCAGCAATAAGGCGGAATGAGGCAAACGAAAGCGTCCGGGTTAAAGCCGGACGCTTTCGTCATGAAGGAGGTGTAACGCATGGACCATGCGCCAAGAACGATGCTGGAGATGAGCGCAGCCTTGCTCGTTTTCCTCATGGCCGCAAGCAGCGGTCTGATGCTGTTTCAGAACGGCGCTTCTCTCAATAGGCTTGCCTATGTGAACGGGCAAGCGCAGGATCGCAGCCTGCACCAGACCTATACGCCGATCTCGGGCGACGGTTCGGTATCCGGTGCAGAAGTGTTGCAAGCCATCGCTCGTTTGGGTGAAGGGGATGCGGAAATGGTTGTTGACGGCATTCGATTCGCGCCGCCGCTGGAACGGGAGCAGCTCTCGTCGGCAGGAATACGTCTCACAGGGCGTTATCGTCCCGCCTATGAACGGGACGCTTCCGGTTACCTACAGCGTCTGCTACTCAGGAGCCTGCCATGAACAGTTTGGTCAAAATTTTCGCCGTACTGATCGCTGTGCTGCTGCTCTATCTCTACCCGCTCTCTGCTGCCTTTGACCAGCAGGACGATATTTCGGAACTGGTCGCCTTGCGCGCGACGACAGCCTTCGTTGATGCGGTTCGGGACAAGGGCGGCATCACGCCAACGATGTACAACGATTTCGTGACCGCGCTTGCGGCGACCGGCAATAGCTTCGACGTTCAGATGGAACATGACAGCAAGAAGTACGTGCCGGTTTACGACGATCCGACACGGCCCGAAACCTTTAAGGGCAGTTACGAAGTACAGTACGATGCGTTTTTCAATGCGCAGATCCTGCCGGTGTTGTTCCCAGACAATCAGACAGCAAAGGATGACCCGAGCCGCCGTTACAAGATGCGCGCAGGTGACAGCTTCTCGGTGATCGTGCGCAATACGAACCGGACGGCAGGCACGTTGTTCTTCGATTTTCTGAACAATACCATCAGCCCGAATGAAAAAATCGTGATTCCGTATGGCGGGGTGGTACGCAATGAAATGGATTGAATGGGCCATCGTCGGCGCGCTGTTGTTCCTTCCCTTCGCGATCGTCAACCGGAATGAGACGGACACGCTGCGGCGGACGGTGCTGACGGAGATGAAATACAACGCTGCGCTGGATGCGGCGGTAGACGATGCCGCGAGCTTGCTCGTCGTTAACGCTAGCCAGCAGCAGGAAGCGCAATATGCTTCGGCCAAACGTGTCGCGCTGAACAAGGAAGAAGCGATAGCGGCCTTCTACCGGACGCTGGACGCGGGTTTCGGTATTGCGGATGATCCGGTGACGCAAGGCGCTTTGCATCGATACATTCCGGCTATCGTAATCGTCGGGTACGACGGATTTTACGTCTATTCCGAGCAAGAATGGACGGGGATTGACGGAAAAACCGTCTTGGAACCGGCGTGGGGAACGAAGAAGCCATATGCTTATTCCGATTCGGCTGGCAACAGTCTGTCTTTTACGCTCGACCAACAGGTGCTGGCCTACGATGCGGTCAGCCGAAGCTGGCATGAAGGCTTGCGGCAGGACATCCGGCAGCAAACGACGATTCCGCTGTTGCAGGATGCTGCGCTGTTCGAGCAGGTGCGACGAAGCACGATTGTTCGGTCCATACAGGACGAGCTGGCATACCAGATCAACCGGTATAACGAAGCCGTCTCTCGAAACGGCCTGACCTACACGTTCACCTTGCCGCTGATCTCCGATGAGGACTGGAACAATACGGTGGATGATGTGGGCGTGTTGGCCTTTGTACAAGGCATTCCGATGGGCGCGAAGGTGTACAACAGCTATGCGCTTGGCGGGAGCCGCATCGTGAAACGTCCAACGATCATTGGGGCCAAGAAAGGCAGCATGAAGGTGTATTACCGCAGTTCCTGCGGTTACACCTATCCGGCTGAAGAAACGTTTGCCAGCGAGCAAGCAGCCGCGCGCAAGGGATATATGCCCCTGCCTTGTCCCGGCTAAGCTTTCTAGCCGGGACGTATACGTAAGCCTTGGTTCAGGCGGTTGAGGACGACTCCATGTTTCCTGCGGAGGGCAGACTGCCGGATAGTGGACAGGCAGCAGAATCGGCACTATGATGAAGGCAACAGCAAGTTTTTCCAGTCCTGCACATTTTCTTTAAGGAGTGAGGCAATTGAAAAGAAAGTTAGTACCCCTACTCATTGTGACACTTTTCGGAAGTATATTCAGTTTGACGGCAAGCGCGGCCAGTAAACCGCCAGCCTTTGTCAGCGTCGTCATGGACGGCAAAAAAATCTGGTTTCCCGACGCGCAAGCGTTTATTGATGAGAACGGGCGGACGCTCGTCCCGGTGCGTTTTGTCGCCGAATCGCTCGGAGCCAAGGTCGGCTGGGAATCGAAAACGCAGACCGTTCCGATTACGAGAGACGATCAATCTATCGTTCTGACGATTAACCAGAACGTTGTACAGGTAGATGGCGAAGCGGTCACTTTGGATACGAAAGCCATCCTGAGCGGCGGTCGGACATTTGTACCGCTCCGTTTCGTCAGCGAAGTGCTGGGCGCTTTGGTGGATTGGGACGATCCGACAGACACCGTGGTTATCAAGACCAGCGAAGATAGCGCAGCGCAGACCGATCAATGGGGGCGCTTGATTCGCACGACCGACTTGCCGAAGAACGCGAGTGATTATCCATACATTCTTGCTGACGTTCCGAATGAGATGTACGAGATGGATTATCCGTACTCCCGTCCATCGAACAGTAAGGTATCATCTGTCCTTTATTCAACGATACCTGAATTCAACAAGCACAATGTAGACATTTGGATGGGGCGGCTAAAAACGTTCGGCGCACTCTGGCTCAATGTCGATTACAACACGATTGATGATGCGTGGGCGCAGGCGGTGTTTGCCACTAAAGTACAAAGCTCCGAAGCCGAGTTGAAATATATACGCCGCTACGTGGATTGGGTTAAGGAAAACAGAATTCAAATCGAAGGCTATCTTGACCCTGAACCATCTATGATTTATCGAAATGGATTCGGGGACAATTTTGTGCGCTCCAAGTTCAGGATTAAGTTTGTCTCCTACAAGGAAAGCAAAGATCTGCTTTACGACGAATGGTTCCCGAAAAAACAAACGTTTGAGAAAGGTGTTTGGTACGAAGGTTATACCGATATTTCTTTGTCAACCAACGTTGGAGGGGATTGGGGCAGCACGTTGAAGGTCAGTCCGAGTGGCAGTTTGTTTTATCATCATGTCATCCGAAAGGCGGCTTCGGAATAGATGCGTAAAAACAACTTCATGAAAATTGTGTTGAGCGTGCTGCTGGCATGCTCTTTTTTATTTGGCTCCCTGCCTACTTTTGCGGCGACACCTGATGTCAGGACGGAGAATGGCGCTATCACTTTCAAAATCACTAGCACGGCAGCAACCTCGTCCATCCGCTACAGAACGGTAGGTTGGACGGTGCGTCGTGACCAACTCTGCACGAATACGTCATCTAAGCAATGTGGCGATCCGCGTAGCGGCAGTCATGCTTCATTCTTAGATCAACAAGTGCGACAAGTCGGTCAAGAGCCGAACCAACCAATTCCCGGTGAACCACTTACGACTTTTTACGAAGTGAGCGAAGCGCTGGTAACAGAAGGCATGTGGCAAGCAGGGATGGGTGACATCAAGGACAACGACGACCTGTACTTGTACGCGATCATGGTATCCATCGACGGCAACGGAAATGTGCGGAAAGGCCCATTTTACACGCTGAACGAAATTAAATACGCTGAACCTTGGGCGCACCCGGATGATCTCGATGATTACTTCGGGATTCACGTCCCCTATCGCAGCGCTAATTTTCCTGTCGATGTCGTTGCGAAAACGGTAAGTGGAGAGGTCATTCAGCAGCCGGAGGTCACGTTCCATAAGGGCGACTACAAAGTCGGCGAAACGATCAATCACGAGTTTCCTGCGACGATTGAGGATAACGGGAAAACGTATAGTATTGTTCGTTCCTACCTATCGCCGAAGCAGGACTTAACGCAGAAAAATTGGTTGCAGGAAGATCCCGATACGAACCCGAAGGTGCGAACGCGAAGCTTTACGGTGGCGCTCGGGGGAACGGATGCGATTGCCGAATACGCTGAAAATAACCCGGTGAAGGCGATCTATCAGAAGGAAGATGGTACGAAGCTCAAGGAAGTCGATAAAGGCGTCTACGAGACTGGAGATGAAGCGAACCATACGTTCGAACCGCAACTCACATCTGGAGGCCAGATATATGAAATCATCCGGTCTTATATAACAAACAACAATAAGCCGGACGAGAAGCTGTTCATACAGGAAAAAGGAGACGCGAAGCTGCGCGAACGCTCCATCCTGGTCGGCGCTGGCGGCTCCAACTTCGTCGGCATCTATAAAATCCCCTCCCCGATCACGGTGACATCCCGTATCGACGCGCCAGACAACGTCGATGCTTCGATTACGACAGTGAATGGGGATTTTATATTTGAGGCAATGTCGTCAACGCCGCTCAAGTCGTATGAGATCACCAAAATAGAGAACGCAACATTCGTTACGCCGAGCGACAAGTCTGGCTCGCTCAGCGGACTGACAGCGAGTAAAACACTACCGATCAAAATCCCGTTCAACTCCGGCTCTAGTGTGACCGTCAAAATTACCGTCGTCGTGAAAGATGCGAACGGTAACAGCGGGGATTCCACGTCGGATCATACGATACACAAAGGCGACAGTGGCGGCGGTACTTCGCAACCCGGCACGAGCCAGCAAGCCGAAGCGATGGACGCAGGCGCTTCCGCCGTCATCAAAGCGGATACGCGCGGCGCGGAAAACTTCGATGTGCTGCAAGGCATTCCGACTTCGGAGAGCCTGTACGCGAATGTATTAGCCAAATCGTACCTGTACCGCAACACATTCACGGAAACGAAGGGCACGAAGCAATACCCCATTCAGGTAAGCAAAACATATACCCTTACGTGGACGGAACCACGACCTGGCCCACCGGATGACATGGGCAATTCGACTACGATCTTTGTTCCGCGTTCCGCGACGCAAACGGTCACGAAAAATTATGCGATTGAACGCAAGTACAGCTTCTGGACGATTCAAAATCTCGAAGTGTACGGTCTGCAAAAGGCGACGGTCGCCAATTACGCGTTGCCCTCTGGAACGGTAACGCTCCAGCCGAGCGGCTATTCGCCTCCAGCGGTATCCGCCGCACACGATGCAACTCTTAGCGCACATGTGACCGACCCGGTTTACTCGAACGTGACGCTCTCAGGTCAGACGATATCAGGCGGTTCCAGCCGCCCTTCCATTCCGAACGAGGATTGGAAGTCCAATGCGGAAAACGCCATCGGTAAAATCAAAGTGAAAAACGATTCGCTCGTGTTTAACGGCAGTACGGTGATGGATAATCGGACAGTCGAGGAAACGGCTCCAGCACCCGGAACGATTCCAGCTCCTACCGTGATCGGTCAGAATGTGCTGTACGGCTCGGGATATGTCATTGACGCTGGAAAAGCGAATAAAGCCAGTCAACCTAGCACAGGCATGATTTATTATACACTCATTAAAGGCATTGGCGGCGGTGACAACAAGAGCTACCCGATCAATGGCATCAACCCGGTGACGGTGCATACGCCCGTTGTCAATCAGGCATCCATATCCGACGATCAGGCGCATAACCAGAAGACAACGCCGACAGCCGGACGAGCCGCGCTTATTTTGGATAGACCGTTCACTATTACCATTCCAACCAGCGGCGCACACAAGGACATCAAGGGCTACGGCAACCGGGACTATGCCAAATATGTACGCGACAAGCAGGTGAGGTTCCCGTTCGATGTATACAAGGCTGACCATGCAACCTTGGTTCCGAAGGCCACCTGGACTTCGATTCCTGTCGGCCAGCTAACGACTACTTTTTACATGCCCGTTTGGGTGGATGAGGGAAACTATGATGTGTTGTTCCGCACGTTTGCCGAAAACAGTCCGGCTTCATTCACATCACAACCTAATGCCAATCTGGACTTAGCCCATCATGTGGCGACGCAGGTTGTGGCCGTCGAGGTTATAGGCCGTCTGTTCGACTTCCGTATTACCGATATCGCCGACTACCAGTGGGAAACGGTGTTCAGAACGGCGACAGGCAGCGCGACTCCGACCGGAAATAGCTTTTGGGTTGGCACAAAAGGGATCGACGGCGCGGCGCGCGGCAATACGGCCCCTTACGTGCTGCCGATCCGGCCGGGCAGTCACCCGGAGAGTGGCAAGAAGAACGTCGCTGTCAAAACGGGCTATCACTTCAAATTTGAAGTCAAAACGCTGGGCAACATGTTTGGCGCGGGCGACGGCGTGAAGGTTACGCCTACCTTTTACTTCGTTGACAAGCTGGGCAAAAACCGGCAACAGGTGGACTTGTACTATCATTCGGGCAACGAGCGGTTTATTCGGATTGGCTCCACGGAGGATACCGAGCAGCGGCTCGTGACCCTGGACACCCGTTTGCGCAATGTGCCGCAGCAAGAGCTAACGAATACGGCTAGCTCGCTCTGGAAGCTGAACGGTTCCTCGGGCAGTCAGGCGTCGTATATCCAGCAAGTTTTGAAGGACGCCGCTCAAAAACGGATTTACGTAGGCGGCTACGACGGTATGCTGTTGCCTCCGCAGATTCGGACGTTTATCGGCAGCTTGCAAGTGCCGTCCGGCATCGACACCACGCGGGCCAATGCCTCGGTGCAGCGCTGGTTTGGCGAGTATAGTCTTCCCGCTGCTCCCTATGCAGTGCCAGCAGGCATGAATCTAGCCGAGTACGGACGCACCCACCGGCTGGACGACAATGCGCCGATCTTCCTGCGCGACGGCTATATCGTGGTCAATTTCAACATCGAAACCATTCGCAATAAGGATGTCGGCCACCCGCATTTGCAGTACAAAAATGCGCCGCTTAATAATCAATGGCAGATGGAGGGTTATGGACGCAGCTTTGTCGATCCATATAGGGCGACGTTCTCGCTACTGGATGGCGATGTTGTGTTTTACCATGCCGATTTGTCCAGCTACGATGATTTCGGAACGGGAGGCACTCACTAAATTCACCAGCCGGGAGGAATAGAGATGGAGAAGCTTCAAAGCGCCGCACCCGAGGATGCGGCTTATTTTTATTCCGGTTCTGCCGAGGATAATATACAGCGTGGTTGCATCGGCCATCTGCGCGGCGATTTCGGCCGCTCGGGTGAGGAGTTTTGGGTGTCCTGGTTTACCCGGAGTTCTCCTTTGCAGACCCCTGCTTTTGAAGCGGAACTGGGGAAGGTCGTTCAAGCCATTGGAAAACAGGGTGTGCTTAAAAGCCGCAAGCAGATGCTCAGATTTTGCAGTAAGCACCCGGAGGCTCTCATCCCCGGTGGATGGAGTAAGGATGTGTACGGTTTTTGCATGCAAACACAGGAACATCGTTACTATTTGCGCTGTTTTCCCTTTGCCGGAGATTATAATTTTTACTTGTATTGCTATGCCCGCCCCGAGCGTCTGACGGAACAGCATCGGCAGCAGCCTTCAACTCCCGCCGCGCCAAAGAAAAAGCCGGAGCCGGAACGATAGGAGGACGTACTTCTATGAATGATCTCGCCCGTTACCGGCTGCTGGCCGGCGTATCGGTTCCGCCTGCTGCGAAGCTGCTGTACAGCTATTTGCTGGATCGCGCAGGCGGACGAAACGGCACGGTACTGCTTTCATCCAGACGGCTTGCGGCAGAGGTGGGTCTTTCCGCTTCTGCTGTCCGTCGCAATCTGCATCGGCTTCAGCAAAACGGACTTATCCGGCTCACGCCCCGATATTCCGAGGAAGGCATTCGCCTGACGAACCAAATTACCTTCGTATGAGGAGGTGCGACCTTTGACAGCCAAGTTGCAGCGAGTGGCCGAGCTTGCCGCCAGTACGGCCCATGCGGTTTCGGATCACCCCGAGCGCTGGGCCGATTTTCTGCGGACGGCGGCCTGGAACTATAAGTATCCGTTTCAGGATCAACTTTTGATCTACGCGCAGCGTCCCGATGCTACAGCCTGTGCTTCAATTGAAATATGGAACAAACGGTTAAACCGATGGGTAAAGCGCGGCGCAAAAGGCATCGCGCTGATCGAGGATCGGGGCAGTCATTTGGGGCTGCGTCATGTCTTCGATGTGTCGGACACGCAGAGCCGAAGCCGACAACCCGTCTCCCTGTGGCGCATGGAGGAGCCGGATACGGAGGCCGTCATCGAAACGCTGGAAAATGCGTTTGGTAGTGAACCGGGGCCGGGGATGGAACTGGTCGAAGTGCTGTTGACCGCTGCCCGAAACGCGGTGGAGGATCACAGCGCCGACTACGTGCGGATGCTGGTAGCCGAGCGCGACAACAGCTTACTGGAAGAACTGGATGAGCCGCATGTGGAACTGTTGTTCAGAGAAGCCGCTCAATACGCGGTCGCCTTTATGGCGCTGACACGCTGCGGATTGGAACCCTCCCATTACATCAGTGTTGACGATCTTTCCGGCGTCGGTTATTTCAATACACTCCCTGCACTGTCACATTTGGGCGCGGCGATCAGCGACGTGGCTGAAACGATGCTGCGCGAGATTGAATCCACCGTTCGGGCGATGCACCGCGACGAGCAGCGAAAAAAAGAGCGTCAGGCGAGCCGTACCGTTGCAAGGCCAGAATCCTTGCCGCACAATGAAGCTAAAACACGCGAAAGGATGATGGAGCATGGAACTGACCTACACGCCGAGCGGGGATTACCTGCTGCCCGACCTGACGCTGACCGAACCGATGAGCATCGGGAAATATGGGATGTTGCGCAAGACGTTTCTCAAGGAGGAGCGGAAGGGAACCTACGCTCACCTGATGCTGTCGGAGCAACTGACCCGGCATCTGGCGGACATCGATCGGACAGCGCGGGAGCAGATCGACCTGACGATGCAGGAACTGATCCGGCAGCATCCGGCCCCGGACAAGGCGACCGACCCGATGGGCTGGACGAGTCACATGAACAGCCTGAAACAACAGGCCGAGGAACTGATTCTCACGGAACTGATCTATCACTAAAATGGTACGACCGGGAAACGGAGGACAGAAGTCTTCCGTTTTTTCATGACCAAGCGATCATCAACGATATGCTTCGCGCCGCGCCGCTTTCCGAGAGCAAGGCGGCTATCGAAGCCTTTTTCGACGTGCATAAGGAAGATCGGGAACGAACGCTGTATATACGCAGTCTGTTCCCTCCGGGAATTACGGAGTTAACACTAGATGATGACATAAAGGCCGGTTTTGAGCCGTACCGCAACGTACTGCATCTTTGGACGGGATCGACAGAGCATCGGACGGCGCAGAGCTTTTACGATTGGTCGGTTATTGCCGGACATTTTTCCAGCATGATTCTCCTTAACGAGTTTGATCCTGCTCATAAATCGGTGCCTTCTATTCAGCAGCAAACATTATGGATGAAGCAAGCGGAGGACGAAAAAGCCTCCGCTTTTTCACTTCCTCAAGCGGCCATCGACGCTGTTCTGCAAGGTGGAAGTGGTTTTGAGAACGGAAAGCTTCGCATCGCGCTATTTTTTCAACAGTCGTTATCGACGCAGGAGAATGCTGTTTTTCTGAAACGGGAATATGGCACTGGCGGACGCCTCCCTGCTCTGATCGGCACCGATATTCATGAAAATCACGATAGTAAGGGAATTACGCTGACACGCGGTTCCATTATGAACCCGGATGTTCGGGTTGTGTTGCCGTGGATCAAGGTGCAAAAGCGCATTGGCGAGCTGCTGGTAGCGAACCGCTATCTAAACCGCCAGGAAGAAGAACGATTGCCTGCCTATGCCGAGCAGCAGGAGGAGAAGCGCAGGCAGCGCGCGGCGGAAAAGACGGAACACAATCTGCCGCTATCGGAATTGCAGCCGGATGAATCACAGCAAATGCCCAACCGGGTTCGGGCGCACTATGGGTATACCGAGGGCAGCAAAGTCTTTATCGGTGCGGACGAATACGAAATTGCGCAACTGGAGTCGCGAAAGGTTGTGCTGCAGGACGTTCAATTTCCGTTATTCATGCAGGAAATGAATCGCCGGGATTTCGAGCGCATGCTGCGCGAGAACTCGCTGAACGATCATCTGATTTCCGGCCAGCGGGAATCGGATTCGGAACAAACGGAATGGGACACGGAACTGGTGGACGAACCGGAGCAAGCGGCACATGATGAGGGGGACAGGATATCTCCCGTTGCTCCTTCCGCTGCCACGCCCGAGATCGAGATCCGGCGTGAATCGGCACCGGCCAACAACTACCGGATCACGGATAACGAATTGGGACATGGCGGCGCGAAAACCAAGTACAAATGGAATGTGGAATCGATTCGGCTGCTCGGGCAACTGGAGAAGGATAACCGTCAGGCAACTGCGGACGAACAGGCCGTGCTTGCCCGTTATGTGGGCTGGGGCGGGATTCCGCAAGCATTTGATGATGAGAATCCGCAATGGGGAACCGAATATGCGGAGCTGCGAGATTTACTGGACCAAGAGGAGTATGCGTCCGCCCGCGCTTCTACATTGAATGCCCATTACACATCTCCGGTCGTCATCAATGCAATGTACGAATGCCTGGAGAGTATGGGCTTTCGCAGCGGCAACGTTCTGGAGCCTTCATGCGGCATTGGAAACTTTTTCGGCTTAGTGCCGGAGTCGTTTGCCAACGTTCGGTTGTTTGGCGTTGAACTGGATAGCATCACCGGACGCATTGCGCGGCAGCTCTACCCGCAGGCGTCGATTGCCGTCAGCGGCTACGAGCAGACCAGCTTGCCGGATAGCTTTTTTGATCTCGCCATTGGCAACGTACCATTCGGCGGCTACGGCGTAGCGGATAAAAAATACGATAAGCACAAGTTTCTGATTCACGACTATTTCTTTGCGAAGACGCTGGATAAGGTTCGTCCAGGCGGCATTGTCGCCTTCATTACGTCGAAAGGGACGATGGACAAACAAAACCCAACTGTCCGAAAATACATCGCAGAACGGGCCGCGCTGCTTGGTGCGGTACGGTTGCCTAGCAATGCGTTTCTGGCCAATGCTGGAACTGAAGTGACCGCCGACATTTTGTTTTTACAAAAAAGGGACCGTATGGTGGCGGTAAGCGAGCAAACCGAGGAATGGCTTGCGCTAGGTGAGACAGCAGACGGTGTTCCAGTTAATGCTTACTTTGCAGCTCGCCCCGATATGGTGCTTGGCACGATGGCCTTTGACGACCGGATGTACGGCAATCAGCAGGAAACGACCTGCCGGCCATACCCAGACGCTCCTATGGGCGAGTTGTTGCGCGAGGCGCTGGCAAACATCCATGCGGAGTGGGTCGAGTTGGAACGGGACGAACAGCCGGAGGAGGAGGAAACCTCCTTGCCTGCCGACCCGTCCGTTCGTAATTTCAGCTTTGCGCTGGTCGAGAGACGTATCTATTTTCGGGAAAACAGCCGAATGCGTCCGGTTGAAACATCGGCAACCGCGTCCGGCCGCATCAAGGGCATGATTCAGCTTCGGGACACGGTGCGCGAACTGATCGAATACCAAACCGAGGATTACAGCGACGAAGCGATAAGGGAGCAGCAGCGCAAGCTGGATACGCAATATGAACGGTTCACAGCGCAATACGGCCTGATTAACAGTCGCGCCAATAGCCTTGCCTTTTCGGATGACAGCTCGTACTTCCTTCTCTGTTCGTTGGAAGTCATAGATGAAGAAGGACGATTGCTACGCAAGGCGGACATGTTCACGAAGCGTACCATAAGGCAACGCGCCAACATCAAACAGGTGGATACGGCTTCGGAGGCGCTGGCGGTTTCCATCGGTACGAAAGCTCGCGTCGATCTGCCGTATATGGCAGAGTTGACCGGACTCGCGCAGGAACGGCTTGTGCAGGAGCTTCGCGGCGTGATCTTCCCGAATCCTGAAAATCTGGACGAAGAAGGACAACCGATATACGAAACAGCGGATGCGTATCTATCGGGCAATGTGCGTGAAAAGCTGCGTGCTGCCAAACATTTTGCGGCCTATGATGCCGAGCAGTACGCTGAAAATGTTAGAGCGCTGGAAGCCGTGCAGCCGAAGGACTTGGACGCTTCCGAGATTGATGTACGACTGGGCGCAACCTGGCTACCGCCGGAAGTTATTCGGGCATTCATTTTCGAACTGGTGGATACGCCGTACATGTACCAGTCCGCTATCAACGTGATGTATTCTGGCTACACAGCAGCCTGGAACGTCAAAGGCAAAAGCGATGATCGCAGTAACAATATTAAGGCAAATGTCACCTACGGTACGAATCGCATCAATGCGTACAAAATTCTCGAAGATACGCTGAATCTGCGGGATGTTCGGATATTCGATACGGCCGTTGAAAACGGTGTGGAAAAGCGGGTGCTGAACAAGCAGGAAACGGCTATCGCACAGCAAAAGCAGGAAGCCATGAAGGAAGCGTTTCGGGACTGGATATGGCAAGATCCGCAGCGCCGGGAGCGGCTCACGCGACTGTACAATGATCGGTTCAATTCCATCCGTCCGCGCGAATATGATGGAAGTCATATTCGCTTCACCGGAATGAACCCGGAAATCCGGTTGCGGCAGCATCAGGTCAATGCGGTTGCCCGAACGCTCTATGGCGGCAATTCCCTGTTTGCCCATTGCGTCGGCGCGGGCAAAACCTTTGCGATGACCGCCGCAGCCATGGAAAGCAAGCATTTGGGCCTGTGCAATAAAAGCATGCTGGTTGTCCCTAACCATCTGACCGAGCAATGGGCGGCGGAATTTTTGATGCTCTATCCGTCCGCGAACGCGCTGGTCGCCACCAAGAAGGATTTTGAAACGAAGAACCGGAAGACGTTCTGCGCACGGATTGCCACCGGCGATTACGACGCGATTATTATCGGCCACTCGCAATTTGAAAAAATTCCGATCTCGGCGGAGCGCCAGCGGCAGCAGCTTTACGAGCAAATATCCGAAATCACAAGCGGCATCCGCGAGCTAAAGGAAGCCAAGGGCGAGCGGTACGCCATCAAGCAGCTTGAGCGGACAAAGAAGACGCTGCAGGTCAAGCTGGAGAAGTTGAGCGACGCGAGCCGTAAGGATGATGTGGTCACCTTCGAGGAACTCGGCATCGATCGATTATTCGTCGACGAAGCAGACTCGTATAAAAATCTGTTCCTTTATACGAAAATGCGCAACGTCGCCGGGCTGTCGCAAACCGAAGCGCAAAAGTCATCGGACATGTTTGCCAAGTGCCGCTATTTGGATGAATTGACCGAAGGACGGGGCATTATTTTTGCCACGGGTACGCCGATCTCCAACTCCATCACCGAAATGTACACGATGCAGCGCTACTTGCAATACGAGCGACTGCGCGGGCAAGGCTTGCAGCACTTTGATTCGTGGGCTTCGACATTTGGCGAAACAGTTACCGCCATCGAATTGGCACCGGAAGGAACGGGCTATCGCGCGAAAACGCGGTTTGCCCGTTTTTATAATTTGCCGGAGCTGATGAATGTCTTTAAGGAAGTGGCGGACATTCAGACAGCGGATATGCTCCAGCTTCCGGTTCCCAAAGCCCACTTTCACAACGTCGCTGTTCCGCCGAGCGATTTTCAGCGTGAGATGGTCGCGGATCTCGCCAGCCGCGCCGAACTGGTGCGAGCGAAGCGAGTAGAGCCGCATGAAGACAACATGCTCAAGATCACCAACGACGGACGCAAGCTGGCCCTCGATCAACGGCTGGCAAACGCCATGCTGCCCGATGACGAAGGCAGCAAAGTAAGCGCCTGCGCGGATAACGTCTATCTGCAATGGGCCGACAGTCGGGAGCAGCGGCTCGCTCAGCTGGTCTTTTGCGACCTTTCCATTCCTAAGCAGGACGGAACCTTTAATGTGTATGACGAGCTGCGGCGAAAACTGACGGAGAAAGGCGTTCCGGCAGAGGAGATCGCCTTCATTCACGACGCCAACACGGAGATAAAGAAAAAGGAACTGTTTGCGAAAGTACGAACGGGGCAGGTTCGGGTGCTGCTTGGATCGACGTTTAAGATGGGCGCGGGAACGAACGTCCAGACCAAGTTGATCGCGCTTCATGACCTAGATTGTCCGTGGCGTCCGCGCGACCTGGAGCAGCGCAGCGGGCGGATTATTCGGCAAGGCAACCAGAACAGCGAGGTTCACATCTTCCGCTATGTCACAGAGAACACGTTTGACGCTTACCTTTATCAAACGCTGGAAAACAAGCAACGGTTTATCTCGCAGATCATGACCAGTAAATCGCCGGTTCGGTCTGCCGAGGACATTGATGAAACGGCTTTGTCCTATGCCGAAGTCAAGGCGCTGGCGACCGGCAATCCGTACATCAAGGAGAAGATGGACCTCGACATCCAAGTGTCGAAACTCAAGCTGCTCAAGGCGAATCATTTAAGCCAGCGTTATGCGCTTGAGGATCGGCTGCTCAAAATGCTGCCGCAGCAAATCAAGTCAACGGAGGAACGTATTGCTGGGTATGAGCAGGACGTGGCCTTGTTCATGCGCGCCCAAGCGTCGGAAAAGGCTAGCAACGACGATTCCCGTTTTCCCGGTATGACCATCAAGGATTACACGTACTCGGAACGTGCTACGGCGGGCGCTGCCCTGCTGGAAGCCTGTAAGGGCATGACCTCTCCCGATCCGCAGGAAGCAGGCAGTTACATGGGCTTTTCTTTATGGCTATCGTTTGATAGCTTTGCAAAGGAATACAAGGTGACGCTGCGCGGCGCATTGGGTCATACGATTACGTTAGGACCGGACGCAGGCGGCAATATGAGTCGAATAAACAATACCTTGTCGGATTTGCCGAATAAGCTCGCCTATTGCCGTGAGCAGTTAGCAACACTCAAGCAACAGATGGTAACGGCGAAGGAGCAGATCGAGGCACCGTTCAAACAAGAACAGGAACTGCAAACGAAGTCCGCGCGGCTCGCGGAGTTAAATGTGCTGCTGAACATGGACAAACGGGAAAACGAAGCCGTGGACAGCGTGTCGGATGAAGAACTCGAGCAGCAGGAACGAAAGACTGTCAATCGTGATCGCTGATCGCTTCATACGTTTACAGAATACGAGCGAGCGTTGGAATGTTCGTTGTTCCGTTTGGAAATGAACATCATTTATGGAATGAATCGAAAATGGTATACTGATAAAGAAGGGGGATTGCCGATGCAGGACTTGCTTGATCCGAGAGTGGATATTATTTTTAAGCGTATTTTTGGAAGCGAGCACAACAGGGATGTACTCCTTGCTTTTTTAAATAGTACATTCCGTGAGGCAGGAGAGCCTCCGCTGACGGAAATTATCTTGCTGAACCCTTATACGGAGCCGGACAGTCCTGACGATAAGCAGTCGATCATGGACATTAAGGCCCGCACCGCCAAAGGTGAGCTGCTGAATATCGAAATGCAATTGTTCAACCCTTATCATATGGAAAAACGAACGTTATTTTATTGGTCTGAGATGTACTATCATCAAATCCCTCGTGGCGGCAATTACAATATGCTTCAGAAATGCGTAACCATTAATATACTGAATTATGACAGTTTGCCGAATGATCGCTACCACAATGTGTTTCATTTGCGTGAGGATCATACGGGAATCTCCTTACTCGATGATATTGAGATCCGTGTGATTGAATTGGCAAAATTGGATAAGAAAAGCATTCAGCTGGATGACGGTGGTCTTGTGAATTGGTTGATGTTTTTAAAAAGTAAGGACAAATCAAATTGGGAGGTGTTGACGATGAAGGAGCCGATGTTGAAAAAAGCCATGGATACGCTGGAATTTTTAAGTCAGGATGCAGCGGCTCGACAGCAATCAAGCTTTTGGAAATGGGGCTGGATGTGAGTGCGGTTTCCGAGGCGACAGGACTGACAGAGGAGTCCGTTCGTGCGCTTCGTCCTCTCCAACAATAAGCGAATTGCCTAATCGAACATGAAAGTACAGGAAGACAGACGGCTCGTTGCGAATCATGCAACGGGCCTTTTCTTTTGTACGCAAGGAGGAGTGGCGACCGTGAGCTATGTGAGCAAAGAGCAAATTGAACGTGCCAAGCAATGGGATCTGCTCAGCTATTTACAATGTTTTGAACCATACGAACTGGTTCGCTGCTCACGCAACGCCTATTCGACCCGAACCCATGACAGCCTAAAAATCTCCAACGGTAAATGGTTCTGGTGGTCTAGGGGGATCGGCGGTCGTTCTGCACTAGACTACCTTATTAAAGTAAGAGGCATGTCGTTTTCCGATGCGGTGCTGCAAATTGACGATAATCCACCTGTTCGCATGGCTCCAGCTACTCCTGCCCTCCAGCAAGATTCTTCAAATGCGCGGCTGGAGCTACCCGAACCGTATGAGACTTCGAATCGCGTCGTCGCTTATCTCTCCAATCGCGGCATTGCTCGCGATGTAATCGATTTTTGTCTCAAAACGGGACGACTGTACGAAAGCCGAATGTACCACAACGCGATTTTTGTTGGGTTTGATTTGCAAGGCACTCCGCGCTATGCGGCGATACGCGGGACAACCAAAACCCGATATATGGGCGAAGCGCAAGGCAGCGATAAACGGTATTCGTTCGCTATACCGGCCGATGACAACGGCATCGAGCTGCATTTGTTCGAAAGTGCAATTGACCTTTTATCCTACTGCACCCTTGAGACAATTGCAGGGAAAGACTGGAGACAATCGCATCAACTGTCGTTGGCCGGGATATACAGCCCAAAAGAAAATAAGGATGAGGGCATTGCCCCGGCAGCACTCACCCACTATCTGCAAAGCTACCCGGAAGTGGAGCGCTTAGTGCTTCATTTGGACAACGATGAGCCGGGCCATTCTGCGGCAGCGATGATTCAACAATTACTCGGCCCAACTTACGCGATTTCCGACGAGCCGCCCATCGGGAAAGACATTAATGAAGACTTGAAGGTTTATCGAAAAAAACGCGAAGAAGCATTTCGATAATTGGATCATCAATCGGTGATGGAAGATGTATGCCGGAAAATCGACAAAAGGAGTATTGACAGTCGGCTCGGAGGTTAACCACCTTAATGTTTCGCGTGAAGACGCTGAGCGATCAGCGTCTTTTGTCGTCTCGATGCCTCTCCCCTTTTTCCCGGCAGGTGCCTTGAAGGGCGACGCGAGACGAATGTCTCGTGTTGCAGCAAGCACTGAATTTGGTCTCCCAAATTCGCTTGTTAGGGGCAAGCCCCTAATACCCCTACCTCAACAACACGCTGTTTTATCAAGAATATAGGTTCCAACAATGACCGGTATTTTTCAGAAACGGCAGAAGCCATTTTGCATTTTCATTCGGGCCATTTCTTTTGAAGAAAGAAGTGAAAATGATGAGAAGACGAGCGGTTCGCATTCAGGTATGGGTGAACAATGATGAAAACGCAAGACTCCAAGCGAGTGCGAAAAAATCCGGACTTTCACAGGAAGGTTATATTCGATCTCTGATTAATGGCTATGTCCCGAAGGCGATGCCGCCACCGGACTATTTCGCGCTGATGCGTGAGCTGCACGCTATTGGCAATAACCTTAATCAATTGGCCGCGAAGGCCCATGCGACCGGTCATCTGGATCGAACAGCATTTCAGCAGGAAGCAGACCACTTGCGCCGCGCTGTCCAGCAGATTCAGCAGGCCGTGACAGCACCGGAACCAAGAACCGAGCCGCAAGGAAATCCTAACGTACATCCACCGTGAAGGGGACACAGCACACATGGCGACAACCGCAATATGGGACGTTACCGACCGCCTCAAGCGCGTGCTGGATTACGCGACTAATCCTGAAAAGACTGATGAAAGGCGCGTCGAGAATGAGGGTTTGCAGCAGGTGCTCGCCTATACCAGCGCGGATGCCAAAACGGAAAGGCAGCTTTACGTGAGCGGGATCAATTGCGATCCTCTTACCGCTTATGAGCAAATGCAGCGAACCAAACGACAATTTCAAAAGACCGATGGCATTGTGGCTTTTCACGGGTATCAGGCGTTTGCACCGGGCGAAACGACGCCGGAAATGGCGCATGCCATTGGCGTCAAGCTGGCGCGGGAGCTATGGGGAGAGCGCTTTGAGGTCATTGTATCGACCCATTTGGACAAGGAGCATTTGCACAATCATTTCGTACTTAATGCGGTGTCGTTTCTGGACGGTAAGCGCTACTACGATAACAAAGCCTCTTACGCTCTTATGCGGCAAACATCCGATCGACTGTGCCGGGAGCATGCCTTATCGGTGATCGAGCAGCCGGAACCGGGCAAGACCAAGCATTATGGCGAGTGGCGAGCGGAACAGGAAAACAAGCCGACCTGGCGCGGCTTGATTCGCGAGGACATCGACGCCGCTATCGTCGCTGCCATGACGATGACGCAATTCTTCGCGATCCTTCAAAAGCAGGGTTATGAAATGAAGTCGACCGTAAAGCATTTGGCTGTACGCCCGCCGGGCAAAGAGCGGTTTGTTCGATTGCGCAGTCTTGGCGACGAATACACGGAGCATGCGATAAAGCAACGCATTCTGCAAAACCAGTTACCGCAGCGTCAGCCACCAGTGCCGTTGCCGCGGCGCAGGCGAGCCGTCATCGTTCGCAGCACCCTACACATCGGACGTAGATTTAGTGGTCTGCAAGCCTTGTATCTGCGTTACTTATTCAAGATGGGTATTCTACCCCGTTCCCGCGTGTCCCTCAAACGGACGTCTTTTTTATTGCGTGAAGACTTGCGACACCTGACGGCCATCACGGAGCAAACCAAGCTGTTATGTCGCCATCGCATTTCCAGTACGGCGCAATTGACAGCTTATCATGCTGGGCTGCAAGCGGAGTTGAAACAAGGATACGGCTCCCGCAAAATACTGTACAACCGGCTTCGCCGCTGCCAACATCCCGAGCAAATCGAGTCGTATAAATCGCAAATCGCCGAGCTTTCCCGTCAGCTTGCGAAGCTCCGAAAGGAGGTGAGGCTTTGTACGGGCATTCTTGCCCGATCCGACGAACTGGTAAACAAGCTGCAACGTAACGAGGAAGACCAATCGACACGAAGGGAGGCAAATGTCCATGAGCAGCGGAACCGAGGCGGCCGATCAGGTCGTCAGCATGAGTCTCCGTGGCATTGAAGTCATGGCGAAAATTTCCGGCGAAGGCGCGAAGCATCTGGCCGTTTATTTGTTCGCCGCCCTGCAAGGGCAAAAGCGAACAAGAGGCCGCATTCGTCTGGAAAGCTTGCTGCGCAGCGGCAAGGAACTGAAGGTGTTTGCAGTACGAAATGAAGACTTGCCGACTTTTTGCAAAGAAGCTAAGCGGTATGGTGTCCTCTATTGCGCGCTGCGTGACAAGAAAAATGTGGACGGGCTGTGCGACGTAATGGTGCGGGCCGAGGATGCGTCCAAGATCAACCGGATCGTTGAGCGCTTCAAGCTGGCGACCGTAGATACGGCCAGTATCAAGCAGGAGATTGTGAAGTCCCGCAGCGAGAAGCAGTCGGACGAGAGTAAAGGGGCGGTGCAAGAGCTGGAGCAAGTCTTGGCAGGGCCCGAGGGTGGGACCAGCGAATCTCCGGCATCAAACGAGGGGGCAGTGAACGAAGATTTTTTGGACGAACTGCTGGGAAAGCCCGAACCGCCGGAGGGGGTTCCTCCGGTAAACGAGCAGCAGGGAACCGATCATCCGGCGGCCGAGGAGCGGGAGGCCGAGCGAACGGAACCGGATCGTCCGCTTCCCCTCCCGCCGACACAGGAGGAGAGGACAACGGAACAGTCCTCTCCGTCCGCGCCTACCTCCGGGCGCAGCGCGGCATACGAAAAGGTTACGATTAACCCCGAAAAGCCAAAGGAAAAAGTGTCCGTCCGCCAATTGCTGCGTGAAATTCGGGAGGAAAACCGGGCAGCAGAGACAAGACGGCGGCAACGGGAGCAGGAGCCGCCGTTGCCTAAGCGCAGAGATCGCGGGAAGGCGGCGTCCAGCAGTAAAGCGTCCGTCCCGACGACAGGGAGTCGAAAGCGAGGGAAATCGAAATGAGCGAACTGGACGAGTTATTCCAGCCTCAAGTCACTACTACCTCCGCTCAGCGTGAGCAGCCGTTCGACAAAGAAGCGTGGGCGCAAAAAAAGCAAGAACTGCGGCAGTGGACGTATGAGACGATTGACGCTACCACAGCCGCCATTGCGCAAAACGGCGAACAATTTCAGCATTATCTGGACGTACAAAGCCGTTTTGATCTCTACAGCGTCGCTAATGCGCTGCTTATTCTGGTGCAGCGCCCGGATGCCACCCGCATTGCCGATTTTGATAGCTGGAAGGAACAAGGCGTCTATATCCGTCGCAAGGAAACCGGCTTTTACATCATGGAGCCAGGTGAGGAATACAAGCGGGAAGATGGGAGTACCGCGATCAGCTACAACCCCAAGAAGATGTTCGACGTTGCGCAAACAACCGCGCAGAAAAAGGAGCCGCCAATCTACCCGGATGATCGCACACGCATAAAGGCGTTGATGGACCGCTCACCTGTGCCGATTACGATTGGAGATGCCCTGCCTGCGGAAGTACATGCGCTTTATCAGCCGGATACGCGAAACATCGTGATACGCCGTGGACTTGGGGCCGGTGATATTTTTCGAGCACTCGCACAGGAACTGGTGCATGCGGAAATCGATCGCGGCCATAACAACTACAGCCGTTCTGATACTAACTTTCAAGCTTACTGCGCCGCGTATATGCTTAGCAAAAAGTTTGGCGTCGAGACGGCTTCCTTTCGCTTTGGCCGGGTGTCCGAACGGCTCAAGGATATGGAGCCGCAGCAAATCCGCGCCGAGCTGACGGTGATGAAGGATGCGGCGCACGACATTTCCCGTCGTATGCACCGTATGCTGGCCCAGCAGCGGCAGCAGCAACCGAGTCGAAGCGATTCGGCCCGTTAATGGCGCATGGAGCTACCTTCATTTTTTCTTGGGAGGAAGGACGATGAAAGAGGAAGAACGTATTCTGAGCATGGATCATTACGAGCATGGCATTGTCATCAACGCCTTGAATGCGCTGCGCAACGATTTGATCGGCAAGCAGCGGTCGACCGATCCTGTTGACGATTTACTGCTGAAAGCGATTGACGCCCCATATCGAAAGATAAAGCGCCGGAGTCATCATGCGGCGCGCTGAAACCGCAAGGAGTAATCTTTTACTCTTTGTGGTTTTTTATATTCCGGTCGTATGGGCGGCGCTGCTTGCCGCTCCTGCTTTGTCCAAGGGATTACCCGTACTTCTGCTGTATCTCAGCGAAGCGATCTATCATCCCTTTCAGATTCAATGGGCCGATGATACGCCACGAAGCTTGTTGCTGTTTACGCTCATTTACGCCGTTTCGGTCGGCATCTATTTGGCGTCGCCGCGCAACTATCGGCGGCGCGAAGAGCACGGCAGCGCGCGATGGGGCAAAGCCAGACAGATTCATTCAAAATACCGAAGCAAACAGCCGGAGCAAAACAAAATATTGACACAGCAGGTTCGCATCGGCTTGGACGGCCGCAAGCACCGCCGAAACCTGAACGTTCTCGTCGTGGGCGGCTCCGGGTCCGGCAAAACGCGGTTTTACGCCAAGCCGAACGTGATGCAGGCGCATACGTCCTTTGTCGTGCTCGATCCCAAGGGCGAGATTTTGCGCGATACCGGGCATCTGCTCAAGTCCAAAGGCTACGATATCAAGGTGCTGGACCTAATCAATCCGCACCGTTCGCATGGCTACAATCCCTTTGCCTATTTGCAAGACGACAAGGACGTTCTCAAACTGGTCACCAATCTAATTCGCAATACGACACCGAAGGGCAGTAATACAAACGACCCCTTTTGGGAGCGTTCCGAGACAGCTTTGCTGGAAGCGCTTGTGCTGTACCTTCTATATGAAGCGCCGCCCGAGGAGCAAAATTTCCCAATGGTCATGGAAATGATTGCTGCTGCGGAGGTGCGGGAGGAGGACGAAACGTACCAAAGCCCGCTCGACGAGTTGTTTGAAAGGCTGGCCATGCGCGACCCGGAGCATTTGGCCGTCAAGCAGTACAACATTTTTAAGTTGGCGGCGGGGAAAACGGCTAAATCGATATTGATTGGTCTCGGCGTTCGGTTAGAGAAGTTCAACCTGCATACGATTGTGGGGATAAGCATGGTCGACGAAATGGAATTGTCCGTTATGGGTGAGAAGAAGACGGCGATGTTTGCCGTCATTCCCGATAACGACAGTAGTTTCAACTTCATTGTCGGCATGCTGTATACGCAGCTTTTTCAATGCCTGATGTACGAGGCGGACTATCGGCATGGCGGACGTCTCCCGATTCATGTTCACTTTGTCATGGACGAGTTCGCCAATGTGGCGCTTCCCGACGAATTTGATAAGCTGCTCTCCACGATGCGCAGCCGGGAAATTTCCGTCTCCATCATTTTGCAAAATTTAGCGCAGCTCAAGGCGCTGTACAAGGACGCATGGGAATCGATTGTGGGCAACTGCGATGAATTTTTGTACTTGGGCGGCAACGAACAGTCCACCCACAAATACGTCTCCGAGTTGCTCGGCAAGGAAACGATTGACACCAATACCTACGGCCAGAGCAAGGGGCGAAGCGGCAGTTATTCGATCAATTACCAGCAGTCAGGCCGTGAATTGCTCACGCCTGATGAGGTGAGGTTGCTGGATAACCGCTATGCCCTGCTCTTTATCCGTGGCGAACGTCCAGTCCAGGACGACAAATATGATTTGCTAAGGCATCCCCACGTCTCGCTCACGACAGATGGCAACGGTCTTCCCTACCAGCATGGCGGAACGGAACAGGCTCTGGATTGGCGATCCGTGTTCCTCCATGAAAACGGGGATTACGAGCTTCTGTCGGAAGAAGAAGTGGAGGCGCTATTTTTACGAGGGGAATGATGAACTTGAAATTCAAAATGAAACGGCTGCTGGCCCTGTACGTCATGCTGATCTTAACGGGAACCGTATTCATCTCTACCGCTTATGCAGAGGGCGATCCGATGACGACAATCAACAACCTATCCACCTTCATATTCGGTTTAATCCGTGCGATCGGCATGATTATTCTCGGTTTTGGCATTGTTCAGATTGGGTTGTCGCTAAAGTCTCATGACCCGTCCCAGCGTGCAAACGGGTTTCTGACGCTCGCTGGAGGGGTCATTATTACGTTTACGAAGGAAATTCTTACCCTGATTGCCGGATGAGCTTGAAGCTTTGCATAAGGGGGCGGACGATTCGTCTGTTCCCCGTTTACGGAAGGGGTGAGAATATGGCAAAAAACAGTTGGGTTATCGACAATCTCGAAAATGCCTTGGATACCTGGAACGATAAGATGAATGAAATCTGGCACCTTGTTACCCAATCGCCAGTGGATTTCAAGGGCGGCGGCGTATGGCGTGTGATTATCGATATTCACGGTGCGCTGCAAGCTACGGGACTGGCGCTTTTGGTCTTGTTTTTTGTGATTGGCGTTGTGAAGATGACCGGCAGTTTTGCGGAAGTGAAAAAGCCGGAGATGGCCGTAAAGCTGTTTATCCGCTTTGTGCTAGCGAAAGCGGTCGTAACCTATGGGCTGGAGTTGATGATGGCTCTATTTACGATTGTACAGGGGATCATCTCGACGATGATGGGACGTTCCGGGTTCGGAACGTCAGAGGCAATGGCCTTGCCGGATACGATTGCGCAAGCGATTGAAGACGTTGGCTTCTGGCAAAGCATTCCGCTGTGGATCGTCACCATTCTTGGTAGTCTGTTCATTACAGTACTATCCTTTGTGATGATCCTTTCGGTGTATGGGCGCTTTTTCCGTATCTATTTATATACGGCAATTGCCCCCGTTCCGCTGTCCGCATTCGCGGGGGAGCCAAGCCAAAACATCGGCAAGTCGTTCCTGAAAGGATACGCGGCAGCTTGTCTGGAAGGCGCGATTATTGTACTGGCGTGCATCATCTACTCCGCCTTCGCCACCGCTCCCCCGGCTGTCGATGAGGGGGCAGGTGCGGTCACAATGGTATGGACCTATATCGGGGAACTCATTTTCAACATGCTCGTTCTCGTCGGTACGGTGAAAATGGCGGATCGCATCGTGCGCGAAATGATGGGACTGTAACGCCGCAACACCTTCGCGCATCTTCTTCATTCGTTGATTGGCTTATTCCGACGCTTCGCCCAGCAGTTCTCGCACAGACACGTCCAGCGCTTTGGCGATCGCCACGACTTCGTAATCTTGGACAAGTCGGTATTGCCCTTCCAGCCGTGACAGACTGGTCGGGCTGATATCGAGCCCCACCGTTTGCAATCTGGCGAGAAATTCTTTCTGTTTCATCTTCTTCGCTTTGCGAAGGGCGACGACACGGGTTCCGATTATATTTTTGTCGCCCGGCGGTTCTTTACGATGCTTCATGGACATGCACCCACCTTACAAGCCAAATTGTACGTGAGTGCATCGTTGTTTTAATGCGAAACTCGAATTAAAATAAAATAAACCGATTTTCGCATTAAAATGGAGGGCATTCAACTTGTCAGTCATCGTAAGACACCACTCCACGCAGACATGGAGGGCTAACCGATGAATCGATTACTGGCGCAATTGGAAGCGGAACGCCGAAGATTAAACGAACTTGGGATCGAATCGTTAGAAAAAGGAATCCCTCTGGCTGAAAATGAGGCGGTTCAGGCGCAAAGCCGAACGATCGATCAATTGATCGTCCGACTGCATGAAAAGAACGCTGGACGCGGGCAGCATTAGCGATAACGCAGAGGCGAAGGAGGAAGAAGGCGATGGTATTCCCGTCTTGGTTTCAACAAGCGATTCAGCGGAGATTGGATCATGTCGCGGCTCAACTTGAAAGAGACCCCGAACTGAACATGTATCGCAAGGAAGAGAGTAGGGCTAATCAAGCGATGGTCGATTGTAGCGGCAACATGCCCCACCCGGTGTTTCTGGAATGGGAGGACAAGGCTCATTTAACACGGGCGATGGAAAATGAACGCATGTATTTGCAAGGCATGCGGGATGGCGCGCAACTGGTCATGGCGCTGCTGACCGATCCTCTTCCCGCCGATGAATCGCTCTCAACATCGAAAAAGTCGGCATCATGCAAATCGGAGGGCTAAGACAAGCGGCAGCCGAATCGGAACACCTCAAACGGAGGATGTGGTTAAATGGAAGTGAAAATTAACCGGGAAATCCGGGACTATACGGAAAGCTTGTTCTTCGGACTGTCCTTGCGGCAGTTCTTTTTTTCTGTTCTGGCGGTCGCCGCGGCGATTGGACTGTACTTCGGGCTGCGCAGTCATTTCGGGCTGGAAACGCTCAGTTGGATGTGCATTTTGGGAGCGGCCCCTTGTGCCGCGCTCGGATTTATCCGCTATCACGGTATGACGGCGGAGCAACTATTGTGGGCATATGTGAAGTCGGAGTTCCTGATGCCAAGGCGGCTCGTTTTCCGCTCGACCAACATGTACTACGAAGCGCTGAAAGGAAGACTGCACAAGCACGAGCAAGAAAGGATGAAGCGCAATGATTAAGACGCTCAAGCGCACCATGAAGCAGGACAAGGAACGATTCGTTATCCCGAAAAGCGTGCAACAAGCGATCCCGATTCGCGTCATCTGGCTGGACGGGATTTTTGCTGTCGGTAACAAATTCTCGAAGTCGTTCCGTTTCGCGGACATCAACTACGCTGTCGCATCGCGAGAGGACAAGGAGACGATGTTCCTCTCCTACTCCGAACTGCTCAATTCGTTTGACAGCGGCGCGACGACGAAGATTACGATTCACAATCGTCGGCTTAATCAGGCAGATGTGGAACGTTCTGTTTTCATTCCGCTCCAGCACGACGAGCTGGATGCGTATCGGCAAGAGTACAACGATATGTTACTGGGCAAAGCGACAGGCGGCAACACCAATGGAACGATTCAAGAGAAATACATCACCATTTCCGTCTTTAAAAAGAACGTGGATGAAGCCCGCCATTACTTCGCGCGGGTCGGCACGGAGTTGACTGCGCATTTCTCCCGTCTCGGTTCGAAATGTACCGAACTTGATGCGACTGACCGCCTGCGTATTCTGCATGACTTCTTTCGGATTGGCGAGGAAGCCGATTTTCGATTTGACATGCAGGAGATGATGCGCAAAGGGCACGACTTCAAAGATTATATTTGCCCGGACACGTTCGAGTTTGCAAAAGATCATTTTCGGATGGGCCATTACTACGGTCGGGTCATCTTTCTCCGCGATTACGCCAGCTACATCAAGGACAGCATGGTAGCCGAACTGTGCGACTTGAACCGCAACTTGCTGCTGTCGCTTGATGTCATCCCGATCCCGACTGATGAAGCTGTCCGCGAGGTGGAAAACCGCCTGCTCGGCGTGGAGACGAACATTACAAATTGGCAGCGGCGGCAAAATCGCAACAACAACTTTTCTGCTGTCGTCCCTTACGACATGGAGCAGCAGCGCAAAGAGAGCAAAGAATTTCTCAGCGACCTGACCACGCGCGACCAGCGGATGATGTTCGGACTACTTACGATGGTGCATGTCGCGGACAGTAAAGAACAACTCGATAGCGATACGGAGACATTGCTCACTACGGCCCGCAAGCATTTGTGCCAGTTTTCCACGCTCTCTTATCAGCAAATGGAAGGTCTGAATACGGTGCTGCCGTATGGGTTGCGAAAGGTTCATGCTTTGCGGACGCTCACGACCGAAAGTACGGCTGTCTTTATCCCGTTTCGGGCGCAGGAGATCATGCATCCAGACGGCATTTATTACGGGCAAAACGTCATCAGCAAAAATATGATCGTCGCCAATCGAAAGCAACTGCTGAACGGAAATAGTTTTATCCTTGGCGTATCCGGTTCCGGCAAGAGCTTCACCGCGAAGCGAGAAATCGTCAACCAGATACTGGCGAGCGATGACGACATCATCCTGATCGATCCGGAACGCGAGTATTCGGCGCTGGTGAATGCGCTGGGCGGCGAGACGATTCATATCTCAGCGACTTCGCCGAACCATATCAATGCGATGGATATGAACCGGGATTATGGCGACGGAGCCAATCCAATCATTCTTAAATCGGAATTCGTCCTATCGTTGTGCGAGCAGTTGATCGGAGGACATCAGCTTGGAGCCAAGGAGAAGTCGCTCATCGACCGCTGTACCGCTGCTGTGTACCGCAAGTATTTGCAGAGCAACTATAAGGGACAGCCGCCGACATTGCAGGATTTTCGCGCGGAACTGCTCAAGCAAGCAGAACCGGAGTCGCAGGACATCGCGCTAGCCATCGAACTGTTTACCTCTGGCAGTTTGAATACGTTCGCCAAGCCGACTAACGTCAATGTTCATAATCGGCTCATTTGCTACGATATTCTTGATCTTGGCAAACAGCTTCTTCCGATGGGCATGCTGGTGGTACTGGATAACATCCTGAATCGGATTTCGCAAAATCGTGCGAGAGGCAAAAATACGTTCATTTTCATCGACGAAATTTATCTATTGTTTCAACATGAATACAGCGCCAACTTTCTGTTCACGCTCTGGAAGCGAGTCCGAAAATATGGCGCTTTTTGTACGGGGATTACACAAAATGTGGACGACCTGCTGCAAAGTCATACGGCCCGCACCATGCTTGCGAATAGTGAATTTATTGTCATGCTGAATCAGGCCAGCACCGACCGGATGGAACTTGCAGAGCTTCTCAATATTTCCGACCCGCAACTCTCCTATATCACTAATGTTGACGCCGGGAATGGTCTGATGAAGGTCGGCAGTTCCCTTGTGCCATTTACTGACAAGTTTCCGCCACACACAAAATTGTATAGCTTAATGACAACGAAGCCTGGGGAGTAATCACAGCAGAAGGAGGCTGATTGCTGCAACAAGATCAGCCGCTTCTGCACTAAACCTTCTTCTCCGTCAGCAATAGGAGGAACGTCACGCTGAGTGGGCCTCAGCCCTTGATGTATAAGGGTTTCTGTGATAAAATTACCGCACTAATCTTTGACCAGTAACATCAAACCTTGACTTTTTCAACCCAACTTTCTTTACCTCACTAAACCTAAGATTAGCGCGGTAAATAGATTGACGCGGCTCGTGTTGGTGTGTCGACACTGAATGAATTAGGTTTACACGGATCTCAGCACATAGTGTTGATCGACGCTAGGAAGGACAATAAACCATCTGCGTCGACAGCTTAATTACTAACGTAGATGATCATGGGACGCCATTGCGTCCGCTTTCGCTGCATGAATGGTACCAAACGGATGCTCCGGGGGCGCATAAATGACGTAAACTTTTAACGACTTATCTCCGGTATTAGTTAGATTATGCCACTTTCCGGCAGGGATCATAATTGCATAATCATCAAAAGCAGTTGCTACGAAATCTAAACTATCTTTGGAATCCCCCATTTGAACGAGTGCTTGCCCCTCTTCGATTCGAATGAATTGGTCCGTAGCAGGATGTACCTCTAAACCTATGTCTCCCCCAACTGGAATGCTCATCACGGTGACTTGGAAATGTTCCCCTGTCCACAAAGCGGTACGGTACGTGTTGTTCTGTTTCGTTACTTGATCGATGTTGACTACAAACGGCTCTCTTCCGTGGTCCTTAATTACCTGACCATGCAACGAACCAAACCGCTCATAGCTATAGTAGGACGGATACAATGGCGGGTAACCCATAACGTAATATGTGTGAAATCGATAAGGCTGATAGGGTTGCCAAGGGTAATAAGGATACGATGGGCTTACGAAGGCTTGAGGCAAAGGTAAAGCATTCATCTTTTTCATTCCCTCCATAATTAAGTACTCCATCGTATGCCTAGTTCTAGGAGGCGGTACCTTGACCTAGGGGGAATGTACTTTGTTGTTGCCGCTCAGTTTCCCTGTCGGGGAACGAGCGGGTTGTTCTTACCAAGATTGGACGGTGACAGGAGACAATGAATGGCGAAAGCGAAAATAAAAGGAAGACGTTATGGGTTGCCGCCTCGTCTTCCTTCCACACAAAGCTTTCGCTCACAACAAGCGTGGTGGAAAAGCATACAAATGAATTCGACAGGATGAGCTCAAATCCATTGTTTCTATGCGGTTTTTTTGCGAGTATTCGAGCGCTCAGCAAACCCTAAATATCCAAGAAACTATTGCTCAAACACGCATTTCCATGTACAATGTAACCATTGTTACATTGATGCGGGGAGGCAAACTTCATGTCAGAATCGTCTTTGGAGAAAGGAGTACCACAAGAGGAAACAACCCCGTATACGCTTTGGCAGTTGGTATTGTATTTTCTGAAGCTGGGAACCATCGGTTTTGGCGGACCGGTTGCGCTCGTCGGGTATATGTTTCGCGATCTCGTTGAAAGGCGAAAATGGATATCGAACAATGATTATAAAGATGGACTCGCTCTTTCACAGCTTGCTCCCGGTCCTCTGGCCGCACAACTCGGGTTTTATCTTGGGTACGTTCATTACGGGGTATTAGGTGCGACTTTGGTCGGGCTCGCGTTTGTGCTGCCGTCTTTTCTGATGGTTGTCGCTCTTGGCTGGGCGTATCAGGCTTTTGGGGGATTGGCCTGGATGCAGGCTGTATTTTATGCGGTAGGCTCCAGCGTCATTGGGATTATTGCTTTTAGTGCGTATAAACTTACGAACAAGTCAGTCGGCAAGGATAAGCTGTTGTGGGCGATCTTTGTTATTGTGGCCGCATACACGGTTTGGACGGAATCGGAAGAGATTCTCATGTTCATCGGTGCCGGGTTGCTCTATTGGTTCATAAAATCGCCTCCGAAATGGGTCAACAAAACGAACGCATCCATTGCAGCCTTAGCATCAGATCCGGTTGGTCAAGTCGCCGCAGCAGCCGTGGCATCGGACTCGAGCACGCTATGGAATATACTCTTCTTCTTTGCGAAGGCGGGTGCATTCGTATTCGGCAGTGGACTGGCGATCGTGCCGTTCTTGTATTCCGGTGTCGTGAAGGAGCATCAATGGCTTACCGATAATCAGTTCCTTGATGCGGTGGCTGTGGCCATGATCACCCCGGGACCGGTTGTCATTACGACGGGTTTTATCGGTTATCTCATTGCAGGTTTCTCAGGCGCGTCTATCGCCGCGCTAGCAACGTTCCTTCCGGCGTACTTGCTGACGATCATCCCGGCTCCATTTTTCAAAAAATACGGAAAACGACCGGGAATCGCCCATTTTGTCACCGGCGTAACGGCAGCAGCGACTGGGGCCATTACGGGTGCTGTCATCGTACTTGGCAAACGTTCTATTGTAGACATTCCCACATTATTTTTCGCTGTGGCAGCGTTACTCCTTTTATGGCGGGTGAAAAAGGTATCCGAACCGGTCATTGTCCTAGGCGCGGCGATTCTTGGTTTAATCGTGTATCCACTTATGCATTGAGGTGATCGGATGAAGCAATGGGTGCTGCTAATTTATAAGATTCCGTCAAAACCTACATCCAGCCGTGTGTATATATGGCGAAAGTTAAAACGATTGGGCGCTGTTTTATGGCATGATGCTGTCTGGATTCTTCCAGCAACCCCTAAGACAATGGAACATCTTCAATGGCTTGCGGCGGAAATCATGGAGCTAAAAGGCGAAGCCCAAGTTTGGAAGGCCGATACTCTCTTATTTGGACAAGAAGAATCACTGATCCATCAGTTTAAAGAGCAAGCGGATGAAACTTACAAGGGTATTTTAGAGGAATTATCAAAGCCGGGAGCGGATTTTGCCGTTTTATCGCGAATGTATCAGCACGCAGTACAACAAGATTTTTTTCAATCCGAGGCAGGCAAGCAGGTTCGTGAATTACTACTGCAGGTACGAGGTGGTTAAGTATGAAATGGGTAACATGGGAAAATGTTGGTGTCGACCGTATGGCCTGCGCTTGGCTGATCAGGCGGTTTATTGATGAAAATGCTCAATTTCTCTTCGTTCCTGCGGGTTCCGACCAACTTCCGCAAGATGCTGAAGGGTTTGATATTCCCGGCACCCCATACAGTCATTACCGTGGCCATTGCAGCTTTCATACGTTGCTGCATTCGTTTGGTTTGAAAGATCCGGTCTTGCACCGACTCTCCCGAATTGTCGACGAAGCAGATACACTCCAAGAGATCATGCTAGAGCCGATTGCTGCCGGATTAGATGCAATATGCCAGGGATTAAGGATGACAAGTGACAATGATCATGAGGCGTTAGAGAAAGGATATATGATCTGCGAGGCCCTCTATGTACAACTGGCTGTTGAAGAACTTGACAACGAGGTAATGATCAAAGCCTAGCCTTTGTCTCTGCATCCTGGTAAAACGCTCCATGTGCTGCCGCTTTTGTTAGAAGCTGACTTCTGGTTATTTATCCTCATCTTTGCGTTTTTGCGGCACAAACTTATATTCACCCGTATCTTGGAAATGAATATTGATTTTCAAATGACGAATTGCGTCATTATGAAGCACGAACGCATGGTTATCGGCCATCTGTTGCCATACACGCGGATTGGATCGATACAAGGTATCTCCTAGGTTCAACACGTCGGTATGGATGCGGATACCTTCGCGAAGAACATGGAGGATTTGACCTTCCAAAAGTTTTGTATACCGTTCCATCAACTCATTTTCCGTCATTGCTTCGCGCAGTTCGACAAGATTCGCGTCCAATGTAATCGTCATGTCAAAGTAGGCTTTGTCCCTTTTCGCCTGAGGTCGAATATGGATGCGCGGTTTCTGAAACAGCATGACGGCGGAAATATCATCGTCGGACAGTAAAGCGACGGGATAGCTTTGCGTCTTTGGATTCACCCATTGCCAGCCCGTCAGATCGGTTCGACTGAGCCAGCCGTTCCATCGTTTCGTTTGGAACAGATCCGCGCCATCAATTTCCAAAACCTTCATGTTCTTATCGTTCTCTCTCCAGAGAGCGTTGTTTAATGTCAATGTCGGCAAATAACTTGACCTGGCCTTATCTTTTAATGAACGTATAAATTGATACAAGCGGACGGGGGAAATCGAGGAGCTTTGGCGATACTGTTCTTTCGGTTCATGCAACAGGGTGTAAAGCGGAGAAAATTTGAAAAAGGTTTGGGCTTTGAAGATATCTTCGATATTTTCTTTTGTGCTGAATATCCATGAATTGTACCGTATTTCTTTCTCGCGATTTGTAAACTCCAGAAATTCCAGATGTTTGTCTGCCTTCAATACATTGTCGGTAACAATGATCGTCGATACCTGTTCCCAAAAAAGCTGTTGTTGAGCTGCAGCTTGCAGTTTGTTGGCCGCATCCCAAGCGCTTTTCCCCGCCGCTTTCCCTACATATACGGTTGGTTTTTTTGTTTTTGCCTGCCCTTCCAATTTGGCTGCATCCGAAAAGTCTAACATCTGAGCATAAAGAACATACTCTCCATCCTTGTAGTCGGCTCCAATAGCCGTAACATAATGGATCGTTTGGATTTCTAACGAGCCCCAGCATCCTGTCGTCAGAAGCAAGCTCGCTCCCGCGACCAAGATTAAAATCGCCTTCATGATGAGTCCTCCTCTGCTTTCCGGGTTGAATCTTGCGTATTCACGGCATTCGGACGTTTCCGCCGCCAAGCCCATGGAAGATTGAACAGGGCTTGAGACAAGTCTGCCCTGTCCAGCGGCGACAAAGGAGATAAATAAGGCAATCCGAAAGACTGCAGGGTGGAAAGATAGGAAAGCAGCAATACCACTCCACAAAAAAAACCGTATAAACCGAAGGCGGCAGAAACAAAGAAAAGGCCAAACCGCAGTATACTGACCGTAGCATTCAACGAATGATTTGGCACCATAGAGCCGAACACATGGGTAACCGCGCCAATAACCAGAACACTGGGCGACATAAACCCTGCCCGAATCGCGGCGTCGCCAATAATCAATCCTCCTACGACAGTCATCGTTTGTCCTAACGAAGCAGGCAACCGCGCTCCCGCCTCACGAAAAGCTTCCAGGAAAATCAGCGTCAGAAACATTTCTTGAGCGACAGAGAATGGGAGGCCCAGCCGCTGCACCGCAATGGTAGCCAATAGCAACACAGGTATTTGTTCGATGTGAAAGCTTAGCAGCGCAGTCCACAGCGCGGGCAATAACAGAGCTATCAAAAGTCCGACGATTCTGAGCCCTCTTGCTACGGCAACGCTCAGTGCGGGGAAATGGATATCTTCCGCGGTCTTCAACAGTAAGAAGACGTCGGCCGGCGCAATCAGGGCGCTGGGCGTACCCTCCGTCAGAACGACGCAACGACCGCTAAGCAGCGAGACTACGGCGAAATCGGGCCGTCCTGTATAGGCCATCATCGGGAATATGGATTTCGGAGTCGAAAGCATTTCTTGCAGCTGCCCGGCGCTGTATATCCCATCATATTTGATACCCTGTAGTTTCGTTCGAAGGTTGTCAACCAGCGCCGCGTTCGCAACATCTTGCAAATAAAGCAATCCGATTCGGGTTTGCGTGCGCTGTCCGACTGTTACCTGTTCATAACATAAGGAGCCTGTTCTCATCCGCTTGCGAATTAAAGCGACATTGGTTGCAACCTCTTCCACAAAACCGTCTCTAGGACCTTTGACCGACACCTCGATACTGGATTCTTCCGGTTTTCGCTGAGGCGCCTTGGCCATATCCCATGCATACACGCGCTGTTGAACGGGCGTAAAAATAATGAGTTTTCCATCCAGCACATGCTGTACGATTTGCCGTCTCAACATCAGCCCGTCGCCCGTTACTTTCTCTAGCGGCAGCTCATCATTGCGGGTCATGGAGTCGTCATTGAAGCCTGTTGTTCTAAAGAGCCGCCTTAAACGCGGCAGAACGATGTCTTTCCATTCCTTTGGATCCGTCAACCCCTCGCAATAAAGCAACAAAACAGAGGAGCTCGGATTCTGCCTGTCACACAGGCAAGAAACAGATTTGACATCGGCGGAATGTTGAAATAAACCGGTGATCTCCTGTTCGGTCAAGCCTTGGTCATTTGCGCAAGCATCGTTGGAATGCCCGATTTGCTGTTCCGCAGGCAACGAAGCAGATGGATAAGACCGCTTTCGGAACCATTGCATCAACCAGTTCTTCATGAACCCCTCATCCTCCATCTTGAAATCCATGTTTTTCCCGCGAACAAGAAGGTGAGTCCGATCACCAGGACGAAGGTGGATGGGAAATACATCGTTTTTAGAAATTGCAAAAACCGCACGTCGCTTATCGGCGCCATTATGGCAATAAGCAGAGTTCCGGTCGCAAGCAGCAGAAGCGGCGTTCTGTTTTTCGGTTTCCACACATCCGCAATGATGAAGAGGGAAAGCGAAAGGCGAATGAATTCTCCGGATATCCACTGATAGATTGCAAAAACATCCAAATGCTCTATGTACTTTCCCAGTTCGAGAACACGCCACTGTTCAAATGCCGGATATCTCTGCAAAGCAGCTTCCTCTGCCCCATAAATCGAAATCGCTCCCATTAAAGGGCCTATTGTCAATCCGGCGAGCGAGAAAATCATGAACAGCACGCCGGCGAATGAAGGGCGATGGATCAGACGATGTTGCAAAAAAAGAAGAAGCACAAGCTCGAAAATTCCGCTCGCCGCATACAGGCTGCCCCGCCAAACGGGAGCGAATCCATCGGCAAGGAGGGGGAGAACCAGACTGTAGTCTTTATGCTTGAAGTTGAAGGACATCACAAAAAATCCGAGAATCACCACAAATGGCAGCAAAATACCCGACGTAATCGCGATGGAACGAAGGCCCCCGGTTGCAAGAAAGAAGCAGCAGGCTAATGCGAGAAGAGCAAGCACGTATCTGGGTGTATGCGGCATATAGGTCGAATGGGTCCATACAACGGAATAAAAGAAGGAAATATAACCCTGCAGCCATATGTAGATGCTGACTGCCACAAGGATAATGACGGATAAGGCTTTGCCGAAATGGTGCTGCAACCAATCACGGAACGGCTGTTGACCCTTGTGTTTCATGATATAGACTAGGCACGCCCCCCAAACAGGCAACAATGCCAATACCATCCCAACGGAGACTACAGCATCTCTTCCCGCTGCGTCCAACAATATGGGAATCAAGATCACATGATTGAGAAGGCCAATCGAAAGTAAAAGAATGGAGTAAACTTGCAACGCAGAAATATTATTTTGCATTTAATCGTCACCTCCCGATCATCGCCTGACATTTTGTCCATGAAATATGTAATTTTAATTTAACCATTCGAATCGAAAAAAATACAAAAAAAATGAATTGCCATTGACAGAGAGGAACGGAGTTACGTATACTAAATGTAAGGTTCAATCATAAAACGAACGATCTTCAAACCATTTTGCCGACTCGTTGCTTTCGCATGCTGTTATGTGCAATGAACAGGATGAAAAAGTAATTTCATTTTGCTAAATAAGTTGAAGATAAATCGGTATGTTCATTGGGATTACATTCGCCCATATGAAGTACCGTTTTTTATTGGAGGGATTGGAATGCTCCGTTCCATGTCAAAAGGGGAATTGGAAGACAAGATAAGCAGAATTTTAACGCAATGGGAGAAGGAATATTTGGGACGGGGGTCGGTATTGGTCAAAACGGACATCATGCGCAATATGATTATTGTGGGACTGAAAGGGATATTGACTCCCGCTGAGCAAAAATTGGCCGAGACCTCGGAGGGCATGCTGTCGGTGAAGCGAATCAGGGCGGATTTGGTTGAATCGGGAAGAGATCAGCTTGGAAAGATGATCCTTGAGTTGACAGGGGAACAAGTCGTCAGCTTCCACACCGATATCAGCACGCGTACGGGGGAAAGAGTAATGGTGTTCGTGCTCTCCGATAATCTGGAGAAGAAAATAATTGGATAATGCGTATTGGCAGATGAATCGAAAGATCCGAGAGGATCCGTTGAAGATAAGCCGGTAATTCAGGACACCCTGAAGTTACCGGTTATTTTCTTGTGAGGAGTTGAATTTGCATCATGTTCGATATTGTTGTCGGGAATTTATTGTCCCCCATTGTACTTTTTTTCGTATTGGGGCTGACCGCCGCATTTTTCAAGACCGATTTGAAATTTCCAAACGATCTAAGCGAAGCCCTCAGCATCTATTTGCTCATTGCCATCGGCGTCAAAGGGGGAATGGAATTGTCGCATTACTCGTTGGCGGTATTGGTGCGCCCCATTATGGGGGGAGTCATGCTTGGGATACTCATTCCTGTTGTAACCCTGTTGATTTTGTCAAGCAGATTTATGAAATTGGATTTAAAAAATTCTGTCGCCCTGGCAGCTACATACGGCTCCGTCAGCATTGTGACTTTTGGGGCGGCCCTTGCGTTTTTGGAAGAGAAAAGTATCGGGTATGACGGATTCATGAGCGCGCTGGTCGTCATCATGGAGAGCCCTGCTATCATTGTTTCGTTAATGCTCCTCAGGATTGCGGAGAGAAACACGTCACAAAAGGCATTGTCCTTGTATACCATCAAATCGCTGTTCGATAAATCAGTCTTGAAGGAAGGTCTCCTCGGAAAGAGTGTGTTCCTTCTGCTCGGGAGTTTGCTCATCGGGTTGGTCGTTGGGGAATCAGGCCAACCGCTGATCGAGTCCCTTTTTGTTGATTTATACCCCGGTATTTTAATGCTTTTTTTGTTGAACATGGGCATAATTGCCGGACACCGTCTCCCGGAAATAGGAAAACAGGGAGTCAGGCTGTTTCTTTTCGCTGTCATGATGCCCATTCTGTGGGGAAGCTTAGGAGTTTTGGCAGGTTCGCAAATCGGGTTGTCCGTCGGGAGCGCCACACTCATGGGAGTTTTGGCCGGAAGTTCATCGTATATAGCCGCGCCTGCGGCGATGAGAGGCGCCGTACCGGAAGCCAATCCGTCCATTTATTTGGGACTATCCCTTGGAGTTACGTTTCCTTTCAATTTAATTGCCGGGATACCCTTATATTATTATCTTGCTCAATGGATAAACTAAGCGGGGATCAAATCCATTTTTGTCAACGTCGCATGGTGCAGGCATACTGAATAAGGTTGGTGTCATTGGTAAACGTTAAGTAGCAGCCTAATTGTTGGTTGACAAGTATATCTTAAAGGGAGTTGGCGGAAAATGGATTTCTTTACTGCGGAATTTTGGACGGCATTATTAGCCATTGTCATTATCGATCTGGTTTTAGCTGGTGATAATGCGATTGTCATCGGCTTGTCTGCAAGGAACCTGCCTAAAGACCAACAGAAAAAAGTTGTTTTTTGGGGAACATTCGGGGCAATAGCGATTCGTTCGCTGCTAACTTTGATTGCCGTCTGGCTGCTAAAAATTCCTGGCCTCCTCCTGATCGGCGGAGTGCTTCTGATTTGGATAGCCTATAAACTTCTTGTGGAAGAGAAGAAACACGATGTAAAATCCGCTGGCAATTTGTTGTCGGCAATAAAAACAATTGTCATTGCAGATACGGTAATGGGAATGGATAATGTTCTTGCCGTAGCGGGGGCAGCGCACGGTAACTTTATTTTGGTTGTATTAGGGTTGCTGATTAGTGTTCCAATCATTGTTTGGGGAAGCACCCTCATTATAAAGTGGGTTGAACGTTTCCCGATTATTATTTACATCGGTTCGGCTGTATTGGCTTGGACTGCATCGAAGATGATTGTCGATGAGCCGATTATTAAGGAATTTTTTGCAGGAAATCCATGGATGCAGTGGGGACTGAGTGTCGTTATTGTCATTGGGGTTTTATTACTAGGGAGAAAGAAATTACAAAAACAAAAAAATGCAAACTGAAAAAGCCGCGCCGGCGGCGTACCCAAGCGCCCAAGGGCAAGAGGGAAATGGGTAGTAAGGGTGACTGTACCAACTTATCTTATTCAGGACGGGTTGCCCGCGTTCCCTCTCCAAATAGGGCCTTGAGGGGTGGAATGGAAATGGAGGTGCGAGGCCATATTGCATACGATGTCACAAGAACAAATTCTGCTTTCCGCCATCAGATGCGTAAAAGAACAAAAACGGGAGGAGCTTCAAAAGATTGTCGCAGAATTGCAGCCTTACGATATAGCGACATTGTATATCACCCTGCCCGACAAACATCGCCTTAAATTACTCGGGATGCTGCAGCCCAAACAAGTTGCCATTCTCCTTCAAGAACTTGATTCTCCGATGCAAATTGATATTTTGCACAAGCTTGGCGTCCAGCAATCATCCAATATCATGGATTTAATGGAGAATGACGATTTGGCGGATTTGCTGAACCAATTATCCGCCGGCAAGATTGAAGAGTTCTTGGCGGCCATGCGAACCGAAGAGTCGAACAGCGTGAAGGATCTCATGCGGTATCCCCCTGACACCGCGGGGGGGATCATGGCGAACCGGTATGTTTGGATCCGGCAAACCTATTCGGTCAGGGAAGCAGTGGACAAGCTGAAATTGTTTGCGGAAATCGCAGAAAATATTTACTACCTTTATGTGCTCGATGAAGATAAAAAGCTGGTGGGGGTTGTCTCTTATCGCGATTTGATATTGGCGGACGCAACCGATAAGATCGAAGACATTATGTTTACCCGCGTCATCTCCGTTCCGGTCGACATGGACCAGGAGAAAGTGGCCCAGGTTATCCAACAGTATGATTTTATTGCCGTCCCGGTTGTGGACGGACAGCATCGCCTGGTCGGGATCGTTACGGTTGACGATGTGTTGGATGTCATCATCGAAGAAGCCAATGAAGACATCGCCAAATTATCGGCCTCGGGAAAAACCATCGATTGGAATACAAGGCCGTTCACGGCTGCCTTCCGCCGGTTACCATGGCTTATTTTATTGTTAGGGCTCGGGGTCTTGACGGGCAGCATCCTCAGCGGCTTTGAGGACACGCTAACCCAAGTGGTGGCGCTGACTTATTTTATGCCGATGATCGCAGGAATGACGGGAAATACGGGGACACAGTCGCTTGTGGTCGTGGTTCGCGGGATGGCGTCCACCGGGAAAAACCTCAAAAGCGCCATTCGCCTCATCTTCCGTGAACTGGGAGTAGGCCTAATTATCGGTATCGTTTGCGGTGCATTAATCACCATAGTGGCTTCGATCTGGCAAGCAGATCCCATGCTTGGATTGGTGATCGGCAGCACTTTGTTTGCGACGCTGGTCATCGGCACCGTGGCCGGGACGGTCATTCCCTTGCTGCTCTATTATTTTAAGGTCGATCCGGCTGTCGCTTCCGGCCCGTTGATTACGACATTAAACGATATCTTTTCGCTAACGGTATATTTCAGCATTGCCTCCCTGTTTATTTCGCATTTGATGTAGGTGTAATGAACTTACTACTGATCAAAATCCCTTCGGCTGCATAAAAAAACAGCCATGAGTGATCGCATTCCATCATGGCTGTTCATCGTATGTTTTATAATCCTTTATATTGAGGCTCTTCGTTTTCTAATTGTTGGACGCGGCCTTCCACTTGTTGCACGATGGATTGGGTTTGCTGCGCGGCATTCGTGAAAAGGGTTTTGGCCTCTTGATTTTGGGTTGCTAGTGCAAATTGTTCGAGACTCGCTTGTGCGCTTTTCAGTGAAGCGACACATGTTTTAACATCAGACGCGACTGTCACAGAAATCACCTCCTTCCAGTGGAGGATTGAAGAACTCGGCCGAATAACTTATGGATTCGAGTTCGTCTTTCAGCGTGGCGGAAAAAAAGATTTCATTGTAAACGAAGCATTTGGTGAACTTCTTTAATATTTGACATTCAAACTGTCCGGCTTGAAATAAGCTCAAATAGCTGTCCTCGTTTCGTATATATTCACCGTCATCGTACCACTGCATAAACCGGTTATTCCACTTTGTACGATCGCATAGGCAGGGCTCCATCACAATAACTTTCCCGCCCGGTTTCAAGACCCTTTTGAATTCCAGCAAATAGTCTTTAATTTGGTCGTCCGCTATATGGTGAAGAACCGCAATGATGAAAATATAATCGAACGTTTCATCTTGCGCGGAAATCTGTTTACCGTCAAAAATCATAAAATTATGGTTAGGGTAAAGCCGTTTGGCAAGTGTAACCCGACTGACATCCGGTTCGATGCCAAGATAAAAGCCGGGTTTGCAAATAGAACAATTTGCCCCGGTGCCGGAACCAAAATCGAGAATCAGTTTATTATCCAAACAGACATGGCTATCGATGTGGTCATGGATATATTTTTTCGTAAACCATCGCGGTCGGACAAACCAATGGTACATTCGTGGGGACAGAGGCATGATCGTACAGTGTCACCGCCTTTTTTTAATGTAACGAACTCTAATTTAACTCGTTACTGGCATAATGATGCAAGGGAAAAATTGTTAATCCGTTCGAAGCTACTCGATCCCTCCCAATTTATCAAGCTTTAATCAAATTCTTTTGACAACCAAACCAAATGATATGTTGAACAATGTGCTGACTGCTCTAGAATAAAGGCGATAGTAACCGGGCAAAAACCTCTTTCATCTTTTGCATGGTGGACCTTTTTTCGAATTCCGACAGCAGCATTTCATTGCTTACACGAAGATCCCGATAAAAATCTTGCACCATGCGGTTAACGACCTTCCCGTCAAAAAAGACTGCATTGAGTTCAAATTGCCCGTAAAAGCTGCGCATATCCATATTTGCGCTGCCTGAGCACGCCAAGTCATCGGAAATAATCACATTGGCATGGATGAACCCTTTTTGATAGCAATAAAACCGGATGCCCGCCTGCAGCAATTCCTTGACATAAGACAAAGAAGCAAAATAAACAAGCTTTTTATCGGGAACGGACGGTATGATGATGCGAACATCGATTCCGCTGATAACGGCTGTTTTTAGAGCCAATAAGATACCGGGGTCGGGAACGAAATAAGGCGTCTCAATAAAGATCCGCTTCTTTGCCGATACGATGAAGGAGAAAATAAGCTCCAGGATCGTCTCGTCCGGACCGCTTTTTACGATTTGGACCCATTCTCTCCCTTGACTTTCCTGAACGGGGTAATAAGCGGAATCGGCTATGATTTGTTCTTTCACCAGGTACCAATCGGTCAAAAAAGTATATTGGATCCACAGCACCGCATCACCTTTAAGGCTGAAATGGGTATCCCGCCAGTAACCAAATTTCGGAGCTTTCCCCAAGTATTCATCCCCTATATTCAAACCTCCGAAAAAACCGATTTTTCCGTCGACAACCACGATTTTGCGGTGATTGCGGTAATTGAGCCGTTTGTCGAAGAAGGTGGTCAACAGAGGAGAAAAACACCCTGTTTCCACACCGGCATCCTGCAGCCGTTTCAAATAGGCTTTTCCCAATCGACGGCTGCCGATGCCGTCATATAAAAACCGTACCTTTATCCCTTCTTGTGCTTTCCGGATCAACAACCGCTCAAATCGGGTACCGAGACGATCGTCGCGGATAATGTAGAACTCGATATGGATATGGTGCTCGCCCCCGGCAATCGACTCCAACATCGCCTCAAAGGCCTGTTCCCCCTCAGTATAGACCGTCGTTTCATTGCAAGCGGTAATGGGGACGGACGGTATGTTTTTGAGCGATGCATGCATGTTGTTCTCTCGCCAAATCGCTGCCTCGTGCATATCTTTCGTTCGCTGTTTGCACCGGGCAATGAGGCCTGCCTTGAGTTGTTCCCAGTGCTTGTTCTTCTTTCGCCGAAGCGTACGGCAGCATGAATATTCTTTCGCTACATAATAATAGAAGAGGAAACCGAGCAGCGGAAAGATGAACAAGATGATCAGCCATGCAATTGCTTTGTTCGATCGGCGATATTCAATAATGATTACGGATGCAATTTGGATGATAAACAACAATAGAGCCAATATGATCCAAAGCAATGGTTCAGTCTCGCCTCCTCCCAAGATGCCCGATCGAGCTTCTTTTGTATAGAGTGACCAATTTATACACAGAATACTTATTATGATTTTATGTATAAAGGAGCAGGATGGATGGGAAACAAAACACAACGATCAGACACGTTAATCATCGGCATTGACGTCGGTTCGACCACCGTTAAAGCAACCGTTGTAGATCCGGCAACCAATGAAATATTGTGGTCGGATTATCAGCGTCACCACACCAAACAGGCGGAAAATGTGCTGGAATTTCTGGTTACGATCGGAAACGAATTTCCGGACGTCAAGCAGGAAAACATTCGCGTGTTTACGACGGGCTCCGGTAGTGGACCGATCGCCCCGCATATCGGAGCGAAGTTCGTTCAAGAAGTGAATGCCGTTACGATGGCTGTCGAGCATCTTCATCCCGACGTGGGGAGCGTCATTGAACTCGGCGGACAGGATGCCAAGATCATCATTTTCAAGGTGAATGAGGAAACGGGAAACAAACAGGCAATAACCTCCATGAACGATAAGTGCGCTTCCGGCACCGGCGCCACGATCGACAAGTGCATGATTAAAGTGGGAATGCCCATGGAAGAAGTGGGCAAGCTGATCTTCGACGATTCGAAATTGCACCATGTGGCCGCCAAATGCGGCGTGTTTGCCGAAACGGATATCGTCAATCTAGTGAAAAGCGGGATCCCTTCCGCCGAAATCATGTGTTCCTTGGCCGACGCGATCGTTATGCAGAACCTTTCCGTGCTCACTCGCGGAAACACGCTGCGGCATCGCGTGTTGCTGCTTGGAGGACCCAACACTTACCTGCCGTTTATGCAGGAATGTTGGCGGTTGCGCATTCCTCAAACGTGGCGGGACAGGGGATACGAATATCCCCAAGACACGCCGATCGAGGAATTGATTTTCGTGCCCGACAATTCCCAGTACTATGCCGCCTTCGGAGCCGTCATGTACGGCATGCATGAACCGGCCGGCGTGGGCAATTACAAGGGCTTGGAAGATTTGAAACAATTTATCGCGCATGGCCGGAAAGCGAAACTGGGTGAAAACGCCGGCCCGCCGCTGGTAAAAGACGAAGCAGAACTGGAACAGTTCCGCCGGATGTACAGTATTCCCCGCTTTACGCCGGCTGCATTTGCACCCGGGCAAAAGGTGAGGGCGACGATCGGCCTGGACGGCGGCTCCACATCGTCCAAAGCCGTTGTTGTCGATGAAAGCGGTGAAATTCTGCTAAAGGAATACCAGCTTTCCAAAGGCAATCCGCTCGAGGATACGAGAGAAATGCTGAAACGGATTCGCGACAAGGTGAGGGAGCAGGGAGCCGAATTAGAGATCATCGGTTTCGGCGCCACCGGTTATGCGGCGGATGTTCTGGAAAAAACGCTGAAAGCCGACGTCAACATTGTCGAGACGGTTGCCCATATGATGAGCGCCGTAAACGAATTCGGCGATATCGATGTCATTTGTGATATCGGCGGTCAGGACATTAAAGTGCTCTTTCTGAAAAACGGAGATTTCCGGGATTTCAGGCTGTCCAATCAATGCTCTGCCGGGAACGGGATGCTGCTGCAGGCCATGGCGGATCAGTTCGGCATTCCGATTCAGGAATACGCGGATACCGCGTTCGCGGCGGATCTCTCTCCGAAATATTCATACGGTTGCGCCGTATTTCTCGATGCGGATCGGGTTAATTTTCAGAAGGAGGGGTATTCCAAACAGGAACTGCTGGCCGGGCTCGCCCTCGTCCTGCCGAAAAACGTATGGCAGTATGTCGTGCAGATTCCGCGCATGGCGGAACTGGGCCGCAAATTCGTCCTGCAGGGAGGGACGCAATACAACTTGGCCGCCGTCAAGGCACAAGTGGATTATATTAAACAGCGGGTTCCCGATGCGGAAGTATACGTTCATCCTCACCCGGGGGAAGCCGGAGCGATCGGGGCGGCGAGGGAAACGCTGCGTGTCGTGAAACGGCGGGGATATTCCACGTTTTTGGGATTGGAAGCGGCGATTATGCTTAGCTATGTGTCGCGAAACGACGAATCCACCCGATGCAACTTCTGTCCCAACAATTGCAGCCGGACCTTTATCGATTCCGAGACGCCGGACGGACAAACCGCCCGTTACATCTCCGGCTTCAGCTGCGAGAAGGGGACCGTCGAAGACCAGGATGCCGTCGTCAAACTGACCAGGCAGCGGCAGGACCTGAAAAAACATTACCCGAATCTGGTGGAATATGAAGCTCGCCGTATGTACCAGCATTTTTACGAGCCGGAGCTGCTGCCCGAATCCGATCGTCAGGTCCAAGACGTTCGGCTGCAGCGAAGCTGGATCGGAATGCGAAAAACGTCGTACCTGCGGGATATTGCACGTTCCTCCGCTGAAGCGGCAGAGCTCAGAAGCCGCATTCGTATCGGCATTCCGAAGGTGCTTAACATTTGGTCGACGGCGCCATTTTGGCGGACCTACTTCGAAACGCTTGGCATCGACCAGAAGAACATCGTGTTCAGCGACAACACGAGCGAGGAAATGTGGCAGCAAGGCGGCAAATACGGATCGATCGATCCTTGTTATCCGTCGAAGGTCGCTCAGGCGCATGTTCACAATTTGTTGTTTAAACATCATGAGAAAAAACCGCTCGATTACATTTTCTTTCCGTGTATCACGCACATTCCGACCCATCTCCATAACGTGATGGATTCGGCAAGCTGTCCCATCGTTGCCGGCGCACCGAATGTGATCAAGGCGGCCTTCACGAAAGAAGTCAACTTCTTTGAAACCAAAGGGGTTGTCTATCTCGATCCGGCGGTGACCTTTACGGAACCAAACCTGCTCAAGAAGCAGTTGTTTGAGGCTTTCAGGGAGAATCTATCGATCACGGAGGACGAGAGCGATTATGCCGCCGATCAGGCTTGGAAGGCGATGGACCTGTTCGATACGGAGATGCAAGAGAAAGGCCGTGCGATTCTGGAGCAGGTGGAACAAGACAACCGTCTCGCCATTCTGTTGATCGGCCGCCCCTATCACTCCGATCCGGGCATGAATCACGGCATATTGGAGGAATTTCAGGTACTGGGTTATCCTGTCTTGTCCATGCGCTCCATCCCCAAGGACGAAGCATGGCTTCACCGCTTTTTCAAGGCCGACCTGCAGAACGGGCGGGTGGAATATGCGCTCGAAGTGACCGACGTGTGGCCCGAAAACTTCAGTTCCAATAGCGTGCAGAAGGTATGGGCTGCCAAATTCGCCGCGCGGCACCCGAATGTGGCCGTCCTGGACTTGTCCAGCTTCAAGTGCGGGCATGACGCCCCCACCTACGGGTTGATCGACTCGATCATCTCCACCGCGGGTACTCCGTATTCGGCTTTGCACGATATCGATGCGAACAAACCGAGCGGCTCGATTAAAATCCGCGTCAAGACGTATGCCCACAGCCTGGGACTTCATGAAGAACGCTTGCAGGATTTGGCCAGGAGAAAGGCGGAATTGCAGCAGCTTATCGAGCGGAAGCGTTCCGAGCTGTTGAAAAAAACCATCTGACAACAACCCCGCAAAACCTATCGAACAAGGAGTGAACAAGTTATGGCAATGGAGAAGAAAACGATTGAGGACGAGCTCCGATTGTTTCAGGAAGAACAGGAAAAGGCGCTCGGTCTGGCAGCAAAGCATCAGTGGTTTGATCCCGTTCCCCGCCGTTTTTTGGCCAAAGACAAAGCGACCACAACCATTCTGTTCGGCGGGCTGACGATGGCTCATGATTATTTGGTGGCAGGCGCTTTGGCGGGACTGGGCTACCGGGTGAAGCATATGGACTGCCCGGATAGTGATTCGCTTCGATTCGGCAAGGAGTTCGGGAACCGCGGACAATGTAATCCGACTTATTTTACGGTTGGAAATTTGATCAAGTACCTGCACCATCTCCGCGACGTGGAAGGGAAATCCAAGGAAGAGATCATCGGCAATTACCTGTTCGTGACCAGCGGATCATGTGGCCCCTGCCGTTTCGGCACGTATGTCACGGAGTACCGGAAAGCTTTGCGCGATGCGGGGTTTGACGGTTTCCGCGTCCTCTTGTTTCAACAGACGGACGGTTTGAAACAAGCCACCGGCGGCGAATCGGCGCTTAAATTGGATACTTCGTTTTTTGTCAGCTTCCTGAAGGCCGTCCTGCTTGGGGACATCCTGAACGCCCTCGGTTACCGCATCCGTCCCTATGAAGTGGAGCCGGGTTCAACCGACGCCGCCTTGGCGCGTTGCAAGCAATATTTGCATGATGCCTTAAGCCGGAGAAAAAACTTGATTCCGGCGCTCATCCGATGCCGCAAGGATCTGCAAGCCGTTGGGGTGGACCGGACGAGGGTGCGGCCGAAGGTAAGCATTATCGGCGAGTTTTGGGCCATGACGACGGAAGGGGACGGTAACTATCAATTGCAGCGGTTTCTGGAAAATGAAGGGGCCGAGGTTGAAGTCCAATCGGTTACCGCGTGGATCCTGTTCCTTATCTGGGCAGGACGCTATGATACCCGAAAACGGATGAGCTTGCGGGAGGCGGATTCCGGACGTCACGGATTAAAAGGGAAAAATCCAGCTTTAACGCTGCGCATGTTAACTCTTGCCGATTGGGGGATTCGGGCGATTTTCCAGACGTATGCCAGAATGATCGGCCTGCGCGGATATCATTTGCCCGATATGGAGGAAATCGCCAAGGTTGCGCATGAACATTACAACAATCAGCTGCGCGGCGGAGAAGGACATATGGAAGTGGGCAAGTTGATTCTTAACGTGGTCAAACGGAAAGTCAACATGACCATTTCCGTCAAGCCTTTCGGATGCATGCCGTCTTCCGGCGTGTCGGACGGCGTTCAATCCCTGATCACGGAGAGATACCCCGACGCGATCTTCCTCCCGATCGAAACGACCGGCGACGGAGCGATCAACGTTTACAGCAGGGTGCAGATGATGCTGTTCAAGGCCAAACAGGCGGCAAAGAAAGAACTCGATGAAGCGCTAACGAAGAAAGGTTTTACGGAGGAGACGCTGCCGAAAGGATCAAAGTTTACCAATCCGCTGCGGGCAACTCGTCACTTCGTGGCTTGTACGGCTGCAAACGCAGTATACGACATGCCTATGGGATTGTTCAACCGTTTTTCCCTCCGAACCAAGAAGAGGGAACCGGGGAATGTAAAGCATAGTTGATCATTTGGGAGGAAATAGGGAAGAGTCATGTATAGGGCATTCGATGCGGGCTCTTCCCTCCAATTCAAAGCTTTTAAAAGGGGTATTTCTATAATTGCAAGAGGGAAAATGGCCATTATTCTAGCGTTAAGTCTATGTTTACTTGTTACCTGCTGCAGGGCTGAAACCGGCGAACGGACCAATCAACTGAACGCCAAGTCAAATATCAAGGTAAATCAAACCGCCAAACCTGTGTGGATATGATCCAGGCATATCCGCATGGATTGCTGTCTGGCTACCTAGATGGGATTTTACATAATTACGGGAAGAATGGATATTTTAATTGCTGTAAATTTTCATTAGAGGAGAACGTAACATGAAACAATTGATTCCCCCAATGGAAGCTCAGAAACCGAAGCAACCGATGAAATGCCAACACTGCATATGGGGGCGCTGGGACGGTCTCAAACAATTTTGCTCTAAAATTAACTGCATTAAAGAGCAATGAATGAGCATGTGCCTTACATGCTGGTCCCTGCGGCTCCCAGGGCTCCGCATATGATGTCCGCCATCGTATCGGTCAGGCTGTCATTCTGCGAGAAGAACCCGAACAACCGATCGATGGTGAACTCGTATATTTCCCAACAGCCTGCCATAGCGACGGAAAAGAACAAAGCGAACCAGATCGCAATAGGCTCCCGCCATCCCAATGTGGCGGTGCTGGACTTGTCCAGCTTCAAGTGCGGGCATGACGCGCCAACCTACGGGCTGATCGACTCGATCATCAGCAGCGTCTGGAGCAGAAACGCGCCGAACTGCTGAATGCGCAGCAAAACGAGCAAGCAGGGGTTATTTAACCCATAGGCTTGATTTTTTATTAAACCAGCTAATATCTTGTCAAGATTTTTTGATAGAATCTTGGTAAGAAGGTGCTATACTTGTTTTTAAGCATGCCAAATAACCCTCCATTGAGGCGATGGAAGGTTCTTCATGTATTGGTCCCCTAGGCCATATCTAGGAAGGTTTCTTTGCTTCTAAGCAGGGCAAATATCCAATGAAGCATCTTATTCACGCACGCGATCATTGCGACTTTGTGAGGCTTTCCTTCAGCAATTTTCTTATCATAAAAAGCCTTCATTTTCTTGCTCCCGGAACGTCGTAAGCTACAGAGTACGGCCAAGAACAAGGAGTGGCGGAGCCTGCTGGATCCTCGTTTCGTGATCCGGTTAATAGTAGCCGTAAACTTCCCTGAGATATGGACACTCGGGTCCACGCCGGCGAAGGCAACCAGCTTTTTTGGGTGATTAAACCGGTCGATCTCGCCGATTTCGGAAATAATCGTTGCCGCGATTTTTTCTCCGATACCGGGGATCGACTGGATAATCTGATATTCTTCAATTTCACTAGCGAGGGCATCGATTTGCTTTTCCAGGGCAGCTAGATGTTCTCGGTAATGAAGTAACATGCTGACGTACATTTCCAGGCTGATCAGATGGCTTTGGAACGGCGCCTTACGGAAGGGATTCCGCTCGGCTGCAGCCAGTAAGGTTTCGGCTTATTCACTGCCCAAAGTTCTGACCGTCGCATACATAAAGACGCGATCCTCTCCGATATTTTCGCCTTACCGGCTCTCAGCACAGCATCGGAAGTCGGAAACTCCAACAAGATCTTTAACGACACCGCAGAGTGAAGATCCCCAAAAACACCCTTGTATTCAGGAAACACCTGATCCAACACGGCTTGAAACTGCAGCTTAATTTGAATGTATAGACCCGTAACCGCGTCGTGCTGTCTCGTTAAGTTCCGGAGGTTCAGCAACTGAACCCCTCGAGTCTTGTGATGCTGAAAGTCCTCTTTATAGAACAGTTCGCAGAGGGCATAGGCATCAATCGCGTCGGTCTTGACCTTACGCAGGCTCGAGGACTTCTTCGCCTGATATGACAGGATTGGGTTAACCACAATAAACAGGAAGTTATGGTCCTCCAGGAACCGGGTGACAGGGAGATGGTAGTGCCCCGTAGACTCCAAGATCACCATCGGCTGCTGGTTGCTTTCCTCCTCGACGAGCTTTAAGAACGAGAGGAAAGCCCCCAATCCTTCTTGAGTGTGATGAACAGTGAAGCTTTTGCCATAAGGCCGGCCTTTGTCTAAGAAGGCCTGGCCCTGACTTTCTCCTTTTGCAATATCCAGGCCAATAACAGGGTTCATTTTGATCGTATCACCTTCGCTTTAATGTATTTGCCGGTAGCCCCTAATCCTTCTTGCAGTGTCATAGCTTCGCTTGTTATTCGAGATCGATGTCTCAACCAGCCTCAAACATGTTTCTACAAGTAGGGGGTGAACAGTTTAGCACACGGGGTCAAGGCCCCACGGGCAGAGACGTTCTACCCCGGCTACCCGTAATAAACTCCTTAATGAAAAAGAGTTCAACCAGTAAAAACTGGCTGAGCTCATAATACGAAACGGGCAGGATAGCACAATGGTTTCGCGAATACTTAAAATATGGAAAGTTCGCGAAGTTCGTAAATTAGACGTTGAACTAAACCGCTAGCGCGGGTCGGAGGGTATGATGTTCTTCCTAACAATTCTTATTATTCTACTTGCAACAAAACTTGCGGGCGATCTCTCCGTCCGCTTTGGGCAACCAGCTGTTGTTGGAAAATTGATCATCGGTGTCATAATCGGACCTGCAATATTCGGCTGGGTAGAAGACTCGGAGATTATTGACGAATTGAGTGAAATTGGAGTTCTTCTTCTGATGTTTATCGCTGGCCTGGAAACGAATATTGATGAGTTAAAGCGTTCATTCAAATCTTCAACAGCTGTTGCCTTAGGGGGACTTATCCTTCCCTTCTTGGGGGGGTACTGGCTTGGTGCGGCGGTCGGGATGGAGACCTCGCATGCCATCTTTCTAGGCGTGCTGCTGTCTGCAACATCGGTGAGTATTTCGGTTCAATCCTTAAAGGAACTAAACATGATGAAGAGTCGAGAGTCCACCACAATATTAGGTGCAGCCATACTCGATGACATAATTGTAGTAATCCTACTTGCCTTTGTCATGAGTATCTTTGGCGGAGTGGAAGTCAATTTAGCTCTTGTAATCAGCAAAAAATTCATCTTCTTCGTCGTTGCGGGTTTCATGATCTGGAAAGGCGCAAAATGGATAATGAAATGGCTAGCTTCACTTCGTGTTTCTGAGTCTGTTATCGGTGCAGCGTTAATCGTCTGTTTCCTCTTGGCATTTATAGCGGAAGAGTTCGGTGTTGCAGGTATTATCGGTGCTTTTGTAGCCGGATTAGCTGTTTCACAAACAACCTATAAAGAAGAAGTGGAACATAAGCTAGAGCCAATCGCATATGCCATATTCGTACCCATTTTTTTTGTGAGTGTGGGTTTCTCCGTGTCCTTCCAGGGGTTTGGGGAACAATTGGGGTTAATCTTAATATTAACTATCGTAGCTATCTTAACGAAGTTAATAGGAGGAGGCATTGGTGCAAGGCTCACAGGGTTTTCTAACCGCTCCGCACTTGGGATCGGTTCAGGGATGGTATCCCGAGGAGAAGTAGCTTTAATAATTGCGACTATCGGTCTTGAAAGCGGACTTTTGGTGCAGAAATACTTTACTGTACTGGTCATTGTCGTCATTCTGACAACGCTTGTGACGCCGTTCTTGCTTAAGTTAATTTTAAGTGAGAAAAATAAAGTTCCAGAAAACGGCTGAGGATTGAACTGTAAACAGTGTTTGGGACTTATTTCGGACGGTTTAGTGTCTATTTTCTAGGGCTATGACAGCTCCATTTTGTAATTTAATCTAAACGGATACAATATTAAGAGCCGCCGTTAACGGCGACGATAGTTCAGAATTAACCGCCTAATGATGATATGGCAGTTTCCTGCGGTCCGTGCCGTTCGGCACCTATGTCACGGAATACCGGAAAGCTCTGCGCGATGCGAAATTTGACGGCTTTCGCGTTCTCCTGTTCCAGCAGACGGACGGCTTGAAACAGGCGACCGGCGGGGAGAAGCCCTGAAATTGGATACGTCGTTCTTCATCAGCTTTCTTAAAGCCGTTCTTTTAGGTGACATCTTGAACGCGTTGGCTTATCGCATCCGTCCCTATGAAGTGGAAGCCGGTTCAACGGATGCCGCTCTGGAACGCTGCAAGCAGTATTTGCATAACGCCTTGATTGGGGAAAGTTCCTCATGCCCGTGCTGCGGAAATGCCGCAAAGAGCTGCTTGCCGTCAAGGTGGACCGTACCCGCGTGAAGCCCAAGGTAAGCGTCATCGGCGAGTTTTGGGCGATGACGACCGAAGGGGACGGCAACTATCAGCTGCAGCGTTTTTTGGAAAACGAAGGTGCGGAAGTGGAAGTGCAGTCGGTTACGGCTTGGATTCTTTACCTCATTTGGGCGGGGCGGTACGATACCATGAAGCGAATGAACCTTCGCCAAGCCGATTCCGGCAAAAACGGCTTGCAGGGAAAAAATCCGCAAATTCGCCTGCGCATGCTAGGGATCGCCGACCGCGTCCTTCGCGTCATGTTCCAAGCGTACGCCAATATCATCGGCCTGCGTCATTATCACCTGCCCGACATGGAAGGAATCGCGCGGGTAGCTAAAGAACATTATGACAACCAACTCCGCGGCGGAGAGGGCCATATGGAAGTAGGGAAACTTATCCTGAACGTGAGAAAGCGGAAAGTCAACATGACCATCTCCGTCAAGCCGTTCGGATGTATGCCTTCTTCCGGCGTATCGGACGGGGTGCAATCGTTGATTACCGAGAAATACCCCGACGCGATCTTTCTCCCCATCGAAACGACCGGCGACGGGGCGATCAACGTATATAGCAGGGTGCAGATCATGCTGTTTAAAGCGAAGCAGGCCGCGCAAAAAGAGTTTGAAGAGGCTTTGATCAATAAAGGTATTACGGCCGAGGATCTTCAGAAAATAAGAAGCTGTTCGAAGTTCACCCAGCCGTTGCGGACGAGCCGGCACTTTGTCGCTTGCACGGCTGCAAATTTAGTATATGACGCACGCGGCTTTCTGAACAGATTTTTTGTTCGGAGGAACAAAGAGGTGTTTCAAGGAGTATAAGCAGCATATAAAAACCCATCCTTTGTTCTTACAATGGATGGGGGGCAGACTGTCGAGAAAGTCTCTCGACAGTCTCTTTTTGTATTCAAGCCATAGGCACCTGAGGGATGACACGGCCTCCGATCCGCTCGAATATGTCGTCCAGATCCCGCCCGGTGATGGTGAGCCCGTGATTTTTTAATCCGATAATCGCTCTGGACGGCTCCTCTTCCTGCTTAATCAAGTCCGCGACGGTTTGAGCCAGTTGAATGGTGCCGCAGGGATAATTGATTTCCGTTGCCTTGACGCCGTCGATCCAAGCGTGAATGTGAATGATCGCGCCGACTTCGGGATGCGCCGAATAAATCATCCAATGCTCGATGGCATCAACGGATGCCCGTTTCGAGGATACATTCGAAGGCACACTGATCTGCATCGCTTTCGAATCGGCATCGTAACCTTTGACCAGGAGAATGTCCTGACCGATTTTTTTCAAATCCGCTTTATCGGCTCCCGCGGCACTCATCCAGAAGCGTTCCCCATCGTGCCGGCTGCTCAAATTTCCATAGCTCAGCCCGCCGATACCGTAAAGCTTCTTCAAATGGCGCAAATCGCGGGGACTTAAATATTCCTGAATCGGAAAGGGGGCAGGCAGCAGATTCATTTCATCCAATCTTTTTCCCGCCAATCTGAGTTTCTCGGTAATGTCGTCGCCTTCCCGCAGCGGTTCGGGCAAATCATCATAGAAATCATTATCGATGATCAATTGTGAAGACGCCAGCGGTTCCAATCGCTCAAACATGCTTTGGAAGAAGGAAGTTTCATGCTCAGGTCGATAGGTAAGTTTATAGCATCCTTGTTCCGGTGTTATAAAGAAAACATCTGTTTCCCCCCTATGGTGGCATATATATACCAGATGGTTGGACAGTGACCGGATCAAATAGGGGTAAGCCGACTTTAAGATCATCTCCGGTCTCTCGTGCGCTTCAAGAACAGAGACCACAAAAGTCGCTTGAGCTTTCCTGCGAAATGGCCGGGGATCTTCCGGATCAATGAAATTGAAGACAACCCGGATGTGATCTGTCGGCTCTTCCCAATACCGGTAACCTTCCGATATGAACTTTTTCCTTATACCGTCCGCGAACCAGGAAAGGAAAGGGCTCTTGAATGTTTCTGCGATAGTAAAACTCTTCATAACGATGTCCTCCTTGTTTAGTTAAGGTTCGAATACGACTTTCATGCAAGCTTGTTTCCCTTTATTGACTACCGAAGCAAACGCCTCCCGGTACCTCTCGAGGGGAAATCGGTGAGTAACCATCGGTGACAGATCCACTTTCCCGGATTTCATTAATTCGATGGCGATGGCTAAGGTTCTCATTTGTTTTCCTTGAAAGTCCTCCAACCCATAAGCGAAGCTCCCCTTGATGTCCAACTCATTGAGCCAAACCGAGGTCCAGTCGATTTGATCGAGAATACTGGCCAATCCCAGCAACACGACCTTGCCGCCGCTTCGGGCGAAACGAAGTGCGTCATTCATACTGCTCCTTCTGCCGACACATTCGAAAACGAGATCCGCTCCTCCCTGGAGGATCGGAGGACCAATCACCGGTTTCAGCACCCTTGCGTCCATGAGCCTGGCTGCTTCGTCAATATACTGATATCCCCGCGTAATGCGAATCACTTCATCCGCACCGTAGTGAACGGCTAATTGCGTTTGGTAATCATATTTGGCTAATACCATGATTCTGCACGGGATATCCAAAGCGCGAATCGCAGCCACCACACAGATTCCGATCGTACCCGCGCCGATGACGAGAACAGTATCATGATTCGCCGGCGGATTGCGCATGACGCTATGCAGGGCGCAGCTGAAAGGCTCGACCATGACTCCGTTCAGATCATCGACGTTTTCCGGCAGTTGAAGAATTTGACTTTGGTGCGCCACAAGATACGGACTCCAGCTTCCTCCCGTATCCCTGCAGGCGCCGATGAGCAGGCCGGGGGCGATCGCGCCGTCCGTCATACGGCTGCAGAGACTGTAATCCCCCCGCCGGCATGCCGCGCACGGATCCGATATTCCTCTCGCTGCGCAGGACAAAATCGGATCCACCACAACCCGGTCGCCCGGATGGAGATGCTTCACATGCTGTCCCGCTTCAATAACGGTTCCCACCGCTTCATGGCCGATGGTGAACGGAAACGATGTGAATGGCGAGGCGGAAGGGCTGTCGTGCAGATAAATCAGATTCATGTCGCTGCCGCAAATCCCGCCGTAAGTCACTTTGATCTTGACCCATTCTTCGTTAGGCAGCACCGGCTCCGGCGCTTCCTTGTAACGCAGGCAGGACAATCCGGAACTCCAATGCAGCGGCGGATACATTCTTCCCAGAAATTTGCCGAATGCATAACGGGGGTAACTGAAATCGAATTGTAAGGTTTGCAATGGAATCACCTTCTTCTCAATGATGGAGAAAGGGTTACAGGCGCGGGCATAACCATCCGAAGACGTATTCCAGAGCCTGGTCCCTATGGTACCCGTGCAAAGGGCGATGATCCCGTTCATCGAACACGACAATTGCTTTATCCCTGGAGTTGATGGTTTCAAGAAATTCCGCGATAAATCCGGCATCGACGATTGGATCGTGCACATCATAAAGGCATAGTGCCGGAAAAAGAAATCGGTTCGCTTCCGACAAGGCCCTTGCTCCGTTATGCAGCAATTCGGTGAACCAGCGCGGCGTGTACCGGATTGTGTTCAAGGGATCCTGAAGCAGTTCCGACGTCCAACTTGGCAGTTTGGACCGAAACCATCCGAGTTTTCGCAAAGATTCGTTCCACTTGATGAGTTCAAGAGGAAGCGCGGGAGTCAGCCATGAGATAGTCTCTATACATTTTCTGATGCCATACGGCATTTTCAGGCGAAGCCTCAATGCAGGAGACGACAGGATGACTCCGTCGGCCCGGTCGGGGAATCGCTGCATATACCGGATGACAATCAAGCCGCCCAAACTGTGGCCGAACAGATAAACCGGTTTTCCCGGATATTGCTTCCTGAATTGCCCGACCAATGAATCCAAATCATTCAAATAATCCTGAAACCGAAAAATATGGCCGCGCGATCCGCCAGACCTCCCGAAGCCCCGCAGGTCGGGAGCGATGAAGCCGATCCCCTGGTTGAGACACTCCATGCCTACATGCGAATAATGTCCGGAATGTTCTCCGGCGCCATGAATAAAAATCACGAGCCCTTGCGGATTCGACGGTACCCAAGTACGGCAATGCAGTTGGATCTCGTTTCCATTTATGCAAATTGTCAAATCTTTATGCATCATGCATGCTCCTTTGAAAGCTCCCCTCATCAAAGTTATGTTGCTTCAACAACGGATTCGATCGGAAATGGCTCGACCACATCCGAATAATTGAGAAGCTTCAATACCGATTCGACACCGGCATAAGAGTTCATGGACTGTTGAAACTGTTTCATATTCTCATGCAGACTCGCAAAGGATTCGGGAGAATACAACAGCTTTCCGATCCAGCCGTCCACTTCCAGCACGTCATTAGTCCTGATGGCCAATTGGCATTCCACCAGATAACGGCAATTGTATTCTTCATGCCCCGGAATGGGTTGGTAAATCAGCATGGGGACGCCTTTGCTCAATGCCTCGAAACATGTCAAGCCCCCCGGTTTCGTGATCAACAAATCTGCCGCATCCAGAAGTTGATCGATAATATCCACAAAACCCATCACCCTGATATGGGGATGCTGAAAAAGTTCATTATGCTGAAGGGAAAGCCTGAGGGCATCGTTATACCCTGCGCAAATCAATAGTTGGACCGAATCCTTCCATTTCAACAGCGAATGAGCCAGTTCATGGAGCCCTCCCAAGCCTAGACCCCCTCCCATGACCAAAACGGTAGGCAGATTTTGCAATTTTAATTTTGTTCTCGCTTCCTGCTTGCTCGTTTTCTCGGAAAAATCGGATTTGACCGGAATGCCTGCCGCCGCGATGCGATTCCGGGGAATTCCCATATGCATTAACTGCCGGCTCACTTCATCGCCTGAGACGATATAGAGATCCACTTCCCGCTGCACCCAGACCCTGTGCGCGTGGAAATCGGTAATCACCGTGCAAAGACGTACCGGATACCCGTTTTTTTTTGTTTTTTTTAACCGGGACACCGTAGAACTGCTGAACGGATGCGTGCAGATCACCAGATGAGGCTTTATTTGTTCCAGAACTTGTTCTATATTGCGATGAAACAGTTGATAAATAATAAACTGCAGCCAACATGGAATCGGCCGGTCTTGTTTCGATTGATATAACTTTTTCCATACATTCGGATATTTCGTGATGAGTTTCTGATAAGAGCGCAGGATCAAAGAAGTTGTGGTGGGATGCAGTATTTTTCCGATTTCAACAATTTGTATATGTATGGACGGTTCCTCATGTAAAATACCTTCAGCAAGCGCTTCCGCCGCTTTGGTGTGGCCGCTGCCGAATGCCTCGGAAAGAATCAGTATTTTCTTTTTCATAACTCCCTCCATTTCTGCATTGATGGCTAGTATGTGCGATTTCTCCTTCAGTTATACGTTCCGCCGAAGAATGCCGCATTCATAACCAATCCGTGCGAAAAAATGTGGTATACCCTGCAAATTCGGTGGAAATAATTAGGGATAAGGAATTAGGCCAGGAGGAGAAGATATGTATTTTTTTATCGTGAATAGACGATCCGGAAACGGAAAAGGAATGAAGGTCTGGAAACATGTGCATCCGGTCTTGCACGGCCGTCGTATCAGCTATCGTGTGGAATTTACCCTGAATCCGGTTCATGCTGCGAAGATTGTCCGGCAGGTGGTGAATGAAAGGAAAGCGAGGGTGTTGGTCGTTGTGGGAGGAGACGGTACGGTACATAGCGTTATCCATGAATTAATTGAAACGGGCATTCCGATCGGACTCATTCCGGCAGGATCGGGAAACGACTTTGCCAGGGGCATGGGCATTCCGATGAATCCCCGAAAAGCGCTGGAATACCTCCTGAACGGTACCGCGAAGAAAATCGACATTGCCAGAACCGGGGAAAAATGCTGCATCACGGCCGTGGGTATCGGCATTGACGGGAAAGTGGCTCAGACGGTAAATCGCTCCCCTTATAAAAAATGGTTTAATTTCCTGAGGTTAGGCCATCTGTCTTATATCATCAGCTCCCTGCAGGTACTTCCGCATTACCGGACGGCCAGGGCGACCGTCAAAATAGATGAGAAGGAGCATCAATTTGCAGACACATGGTTAATTGCCGCGGCCAATTTTCCGACTTATGGCGGGGGAATGAAGATTTGTCCGCGCGCTTCTTGCACTGACGGACTTTTTCATATTTGTATCGTCCACGGCATCTCCCGCCTGGGACTGTTGCGGCTGTTTCCGGATGTTATGCGGGGTAAGCATATTGACCATCCCGCTGTGACCGTTCTAGAAGGTCGGAATGTGAAAGTTACCGCCGATGTGCCCATGTTGGTCCATGGTGACGGCGAGATCATCGGAGTGACCCCGATTGAGGTAACCCTGCAGGCAGAAGCGATTCACGTGATTTACAATGAAATGAATAACGCTGACACTGAGCGAGGGAGATACCAGTGATACGGCTTCCGGTATGGTTAAAAAACGAAGATCATCGCCTGCTTTATCTTGTGAATCTTAAGTTCAAATGCCAGTTGCTCGATTGGTGGATGCCGAAAATTACACATTTGGGCGGCGCAGTTTGCAGTATCGGCGCAGCTCTGTTGTTGTTATGTTTAGGCGATGCGGGACAGGACGGCTTGATTGCGCTGGCGGCGAGCCATTTGCTGGTACAGGTGTTGAAAATCAATTTTAGCCGCCGCAGGCCTTATTTGGCCGATGACAACGTCCATCTCTCGCACCATCCTTTAAGGGACTATTCCTTTCCGTCGGGCCATGCGACCGCTGTTTTCACTTTGGCGACGATCTTGTCATTGACATTTCCCTGGTTTTCATTGCTGCTTATTCCGTTGTCCGGCGCAGTCGGTATTTCCCGCATTTACCTGGGGCTTCATTATCCGACCGACGTCGGCGTCGGTGCGGTCATCGGCATGGCGTTCGCAATCGGCACCCATCTGTTAACTTAATATTAGATAGTCCCTATTGATTCACATCGATGCTGGTACTTCATCAGCCGGGGATGAGGTTCAGCAGACTGCCGCGGCACCACAAACAGGAGAATCTTCCTGATCCAATCCTAAAAAACCGCATACGATGCAAACAAATTCGTAAACCGGTCCGGACAAATAGAAAAAATGGGGGCCGGGTACTTCTCCGTTAAAAAGCGCAGGGTGCAAAGATTGGAGTATACTTTTTCCGCTTGCCCCATACGTCGACCGCAGCCGCCAACTCGTCCCGTCATGCTTGGTGTCCATTATTTGTCATTTCGATGAGCGATGTGATACAATACTCCTACACAAACGGCAAACAAATAGGAAAAATGGCAAACCTGATCGAAAGACAGGGACGCAAAGCTACGGGTCTAAAGTATTATTAATGCGATGATCGCCGGGTTACCCTAATGTTTTCGCAGCGAGACACTGCCTCTTGGGGGATGTGTATTTTTGTTTTGCTAGATGTCGAAGAATAGGAGGTCAGTCCTGCATTTCAATTACAAAAATCTGCATCTACCAACCATTCGCATGTATTGCAAACGCTGCGACGCTGGATTCGTATGGGCTTATGATTTTGCTGGGACCAGCAGCAGTACAGCGCGTTCTTCCGTGCAGCTACGGTTGAACACGCGCTTGGTTCTACGGCAGCGCACAGTGCGCGTATCCAGTAAGCACCCGCGAGTACGGTGCAGTATATCCATAACGAAGCGGTTCCTAAAGTGTCGGAGAGGATCAAGAAAGGGCATACCTACAATACCGGCATTCACAACCTCAAGGGCGAGACGATGCTGGACCTGCTGCCCGGCCGCAAGCTGGATGACCTGCGGACATATGCCAGGGGGCATCCGGACTTCCTGATGCTTCAGCCCAAAGCGGTGGTCATGGATTTGGCTCAGGCTTACCATACTTGGATCAGCGAATGTTTTCCAAATGCGATTCGCATCGCAGATCCGATTTCATGTTCACGGTTATGTGATCGAAAGCGTACAGGAAGTACGGAAATCCGTGCAGCGGACATTATCCCCGCGGGCGAAAGCCCACTTGAAAGCTAACCATCGCTTGCTTAATCCGCCTATGGAATCGCTCGGTGCGGAAAGTAGAAAGCGGCTGGAAGTGTTGCTGAACTATGCTCCGTTACTTCGCAGCGTATGGGAATGGAAAGAAGCGTTTACGACCTGGTACGACTGTTCGCCGAGCTTTAACATTGCCAAACTGGGATTTGAACGTTGGTGCGCGCAGGGCGATCTAATTGATCATCCCGCTGTTCGAAACACCCTTACAACCATGCGTAACTGGAAAGAGGAAATCACGAATTATCATCAATGCCGGTGGACGAATGCGACTGTAGAAGATCGTCATAATCGCATTAAAGCTTTTCAGCGCCGCCACTATTTCACTCGAAACCGCAATCGCTATAAAGCTGGTATTCTTATTGAATGTAACCGTCATCGGATGCTGGGCTAACTTTCAAGCACTGATTTTTAGGTTGAGCCAGAATTCTAAAATTTGAATATCAAGTTGCCTCAGCAACACGTACACGCACGAACATTTGTTTGATATAATAAGTACAAACGAATGTTCGGGAGTGAATGGTATGGCACAACAAGAATTAATGACGTTGAAGAGGTTTCAAGAAAAGTTTCATTCGGAAGATGCATGCCGCGAGCATCTGTTCCAGATCCGATGGACAAACGGGTTCTTCTGCCCGAAGTGCCAGCACAATGCGTTCTACTTTCTTGAAACTCGAAAGCTGTATCAATGCACGAACTGCAAGCATCAGGCTTCTGTTACCGCCGGCACGATAATGCATAAATCTCATACTCCTCTGCTGACCTGGTTTTGGGCGATTTTCCTTGTGGCGCATGATAAACGCGGTGTATCCGCCGTATTTCTTGCACGCGAACTGGAAATCTCTTACCCGACTGCGTGGTTAATGCTCCACAAGATCCGTAAAGCCATGGGAGATCGCGATGCTCAGTACCAGTTGGCTGGTTTGGTTGAGCTGGATGACGCATTCTTCGGAGCTCCAACAGAAGGAGGCAAACGTGGTCGTGGCACGGACCAAACACCTGTGCTCGTTGGGGTATCGCTTAACAAACAAGGAGCACCGCAATACGTCAAAATGCAGGTAATTCCGGATGTCAAAGGCAAGACGCTCGTCGAATTTGCGAAGCAGCACATTGAACCGGGTTCGACGATCAGTAGCGACGCCTATCGTTCGTACAATGCACTCGCAGAAGAATATAACCACCAACCGATTAAGTTCAATGTAAAGGATAATCCGGATCATCTGAAATGGCTTCACACGATGATTTCAAATGCGAAAGCCTTTATTGGCGGTACGTTCCACGGATTAGATTCCAAGCATCTGCAATCCTATTTGAACGAATTTTGCTTTCGCACCAATCGACGGCAGTTTGAAGGTCAGTTGTTTAATCGCCTGCTTGCCGCCTGTTTATCCACGGATACCGTTACCTACGGCGATCTGACTGCTTAGGTCTAGCGGAGCTAACTTGATATTCAAATTCTAAAATAAATATGGAAAAAGGCAAACCTGCTCGAAAGACAGGGACGCAAAGCCACGGATCTAATGCATGATAACATGCGATGATCGCCGGGTTACCCTATCGACAGAAATTGGACACTGCCGTTATAGGGTGGTGTCCTTTTTGTCATTCAATTAGGATGGGAGATTCACGTTGACGTTGGAAATGACAGAAAGTATCGCCATTCAGGATTTTCAGAAGGTGCAGGACAATTTGATCATCATGAAAAACATGGGGCTTCTGAATTTCACTGGACGATTTCGGAACAAGCTATTCCTCTCTCAGTTTGCTACATACGCTTTGGCTTGTCCGTTGTGGCGGAAGGCGTAGAAACGAAGAAACAGCTTGAATAGCTTAACCATTGGAACTGCGATGTCGTGCAAGGCTATCTATTCTACGAGCCGCTGACACCAGAGCAATTTTCTCATTTGTTAGATGAACGTGATGACCTGCAAAAACCTGAAATTAAAGGAGCGTTTTATTTGAGCTAACAACGAACTGACGAGTGACAACACCAAAACAACCAGATGATGTTCCTCACGAAAGGTGTTGCCCGGTGAGGAGGGCATCGGTATGCAGCATCCTTTGTCGTATGATATATACGATTACGAACGATTGATCGGTCGTTTATTGGTGTGGCTACGAACAATTCAACAACGAAATTTATTTTGGGACTTTGCCGCGATTGAGCACTGGTATGCTCTGCGGCAAAGTCTTTTTTGGTTCTCTTGAAGCTGTACGCCAGCGTTTATTAGGAAGCGTCGGCTGCCGCTCTCCTCCCTCTGTTTTGGTTTGCCAACAAACCAGAACGGAGGGACGAGAATGAAACGGATGAATTTACGGGATATGTATCCCTTTTTGAACACGGACGTGTGGGTCGATCTCGATGAAGAAGTGGCGCAGGAAATCCGCCGGTTTGATCTGAATGAAAATGCATATAGACTACGCACGTATCGCCATCGGGCGTACTACTCGCTGGATTGGAACGACGGGATCGAGCATGACGCGCTTTTCTTCTCGAATTCTCCAGAGGAATATTACGAGCGCAAACTGACGAACCAGCAGCTTTATGCGGCCATGTGTGAGTTGCCGGAAAAGTCGTTTAGGCGCATCTATGCCCACTTCTTCTTGGGCATGAGTAAAGTAGCGATTGCCGAGGCAGAGCAGATTAATGAGCGAGCGGTTCGCAAGTCGATTGAACGCGGCTTGAAGCAAATGGAGCACATTCTCAAAAACATGTGATCGCGGTTCGTTCGAGGGTCCGATTTTGCTGCTAAAATGAACAGAAAGGTAGAGGGACTTGTTCCGACGGCGGCTGGTTTGGTTGTTGCCAGCCGCTCATTTTCCATGAGAGGGGCATATAAGGATGAATCCTGGTCGATTTTACGATGCAGAGCACGAATGCTTCTACTATCAGATGCTGAATGAAAGGAAATGCAGCGACAGCTACCACCGGGCGCTTTTCTATACGCTTGGAATTTCCCAAGAAACCCGCAAGCATATCCGCGATTTGTTCGATTTTTCTCATGGGGGCATTAAGCCCGAAGGGCTCGCGGCCTCTTGGCAAACGAGCAGTTCCATTCGCGTGAGCCGACTTGCCTTTAATCTGTGGAACGGCTGGACAGAGGAAGGTGCGGAACGCTATTCCGCTCCAAACGAGTTGTTTGCATGCAGTTACGCCCCTTATTTTTTTGAAGCGATCCACCTTCGTTATCCGGAATTTTGCCGCAGTCATGATCAGATTTTGAAACGGCGGACGGAGCAAATTCGCTAATTGACCTGCTTTTGACGGGAGTGAAGTCGGATAATGAAGAAAATCAAAATGAGAACTGTGGCAAGGGACATCAAACAGTTGGACAAGCTCCCCAAAGTGATGGAGCGCGTGAAGCGTTCAAGCGTTCGCGCTGAGCGGCAGGCAGATCATGACAAAGCGCATGCTCAAACTCCCGTAGCATATGCACAGCACAGCTCCGAATCGACCATGAAGAAAATGGTGCGTACTCAAATGGGAATGAGCATGCGTGTCAGCAGCAGATCGATTCGACACATTCTAAAAAAGCAGGCGTTACCAACCGGTGATAGTGTCCCGAGAAACAGCCTCGTTGACACGAATCCTAAACTTTTGGTTATGTCCACATCTCGGCAAGCTCGCAGAATGCGTCTCCGTAAGCCGATTGATGGCAAATATCTTTTGCGTTCAGATCAACAATCAGGAAAACAACGCTTTATACGGAGCCGGGCCAATGCCCGGCTTTCGCATCGTTCTCGCAAAGACAGGATTCCCGACCTGGTTTCGAAACAAGACGATAAACCAGCCGGGAAAAAGACACGCGCCGCCGCGCCGTCGCATACAGGAAATGTACGTGCGTCTCGTCGTAATGTGCTCGTGTCTGAAATAGCAGGCCAAACGATCAAGCGGAAAGAGCGAACATTCAAAACATTGTCTCCATTTATCAAAACGGGGCAGCGGCTGGGACATGCTCAAAAAGTGGATCGCGCGGAACCGAAAATGAACGCCGTAGAGACAGCAAAGCGGGCTGCGCAAATGGCGATGACAACCCGCCGCACCCTTCAAAGGGCGCAAGCTGCAGCGAGACTGAATCTTCGAATCATTAAAATGGTTGTAAGAGCCGCCGCGATGCTTGTCAAAGGATTGACGGCGCTTTTGGGGATCAGCAGTACAGTGATTGTATTGCTGTGCATAGTGATGGCGATAGCCGCCGTCATTTCCTCTCCATTCGGTATTTTCGTATCCGGCGAAAATACGGATGCTGATGTAAAGCCGCTTTCTCGAATCGTTCAGGAGATGGACGCTGAATTTGAGGCAAAGCTGGAAGAAATGCAGTACTCCGCTGGAAACGTAGACCGGGTGGAGATCCATTATACTGATAGTGCAGACAACACGCGAATCGATAATTGGGCGGACATTATAGCCGTTTTTGCGGTAAAGACGGTCATGGATACAGAAAACGGAATGGATGTAGTTACGCTTGATGCTACCAGAATCGGTATCATCCATGAGGTATTCTGGGAGATGAATCAACCGGAATCCCATGTTGAAACGATTGAACATACAGAAATGGTTACGGTTCAACATGAGGACGGAAGCTTCAGTGAAGAGACGACGACAACCTATGAGCGCATATTGCATATTACCGTCAATAGCAGAACTGCGGAGCAACAAGCGGAGGCTTACCATTTTACAAACGAGCAGATGGATTTGATAAAAGAAATGCTTTCCGCAGAGTTCCGACCGATGTTATTCGCAATACTCGGCAAAGAAGCGGATAGTGGCTTAACGCCGGAGCAGCTTGAATTTGTTCAACAGCATTTGCCCGAAGGCGAACTGGGTAGCGAAGCCGTCAAATTGGCGCTGACTCGTCTAGGCGATCCGTACAGCCAACCGAAGGCCGGTCAGGACAACTTTACGGATTGCAGCTATCTCGTTCAATGGGTTTATCGGCAGCTTGGCATCGAGCAGCCACGAACCGCAGCGGAACAGGCCAGATTCTGCGTTGAGAATGACCTGGCCGTAAGCGCGGCGGATTTGATTCCGGGTGACCTTGTATTTTGGAGCTATGAGCGCAACGGTAGATTTATGGATATAACGCACGTCGGGATTTACGCAGGCGACGGGAAAGTGGTGGACGCTTCCTCCAGTCGGGGGCAAGTGGTATACCGCACTTTGTTCGATGCGGACAAGCAAGTGCTGTTTGGCAGACCGCAACTAGCGAGTGAGAAGTGAACGCTGCCCATTTGCATACTACACAGGTTCTATGCACGCCTTCGTAACATTCCCCCAATACCCTACCGCTGTGAAACGGATACACTCGCATCTGTTCCGCAGGGTAGGGTTTCACCGTCAATTTAATTAATTCAAAATTGCATTGGGAGTTGACAAAAAGCGGTGATCAGGGAATTTTCCTGCACCGTCTTTTTGTTTTATCGCCCCCCTACCAACCCCCTCGCTTTCCGTTCCGAAAAATATTTTTCTCGAAATCTTGCAAACCAGAGTCCGATTTTACCCCGAAAATGTAGCGGATAGTAGAGGGACAAATTGATCGCCCTCATCGCTCTTTGATAACCAAATACAATCTTATCCGGTACGTTCCCCGCATGGCCATGAAGGATAGCCGCGTTGCAGGAGCGCCATGACCATTTTGCCGGTTCTTGTTTTTGCATGCCTTGTTAGCAGAACCGGCGGAATGCGAGCGATTTTGCCCATGCAATAAATAAATGGCGGTGCCATTTAAGGCGAAGACCCATGCGGAGGGATAATGATACTTTCGTCCAGCCACAGTTCATCGCAATGGGGGCGGCTTGCAGCGATCCTGGAAGAGGCTTGAAGCCTATGAGGGCGGCCAACCACCGTCCGCCGGATAAGATTTTCAGATACGCAACCAAAACAGAGGCGGAAACGGAGATGCGCTGCGGTGCGCATCTCTGCTTTTCGGCATGTCAGAATGATTGGGAGGCTAGTTATGAACCAAAAGCTGATCCGGTACAGCATGCAAATTGCGATGATAAAACAGTTGTTGGGGCTCTCATTGATTACCGAAAGAGAATTCAATCAGATCAAGAGCAAAACCATGCGAGAATACGGCATCATTTCGGACCTGACTTCTTAATTTGCACATTTGTCGGTCCGCCCAGCTCTTATTATACTGATGGCGAGTTAATAAGAATGGAGGACGAATCTATGGCGCTTGAAGTGGAAGTGATTAAAGCAAGCCGGAAAATAGCTGATCGGAAGGGCGGAAAATCATCGGACATTCTTCGCGTTGCTCCGTATGCCCGCGTAAGTACCGACTCAGAGGAGCAGTTGAACAGCTACAAGTCGCAGGTTGCCTATTATACAGAACTCGTAAACAAGCGTAGTGACTGGGTGCTGGTTGACATGTATGCGGACGAAGCGATTACCGGCACACAGGTGACGAAGCGCGAGGATTTTCAGCGTATGATTAATGATTGCATGGACGGAAAGATCGACATGGTCATTACGAAGTCCATCTCCCGATTTGCCAGAAACACGCTCGACACCTTGAAGTACGTCCGCATGTTGAAGGAAAAGAGCGTCGCTGTATTTTTTGAAGACGAGAATATCAATACGCTGACGATGGATGGTGAGCTGTTGCTTGTCATCTTGAGTTCCGTAGCGCAACAAGAAGTCGAGAATATCTCCGCCAATGTCAAGAAAGGCTTGAAGATGAAAATGAAGCGCGGCGAGTTGGTCGGCTTCCAAAGCTGTTTGGGGTACGATTACGATCCGAGCACGAAGAAGATTTCCATCAACCAAGAAGAAGCGGAGCTTGTCCGCTATATTTTTCAGCGTTACGTTGATGGAATGGGTGCTTACGTTATTGCTAAGGAGTTAACCGAGGCAGGCCGTAAAACCAAAAACGGAAGAATCGAATGGCAAGATACGAGCATTCTTGGTATCATCAAAAATGAGAAATACAAAGGCGACTTGTTGCAGGGAAAGACCTTTACCGTCGATCCGATTTCCAAGAGAAGACTTGAGAATTATGGCGAGGAAGATCAGTTTTATGTCAAAAATCATCACGAGCCGATTGTCAGCGAAGAAGTCTTTGAGAGGGCGCAGGCTATCCTGCATAGAAGGGGCGAGAATCGCCGTCGCGGTATGAAAGGCAAACGTGACAAATACAGCAGGAAATTTGCATTCAGCAGCATGCTGGAATGTGCGTTTTGTAAAAGTAATTTCTCGCGGCGGAGTTGGCATAGCGGAACTCCACACGAAAAGACGGTTTGGCAGTGCGTTACCTCTACAAAAAAGGGAAAGAAGCTCTGTCCTCACAGCAAGGGATTGGATGAGAAAATGATCGAGGACGCTTTTGTGGAATCGTACAAATTGGTATGCCGCAATCATACGGACATTATTGATGAGCTGATTAAAAGGATGGAGTCCGTGTTCAGCGATCAGAACAGTCAAAGACGGCTGAACAAATTGATCGGCGACATTCAGGCATTGGAACAAAAACGGTGCAAGCTGATCGATTTGTGTCTGGATGAAAAAATCGACCAGGCAACTTACGAGCAGAAGTATGCGGAACTGGATACGTCGCTTACTGCATTGCTCGAAGAAAAAGCGCAGTTGGAGCAATCCGCACAAGAAGAAATTGACTTGGGCAAGCGACTGGAGCATTTTCGCAAAGTGCTTCGCACGAACGAGCTCCTGCCATCCTTTGATCGCAACGTATTTGAAAGCATTGTTGATAAAATTATCATCGGTACGGACACCGATCCAGAGAAGCCTAATCCGTACAAGCTGACCTTCGTATACAAAACCGGTTTTCATAACAGCGTTCAAGGAAAAACGCGCAATCAATCTCAAAAGAAGTTGCAGAAAAATGAAGGGAGTGGATTGTGTTCCTATTCCGAGAACGATACATGTGGAGTGCTGTGTGTCGCTTATAAGAAATACTTGAATGTAGCCACATTTACCTATATCAAAAGCCCAATCCTTTGTGAGAGGGCTTTTTGTTCGTATTAAGATGTATTAGCAAACGTAACAATTCAATCGAGTATCTGGTTTTAGTTTGGATTTCCTATTTCCATGGAGGATATTGGAATTATATGACGAAATATGAAGTTATGAGATGTGGAAATGATGATTCAAGGGATTTAGCTGAAAGATATATTTTAACATTGACGAGGTGTTTCCTATATTGAATAACTACAACTCGGGTGAACATGATCCTTACTGGTATGAGGCTTTTGTAGGTCTCAAATATGTTTTGAAAATGCTCGACACAGATTCGGGTATTGAGGCGGTCGCTTTTCAAGCCAGAACGATAAATAAATTAGATGATGTTGTTGTGAAATATAAGGATGGTCGCTCACTTTGTATTCAAGTTAAGCATACGAGATCGGAAAATAATTTAACCTTAAGTGATCTTATCAGACCCTCAGGTGGAAGTTCATCCTCCTTGCTTCAGGACATGGCATTCGCGTGGAAGGAAGGCTTAAAGACAATTCCAAATTGCATCCCAGAACTTTACACAAATAGGCGCGGGGGAAAGAACTGGTCACGAACAGCAAATGATTCAGCCTATCCTCCGCTCCCTGAATTTTGGAAAGCACTTAGAAAAGAACTGAGACAAGCAGGGAACCTTTCTGGTATACGCTTGGAGTCAACATATAGCGCGGCGTGGACTGATCTTCTTGCACAACTGGGTGTGCTCGAAACAGACATAAAAAAATATGAATTCCTAAGAAAGTTGCGATTACGTTTCAGCAGGCCCGATTTAGAAAAACTTGAGTCACAGATGCACGAACAAATCGGTCGAATATTTGGGGTATCTTCACCATCATTCCAGAGAGAAATCTTTGAAAAGCTCGCAGCTAGTTTACGATTTTGGACAACTTCGATACAAGGGAAGGTGGATTTCGTCTTCCCAGAGGAAGTATATAGTCGATTATCTTTTCAAGCAGAGGTTGATGACAGAGATCATCTAATTCGCCCCCCAGTCCCTTTTTTTAAATCGCGGTTAGTTTTTATGGAACGATTAATAGAACAACTTGGTTCTCGTAAACATAGTATTATTTTCTTGAAAGGTAGCCCCGGTAGCGGCAAGAGTAGCCTAATTAGCCAATTGGCCTATGAAACACCAACCATCATTAATCTTCGATATCACGCTTTTAAGCCAATTACGCCTGAAATAAAAGAAATCCCTCCCGATGCAGGCAGAACTGTGGATCCTCGTGTTTTCTGGACGGCGTTGATAGATCAGATTCGAGTAAAATTTACAGGTAAACTCTACCAATATAAAGTTCCAATTCGATGTGATTATTTGACGGTAGATGAAATCCGTAGTCATACGTTACGGCTGGCTCAGGAACTGTCGAACATTAACCACAGACCGACTGTTATAGCGGTAGATGGAATTGACCATGCAGCTAGAGCAGGATACATCTCTCATAAGCACGAGGATACGTTCCTTCTGTGGCTGGTTCATCCCGAAGAAGTTCCTAGTGGTGTACTTTTTCTGCTGGCGGGTCAGCCTCCGGAAGGATATCCGGCCTACCCACAGTGGCTAAAGGAGGATAGTTCTGAGGTCCTTCATCTTGAAGTGCCGGTTGTTACAGAGAGTGATATTCGCCAGATGCTCTCACATGATTTTCCAGGGGAGTTCATAGAGCCAGCAGTAAACGTGATTCATGAAAATGCAGTAGATAATACGCTTGCCGCTGTATTTGCGGTTAGAGAAGCAAAAGGCTGTACGACAGTCGAAGAATTGATTGAAAGACTAAGGGCGAGAAAGTTGCATGATGGTATTCATGCTTACTATGATCATATTTGGATTCATGCGTTACAAAAAATCCAGACAAAGGTCAATCATGAGATTGCATACTTAAACGAGAAACTGTCGAGCTATTTTTCACTGTCAAGCGAACGTCTAGATGGCGCGACACTAAAGGGGATCTTTAAGGAACTGTTACTCACGGAATCCGATTGGAATTACCTGTTAAAGGATTTGGAGCCGCTTGTTGTAGAGCAGGACAGAGGGAAATTCGTATTATTTCATAATGATGTTCGAGTCTACTTCATGAGGTATATTCGAAACCACCATAGTATTCTGGAGGACATTGCAGGTTCTCTTGCAGATTTTTACGTGGCTGAACCCTCTTATAAGATCGCACGTCATGCTGATTTGTTCTCCCTATTAAGACAAAGTGGACGTATAGAAGAGATCATCTCTATTTTCAATCCATCGTTCATTATGGAAGCGTGGACGATAAGAAGACCTATCGATGAAATCAAGGAACAGTGCAGGGACATGTTGGCCGTAGTTAAGAAGCGGAAAAACTGGAATGATGCAGGTGGAGTGCTTGAGGCACTTCGTACTGTTCAACAACTTTTAACATCATATGAAAAAGCAAATGAACGGAATTATTTCGTCTCGGAAGATCAACGCGTACCTGCTTTCGTACCATCTGAAGGAATTATGAAGCCGCCCCAGACATGGAAGATGCATCTGTTAAATCAAGTATTCAATGATGTTCGACGACTAGTAAAGCTCGGAGAGTATGACCGTGCTCGTCAAATCATGGAACGGTGGTTCAAACGAAATAACGTAACCCCCTTTCAATTGATCGGTCTTCTCGAGGAATACTATGTTTTTGAGTCAAGTTTCAGTCGTGATAACTTGGGCAAGGGGTTTCTTGAATTGATTCGTGAATGGGGAGAACTGGCAGGGATTACTCTAATTTACGAATGGAGAATTGAAAAAGAGGAGGTAATGAACAGTTTAGAAGAACAAGTGGCAAGTGCTTATTCTGACGGATTTCTTCACGGATCACTCAACCGAAGCGGATTCTCATTTTTTAGATGCTTGAAGAGGTATTTACAGCATCTTGTGCCAGAGAAAAGAGAAGTTTTAGTCGAACGGATGGTTGATGAGCAGAAATGGACAGAGCTGCGTTATATCCTTAAGAGAACAGATCATCTTGTTCCTTCTTTCCAGCATCGAATTAAACTGGCTATGTATAGTGCCATAGCGAATTTCGAGACTGAGCGCTTCGTTCGTCCTGTTGTAGAACAGGGATATGACATTTTAGAGCATAAGAAGATGAACTATGAAACCGATGCAAAGCTCTACTCTTGTATTTGTTTTCTTATAGGATGGGCATACCCAGAATCCGATTTAAAACAGCAAGCTGAAGAAGCGATTCAAGTTTATTTCTCCAACGACCGAGATCCGAGAACTACGGAAATGATTCGTCTTTTACTTCATAGTACCTATCGAATGGGAGCTTACTATTGTCTTTCAATGCAGGAAGGATACAGACTTTCCAAGCAAGACATAACGATGATTCTTTATTTGTTGGAACGCCTCTATTTCATGGATCAGTCTGTCTATTACCATTTAGTCGGTTACATAGAAGTTCGTTCTTTCTTTATGCGCATGGCAATGTTTTTATCTCGAAATGATAAAACATTGGATAAATTGTTATACCCAGTTGTAAGGGACAGTATGATTGATGGCGATATTTTTTATTTGGATATGGAACTTATTTGGGGGTTTTTAGATAGCCATGGGGATCAAACATCGATGGAACTCATTTTCCAACGGTGGACGAATGAGAAAGGGATAATTTGGGATGACAATCTCCAAAAAGCAACATATTGGGTCGAGAAGCTAGCTGCACTTGGTGAAAAATATCAGTTACAGGAGAAAGCACGGCATCTTAAGGAGCAGTTTGCAAGGAAATGGTTCGGCATAACTGCAAGACAATCATCCCTAAATCATGTTGTGCAATGGGTAGAGATTCTGCTGAATGAGAAGCCTTCATTATGGAAAGGACAAGGGAAGCTACTACTTGATCTATGTAGACAACTCGATAGTGAGTCTAACCTAGTAGCCGATTATGCGGTAAGTGTTGTAATGGCTGCGGCGCAAAAGGATGGAGTCGAGATACTTTGGGCTGTTCTTAATGAAAATGGCATGCTCGATGTCGATGATTTTTCAAAATATAAAGCGACTTTCGATGTGTTAATCCGTGTGCTAAGGAATACTTTCTTTACAGAAGAAGATCTAGTAGCCCTATGGATACTAACAGTTGGTGGGATGAGCTGGAGAGAAAGAAGCAGTAGGGCATATATAGAAGATATGAGAAAATGCATTTTGAAAGCGGCTCATAGACTAGGGTACTCGGGTCTAGGCGCTTACATGAAACACTCGACTCCATATCATTTCGACATTCATAATAACCGAGATCGTGACAACAGACCGAAACGATGGTTTATAACGAGTAGAGAACGTCGCCCGTACTGGGAAAGCACCTGGAAACGCGTCGAACGTAAGATCAGAAAATTATCTACGGAAGAAGCTTTCGATGATTTTAAGCGAGTAATCAATAATTTAGATCCTCATGGTGGAAGTATGGATCATGTGGCAGCTTTTAATTATGCTGAGATCTTAGTCCGTAAATTAAGTACAGAGCCTTCTTATCGGAATAAGGAATATACCAATATTTTGTTCGAGTTTGCAGAGACTCATGCAGTAGCAAGTTACCATAGAAATGATCAGTATATTCAAGACTTCTATTCTGCAATTATAGATTTCACTACGGACGATAAGACAAGATGGAGGGTGTTGGATTCACTTTTACCGGAAAGTATTGACAATAGGGAGCTTTCGTATTTTATTGTCAAGCTGGAAGAAATGCTTCAGGCAAGGGCAGTGAAATTGGGTGCTAAGGAAATTGAAGAGGCGACTATTCGAATTTTGAACACATATAAGCAATGGCTCGACTGGAACGTAGATATGACATCAGCTATCTATTCCTCGTCACATCCACTGAATCGGATGTCATGGAGACAGTTCACTCTGAACATTCTGCTTAGGAATTTATCAAGTAATAATGAACATCAAATTGAAGCGGTATTGCAGGGTTTGTGGCAATTTATACAGTGGGATCATACAGTTATTTATGATCTGATTTCAAGGTGGGAGGATGTAGAGAATTCCGGACAGGGATGGCTACTAATAATATTCGAGCGTATTGCTGTAACGTATCCATCATATTATGAAGCAATGAAACCCTTGTTGGCTGAGCTAAAATCCAGTGGAGGATTACAGATTAGTACACAGGCAGAAGTGATCAATGAGACATTTGTACGTGGGCAGTGTATTGTAAGTGGGAAATCTAAACCGTGGGTGATTCAAAAACTTGGAGCATTTATTTCACGGTTTACTCACGGTAATGAGAGGAAAGGGGTACGTATTATTGATTACCCACCCTTCCAAGACCGGCACTTTAACCAACGTTTTTATCAAATCGCCAGTATATTTCCTGACCTTGTAAATGAGTTGCTTGATGAGATGGAAGCTTCAGAAGATTCGAATTTCAATCCGGAAAAAAAGTTGTTAGATATCATAGAGAAACGGATAGAGAAAGGAACTTGGGAGCGAACTTCTCTTTACAACGAGGTACAGGCCTACCTTCCTTGTGACGATCCCTTCCTGCTCTTAGATACCCCACGTGCATTTAGGAGTTCAACTGGATGGTTGAAACTCGGGTTAATGGCGATGTCGAAATTTGATCCAGAGGATGCTTGTTTACAGTTCATGAAGCAGGCCCGCAAAGGGATGCGGGACGGTCAGGAATTGCTCGGGGCAGCCCTGTTCCATTTCAACATCGTCGAAGGTTACTACTATACTTGCGGGTTATCAGAAAGCTTGGATATTAGCAGGCCAACGGCAAGCGGAAGATCGTTTTTGTTCTACAACAATGTAGTAAACTCTAGAAAGTCGAATCCAGATCTGTTCTATACGTTTAATCATATTAACGGGCAGAAAATTCCTTATAGTAGTACGGTTCTCTTGGTTCCAAGCCTAGTATTTCGGTCGTTGGGCTGGCATCCGTCAACTATGAACCCATTGGTGTGGGAAAAGAAGGGTAAAAAGATGATGTGGATGGAGCAAATTTTTGGTCCTTTTGAAGAAGGAGTACATCCGTTTCTCCAGCGTTGGGTTTGTACGAAAGAAGGGTTTGTAGAAATAACAAGAGTAAAGCGTAATCTTCGCTATATGGTGACTTTTGAGCCAATGAGAAACAATGTTTCTATGATGGATTTGCCGAATAATGTGAGGTTTTTTATGTAAGATTGCATCTTACTCTACATGTGAGATCGACTGAAACGAAGCCACAGAATTCATTGTCAACTAGCATGGCTGCGCTTACCGTCTGCATATGCTGACAGCTCATAGTGATTCTATTCAACCTAAAGCGGCTATAACAAATGCTGCGGCAACATGGTCGCATCCCGCATACGGTACATGTGGAATGCCTAATATTGATGGTACGAAATGAGATGTGACAGTACTGCTCAAGTCTAAAGTAAGGGAGACCTTGCTATATGCAAGGTCTCCTTTACTAAGCCTTGTACAACGGCGTCTGCCAAGTAAACGAGAAGCGATAAAGCATCCTAACAGCCCCAACTGAACAGCAAACTTTGGTAGATCAATAGAGCTTAAAGGGCGACTAACTCTGCGAGCTTGGCCGCGACGTCTGCCATTGGCTCTTCTGCAGTGTTTAAGCCGCTTCGTGATCCGAGCAAGGGACTGACTTCGCGGAGAGCTTCATACGTTGTATCATGCACAATCGGAACGAGCCGATCACCTGCCAGGAGTGCCGAAAGTTCTTTGTCGGCGATGCCCTCTGCTGGGAGGCGGCGTAGCAGTGCAGGGGTCACAAGCACAATTCCAACTCGCGAGTTGGCCAAGCCTTTGTCGATAGCGCGAAGCAACGGCACACCGAGGCTAACGTCTTTCTCGCTAAACCAGACGGAGACACCGTGTGACTCAAGCAGATCGTGCAACTCCTTCGCGGCTCCCTTCCGGTCATCCCATGCATGGCAAAGGAAGACGTCTCGAAGGTCAGGTTGTTTTGCTAGAGTTTCGACGCTGTTGCGGATTGGTGTTAATGACCGAATTTCTTCAGAAGTGTACAATATGGACGAACCTACTCCTGACCAGCGTGGTTTTGAACTGCGGACGGAACCGCCGCCGCTGCTTCGACCCCCTCCACTTGTCAAGGACGAGGAGTAAGTTGAGGGCGAGTACGAATTGTAGCCGCCACCACTACCATAGCGGCCATAACGCCCTCTGCACGCTGGGCAGTTGGCTGCGGCACTTGCTGAGCGATGTCCGTTTACTGGAGCTGTACATCTAGCCATATCCTACCTCCTAATTTGATTTTCCTGGTATTATAGTAATTTAAAACAGGAAAAAAATCCATATATTTGATGTGTTGTGTCGAATCTTGATTCGTAGAGCTGTCCCACCACGTTACTTTCCTGTTTTAACTGTAATATATTCAGACGGGTGCTCATTCGCCTCAGCAAGGAAACGTAGAACTGTATCATCGATAGTGTGGTAAAGCAGAGGGGCGAGTTGAAGGTGGGAGCGGCAATGCTCAATCTGCAAATAGTAGCGTAAATGCTCCTCACATGTGGAATGCCTAATATTGATGGTACGAAATGAGATGTGACAGTGACTGCTCAAGAAGGTTGTTTATGCGTCGTTTGCTGAAATCGAATATATTGCACGACATAATCAGCAGCAGAGTCGATGTTTTTCGGGACGAGATCAAGGTTCACTTCAAGTTGAAGATCAGCTAGTTCATTGGTACTATGTGCTTTGAGGGAGGCAATCAGGTGGATCGGATAAAGTGATTGAATAAGGTCTATAGAGCTAATAAAGTTGAGGCTCCCGCTACTTGCATGGGTCTTTTTTTGGGTCGGAATTGGGAATAATTTTTGGAATTCCCCTCCCGAATGAGCTTATCATTATAGTAACAATTTAATTTAAAAGCGATTGAGAATTACGTATTAGATTACAAGGAGATGTGAATTTTGGAACTGTCGGCGTATACACGAACCATCAAAGACATACTTAGTTTAAAAAGAAAATACAGTATCCCTCGGTTTTAATGAGAATATTCTTGGGGAGAAGATGAATTAGTTGTCGTAATACTTTTGCCCTTTTCAAAGATAAGGTGATTAGCGATAATAGAATTGTAATGACTTTCCAATGAACAATATCATTTGAATAAATATAAACACAATCGAAATGAGGAGAATTTCTATGTCGTACCTAACATTCAATAAGTTGAACAATATGTCTCAGTCGATTCAAAAGTCTCTTAATGAAAATTACCAATTCAGCACGTCAAACACGGTATTTCTGTCCCATCGTCATGATGACGAGCAGGAAGTAAAACAAGCAGTAGGTTTTTTGGCGCAATTCGGGCAAAGAACTTATGTTGATTGGCTTGACCATAATATGCCTAGCCAAACATCGTCTGAGACGGCTCAGAAGCTGAAACAAAGAATCAACCGCTCTAATAAATTTGTACTACTGGCGACACCAGGGAGTATTCGATCGATTTGGATACCATGGGAGCTTGGGTTAGCCGATGGTGTAAAGGGTCTAAATAAAATTGCAATTCTTCCGCTCGTGAAAAATGAAGGAACATGGGAAGAGAGAGAATACTATGGGATCTACAACTATATTGAACAATCATACGATGGCAACTGGTATGTTATAAAACAAGGGGAATCACGAGGGATTCATTTAGCCAATTGGTTTGAATCTTGAATTTGAGGAGGGTGAACTGGTGAGCAAAGAAATAGCGGAGTTTCAGAAAATGTTTAAAACTGCTATTGAGGAGTCTAATGCGGCTGTATTTGCTGGCGCAGGATTGTCTAAACCTGCGGGATTTGTGAACTGGAAGGAACTGCTTCGAGATATCGCTGAAGAAATCAATTTAAATATCGATAAAGAAAGTGATCTTATAGCAGTAGCGCAGTACCATGTTAATGAGAATGGTGGAAACAGAGGGAAAATAAATCAAGCATTAATTGACGAATTTACAAAGGATGCCGAAATCACCGAAAATCATAAGATATTATCAAGGCTGCCTATAGATACATATTGGACAACCAATTATGATGCTCTGATCGAGGATGCCTTAAAAGCCGAAGGGAAAAGGATCGACTCAAAAATAACTACGGAAAACTTAGCGGTAACAAAACCGAATAGTGATGCCAAGATTTATAAAATGCATGGGGATATTTCATTACCTCATGAAGCCGTTTTAACTAAAGATGATTACGAAAATTACAACAACAAGCGGCAGCTATTTACTACGGCTCTTCAAGGCGACCTCGTTTCAAAAACGATGTTGTTTATTGGATTTAGTTTTGATGATCCCAATTTGGAATATATTTTGAGTCGCATAAGAATCCTTTTGGGTCAGAATCAACGCACCCATTATTGCTTTATGAAGCAAGTGCAGCGAGATGATTTTAAGGAAGAATCGGATTTTTTATATGCTGAGATAAAGCAGAAGTTAAAAGTGAATGATCTGAAAAGATACAGCATTAAAGTGCTTCTAGTAAGTCAATATGAGGATATTACGGCTATACTCAAGGAAGTGGAACAGCAATATAAGAGAAGAAATTTATTCGTATCCGGTAGTGCTTCTAACTATGGAAATTGGGGAGAGCAGCGCTGCTTAGAGTTCGCAAGTAACCTCAGTAAAAAAATAATCCAAAACGGGAACAATATTGTAACTGGTTTTGGTCTCGGAGTTGGCAGTTGTGTAATCTCGGGTGCGTTGGAAGAAATCTATAAAACGAGAAGTCAGCGGGTTGAAGACCGTCTGATTTCGAGACCATTTCCTCAAAATACGACTGGTCAAATCCCTATAAAGGAATTATGGACTAAACACAGAAATAACATGATTCAAAACGTTGGGATTTCCATTTTTATGTTTGGTAATAAAATTGATGCTTCATCAGGTGCTGTAATAGAGGCAAATGGCATAATTGAAGAGTTCGAAATAAGCGTGAATCACGGCGCAATACCCATTCCCATTGGTGCGACCGACTTTACTGCTAGAAAAATATGGGAGACTGTTATAAGTGATTTTGGCCGCTATGTTCCCCAGGCTGGGCTAGAAGATAAATATCAATTACTGGGTGATGTGAATCAGACAGACGAAGCATTGATTAACACTGTAATTGAAATTGTGAATATGCTTGAAAAAAGAAAAAGGCAATAAAGAGGGAGGTTCAGGTATGGCACGTAAAACATTCATTTCTTATAAGTACAGCGAAGCTCAACATACAAGAGATCGAATAATTAAGGCTCTTGGCACAGATGCTCGTTATTATCAAGGTGAAACCAGTACTTCACCTAATTTGACGGACAGAAAGACAGAAACCATTAAAAATCATCTTAAGAGCATGATTTTTGATACTTCGGTAACTATTGTTGTTATCTCTCCAAATATGAAGCAGAGTAACTGGATTGACTGGGAGATTGAATACTCTTTGAAGGAGATTACTAGGGAAGACAGAACATCAAGAAGTAATGGCATTATAGGTGTAATCCAAAAAGATTATTATTTTGGTGGGTATGGGTGGATTCTTAGTTCAGTTACAAATTCTGATGGTTGCAATTCAAGAAGCATTGATGAAAGTAAGTTATATGAGATTATCATCAAGAATCGTACAAACCAAAAAAATCCCGTATATGCTTGCCTGAATTGCCAAAGTGTAGATTCTCTAAATGGCTCGTATATCTCCTTGGTAACTGAAGATGATTTTGTCGCAAGTCCAGATACGTATATCGAAAATGCGTATGAGAAGAGTAAACGGATTAATGATTTCGAAATTACAAAAACGATTAAAACTCAACAAAATTGGTTGTCACCGTGGTGAATCAATACATTATACTTAAACAAAAAGCTGCGTTATGAAAATCCTCATAACCAGCTTTTTGCGATATCTGCTATTGGAATTGGTCATTTCACCCGCTACAATTGATATACCGAACAACGTGGTGAATGAATAGTAATTAACTCTATAATACGCACTTACTCCTACACCGTAGGCATCCGCGTCGTAACATCGATCGATGGCATGACAGCCGACTGGGTGCGCATCCCGTGGGACGAAGATCAGCGTGCGCATCGTCAACGAAGTCGACAACGTCAACCGCGTGGTGTACGACATTACGTCGAAGCCGCCTGCAACGATTGAGTGGGAATAGGCAGGAGACACTCTATACACTGAAAACCGTTGATTTTATGCCGTTTAGGTAAAACTCATATGACTTTCTGAGATCAAAATTCTTTTGAATTGTCTCCAAGATTGTCGTCAAAAACTCTCGCCGAATGATTGTCGGTGGGAGTTTTTATTTTGGCTTTAACAGGTTGAGTGCGTGAAACGCGCGAAACATAAAACCACCTGCTATTGAAGTGATCCCTTAAAGATAGACATTATCTAACTATTGAAGGTGCAGTTCATTGGACGGGTGGTTCTGATTATGGCTGAAAATGTAGACAGATTGGAGACATGTGATTGCAGGAGAAGGATCTACTGAAGTATTGTATACAGATGACAAAAAATACTAGATGAATCCAGTCACGACACATGTGGAGTCGGTCATATTGATGGTTCGTAAACGAGATGTGGCAAGTTCGCTTAACTTATCGATGTGTGTTCGATAATGAGTAAATCTGAAGAGGGAGTGCAAGGTGCACTACCTCTTTTTTTTCGACATCAAATCCCATATATTTGCATTTTTCATAACAAAATATCCAAATCTAGCTCTCATTGTAGTACAATAGTCGTATTATAGAGAGGTTATGTCTTAATTTAATTACTCCCAATATATTTGGTCAGAAACGAGTTTCTTAGATACGGGGAAATTACAATATGAGATTAATAGATTTGTTTGCTGGGCTTGGTGGCTTTCGTCTAGCCTTAAGTAGCCTAGGACATACATGCGTTTTTGCACTCTCGAAACATTGATATCGAGCCACATGGGAATATAAGAAAAATAAAAGTGGGGGGTTCCTTGAACCGTTTTCAAAGGATGGTGAACAAAGCGGTTTTCAAGATGAAAAGTCAGGAAACTTGGTTTACCGCATATTAAAAGTGTTGAGATATCATAAGCCAAACTCCCTAATTGTGGATAATATTCTCAACTTTACAAAACATGAGGGGATAGCGATAGAGTATAACACTATTATTCCTTATTTGATAATTTTGTTGCCGGTGAAGAATTCAGGAAAAATCTTAATTACGGAGGATTAAGCAAATGAACCACGAAGCCCAAACAGAAAAGAGTTTCATTGAAATCTTAACTCAACGGGAAAATCAATGGACATATCGTGATGATATAAAGACCGAAGCTGCTCTGTGGGATAATTTGCGTAGACATATCAATCGTATTAACTTGGCGCGACTGGACGGTGTGCCGCTTACAGACAAAGAGTTTGAACAGTTAAAAGTTGAATTTATGAGACTGACAGCTACTCCTTTTAACGCTTCTCAATGGCTACGAGGCGAAAATGGTGTTGCCGCCATTCATGTTGAGCGGGAAGATGTGAAACGTGGCAGGGTGTCTGTTGTTCTATTCAGTAATAAGGATATTGCTGGCGGCATTTCAAGCTATGAAGTTGTAAACCAAATTAAGCCAGATACAAATACTGATATGCGTGGCGATGTAACCCTATTGATAAATGGCTTGCCGATTATTCATGTTGAATTAAAAGCTGAATCTGCCAAAGATGGTTTTATGCAAGCGTTCGAGCAGATACAACGGTATGCAGAAGCAGGATTTTTTGATGGCATTTTTGCGACCACCCAAATTTTCGTAGTTAGTAACAAAGTATCTACAAAATACTTTGCACGTCCTGGAGCCAACACTTCTAAAGCCTTTGAAGCGGCAAAGAAATTCCTGTTCAACTGGAGAACGTCGGATAATGAGCCTGTAGAAAATCTTTACGATTTCACAAGGCAGGTTTTGAGTATCCCTTCTGCCCACGAATTGATTAGCAAATTCACTATTTTGGTGGACGATCAGAAAAACCAAAAGTTTTTAATGGTACTAAGACCGTACCAAGTCCACGCTATTCAAAAGATTATCGGTCAAGCGGCGAAGCATGAGGGAGGTTTTGTTTGGCATGCCACCGGCTCAGGGAAAACAATAACAAGTTTTGTGGCAACCAAACTTTTAGCACAGATATCCATCGGCGTAGACCGCACCGTTATGGTTGTTGATAGAACAGATTTAGACAGCCAAACCAAAGATGAGTTTAGTAAATTTGCATCTGAGTTCCACACAGGGTTGGCATCGGGCAATGTTAAAGATAATGCGCTTATTGTCGGCGTTGATAATCAACGTCAACTTAGCAATAGCCTATTAAGCAATAAAAATAACAACACCATTATCGTCACAACCATTCAAAAATTGAGTGCGGCTGTCAGAGGTGCTAAAGAAACGGAAAACAATAAATTCGAGAAGCTGAAAAGCGAACATATTGTTTTTGTGGTGGATGAGTGCCATCGTGCAGTCAGCGATGAGCAGATGAAAGAAATTAAAAAGCTCCTGCCTAACTCAACATGGTTCGGCTTAACTGGTACGCCAATTTTTGAGGAAAACCAAAAACAAGAAAACGGAACATTCGCAAGAACAACACAACAACAGTATGGAAACTTACTCCATTCCTACACAACGAAAAATGCTATGGACGATAACTCCGTTTTGAACTTCCAAGTGGAGTACCATTGCCTATTAGATGAGGATAGCAAAGCAGAATTTTTGTATAGAACGGTAAAAGAAAAATACCCGAAGCTTGATCCTATCAAAAAACTTGCCGACATGACAGAAATTGAAAAAGAGGAACTGCAAGACAGAGAGTTATTTGAGCGTGATGAATATATTGAAGCGATGCTTAAAAAAATATTCAAGCGCCAATCCGTGATAGAGCGTTTCAAGGTGTTAAATGGATACCCGACTATGAGTGCTGTTTTAACAACACACTCTATCGCTCAAGCTAAGCGTATTTATCACAAGCTACAAGAAATGAGAAGTAGTGGAATTTTGTTAAATGGGCGAGAGTTAGATGAACGCCACACGCTTCGTGACCCTGATTTTCCGAGAGTGACAATCACTTATTCCACTAGCGAAACTCAAGGTGAGATGAACGAAGCGCAAGCAGAAATCAATGCCATTATGCAGGAATACAACACTGTTTTTGGTACGAATTACACAGATACCGATCAGTTTAACAAAAATATTAATAGCCGTTTAGCACGAAAAGACGCTCAATATCAAAAGGACGGAAAATGGCTTGATATGGTTATTGTAGTTGACCGTCTGCTGACAGGATTTGACGCGCCTACGATACAGACTTTGTATGTTGACCGAGAACTGAAATATCAAAAGCTGCTACAGGCATTTTCACGCACAAATCGTATTGCACCTGGCAAAGAGCATGGCATTGTGGTATCGTTCCGAAAACCTGCTACTATGCGAAAAAATGTAGAGGATGCCATTCGACTTTTTACGAACCAACAGCAAAATTGGGAAGCCTTAGTGCCACAAGAATATGCTGAGGTTAAAGCCGCATTTTTAACGGCACATGAGCAACTTCAACAAGCAAAAGACGATCTGGAAGACGACCCAAATAATATAAAAAACAAGATTGCACAAGTAAGAGCCTATCAAAAACTTGAAAAAATCCAAAGAGCCATGAAAAGCTATGAGAATTATCAAGAAGATTTTGAGGAATTTGAATATATTGTGAAGGTTCTTCCCGAAGAAAAGGGACATTGTGAAAATCTGAAAGCTGAAATTCGAGCCGAGTTAGAGGATCAAACTGGGGATGAGATGGAAAACTTGCTCCAAGACATCGAATTTACGAGCGAACAAAGGGCTGTACATGAGGAACGCATTGATAGCTTCTACATAAATCAGCTTCTGAACAGATATCAGAAGTCTTCGGACAAAACAGATAAATATGATTTGCGTGAAAAAATTATGAAAGAGATTAATACAAAGCCCGCATCCGTTCAGGCAATATATAATGCCATCTTAGACGTCATTGACAACAATCGACCGACAAAGGATTGGACGGCTTATTTCGCTGATGAGATTGATTATATACTACAGAATACTGCTGAGTTATTGAAAGTACCTGTCGCTAACCTGCAAACCAGCTTTAACGAATATCGCCCGAATAGCGGGGTTGTACCTTTCATCAATGTAATAAGCGAAGCATCAGGGTTAAGCAAAGAAGATTTTGAAGCTATGTTTAACGAAAAATACCGAAAGCGTCTTCTCGTTATAGAACAGTATTGGAAAACTGTTTTAGATGAAAAATTAATACCGCTAAAAGATGAGTGTTAGGGTGGCGATGATATGGATTTGAGTAAATTATTGAGAAAACCGCCAGCGGAGGATTACCAACAAGTTGACACGTTCTGGGTTCCAGAAGAAAGGGAAGACTATGAATATAGTGATGAAAATGAGGATGATACCTCCCTGCTAATTGGGCAACATATAATATTAGAGGCTGGACAAGTATCTTTGAACTACTACTGCACAGAATGTGAGGACTTACGCACTTTTAATTCTGATAAAGAGCAAGGGCTTCGAGGAATTATTGTAAATAAACAAGTAATTAGCATTGATTGCATTTTGCAATGCAATTGTGGTTCAGTTGTCCATACTTGGTATTTAGTCGAAGCCGAAGAGGATATTCGGTATCAGTCACCTAAAGTACGTATATTGCATTTTAGAGAAAAATTAACCGAACGTGTAAAATTACAATCTGAGAAATACGGTGAGTTTAGCGAATGGCTCGAAAAAGCAAACCGAGCACACAAAGATGGACTTGGTTCAGGTGCAGTTATATATTTGAGAAAAGTATTTGAAGCTCTAATATATAATATTGCTGATTCTGGTAATGCCCCAATACCCGTTTATGAAAATAATGGATGGAGGCGTTCTTTCAAAAAAGTATTAGAAGAAGTAGATAAGAAATACTTAATTATTCCGCAGGATTTTTTAGTTGATAGGTATGACCTTTACAGCAAACTAAGCAATATTATACATGGCGATGGAAGTGAGGAAGAAGCAATTAAATACTTTGGAATACTATATACGTTAGTTACTAGCATAATAAACAATGTGGAGCTAAAAAAGAATTTTAGGATTGCGGCTCAGAAATTCTATGATAGCGCCAACATAAGTTAGAGCTTGTAAGGCTATTATTCTAAGATAAATTAAAAATTTTGGGGAGTGTATATATGAGTCGTCTAGAGCAACAACTATGGGCAAGCGCCGATATTCTTAGAGGGAAAATGGATGCGAGCGAATATAAAAACTACTTGCTCGGTCTTGTTTTCTATAAGTATCTTTCCGATTTAGAATTGCGCGCTGTGTACGAAGAAGCAAACGGAAAGCCCGATGAATACCCATCTCGTGATATCCAATTTGCCGAGCTTACTGATTGGTATAATGATGATGCCGAAGAGCTAAAGAACACCATGCGCCGCAAACTCGGATATTTTATAGAGCCGCAATATCTGTTTTACATGCTCCGCAATAAAGCATCACAATATGAATTTCAAATTGATGACTTGCAGACTGCCTTTATCGAGCTTTCTCGTCAAGGCGAAAGTTTTATCAGTTTGTTCGATGATGTTGACTTAAACTCTACGAAGCTCGGATCACACGCACAGCAAAAAAGCACAACCATTATGGAAGTTATAAAAACTTTAGATGAGATAGATTTGTTTGGGCATGAAGGTGACGTTATTGGCGATGCTTATGAATACCTTATCGCCCAATTTGCCGCAGGCGCAGGCAAGAAAGCCGGAGAGTTCTATACCCCGCAAGCTGTTTCAAAAATCATTTCAGAGATTGTTAGTATCGGGCAAGAGGAACTAGCACCATTCCATATTTACGACCCCGCTATGGGTTCGGGTTCGCTGATGTTGAATATCCGTCAGTTTCTAAGCAATCCCGAAAAGGTGTATTTTCACGGACAGGAGCTAAACACCACCACTTACAACCTTGCTCGAATGAACTTGATTCTACACAACGTTGACCGTGAGCAAATGCGGCTCAATAATGGCGATACGTTAGATGCAGACTGGCCGACAGACGAGCCTTTCCTTTTTAACGCTGTTGTTATGAATCCTCCATACTCTGCGAATTGGAGTGCTTCCGATAAGTTTTTGAGTGACCCACGTTTTGAACGCTATGGAAAACTCGCACCAAAATCTAAGGCCGACTTTGCTTTCTTGTTACATGGCTATTACCACCTAAAAGACAGTGGTACGATGGGAATTGTACTGCCGCATGGTGTTCTGTTCCGTGGTGCTGCCGAGGGTGTCATTCGCAAGGTGCTTCTTGAAATGGGAGCAATAGAAGCTGTAATTGGCTTGCCCTCTAACATTTTCTATGGAACAAGCATACCAACGGTTGTGCTTATCTTGAAGAAAAACCGTGTAGGTCGTGATGTGCTTTTCATCGATGCTTCTAATGATTATGAAAAACAGAAGAATCAAAACAACTTACGACCGAAAGATATACAGAATATTGTGAATGCTTATAAAAAGCGTGAAAACATTATGAAGTACGCACATTTAGCAAACTTTGACGAGATCGTGGCGAATGACTACAACCTCAACATTCCTCGTTATGTAGATACCTTCAAGGAAGAAGAGCAAATTGACGTTGTAGCACTTGGACGTGAAATGTTGGACTTAAATTTGCAAATAAAACAAAAAGAAACGGATTTCTTAGCCTTGCTTGATAGACTTGCTGTGACTGACGAAACGAAAGAGCTAATCGAAGCTACAAAGCGGATTTTTGTGTGAGGTGGTGGCGATGATGACAGAAAACAATCAGAACTTAGTACCTGAAATCCGATTTAATGGCTTCACTAACGCTTGGGAGCAGCGAAAGCTGGGGGAAATACTTGCTGAGAAGATTTCAAACGGTATTATGAATCAACCAGGGAAAAATGAATTGAACATCAGGCACATAAATGTTGTCAATTTATATTCATCCAGTTATATTCACCTTGATGAGCTTCAATATATTAACGCAACAGAAAACGATTTGAAACGATGCAATGTAGAGGTAGGCGATATATTTCTTACAAGAAGCTCATTGAAAGTTGAGGGCATAGCCCAAGCAAATATACTACTTAATGAAGGCACTCTTGTGTTTGATGATCACATTATGAGAATAAAATTAGCCAATGGGTTTGAGCCGTTTTTTGTCAAAGAATCTCTCAATCATTCCCCAATAAAGCGAGAGTTTATGGCAAAATCAAAAACAGGAACAATGACTACAATTGGACAAGATGATATAGCATCGAGTGTAATTTCTTTTCCTATTAAAGCCGAGCAAACAGCTATTGGTAATTTCTTTCGTACCCTCGACGACACTATTACTCTGCATAAGCGTAAGCTAGATGTGCTCGTAACGCTGAAGTACGGATTTCTACAGCAGATGTTCCCGGCAGCCAATGAAGTCATGCCAAGAGTAAGATTCGCAGGATTTACAGGTAATTGGGAAGAGCGGCGGCTGGAAGAAATGCTTACTGAAAGAAATGAGCAATTTGAGGAATCGGAAGATTACCCATTGATGTCGTTCGTTGGGAATGTTGGTGTTGTACCCAAGGGGGAACAGTATGACAGAAGTTTTTTGGTAAAAGGTGATGGGAAAAAATATAAAAAAACCGAACTGAATGACTTTATATACAGTTCAAACAACTTAGAAACAGGGTCTATTGGTCTTAATAGAACAGGCAAGGCAGTAATATCGCCCGTATATAGCATTTTTTATTCAAGCAACGATTCAGAGAGTCTATTTGTTGGATTACTATCCAAACGGAAAGACTTCATTAATAAAATGATTCATTATCGACAAGGTGTAATGTACGGACAGTGGCGCATACACGAAAGGGATTTTTTAAAGATAATCGTTTTAACACCCACAATTTCTGAACAAAACAGAATCATTGACTTTTTCAAGAACTTCGACGAGCAAATCGCCGCCCAAACTGCTAAACTTGAGCAGCTACGACAGTTAAAGGCGGCGTATTTACAAAGGATGTTTATATGAGCGCGGATAAATGCCGTAGGATTTTATCGTTATCTTGATTCTCTAACTCTTGAATGATGTGCAAATATACTTCCTGCAGGAAAACACAGCAGCTTCAATAAGAGCAGTTAGAAATTGGTTCGCGCTATGACTCGTAAGCTGATCGATGATGATACGTTTCAGATGAGCAATACCGCTTTAAAGGATGAACAACATGCTATGAAGGCAAGAGCGGCCATCTAGGAGGCGATTCTGAGTTAGTGTGAAGCCAATGAACGTATCGTGCAAAAAATCAAGGAAGAAGTCAGGCGCTTTACAGAGTTGCAAATCGATGACGAGGAAGCCCTCCAAGAATTGCTGCAGCGTTTGATTGAACGTATCGACATTGAGTTGGATGGTGGAATTGTTATCTACAATAATTTTGGTAACCCGTTGTCTGCGGGGGTGTAATTCGCCCCTGTAATTACGTCAATATTAAGCACTCCATACATGTGGAGAGTGTGGCGGTGTTGGTGAGAAAGTAACTGTTGACAGTAATTTAAGTTCCTTAAAGCCTAAAAAGTTTTGCCACTAAGCCGAGTGAAATTCAGGTGTTCAACCCTGTTTCCCTTGGCTTTTTTTCTGTTTGAAAGGAGCGGAGATCCACACGCTTTCCTTCGATTTTTCTCTAATCAACTTTCTTCTTAGAGCAGACTTAAATAACCAGTCCCCGGTTCATTTCCGACGACTGGCTGTCTAGATATGAAGGTGATTTGATCCACATATCATATTAAATGATTAATACACAAAAACCGCAAGAAGGTCACTTTATTTAAAGTGGTCTTCTGTTGGTTACAATTCAAGTTCAGAGTGTAAGGACTTTTTCAAATTATATATTAGTAATCAGAATTGACCAAAAATCTTTAAAAGCATGCTACTGCAAAAGCAGCGCCACAAACAATATCACAAGTTACACCTGCCACTGGATTTACAAGTCCCCAAACCGTACAGTATACTCCACATGCAACTAAGCCTGTCATACTACATGCGAACTTTTGTCCGAACAGAGACCAATCTTTTTCAAAAGGAACTATAATTCCTTCTTCAGCAGTAGCCTTTGGGTGATTATCAATAAGCTGTAGTGAGCCGCTCCATCATTGAGCCAATGCTATTCCTGTAATTTGTTGCCACTGTCTACTCGTTACATGTGGAGTGCCGCGCACTGTTAGTGCGTTAGATGTAGAACGCAATTAATGTCATCTCAAAGCCTATAAAGTCGTGTTAAAGCCTAAAGTTGTGTTACAAGCCGGGCGAAATTCAGGTAGCCACTCCTGTTTTTCCTCGGTTTTTTTATTGAATCCTTCCCCCTTCATTTTTTCATAGTCTTTCTTCTGTTTAGCACGACTTTAATTGCGTTTTGGGTCCCGATTTTCACATACTCCTACATTAAAAAAAATTGTGGAATTAATTTAAAAAATGTAAATAAAGTAAGATAATATCACATTTAAAACCTGTGGCATGTCCCATGGGAGCGCTACAGATAAAGAAACAAGGAGGTTTGAAAATGACTAATAAAAGGTTTCCTTTTAAGCCCTTATCACTTTTGGTAGTTTTAGCAGTATTTCTATCCACATTTTGCGTAGCCTTACCGTCAGTGAGCGCAGCCGCTAGAGGAGCATGGGCTCCAAATACGGCAAATGCAGTAAATGACACAGTAACCTATAGTGGAAGCACTTATACCTGTCTTCAGGCACATACTTCTCTCGTAGGTTGGGAACCGTCCAATGTTCCTGCTTTATGGCAGAAAGGCGGTAGCGGCGGAACTACGCCACCAACCACACCACCGACAACGAACGGAGTAACATTCTATGCAGATATAAACTATGGAGGAAAAGCAGTGACACTCGGGATAGGCAATTATACACTATCTCAGTTGAACGCAAACGGAATTCCGAATGACTGGATGTCGTCTCTTAAGGTTCCAAGCGGTTGGACGGTTGAAGTATATGAGAATGATAATTTTGGAGGAACCAAGTGGACCTTTACTTCAGATTCTTCCTGGGTTGGCAACACGATCAATGACAAAATGTCATCGGTCAAGATTTATACGGGTTCACCACCTCCTACAGTAACTAAGCCTGCCGAGGTTCCAAGCCATATATGGACATATGCCATGAATGCGGACAATGCCTATGGGAAAGGCGGAGATTTTGCTTTATTGTTAAGTGCCGTTATCAAAAAGGAAAGCAGCTTTGGAGCCGGTTTACCAGGTAGTCCATCGGCCGGCGATGGATTGATGCAGGTAGAACCAAACACACGCAACGCGTATTTATCTCAATTCAGCTCAAAATTTGGCCGTGCGTATAATCATAGTAGCGAACAAGATCAGGTATATCTGGGCGCGTTAATTTTAAATGAGAAGATTACGAAGTTTGGAAATATCTACAACGGATTATTACACTACAACGGTGGAGATAACTGGTATCCGGGAGCTACGGATTCTTATGGCCGTCCGATTCTGGCAGATCAATATGCAGATGCAGTTTACGCTACTTATAAGGGCTATGGCGGTAAGAATTAAGGTGTTACATTGATATGTAAATTGAAAAATAGCGAGACGCGAAAGGATTTTCTTGTTGAGTGGAAGCGGCTTATTTAATTTGAAAGGGCATGAGTTAGCAAGCAGATTATTGCTTGCATAACCCATGCCCTTTTTCCTTTATCAGGTTTTTTTCGAATAAAGATCGAGGAAAGATCGAGGGAAAACCTTCTATCAATAGTAAGTATTCGTCCCATGTGGAGTGCCTAATATAGTTAGTTCGCAAAGGAATAGATGAGATGCGGCAGGTAGTATTTTTTTCTCAAAGCTGAGCCCATTTAGTGCCGGAGCATCAATCTAGTAATCAAGAGAACCTCCCATAACTTCAGGGGCGTTCTCTTTTTAATGTAGATACTTGTCAAAAAACGATTTTCTGAACTTGATATGTCGGTTGCCGTAAGAATTATACAGGAGCATCCTCCATGTATATCAAAAAAATTCAGCCCTTATATGTTTTTCATATTTTTATTGTAGATAGCCACATGCTAACATATACAAATGCAGATTGAGGGAGGGTGTTATTCAGTTTCCATTCATAGTTTTTATTCATTCGATATAGGTGGTCCTAAATGTTAAAAAAGTCAGCGTTTCCATTACTGCTGCTCAACATGTTTCTCGCTAATCTAAGTATGGGTCTTGTCATTCCGATCATACCGGAACTTCTTGAGCAGTTTACGGCAAGCGGACAGGCCGCGGGCTATTTGGTCTCCTGCTTCGGCCTGACCCAGTTTCTGTTCTCACCCCTTGCAGGTAATTTGTCAGATCGATACGGCCGTAAACCCATGATTATCATAGGTTTGATCTTGTTCGCCATCTCCAACCTGCTCGCAGCGTTCGCGGGCGATCTAACTTTATTATTCGTATCGCGGTTGATTGGCGGAATAGGCTCAGCGGCCTTAATCCCGTCCATTATTGCGTATATTGCCGACATTACGGCAGATGAGCAGCGCAGCAAGGCCATGTCATGGTTAGGTGCGTCGATGACGTCCGGGTTTATTATTGGTCCGGGTGTCGGTGGCTTGCTTGCCGAATGGGGCATTAAGATGCCCTTCTATGTATCCGCATGTGTAGGGCTGCTGGCAATGGTTTGCAGTCTATGGGGATTGCCTGAATCGCTGTCGGCGGATATTCGCCAGATGCGTAGTCAAGTGAAGGAGAAGAGCGAGAATGTATTCCGGCAAATCGTGCTTTCGGTTCGGTCTCGTTATTTTGTCCTGTTGCTCATCGTGTTCGCCATGACCTTTGGTTTAACGCATTTTGAAGCGATTTTCCCGCTTTTTGTCGTACAAGTCTACGGATTCACGACGCGTCAAATCGCTATACTGCTTACCGTATGTTCGCTCATCGGCACGTTGAATCAATTGTTGTTCACTGACCGGATCACACGACGATTCGGAGAAAAACGGATCATCGTTGCCATGTTGTTGTTATCGGCAGTATCCCTTGTATTCTTATTATTCTCAGGCCATTTCTACTATGTCATGGTAGTTACGATGTTGTTCTTTACGTTCAATAATATATTGCGCCCCACGATCAATACGCTGCTGTCTAGAGTGGCCGGGGATGAACAGGGATTTGTTGCAGGGATGAATAACGCTTATACGAGTCTCGGTACGATATTTGGACCGATGCTGGCAGGTATTTTGTTTGAAGTCCATTTTGACTTGCCCTATCTGTTTGGTGGATTCGTACTGCTAGTGAGCAGCATTTTCACGGGAAGTCGATTGAGAAATATAGTATCTTTTCAACGCGGCTGATGTGACTAACCCTCGACAAAGATCATCATGATCTGACTAGTGAAAATGCCAACTTCATTGGACTGGCCAAACATGAAGCAAAAATCGGAAGAGTAGTTGAAGTAATCCCAAAAGATCCCGGATCGCCATGATCCGAGGGTCTTTAAGTTCAATCATACATAGATTGGCCAAATTGAATATTCGTATGGGTGTGTTCGAATTTTTTTGAAAAAGAAGGTGTGAACGCTTATTTTCCTATTGCCAAAAACAGGTTTGGGAATGGGCTAACGGATGTTTAGGATTAGGCGGTGCAGCGGCTACGCTGCTTATACAAAACTGAGCTGTTGTAAGACACCGGCTATCGGTGCAGCATTTGGGTGCTTCTCAAGATGCCTCCAACACCACACCGTTTAAATGTCTCTGAGTCCATCTAGTGCATCGATGTCGCCATAGAGAACAGCAATGGACCGCCGAGTTTGCTCGCTATTGAGATTTAAAGCCCCGATTATCATAAGGGCTCTATCCATCACTTGACGTGAAGATGCATTTTCATTCAGTGACTCAATACTCGCAGCTCTGCTAATGTTCAAGACTTCTTCAGCTGTCAATTCTCTACCCAGCGCCTTTTCCAAGTCCTCAAAGGTGATATACATGTAGGACCCTCCTTAGTATGGTGATTCCTCATACTCACTCCGAGCTTCTCGCTATACCCGAGTTGTTTTGCACCCAAGATGACATAGCCTAAGCAAGCATTGTTGCTCCATTGTCCCTGTCCCCACATATCCCGATCGACAAGAGAGCGGAGATAGTCTGAGCGATTACCGCTAGCCTTTAAGTCCAGGTGCTCCCACATTCTTTCCGGTAGCGTGAGGGAGACCTTTTTAGTAATTCCAATGGGTGGCCGGCCCATCGTTTTGAGCGGCAGGGTAAGTTTGCCTATGGCCAGATCATATCGGCAATCGACACATAAGATCACCTTTTCATCTTTGGCCACAAAATCAGTACAATCATTGCTACTTCCACAGTTCTCGCATATCATCATCACACAATCACTCCTCACTTTAGGTTACCTAAAGTCAAGTGTTATTTTGGTTACCAAAAGTCAAAGGTAAAAGTTATTTTGAATCAGGAGAGGACTAATCTTGTTCGTCATCTTCTCCATACAAAAAAACCAGCTAATACTTGTCAAGCATTATAACTTGGTTAAATAATAGAAAACTGATATACTTTTCTAAACAGCACAAATAACCTTCATTGGCGTGAAGGTTATGGAAAAATATGGTTTTAGGCTTTGTAGGGTTCGCTTTTACTTAGGATGGCATAAATGTGATGAAGAAGCTTGTTGGCGCAGGCGATCACGACCACCTTGTAGGGCTTGCCCTCTTTTCTTTTCTTTTCTTGTCGTAGTAATCGCTTATCCTGCGGTTTACAGATCTGCGAATTCCGCACTGTACAGCAAGATACAATGCTCGGCGTAGTCTTTTTGAGCCTCGTTTCGTGATCCGGTTGCTTGTAGCCGTGAACTTTCCTGAGCTGTAGATCCCCGGATCTAATCCTGCGTAGGCCACAAGTTGCTTCGCATCCTTAAATTGGCTTGCATCGCCAAGCTCTGCCACGATGGCTGCCGCCAGCTTGTTCCCTACACCCGGGATACTTTTGACCAATTCTACTTCAGGCAACTCCTCAGCCAGTTCTTCCATCTGCTTCTCCAAATGATTTAACTGTTTATCGAATTCCAACAGCAGTGAGACCATGCTAGTCAACGCTATGCTCTGGGATTGACTCCTCTCTTGTGTTTTCCAGCCCAACATGAGTTCCTTCAACCGTTTCGTTTTCTCAGTAATCCATCCTTCGGAATGGGATTTACCTACACATTCACCGATGAGATCCCCCACATCTTCGATCTTGTTCTCCAAACATCGCTCTAGCACTTTTAATGATGTGGTCGCATACAGATTATGAAATAATCCGATGAACTCCGGAAACACCTGTTCAAGCAAAGCTCTGCTGTTTAACTTGGCCTGTACGTACATCGCGGTTACGAACTCATGTTGCCTCGTTAGGTGTTGAGGCTCGGTGTAGGTTTCTTCCCACTCACGATGCGCTTTAACGTCCCCTCGGTAATACATCTCAGCCAAATGCTTTGCATCTGCTGCATCTGTTTTCACCTTGCGAAGTTGTGTGCTTTTCGAACGCTTCGCTTGCAGGGGGTTGACGATGTAATGAGTCCATCCACTGCGTTTAAGATACCCTGTCAGACTTCGATGATAATGTCCGGTTGCCTCAAGGACAACAACGGGTTCGACACCGCTTTTATGTTTGAGCATTCCTAACAGTTCCCCTAGCTGTTCAAAACCTTCCTCCCCATGCTGAAGCTTCTCCATCCTCCCGTAGGGTTCTTCGCGACCGATAAAGGCCTGGATAACGCTAACCCCTTTTGCCACGTCTATTCCTACTACTGGCTGCATAATAAACCTCCTTGATTCAATTTACCGACATTCCCACATGGCCTCCAACCCTATAGCTTCGCTTGTGATGCGAGGTCTAAAGCCTCTACCAGCTCAAACATAGTCGTTGGACGGTAGTGAGAGAACCGTTTTTTTGACGGAATCTGCGTCCCTAGGCCACCCTCGTTCTCCCGGCTACCACCATCGTATAATGCCTGCCAAAATAGGCCAACCAGAAATCTCTGGTTGACCTAATAATACGAAAGAACTACTCTGGTTGGCAGTTCTTTTGGATTACCCTTTTCATTGTATATAGAATGGCGCATTTGGGATGTTGATTTGACTGGTAAGTAAAGCCCCGTAGGAGCTATGGAGGAGGAGAGACCAGGGCGGTCGCATAAACTGCACTAAATTATATATTATTGACCCTAACATGAGGTGGAGAGATCATTTCTCAATTCCCTAAAATTACAATAATATTTTTTTTGAAATTTTTTTATAAAATCCATAACTTTACACTAGGACAAAGTATTATATATTATAACCAGATACACTTTATCAATAAAATGTATTAATTTTATGATTATTGTTGTATTTGGGATTATATGTACGTAAATAAACTTAAGAGAAAGGAAAGTGAAAAATGAAGATGAAGTTGAAGTTACCAGTAATTCTATCCTTAGTAATGGCAATGGTAGGAAGTACCAGCTCAGCTGCTTTTGCAGACTCTGAAAATAAACCTATTGCCGAGTCTAATGTAGCAAGAGCATTTGTCGTTGAGGACGGGATAAAAAAAGAGCTTAGTATAGAGGAATATGACCTTTTAGTCCAAGAAAATGATAAGAAACTACAACTTTTAGAGACTCAGAAAAGTATTATGAAAAATAGTATTAATAGCGGGGATTTAAAGAGCAGTTCTGAACAAGATTTGATTTCACCATTTGCTATTATGAATCTAAGTAAATACACTGAGGCGGGATTCATACCTACTGTATATCGGAATGATTTAGCTCGCAGAGTTTCCGTTCCGGTTTATAATGATTCGACGCAAACTGTTACTAGAACTATCAGCTTCTCAGCCTCACAGTCCTATACAAGCAACGTTTCATTATCCTCTACCTATGCAAGGGATGCTTTTTCTGCTGGAGTAACAGTTGGATCATCCTGGAGCAAGACTTTCTCTAGCAGTGATTCAGTTTCTCAACCAATACCTCCAAAAAAATACTCGTGGATGCACTATACTCCAAACATGAGCAATTCTTATGGTACAATGCATGAAGAAGTATGGAACTTCGATGGACATTCCAATGTAAAATTAGTTGATAAAACTTACTTTTTAGATGTTTACATTGCGAAAAACGGTAACGCAGGATTACCTGATGGACTCTATGTAGTAAAGGAAACTGATTACCTTCCGAATTAAAACAGATTTCTATACTTTGTCTATGACAAGGGGGTGATTTTACGAATAAACGAGCAGCTGGTATTGCCCTTCTTGTCATCTCTGCCACACTTTTTATTTCGAGAAATACAACACACCTTATAGTTGCGGCAATTATGGGACGTAAAGATGACGTTATAGGTGAGGGCATGTTTGAGTATGCATTGTCAGTCACTAAATCCTTTTCTAATATCCCAGAAATAATTGCTCTTTCTTTAGGAATTATTTATCTAATATGGGCGGAAATCGATAAAAAAAATTGAAAACCTCTCTTTGATTTTTTAAAATAAAGAATACTTAAAAGGCACCCATTTGGGTGCTTTTTATTTTACATAATTCACTCAAATCACCGACGTTGAAGAATTCGTCGCACACTAAACATCAAAGGAGAGATTCCATATCACAATGAGTCTAGAAGACTCTTATATTCGTTCGTCGTCTTCTCTATATAGAAGATGACGAGATGTGATGTAATGGAATAAGGGAACCCGGGCATGTAAAACTTCTATAAATGAAGGATTAACACATGTCGGAAATGTTTGATGGTTATCTTCAGAATCTTGATCGTAAAGGATTGGCCACTTCCACGATTAACAGTCATGATATCTTATTGAATATTTTAGCTTTGGTAGACCAGACGAGTTGCAAAAAGCGAATGTTTAAACATGCCCGAGAAGATGAAGTTAAAGCATCCCATTGTGCAGTGTTTTTATGAACTACGGATCAGTACGCTTGGAAAATTACTGAATTTTAAGAAAATGAATGCCCCGGTTAGGGACATTCATTTATCAGGTTTTTTAGGCACCAAGGAACATGTTCATGTCATCTTCCACATTGGTAATGCCGCCGATACCGAAGTTTTCCACGAGGACTTTGGCAACGTTAGGCGACAGGAATGCAGGGAGCGTAGGGCCCAGATGAATATTTTTAACGCCAAGATATAGCAGGGCAAGGAGCACGATAACCGCTTTTTGCTCATACCAGGCAATGTTATAGGAAATCGGCAAATCATTAATATCCTCAAGGCCGAATACTTCCTTCAGCTTCAATGCAATAACGACGAGGGAGTAAGAATCATTGCATTGACCAGCGTCCAGGACCCGCGGAATACCACCGATTTCGCCTAGATCCAGTTTGTTGTATTTGTATTTGGCACAGCCTGCCGTTAGAATGACCGTGTCTTTTGGAAGTTCAGCCGCAAAATCGGTGTAATAGCTGCGGGATTTCATCCGTCCATCGCAGCCGGCCATGACGAAGAAGCGGCGGATCGCCCCGGATTTCACGGCATCGACGACTTGATCGGCCACGTTCATCACAGCGGCATGAGCGAAACCGCCGATGATCTCACCAGTCTCAAGTTCGGTTGGAGCTGGGCATCCTTTCGCTTGCTCGATCAGTGCGGAGAAGTCTTTGGGAGCACCGTCTGTTCCTTCTGGAATATGGCGGACACCCGGAAACCCCGTGTTGCCTGTTGTATAAATACGGTCCTTATAACTGTCTTTCGGCGGAACGATACAGTTGGTCGTCATTAATATCGGTCCGTTAAAGGCTGCGAATTCGCTATTCTGCTTCCACCACGCATTCCCGTAATTGCCTACAAAATGCTCATATTTCTTGAAGGCCGGATAATAGTGGGCAGGCAGCATTTCACTGTGCGTGTACACGTCCACGCCGGTTCCTTCCGTCTGCTTCAGCAGCTCCTCCAAATCCTTCAGATCATGGCCGCTGATGAGAATGCCGGGCCGGTTTCTTACCCCGATATTGACCTTTGTGATTTCCGGATTTCCGTAAACCGAGGTGTTCGCTTCATCCAGCATCGCCATGGCGTTTACGCCGTATTTACCGGTTTCCATCGTCAAAGCGACCAGATCCTGCACTTCCAGGCTGTCGTCAAGCGTGGCGGCAAGTGCACGGCGTATAAAACGGTTTAATTCGTTATCATCCTTCTCCAGATGAAGCGCGTGGTACGTATAAGCAGCCATCCCCTTCAAGCCGTACGTAATCAATTCGCGCAGCGAGCGGATGTCTTCATTGCGGGTCGAGAGGACACCCACCGTACGTGCTTTTTCATCAAAAGCAGCTTCGTTATCCGCCTGCCAGACGGCAGCATCAGGGAGATTGGCGGTTCCTTCCGGATATTGTTCGTTATAATAGGTGCGCACCTCGCCGCGGAGCTCGATCGCTTCCCGGATTCTTCCCACAAAAACCTCGCGGTCAAAGTTGGCGTTCGTAATCGTTGCAAACAAGGAGTCCATCATAAACAGTGATACGCACTGTTCAAGCTCCTCCGGCAGCCGGACATCCAGACTGAGAAAAGAGATACCTTTTAGCAGATAAATCAGCAAATCCTGCAGGTTTGCCACATCATGCGGTTTGCCGCATACTCCGACAATGGTGCAGCCTGTTCCTTTGGATGCTTCCTGACATTGAAAGCAGAACATGGACGGCTGATGCTCTAAGGTCTCTTGGGCGTTGTTATTCATTATTTTCTCCTCCAATTTCGTGATTTTTTGCCTTAAGGTCAGTATAAAATTGCCTCGCAATGGGACTGTTGAAGACAGTATACTTCGCTCCCACAACCGACATAGTGATTGGAATCACAATTTTTTGAGTTGTGAGTATAATCACAAACCCGGTTCGTTTCTTCTTTTAAACTGGAATTAATGACCTAAGAAGAAATGAGGAGAGAACATGTCGATTTTGCCTCAAAAGAATGAACTGGGATTTTTCGAGATTCGTCTCGAATCCATCGGCGGGCTTGGCGCCAATCTGGCCGGAAAAATGCTGGCCGAAGCCGGGGTGACCGGCTCCGGACTTAACGGTTCGAATTTTTCCAGCTATGGTTCGGAGAAAAAAGGGTCGCCGGTGAAGAGCTTCGTAAGGTTCTGCGATTCCGAGGTGGAAATTCGAGATCACAGTCCCATTGAGCAGCCGCATGTCGTCGGCGTATTTCATGAAGCATTGTATAAGACGATCGATGTCATAAGCGGAGTACAGCCTGATGGAACGGTGCTTGTGAATACGGCGCGAGCCCTGTCCGAAGTGGCCGTTGATCTGAACATGACGCAGGGAACGCTGGCTGTCGTTGATGCGCTGAAGATTTCCGTTGAGGAAAAAACGAAAGTGAATACGGCCATGCTGGGGGCATTGTTCCGGATTTGCAGCTTCCTGAACCCGGACGATATGCGGCAGGTGATCCGTACAACATTTGAGAAAAAGCTGCCCCACCTCGTGGAAGCGAATGTGCGGACTTTTGACAGAGGATATAACGAAGTTCAGTTCCTTTCCTTGGGAAACGGCTCAGATCTTATAGACAAAATTGCCTTCGCAAGACCGCAGCCGATGCTTGGATATGAAACGCAGGAGCTTGGCGGGATTCTGAACGTTACGGCAAACAGTGTCCTGAAGGATCTTAGCGGCTCCCGGCAGGGATATTTGCCAGAGTACAAGATCGAGGACTGCATTCACTGTGCCGCCTGCGATACGGTATGTCCGGATTTCTGCATCGTGTGGGAGAAGAAGCCGGATAAGCGCGGGAATATGCAGATGTTTATGAAAGGTATCGATTATCAGTATTGCAAAGGCTGCTTGAAGTGTATCGAAGCTTGTCCGACCACCGCTTTAGCTGCCATGTTAGAAGAGCCGTACTATGCGGAGCAGCACCGTGTGCCGCAATCATTTCCCTATTTAACCGCGGAGGGAGTCAGATCATGAATATGCACATTCAAGAAACAACGGAGAACAAGCTGGCGGCCGCTCAAACGGCAGTCTTCGAATCGGGCAACGAAATGGCTGCCATGGCGGCTGCCCAGATTAACTATCACATGATGGGTTATTTTCCGATTACACCATCTACGGAAATTGCCCAATATCTTGATATGATGCGTACACGCGGTGAACACGACATCAAGCTGATTCCAGCTGACGGCGAACATGGATCGGCGGGGATTTGCTACGGTGCGGCCGCAGCCGGAGCACGGGTATTCAATGCTACCAGCGCGAATGGTTTACTGTATATGATCGAACAGCTTCCTGTGCAGGCGGGCACACGTTTCCCGATGGTCATGAATCTGGTGACGCGTGCGGTCAGCGGACCGCTGGATATTCGCGGTGACCATTCGGATCTTTACTACGGTCTGAATACTGGCTGGGTGATTTTGACCGCCCGTTCACCGCAGGCCGTGTATGACATGAATATCATGGCGCTGCGAATCGCCGAACATGAAGACGTGCGCCTGCCGGTCATTGTAGCTTATGACGGATTTTTTACATCGCACCAGAAACGCCGGGTACACATATTTACGAACCGGGAAATCGTTCAGGCGTTTGTAGGGGAAAAGGCACCTGAATATCCACATGTACTGGACGAGAACAACCCGATCGTTGTTGGGGCTTATATGAACGGCGACGATTTGATGAACAACCACTACCAACAGTCAAACGCCATGTACCGTGCGGGCGAGGTATTCAAGGAAGTGGCAGAGGAATACGCAGCTTTATCCGGAAGATCCTATTCGCCGCTTGATCTGTATCACATGGAAGACGCAGAGGTGGCTTTATTCCTGCTCAATTCGGCGGCTGAATCCTCCAAAGACGTCGTGGATCGGCTGCGGGCGAAAGGAATTAAAGCGGGCATAATCAGCCCGAATATTCTCCGGCCGTTCCCGGCAAGAGAAATTCGCGAGGCGTTAACAGGTGTCAAAGCACTGCTGGTTGGCGAACGTGCCGATTCTTACGGTGCGCACGGGGCCAATCTGACCCATGAGGTCAAAGCGGCCCTGCAGGAAATCCGTGGTCCGCAGCCTATTGTGCTGTCCCGCATATTTGGTCTTGGCGGGAAAGACTATTATGCGGATGACGCGGAAGCTTTTTTTGCCTTGACGATCGAGGCCATGGAGCTCGGTTATGCCAAAGTGCCGTTTGATTATTACGGCCAAACACCGGGAGCTGAGGAGCTAAGACTGCAGCCGGTCATTGCCCCGATGAATGGAGACCACTTTAAATCTGGCCTGATCACCGTAAAGGTGGATGAAGAGACGAGTAAATTATCCGTTAAAGTGCCGCCGATGCGGGCGCTTGCCGCGAAACCGAAACGGTTTGCTTCCGGTCACGGAGCTTGCCCAGGTTGCGGTATTTTTCCGGCGCTGGAGCTCTTTTTCAAAGGGATTGAAGGCCATGTCGTTACTTTATTCCATACCGGCTGCGCTTATATCACAACAACGGGTTATCCGTATAACTCGCATAAGCAGAGCTTCATTCATAATCTGTTCCAGAACGGACCGGCTACTTTATCCGGCACGGTAGAGGCGTTCCTTGAGAAGAAACGCCGCGGGGAAATCGAATTTCCTGAGGATTTCACTTTTGTGATGGTGACCGGCGACGGCGGCATGGACATCGGGATGGGCTCGGCCCTCGGGACGGCGCTGCGGGGCCATAAACTGATTATTCTGGAATATGATAATGAAGGCTATATGAACACCGGTGCGCAGCTTTCGTACTCTACGCCATTAGGGCATATGACCAGTACGTCCGGTGTCGGCAAACAGCAGCAGGGCAAAGCGTTCCATCACAAGGATACGGTGCAAATGATGGCTGCGGCACATATTCCGTATGTATTCACGGGGACGGAAGCATTCCCGCAGGATCTTGTGAAAAAGGCGGCAAAAGCGCAGTGGTACGCTCAGAATGTAGGTACTGTCTACGGCAAGCTGTTGATCACATGCCCGCTGAACTGGAAATCGAGCGACAAGGATGGGGAGAACATCGTCCGCGCGGCCGTGAATTCAAACTTCTTCCCATTGTATGAAGTCGAGCAGGGAGAAACGAATATTACGTACGATCCTGAAGCGAAGAAAAAACAGGTACCGCTCAGCGACTGGCTGAAATACATGGGCAAATCAAGACATCTGCTCAAGGAAGAAAACAAAGACATGCTTGGCGAATTTGAAAAAGAAGTGGAGCGGCGCTGGTCGATCCTGAAAGCGAAACACGAGAACCCACTGTTATAAAATATTCAATTCAGCATACTAAGATTTAGCCCTAGCAGCTAAATATACCGCATCCCGAATCTGGAACTGATATAACCGTCTTAAAGAGTACCTGCTCAGCCTTTGAGCAGGTACTCTTTGTGGTTGCGATCGATTAGATTTTTTCTTTTCTATAAAGAGGAGAAGCAGATATTCCATTCAATATGTGGGACATGTTATGGGTTGTTTTTTGGCAGAGGTTTATTCATACTGATTAAGATGTGCAGATGGATACCGCGCCCCTCAGGGTTCGAAAACATAGGAGGAACCATGTCCTGGAGCAAATTGAAGCAACAGCTGGAGAGTTTTCTCAGTCCTGCATTAGTCGGAAGAGTTGAATATCGCGCAACCGGTTATCGTTATTTACCTGATAAAGCAGGGCTTTGTTATATTTCGGTAGATAAAAAGAACGTACTCCATATGAGTGATAAAACCAGCTCAATAAGATGGTATCAGACGGAGCTGGAAATTAAGAATGATCCCCATATCCAAATTCCGATCAGCGATGATGAATTGGAAGCCGTCAGAAAGGAAACCAAAGGGACTGTTCCAGAGGATCGTCTCAACGTCATTGCAAGAAATAGAAAAGTATCCGTACTCGCAAAGGAGCTTTTGTCAGCACAGGCTGCATTAAGTAAATCCAATTTTGTCGCTACAGCGAATAAGTTCTTATCTACTTCTATAGAAGAAAGCATGGAGAGCGATGATATCTTATTGAATATTCTAGCTTTGGTAGACAGACGAGTTGGCAAAAAGCGGATTGTAAACATGGCAGACAGGATGAAGTTAAAGCATCCGATTGTGCAATACTTTTATGAACTGCGGCGCCGTGCGTGATGAGCATAAATCATTTTCATTGAAAGAATCATATGCACTTGTGGAAGAGAGGGAATATCATGTCTGAACAAACAAAGTCGGAAAGAGTTCATCAGGTATTCGAAAAGATATCGGATCAATACGACTCCATGAACTCGGTCATCACTTTTAGGAGACATATCGCATGGCGCCAAGATGTTATGAAACGGATGAATGTGAAAGAAGGAAGTAAAGCTCTTGATGTGTGCACGGGAACCGGGGATTGGGCGATTGCTTTAGCAAATGCTGTTGGAACGCATGGAGAAGTCATTGGATTGGATTTTAGCCAAAACATGCTCAAAATAGCACAAGATAAGCAGGAGCAACAAGCTTTAAAGCAGCTTACCCTTATCCAGGGAAATGCCATGGAGCTTCCTTTTGAAGATGATTCATTTGATTATGTAACCATTGGTTTTGGTTTAAGAAATGTACCCGATTATTCAACCGTGCTGCGGGAGATGTATCGAGTAACGAAGCCAGGCGGACAAGTCGTTTGTCTAGAAACATCCCAACCCACATTAATCGGTTATCGACAAGCTTCCCTCTTTTATGTTCGCCATATCATGCCCTTGCTTGGAAAGTTTATTGCTAAAAGTTATGATGAATACTCATGGTTGCAAGAATCGGCCCGTCATTTCCCCAATAAAAATGTGCTGAAACAAATGTTTTTGGAAGCGGGATTTTCCATGGTAGATGTAAAAAGCTATAGCGGCGGTGTCGCGGCCATGCATAAGGCGATAAAATAAGGGTCTGCGATTAACATATACTGCCGTTTGATATACGCTGCTTAAATATGCTATAAGTGAAGAAAAAGCAAGGAAATGAACAGATTGTATTTCCTATTTCGGGATCAAGATTTGTCCTGGTATGTATTATAGAGGAGTATTGGATATGAAAGATAATTTTTGGCGTGATTTACCACGGCCTTTCTTTATACTGGCGCCCATGGAAGATGTGACGGATGTTGTGTTTCGCCATGTCGTAAGTGAAGCAGCCAGACCGGATGTGTTTTTTACGGAGTTTGCGAATACCGAGAGCTATTGTCACCCGGATGGGAACCACAGTGTGCGCGGACGTTTGACTTTTACGGAGGATGAACAGCCGATGGTAGCCCATATCTGGGGAGATAAGCCGGAATTCTTTCGTCAGATGAGTATCGGCATGGCGAAAGAAGGGTTTAAAGGCATCGATATTAATATGGGTTGTCCTGTAGCGAATGTAGCGGAGAATGGGAAGGGAAGCGGACTGATCTGCCGTCCCGACATTGCAGCGGACATTATCCAGGCGGCCAAAGCCGGGGGATTGCCCGTCAGTGTAAAAACAAGGCTCGGTTTCACTGCCGTAGACGAATGGCGCGACTGGCTAACCCATATTTTGAAGCAAGACATTGTGAACCTGTCCATTCATCTGCGGACAAGAGAGGAAATGAGCAAGGTCGACGCGCATTGGGAACTGATTCCGGAGATTAAGAAGCTTCGTGATGAGGTGGCACCCGACACACTGCTGACCATTAACGGGGATATTCCTGACCGTCAGACCGGCCTCAAGCTCGCTGAACAATATGGTGTGGACGGCATTATGATTGGGCGTGGGATTTTTCATAATCCATTTGCTTTTGAGAAGGAGCCGAGGGAACATAGCAGTGAGGAATTGCTTGGTCTGCTGCGGCTGCATCTGGATCTTCATGATCAATATTCGGCGCAGATGCGGCGCTCCTTCAGCGCACTTGTCCGCTTCTTCAAAATCTATGTTCGTGGATTCCGAGGGGCAAGTGAACTCAGAAATCACTTAATGAACGCAAAGTCAACAAGTGAAGTTCGTGCGCTGCTCGATGAGTTTGGAAGCAAGCATTCTGATGAGGTAGATGAACGAGGAAATTAAATGGACAGGCTTGAGAAACAACAGCGCTCCATGAGAACAAATAACTTTTTGGAAAACATGGCCGACTTGGCTGTGTTTTTTCTTTTGGAAAAATCTCAGCGGACATTCTTGCTATAGCTTTTAGCTATAACTAGTTATGAGATTTTGGTATGCCTTATAACTCCTCTCGTCGTGATATGATATCGCTATACAACGAGGGGGTTATGTACATGACTGATAAGTTTCAGATCGTAGGAAGTTTGTTGCGGCCCGAAGAGCTGCTGAAATATAAAACGCAAATTGAACATCGTGATGATATCCAGTATCCGTTCTATGAGAATTTCGAAGGGTATGCCGAGTGCGAGACAGAGGCGATCAAACAGGTCGTGAAAAAGGAAATCGAGCATAACCTGTCGGTTGTTACGGACGGCGAATTCTCCAAATCGATGTGGCATCTGGATTTTGTATGGGGCTTTGGCGGAGCCCAGCGTTATATCGCGGATCATGGCTACTTTTTCCGGGATGTGGACGGAACCTCGAAATATGAAACACGCAAAGATATTGGCCTGCGAATTACTGGCAAACTGAGCGGAAAGAATCATCACTTCATTAAGCTGTTTAAACAGCTGCAAGAAACGGCTGGCGATCAGCAAACGAAACTTTGCGTACCATCGCCTTCCCATATCTACGGTGAACTTTCCTGGTCGGATAACATTGGCGGCACGGATGCGGTTTATCAGAACAAACAGGAGCTCAAAGCCGGTCTTGTGAGCGCGTATAAGGAATTTGTAGAGGAATTCGCTGCGGCAGGCGGCAAAATCCTGCAATTCGATGATTGCTTGTGGGAGCTGTTTGCAGACGATAACCCGAACTCTCCGTTTACAGGGGAGCATATTAATCAAGCGGAAGTACAGGGTCTCGCCACCGAATTTATTGAGATTAACAATACGGTGATTGACTTCGGTCACAGCCTCGGCTTGAAAATGTGGACACACAACTGCCGGGGGAACTACGATTCCCGCAACATGGGCGGTGGATCTTATGCAAAAATCGCCAACCTGTTCCTGAAGCAGTTGAAATATGATCGCTTCTTTCTGGAGTGGGATGATGATCGTGCGGGTTCGATTGAAGCTCTGGAGGTTTTCAAGGACAGACCGGAAACGGAGATTGTTCTGGGCTTGTTGTCATCCAAAACCAATACGCTGGATGATGAAGCACGCGTCATCCGTCTGCTTGACGAAGCATCCAAAATCATTGATAAGGATCGTCTGCTGCTCTCGCATCAATGCGGCTTTGCGTCCTGCGATGGCGGTAACGAGCTAAGCGAAGCCGAGCAGTGGGCAAAAATCGATCAAGGTCAACAGATTGCCAAGCAATACTGGAATAACTAAATTCGGATAAACATCTTGAGCTAATAGGGATGACTCAAAGGGCCGCTTATGGACCCCGCGAGGCATCTCTTTTTGTATGCAGCGTGTGCCCCGTTCAAAAGCAGAACCCCGAATTAGGACGTGACATTTGATGTAGTTCGAGATATTTGATAGGTATGCCTAGCTTTTTCTATACTTCAAGCAAGCTGCTAAAGACCATTCCATAGGCTAAGTCGGCCTGAAATGTTGAATTGAACAGGAGAAGCCTTCGCTTACGAAGAAGTTATATACTTCCAGCTGTCTTTGCTGAAGGTTGCGGGGTATGAATATTAAACCGCATTAATCATTTTCCGAGAGGTGAGCAAGGGCGATGCTATATTTAAATAACTTCAAACTCTCTTCTACCATTTCCAGCAACCCGAATATATATCCCGATCATGTGTTCAGGCACATGGCAGGGGAAGTGCTGCTGTTTGATCGAATCACGGTATTATACGGCAGTAATGGCTCCGGCAAATCCACCTTGCTGAATCTGATCGCCAACAAATTGGGAATGGCGGGCGCTGAGCGAATGGCCACTTATGGACGCAGCATCTACGTTCAGCGATTTATCGAGGAAAGCAGCTATCAATTCGGGCAGGATGAACAGGAGCGTCCCCTATATAAGCTTCCTGCTGAGAGTCGATACATCAAGTCAGAGGATCTGTTGTATGAAATCAAGAAAATACAGCAGGAAAGCGCGCTTCGCGAAGGGCTTCTGCATGAGCAGCTCATTCAGGGAAAGAGCAAGACCGAGGTAGAAGAGCTGGAGCAGTCGTATGAATTCAAGAAGAAGATGGATATCATTCAATTCTCTCAGGAGAAGTATTCAAACGGGGAAAGCTCGATGCAGTTTTTTGAGGAATATTTGCTTCCCGGGCAACTGTATTTATTGGATGAACCGGAAACGTCGCTTTCTCCGGCGAATCAAATCAAGCTGGCCGAGCAAATGAACGATTTGGCGCGTTATTTTGACAGTCAATTTATTATTGCTACGCACTCTCCCTTTGTCCTGGGTACGCTTCATGCGAAGATCTACAATCTCGATGCGAAGATTTTGCAAACGGCCGAATGGTTTGAGCTGGACAATGTACAATTCTTTTATCGATTTTTTCATAAACATCAAAGATTGTTTGAATGAATAGGGTTGAGTTTCCAGAAGAGGTATCCTTCGAATAAGGATATCTCTTTTTGTTATGGGTATTTTATCCACCTTGGCACATTGCCTGCTTGAATGTTGAACGTATAAGGATTGAAAGACAATTTGGCAGAGCAATGAAATGAATTGATTTTTATGCAGAAAGTTGTATAATCTACTTAATTAACGTTAATTAAAATGGAGAAAAGGGGATGAACATGACCAGAACGAAGCTGAAAGAAGCTGCGCTGAGGTTATTCGGACTAAAGGGCTACGACGGAACGGCATTATCGGAAATCGCGAAGGAGGTCGGCGTCAAAACACCGGCAATCTACGCCTTTTTTGAAAGCAAGGAAGATCTGTTCATGACGGTCTTCGAAGAATCGATGAGCGCCTATAACGAATATATCCAAGCGATGGCAGAAACCAGCAAAGGAATGAGTACGGAGAAAAAACTGCATGCACTGCTGCTTCGCCAATACGATTTCCACCGGGACAAGCGGGAGCTTGCCGCATTTGCCTTCCGGTACTTAATTTTCCCGCCGGATTTCTTGCTGGATCGGATGCAGGAGGCGTTTGGGCGTTTCGATACGCTTCTGAGCAGCATTATCGTCGAGATCATGCAGGAAGGTCTGGATCGCGGCGAATTGGCCATCGTCCCGATGGAGACGCTGGTGGATTCGTACCTCACCTTGATGGACGGGCTGGGCATGCAATATTACTACTATAAATCGCCGGAGCTGTTCGAACGGAAACTTAAACATGCCTTTGAGATGTTCTGGAGATCCGTCGAAGCTTAGGCAATCAACAAGATGGTACAGAAAGCAGAGGGTGGAACATGAGCAACGATACGAAAATAGAAGATTACGAACGGGAGCCCGTACCCCAGCATTTGCGGAAATCATGGCTCTCGATGGCATTTGTCTGGATTGCGATCGGCATTGACTTGTCCGCGATGTTTCTGGGTGCGCAGCTCGGCGCGGGCATGAGCATCGGCGACTCGCTTACGGCGGTCATCGTCGGTTCAGCCATATTGGGCATGATCGGGGCTGTCTGCGCCTATGTGGGAGCCAAAACGGGCCTGTCGACGGCCATGATCAGCCGGTTTCTGTTTGGGAACAAAGGGGCGTTAATCGTCTCGGTCATTCTCGGCATTTCATCGCTGGGCTGGTTCGGCGTTCAGGTCGGCTTCTTCGCTTCCAACTTCCAGACGGCGTTAAGCGAGCTATGGGGTTGGCATTGGTCGCTCTGGGTACTGTCGATCATTGGCGGACTTCTGATGATGTCCACGGCGATCTGGGGCTACAGGGCGATTGAAAAATTAAGCGTCTGGTCGGTACCGCTGCTCGTCGTATTTATCATTATCGCGCTGGTCATGGCGCTTAACGGGGAAGGCGGAAGCACCGTCTGGGCACAGTTCGAGGGTGAGGCTGTGCCAATGGGGACGGCGATTTCGCTGGTTATCGGTATCTTTATCCTTGGAACGGCGCTGTCCCCTGACATCGCGCGCTGGGCCAAAACGCCAAAACATGCCGTTACCGCAGCATTTATCGGTTTCTTTGTCGGCAACAGCTTCATGACCATTATTGCAATCTTTCTGTCGCGTACGATGGATTCCGACGATCTGACGGGCATTCTTCTGACGCTTGGACTCGGTATTCCGGCGATCATCGTGCTGACGCTGGCACAATGGACGACCAATACCAACAATTTGTATTCCGCGGGGCTGGGTTTCTCCGTCGTATTCAAACGGGTGCCTAAATCCGTGATCACAATTATTGCAGGATTCATTGCGACAGCACTTGCTTGCTTTGGTATTTATGACCGTTTCATGACGTTCCTGACGTATATTACGATGCTTGTCGCACCGCTGGGCGGCATTTATACGGCGGAGTATTTGTTGGTAAACAAAAATAGATTCTCGTTTGACGGGCTGGACAGCAATCGGAGCTGGATTCCCCGCTCCATCGTCGTATGGGTCATAGCCACGTTCTTCGGGTTCATGACAACGATGGCCCCGGATGGGCTCGGATGGTTCCATGTGACGCAGGTTCCGGCGCTGGACAGCTTCTTGATGGCATTTATCGTACAAGCAATCATAGGCAAATGGGTAGTAAAGAAGGGATGAAAGCATGAACAAGGCAACCAGATTAACCTCATTGGACGAACAAGCCATTGAATATATCGCGATAGGAGCTGCGGTGCTTGGCACGGGCGGCGGTGGAGATCCTCATGTCGGAAAATTAATGGCCATGGAGGCGATCCGCAAGTTTGGCCCGGTTCGAATCGCCCAGCTCGAAGAGCTGGACGATGAAGGCCTTATCGTGCCGGTATCGATGATCGGAGCACCGACGGTGATGCTGGAGAAAATCCCTTCGGCTGAACAGCTGACCAAACCGCTTGATCTGATGGAGAGAGAGCTCGGGCGCAAGGTGGATGCTGTCATGCCGATCGAGGTCGGCGGCGGCAACTCGCTCGTTCCGGTCATTGCGGCGGCGCAGCGCGGAATTCCGCTCGTCGATGCCGATGCGATGGGGCGTGCGTTTCCAGAATCGCAGATGGTGACGTTCCATCTGGAAGGCATCCCGTGCAGCCCGGTGGCGATGGCGGACGAGCGCGGCAACAGCGCGCTGATGCATACGATTGACGGCGTGTGGGAAGAACGGATGGCGCGTGCGCTGACGGTGGAGATGGGGGGATCTGCCTCCATCTGCGATTATCCGGTATCCGGCGCGCAGGCGAAGCAGAGCGCGATCGGCGGCACGCTGACGCTCGCCTATGAGATCGGGCGGACGCTGTTCGAAGCGAAGCAGCAGAAGCTGAATCCTGTGCGCGAATTGCTCGCGAAGCTGAATGGCCATGCCCTGTTCCATGGCAAGGCTGTGGATATCCGTCGCCGCATGGACGGCGGTTTTACGCGCGGCGAAGCGGTATTCGAAGGTACCGGTGAGAACAAGGGAAAAACGATGCGGCTGTTTTTCCAGAATGAGTTCCTGCTCGCCACCGTTGACGATCAACCGCTCGCCATTACGCCTGACTTGATTACGCTGTTGGATCAGGATACGGGTATGCCGGTGACGACGGAGAACTTGAAGTATGGTGCCCGGGTAACGGCAGCAGGTTTGCCGTGCGATGACAAATGGCGCACGCCAAAGGGCATCGAGACGGCCGGGCCGAGATACTTCGGTTATGACTTTGATTATGTGCCGATCGAGACGTTGGCTTCGAAAGGAGGTGCGGCGAAATGACCCAGGTTACAAAGGCTAACCCAAACCAGATTTACCGCATCGGCATTGATGTGGGGGGTACGAATACAGACGCTGCCCTGCTGAATTCCGACTTGCGCTGCGTGCACAAGGTGAAGGTCCACACGACTGCCGACGTGAACGAAGGCATTGTGGAGGCCGTTCGCCGGCTGCTGCAGGAAAGCGGCGTGAATGGCTCAGACATTCGCTATGCGATGCTCGGCACCACGCATTGCACCAATGCCATCGTGGAGCGCAAGCATCTCGGCCGGGTCGGCCTGATTCGTATCGGCGCTCCGGCAACAACAGCCGTTCCGCCGCTGGCCGGCTGGGACCAATCGCTGCGTGCTGCAGTTGGGCCGCATAGCTATATCGCCTCTGGCGGCTATGAGTATGACGGCCGCAAGATCGCCAATCTGGATGAAGAGGAGATCGCCGAACTGTGCCGCCGGATGAGCGGCGAAGTCGACGCGGTGGCGGTATGCGGCGTATTTGCTCCTGTGAACCGTGAGCAGGAGAAGCGGGTTGGAGAGATCGTGCGCGAAGTGTTGGGTTCGGACATGCCGGTTACCTACTCCAGCGAGATCGGCAGCATCGGATTGCTGGAGCGGGAGAATGCCTCCGTGCTGAATGCGGCGCTGCTGCAAGTCATTGCGGGCGTGGTGCGCGGCTTTGAGGAAGCGCTGAATGGCTTCGGCATTGATGCGCAGCTGTATATTTGCCAGAACGACGGGACGTTGATGAAGAGCGAATACGCGCTCCGCTACCCGATTCTGACGATTGCGTGCGGACCGACGAATTCGATTCGAGGCGCGGCGCATTTGTCCGGGCTGAGCGACGCGCTGGTCGTCGACATCGGCGGCACAACGACGGATATCGGCGTGCTCGTGCAAGGCTTCCCGCGCCAGTCGTCGGCAGCGGTGGATATCGGCGGCATTCGAACGAATTTCCGGATGCCGGACATTTTGTCCATTGGCCTCGGCGGCGGCACAATCGTCCGGCTGGACGACGCAGGCGGCGTGACGGTTGGCCCGGACAGCGTGGGCTACAAGCTGACGACACGGGCCCGCATCTTTGGCGGAGATACACTGACGACGACGGACGTAGCCGTAAAGCTGGGCCGTGCCGTATGGCCGGGCACCAACGCGGATGCCGTGGACGAAGCTGTATGCGGTAAGGTGGATGCCGTCATGCAGCAGATTCTGGAGGATGCCATAGATCGGATGAAAACGAGTGCCGACCCGGTCGATGTCATTCTGGTCGGCGGCGGCAGTTTGTTGGTACCGGAGACGCTGGCAGGGGCAAGCCGAATCATCCGGCCGGACAACTATGATGCGGCGAACGCAATCGGCGCAGCGCTGGGAGAGGTTAGCGGCGAGTCCGAGAGGATCTATTCGCTGGACGACTGGAGCTATGACGACGTCATCCGCGATGCGAAGGAAAGCGCCATGAACGAGGCAACGGCAGCTGGCGCGAATCCGGAGACCGTACAGATTGTGTCCGTCGAGGACATTCCGATTGCGTATTTGCCAGGCAATGCGCTGCTTGTGAAAGTGAAAGCTGCGGGTAAGCTGTAACACGCAAGGCATGCGCCTCGCTCGGCAGCATTAGCGCTGAGGAGTGTGTGCATAGCCTGTGAGCATTCGTATATCGGTGCTCGCGGCGAACGGCGCGGGACCAAAGTAACATGTAAAATGGCGGTACGGATCCAACTCCGTACCGCCATTTTTTTATTTCGCGGCCTATACTTTGCTGGCGATCTTATTTCAAGGAAATATCCTCGACTCGGGTATTCAAATATGCAACAATAGAGGATCAGGGCCGCAGGAGAATTGACCCAAGGCGCAGCAATGCAATCCTCAAGATCGCTTACCAATTTACGATCCAATAATTTATACTAGATAAGCCAGATTATATTTAAGGAGCTGCCGAATCGGATATGAACAAAAAAGAAGTCGCCAATATACGCAAGCAATTTAAGCTGGATCACGATTTAATGAATATTTACGATATTCTCAATGTCTATATTACAAAGGAAACGAATGAAATCTACCACTGGGAGCGCCTGCCGTTCGAGCTGGTGGATCGGGAGAAGCAAGAGTTATACATGGGGAATTTCAAAAAACTGCTGACCGGCGAACTGGATCAAAAATTGTTCGAATTGAGGTTTCAGGAAGCAGCGGAGGAACCTGCGCAGGTCATGCTTCACCAAGCTCTCGTGTCGGGTGATCCGGAAGAATGGCAGGACTTGATGCTGATGCTGGTGGATCGAATGCTGAAGGATACCCAATATGAGCGGGATATGGTAGTCACGTTCGTTCGGGGACAGTATTATTTGCCGACCAAGGCGAGAAACGATGAAGCGGAAGAGAGCGAGAAGAACGAGGTGTTCGCCCATCCATTCATTTTATGCAGCGTGAATTCTACGGAGAAACAACGGAAGACGCTTTTGTTCGATTATGTGGAGCGGGAGTTCAAGTACAATGTCATTGTAGATCCGATTATCAAGTTAAGCACGCCGGAGCAAGGATTCCTGTACCCTAGCGTGACGGACAATTATTCCGATGTGAATCGTATTTTGTATTGTACGGGAAAATCGAATTTTCCGGATCCGCATTTTGTCGAACAGGTCTTGAACGGGGAAAGATCCGTGACGGCACTAGAAGAGCGAGCGATCTTCGAGGATATCGTCAAGGAAGTGGCCGGCGAACAGCTCGATTCAGCCACCATAGCCCAGGTGTACGAGGAAATCAACCGGGTGATCGAAATTAACGAAGAGACGAAGGAGGAAGAACCTCCGAAGCTGGATTATAAAGATCTGGAGCGCGTACTGAACGCAAGCGGCGTAGAGGACGTGACAACCGAGAAGGTGGAGAGGGCATTCGAAACCATCGTGGACAACAAGAACTATGAGATGAAAGCAACCAGCGTCATGCCGAAGTATACCTCCAAATCCATTAAGATCGAAACCAAGGTAGCTACAATTTCGATTAGCCCGCAGGATTTAAGGTATGTCAAACAGGTGAATTTCCAAGGTAAACGCTGCATCATGATTGAAGTCGACGAAGATGTCGCGATTGAAGGGTTTACGCTGGCTTCAGAGACGCTTTTATAGACTCGTTCATCGTACAAGCTTCGGCGCGGTGTGGAAACCTGAGAATATATAGGTATACCATGAGTAAAAGAGGCTCGTGTTGCAATTTCGGATGGGAGGCATAAGAGTCATGTAGGAGTTGTTAACCTATATGGCTCTTTTTGTGTTAAGCATGCTGCGGGAGAAGCGGCGATAAAGACCATAATGCCTGAACCCGTATTTGTGGTTATTTAAAAGCATGTTTTGGCAAGGAAAAAGACCCTAGAGGCTATTAGGGTCTTGTAGGAACTTTGGCTTTAATCCATCGATACATTAAAACGTGTAGGATTCCCCGTCATTTGGGATCAAAACATTAGAGGAGATTCCTTTTTCGTTAGTAAAGATATTTAATTCTTCCCTTGATAATGTCCAATGATTAACTGCTTCCATATGGACAGATATAATTTTCGCCTCAGGGGCTGCTTTATATACTTGGTAGATATCCTCTTTCCCCATTACTAGAGATCCGCCTTGAAGGAATTGATTATCTCCTCCATTTACAACAATGATTTCCGGTTTGTGTGTTTCGATGGCTTCCCCAACAGCTTCATACCAAACCGTATCTCCAGCAATATACAATGTTTTCTCGCTTGGGTGCTTCAAGACAAGACCGCACACATGTCCGGCAAGTTGTAATATTTCTCCTCTGCCGTGTTCGCCTTTAGTTTTAACTAATCGAATATCTCCAAAGGCTGAATTTTCTTGCAGCACTTCTACATTTTGAAAACCGGCGTTTCTGACTTCTGCTGCGTCATCTTCGTTTTGTACAAACATTTGAATATCTTTTGGCAGCGCCTCTTTAGCCGTATCGTCCCAATGGTCTAAATGTAGATGAGTGACTATCACAGCATCTAAGTTGCTGATAATATGGTCAACCGAGGTTGGCAAGCCAACCAAAGGATTGTTTTGATCTTGGCGTAACGAATTAGGGAAAGGCGGATACGAATCTTTTTCTCCCAAAAAAGGGTCGATTAAAAACTTCTTCCCTGCATATTGGACAACAAGTGTCGCATTTCGAATGAGTTGTATTTTCATGGCAATAGACTCCTTTTTTGATTTGGATATAGTTTACTCAACGGCCAGGTAACCAATACGGGTTCCCTTTGTCAACTTTGGGATAAGGGTTGTTGTATAGTAAAATGATAAATGACATCTTGAATTTAATCGATGCTTTGATGAAACGCTTTTACATGAAATCATTTCACGGTGAAAGGATTATGGTATGCAACTTGATCAAACGGATTATCAGATCCTTCGGTTACTAACCGAAAATTCTAGGATTCAATGGAAAGACTTAGGGAAACAAATTCATATGACTGGACAAGCAGTAGGCAATCGTATCAAAAAACTTGAGGAGAGCGGTGTAATTACAGCCTATTCCCTAATCATCGATGACATGAAATTAGGGCTTGCTTATACAGCATTTGTTATCATTCATATGAAAACAGCCAATCACGATTCGTTTATTCGTTTTATAATGGATCAAAATGAGATAGTTGAAGCACATCGAATCTCGGGAGAAGGCTGTTACCATTTAACGATAAAAGTTTCATCCCAAGATCAGCTGAACCTTTTTCTTAATAAACTTCTCGATTATGGGAATTACAGCTTGAATCTGTCCATACAAAAAATCAAACAACGCAGTACGTTGACCGCCGCACCAAATGAATAGCAAAAGCTTCATTCGAGGATGCCGTCATCGAAGGCTTTACGCTTACTACAGAGAATAAAAGGATTGTGTTGCAATTTCAGATAGGAAGTATAAGAGTCATGTAGGTGTTGTTTACCTATATGACTCTTTTTGTGTTCATGATGCCAAAAGGGAGAAGCGGCGACAAAGATCCTTCTGAAGACCGATACGTAAATACATCGGCTGCAGGAAGAAATATCCATGAGGCTAGTTATGATGGATATAGAATGAAACTAGCGGTTAGTGAGAAACGGTAGTTTCTTTACAAGAGACCGGGAATGGCGGGCAGCCCAATTCCGGAAATTTTCTGTGTGGGGAGATGTACGAAGTGACAACGTTAATCGAATTCAAAAACGTAACCAAGGCCTATCCAATCGGCGAAGTAACGATTCAAGCCCTTGCGGGGGTTGATTTTTCGATCCGGGAGGGGGAATTCGTCGTGATTCTAGGGGCCAGTGGGGCGGGGAAAAGCACGATTTTGAACATTCTTGGCGGGATGGATACGGCTACCTCGGGGCAAGTGATTGTTGGAGATCAAGAGATTACCGGATGGAGCGAGAAGAGATTAACCGAATACCGCGGCGAGCAGGTTGGCTTCGTATTTCAATTCTATAACCTGATTCCGAATTTGAATGCGCTAGAGAACGTGGAATTTGCGACAGAGGTATGTAAGAACCATCTGGACGCCCGTGATATTTTACATAAGGTTGGACTAACGGATCGTTTGAAGAACTTCCCTTCCCAGCTCTCTGGCGGCGAACAGCAAAGAGTTGCGATCGCAAGAGCGGTTGCCAAGAACCCCGCGCTTCTCCTCTGTGACGAACCCACCGGTGCTTTGGATTATGTGACAGGGAAATCGGTCTTAAAGCTTCTTCAAGATTTGAACCAGGAAACGAAGACATGCGTCGTGCTGGTCACCCATAATTCGGCCATCGCGCCGATGGCGGATAAAGTGATCCGCGTCAAGAGCGGGAAGATCGAGAGCATCACGATCAATGATCACAAACAAAGCGTTGAAGGGATCGAGTGGTGATGAAGATTTTAGCGTTGAAATTATTAAGGGACATGAAACAGTCGGTAGGACAATTCATAGCCATAGTTTTGGTAATCGCGGTGGGAGCCTTTTTCTACACGGGACTGGTCACATTGAGCGACAATCTTAGCGGCTATACGAAGGGGTATTTTCAAGAACATAATCTAAGCGACTTGAACTTCTATTACAGTCAAATTTCCGCAGAGGATGTGGCCGATTTAGGAGGCATTGAAGGCATTCAACATATCGAAGGGCGTTATACCGTCCAGGCCGAACAGGCTTTTGAAGATGATAAAGCTGTTTTAACGGTCCACTCGATCCCCGTACCGAATGCAATCAACACATCCAGGATGATGGAGGGCTGGATGCCAGCAGGGCCGAATGAGATCCTATTGGACTCCCACTATGCCGAGGCGCATCATTATAGTGTCGGTGATTTCATCAGCCTCCGTGTGAATGACAAGGACATGACGTTCACGATTAGCGGCCTGAATGAGAATGTGGAGCATGCCAAGAAGAACGAAACCCAGGACCATCAAGCTTATGGAATCGCTTATATCCCCGAAGAGACCATTACTGAAATTGCAGGCGGTATGTTCTACAATGAGATCCTGATTGATGCCAAGGACGGTTACGATATTGACCAGTTAGGCCAGGCCATTGAAGCACATTCCCAGTCCCTCCCTTATATAAGCCAGGTCAGTAAAGAACGAACCTTCAACTATTCCCAGACCCAGCAAACGATTTATAATAATAAGCTGATGAGCAGGGTGATCCCAATCGTTCTCTTTTTGATCGAAGCGGTGATTCTGTTTCTGATCATGTCGAGGATTATAGATTCACAGCGCAATCAAGTGGGCATTATGAAGGCATTAGGGGTGAAAAAAAGAAGCATCATGCTCCATTACATGGGCTACCCCGTGCTGGCAGGCGTCATCGGCTCCATATTGGGCTATGCCATCGCCGCCGCCCTGTTCATTCCACTCATTACAACGTCAATTGGAAGATCCTACTCCCTGCCCGACCTGACGTTCACCCTTTCGTTTTTTACACTCCTACCTCCGATGATCTGCTCTAGTGTTTTTGGCATGCTGTCCTGCTATTTCAGCGGCAGAGCGATTTTGCAAGAACGTGCTGCCCAGGCGATGCGTCCGAAACCGCCGAAGAAGATGAAGAAGCTGCTCATCGAGAAAGTTCCGGGGATGTGGAGTCGGCTGTCCTATAGCTACAAGATCATTCTACGAAATATATTCCTAAATAAACAAAAAGCATTCGCAAGCTCCGTTGGCGTTGTGGTCAGTACGGTTTTGTTGATCACGGCTTTCGGCACGCAGACGGCCCTGCTCAAGGTAGCTGGCCAGATTGAAGAGGTAAATACGTACGATTTACGAATCGATTATGGGATGGGATCGTTCCCGGATAGGGCAACAACACTGCCCTCCGGCATTGCAGACCATTATGGGTTGTCCACTTACCCTGTGGAATTCATCCAAGGGGAAAACAAAGAAAACGCTACGCTGGTGGTTACGGAGCAGGATAATGAGCTGATTCGCTTTTATGATGAACAAGGCAACCGGCTATCGTTAGAAGATCATGGTGTGCTGGTACCGAAATCTTACGCGGATCAGTATCAAATTGCTGAAGGGGATACAATCCAGCTTCAATTCACGGCACCGGAGCTTAACCAAACCATCGTCGATATGAAGGTTCTGGACATCTCCACACAATACTCGAATCCGTCGTTCTACAGCACACCGAATTATATGAAGAGTGTGGGTATCGACTACGATCCGACCTCGCTGTTAGTGAGCGTGCATAGCGCTGCCGATCTGGCGGGCGTTCGCAGCTTCTTTGAACAAGACCTGCAGGTGGAGGCCATTGCCGACAAGGACGACCTCAAGAAATCAGCGCAGTATATGCTGAAGCAAAACAGCTTTATTTTCATCATGTTTATCATCTGCGCCGTCATTCTGTCCTTTGGCGCCATCTACACGATCTCTTCCATCAACATTTACGAAAGGAATCGTGAGCTTGCCACCCTGAAGGTATTAGGCTATCCCAAACGTAAAATCAACCGGCTGATCTTCTCTGAGAACATGCTGTTAACCGCTTTTGCAGTCATTGTCGCCTTGCCGATCAGCGGCTATGTCTATTCCATCATCATCCAGGCGCTTTCGAGTACGCATCAGCAAATTCCGGACCAATTAAACCTTGTGATTATGCTGGCATCGGTTGTGCTGGCATTCATCCTGACCCTCCTCTCCAACCTCATGCTTCGGAAAAAAGTGACCCGGATTCATATGATTGAGTCGTTGAAGGGTGTGGAGTGAAATGGATGCCCGCAAATAGTACAGAGTACCGGTATGAAGGAGTATCTGCTAGCGATGCAGATGCTGTGGGGCAGTTCGAGGAGTACCATGCTGAGAACATGCAGCATATCATGAGATGATCGCTAACCTGCTGTTTGAAGTGCCGCAGGGGCGGGGGATCGATCCGCGATGATGACAAGTTCAAAGGCTGCCCATTTCGGGCAGCCTTTTTGCTGTTTTTTTTCGGTAATCCAAGTGTACGGCCAGCAGCACCTTGATCTATAATAGGTGACGTGGCATTCAATGGCAAAATTCAATCGCGAATGGAATAGGAGAACAGGATGATGAAACAAAAAATAGCCGTCATTGGCTTAGGGCACATGGGTCGGCATATGATTCACCGCTTACTGCCCCAATATACGGAAAAGATCGAATTGGTCGCCATTTGCGACAGTGATGAATCCAGTCTGCACCGGGAAGTCGCAGAAGCCGGGATTCATCCAAGGCTGTACACCGATTATCGCCAGCTGCTGGACGAGGTGACACTTGACCTGGTGTATATCGCGGTACCACCGTCCCTGCACTATGACGTGGCCCGCATCGCATTTGAGAAAGGCGTCCACGTATTCTGCGAGAAGCCGCTGGCCAATAGCTTGACCGAAGCTCGGAGTCTGGTGGAGCTGGCCGAGAGGGTCGATGTGCTCCATGTGGTTCATTTCTCGCTTCCGCTCGACCCGGCTGTTCTAAAGCTGCGGGGATTGCTAGAGGAGCAAGCGATCGGCGGGATCCAAAGCATGGAGCTGTACCTGGAGTTTCCACAGTGGCCGAGGGCTTGGCAGCAGAATCCATGGATCACGTCAAGGCAGCAGGGCGGATACCTGCTGGAGGTTGGTATTCACTGGATCCAGATGATCCAGCAGGTGTTCGGGCCGATTACGCATGTGAAGAGCGAGATCGAGTTTCCGCCGGATTCGAATCAGTCCGAAAGCCGAGTCCAGGCCGTGCTCCGATTACATAATGATATCGAGATTCGTCTGTCGGGAACCGACCAACGGGAAGGGGAGGAGCGTGTCTCCCTGGTGGTCCACGGTGAGGAAGGCACCTTGGCATTGGAGAACTGGTGCAACTTATACCTAAGCGGCAAGGATACCGATCTGCAGCCTGTACCTGTGGATGATGTCGTCAGCCCGCTGCCGATCCTGAAACAAATCATTCAGATTCTAAATGGAGAGCCCGGCCAGATCTATGATTTCCATGACGGGTATAACGCACAGGTTGTTTTGGAAGCTCTGCGTAAGCCGGGTGAGGGCTTTACGGATGTAAGGCCTCAGTTGATGGGACAAGGCATCAAGCTGAGGTGATCCATGGTGTTCGTGAGTGGGCCCTACCCTAGGGTGTGATGGAATGAAAAGATGGTATGGGTAATTATTTAACCTCTTATCCTGGAACAAGTAAATAATATTGAAATTTTTAATTAATTGATGACGCAAAAAACGATAAACCGCTGTCTCTCCGGGAGACGGCGTTTCTTTTTATAATTATATTTGGAAGCGCTTTCCGACATGTTTGTATTTCCGACGTTAAGCTTCCTTCCACTTGAAAAAGATATTACTTAGGGGGAATAGGGTATGGGTAAACTTAGAAATGTGCTTTTTCTTGCCGTTCTTTTATCTCTTGTCATTTCATTGGCGGCGTGCGGCTCGGATCAGGCTGCAAGCAAGGACAACACGGTTACTTTGTATATTACAAGGCATGGAAAAACAATGCTGAACACAAGCGACCGCGTGCAAGGCTGGGCCGATTCGCCGCTGACGGAGCCCGGTGTCACGGTTGCCAGACAGCTCGGAAGAGGATTGAAGGGGATTCCATTCGCTGCCGCATATAGTAGTGACAGCGGTCGGGCGATCGAAACGGCGAACCTCGTCCTTGAAGAGAGCGGACAAACAGATGTGAAGCTTACGACCGACAAGAATCTGCGGGAATGGAATTTCGGCAAGTACGAAGGGGACCTGAACGCGAATATGTGGAACGTGATTTTGCAGGGTTTAGGGATTACCGATATGAAACAGCTGGATATGAAGTCTGATATGGGGAAAATTGCTGACACGATTGCCGCCTCGGACGAGACCGGACAGGCTGAGGATTGGGAAGCGATCTCCACTCGCTTGAGAACGGCTTTGGATGAAATCAGCGAAGAAACAACCGAAAACGGCGGCGGCAACGTGCTTGTCGTTTCTCATGGCTTATCGATTAGCGCTCTCCTTCAAACGATTGACCCTAGCCAAGTTCCCCCCGCGGGTCTGGAAAATGCGAGTGTAACGAAGATTATTTACAAGGACGGAACGTACAAGATCGAATCCGTAGGTGATATGAGTTACGCCGAAAAAGGCGAAAAAGCAGAATAAAACGATAAATTACAATACAACAAGATGCCCTAGTCGTGGTCTTTAGACTTCGATCAGGGTAATTTTGTTTTGATTGGAGATTTGGGATCTTGCCGCCATTCTGTACCATGCGCTCAAATATTGAAGCATACTATTTTGTATAATGGACGATAGTACAAAAAAGATACGCAATCTTTGTCTGGGGGGACATCTTTGAAAACGTCCATCTTTGAATTGGTGGAGACAGCGGACGATCTGCCGTTTGATGTATCGCTGCACCGGGTAAATTACGTGCCGAGCCATTGGCATAACAGCGTGGAGATCATATTCGTGCTGTCCGGCAATCTGGAAGTCACCGTCGGAACGGAGCAGCACAAGATAACCGAAGGCGATGTATTTGTGATCAATTCAAGCCATGTCCATGAGGTCATTGGGCTGGATATGAACATTATCGCCACGTTCCTGATTCCAATGGTGTTTTTGAAGGAAAACATTAAAGGCATTGAGGACATCCGCTTTGAGTGCAATTCTTCCACGGTCCGGCCGGAACAGAAAAGCGGGTTGAACCGAATCCGCCAGATGCTGGCAGAGATGGTCGAGTTGAAGCAGAAAAAAGGAGAGGCTTACGAACTGGATATGGGCATCCGCATGCTGGCGGTATTTTCCATGCTCATTAAACAGTTCAAATCCTCCGAAACCGGCGGCGCGATGAACGAGAAATATATGGAGCGCATGCTCCGTATTATCAATTATATCGACGAGCATTATAATGAGCCGATCACCCTGCAATCGATCGCCAAACAAGAATTTTTGTCCGTACCTTATCTGTCCAAATTTTTCAGCGAAAATATCGGGCTTAATTTCCAATCCTATCTGACAAGCATCCGGTTGAAGAACGCGGTGGAGGAGCTGCTTCATTATGAAGACCTCCCGATCGCGGATCTGGCGTTAAGCCACGGATTTCCCAATGCCAAATCATTTTACACGGCGTTCAAAAACAAATACCGTCAGACCCCTCATGAATACCGCAAACAGTATCGGCCTGACCGGGAGACGGAAGCCAAAAAGCAAGACATCTCTTCGAATTATCTTCAGTTTAATCAATCCAGCGCACTGGGGATCATCCGTCGGTATTTGCGGCGGACCGAATCGTTGGAGGTTGAAACGATTCAGGCAATCGAAACGAAGACCTATGAGGTGAACGCGGCCGCTCCGGGAAGAAAACTGAAGCATACATGGAAAAATCTCATCACGATTGGGAAAGCGCAGGAAGGGCTGCATGCCGACGTACAACAACAGCTGATCTATGTCCAGCAAAATTGTCCGTTTCGGTATTTACGCTTTCACGGGATCTTTGACGACGGGATGATGGTATATGATGAAGACGAGGAAGGGCGGCCGCGCTACAATTTCAGGCAGGTGGACCAGCTGTTCGATTTTATGCTGTCGATTGGCTTGAAGCCGTTCGTGGAGCTGGGATTTATGCCCTCCGCGCTGGCATCCGATCCCGGGAAGACGGTGTTCTACAGAGCCAGCTTTACGAGCCCGCCGAAGTCGCTGGATAAATGGTGCGGACTTATCGACAGCTTCCTTCGCCACTGCATGAACCGTTACGGTGCGGCGGAGGTCGAGAGCTGGAGATTCGAGTTCTGGAACGAACCGGAATTAAACGTATTTTGGCCCGGATCCGAACAGGAATATCATGAGCTGTACCTGGCCACCTACAGAACCTTCAAACGGCTATCCGAAGGACTGAAGATCGGCGCGCCCGGCCGGATCATCACCGTGACTTCGCCGGACACGGCGACGAATTTTTTCGCGTTTTGCCGGAAGAACGATTGTCTTCCCGATTTCATTCCGCTGCATTTTTATCCGCATGAAGAAATCGAAAAACGAATACAACAGGAAGAAGCGGAACTCAAGCTGGATGAAGATCTGTACCGGAAGCTGCTGGAGAAATTCGGAGGGATTTCGCCGAATCCCGATTTTCTTAGGGAAAGACTTGCGATCGAGCTGCAGCTGTTAACCGATCAGGGGTTATCCGGCCGTAAGGTTTATATGACGGAGTGGAACTCGACCGCCTATCACCGAGAATTGACGAACGATACCTTATACAAGGCCGCTTATATCGCCAAAAACATCCTCGATAATCTGGATGCCATCGACGGATTTGGTTACTGGGTGCTGAGCGACAACATCGAGGAGACGTTCCCGTCACCGCGTTTGTTTCACGGAGGGCTTGGGCTCATCGCCCAATATGGGATCCCGAAGCCCGCCATGCATGCGTACCGGCTGTTGGGCAAGCTGGGGGAGACGCTGATTGCAAGCGGGGACGGATATATCGTGGCCGCCCGCGGAGATACCATTCAAATCATGACGTATAATTACTGTCATTATGATGATCTTTACGCTCTCGGCGACACTTCGTTTATTGATGAAACGCACAGGTATAACGGATTCAAGGAAGAGAAAATCTTAAAAATCGACATCGCGCTTAGCGGGTTACCTCAGGGCGCGTACCGCATGGTTACCCAAACGATCACCCGCAAGCACGGCAGCAGCTATGACAAATGGGTGGAAATGGGGGCACCGGAATCATTGACGGCTGAGGATATCGCTTATCTGAAGGAGAGCTCCCCGTTAAGACAGGTCCAAGTCTTGAATGTGGAGAACGGGACGGTGATTGGCTCCACCTTGAAACCGCATGAGGTGCAGCTGATTGAATTAACGCCTATGGTATGAGCGGTATTGTACGTTGTGTCAATTTTTAAGCATTTCGGAAAGGTGGTTTTAAAACGCTTTCATAATGAGGTTAAGAATTACCCTATAAGTCTATAAACAACCGCCTGTCTTCATGAAGGCGGTTTCTTTTATAATTTGATTGTAATCGTTTTCAAGATAATGGGAGGTTATATAAATGGCTGGAGCTAAAGTAAAAGGACAGGTCAAAACCCCTTTTGGCCGATTGACTTTCGGCGTGATGTTGGGCTATGGCCTGATGATGGTCGCACTCATGACACCGGCGACACTGTTGTTGACATTTAAGATGATCGAGATCGATCCGGATGGATATACGTCGTCTTATGGGCTCGTGGCCGGTATCGGCGCTTTCTTCGCCTTGATCGGTAACCCTTTGGGCGGAGCGATCAGCGATCGGACGATCAATAAATTTGGACGCCGGCGCACCTGGATTTTGCTCGGGCCCTTGGTCGGCAGCGCCGCGCTCCTCATGATTGGCTGGACATCCTCGCTATGGCTCATCATCGTAGGATGGGCGGTTGCGCAGCTGTTCTTCAACTTTGGGATGGCGGCGTATACGGCGCTTATTCCCGATCAGGTGAAAGAAGAAAAACAAGGCACGATTTCCGGTCTGCTCGGCATGTCCTTACCGCTCGGGATCGTCGTCGGGATGGTATTGATGACATTGTTAACGGATGTATCCTCGGCCGCGAAATGGACGCTTATCGCCGCGATCGGCATCGTGGGTCCGATCATCAGCTTGTTTCTCATTCAAGAAGGAAAAGTGGAAATTATCAGCGAGAATAACACGGTCGTGCCGCTCAGAGAGAAACTGAGCAAAATTTACCCTAGTCCGCGGCGGTTCCCGGCGTTTTCTTGGGCGGTCGCTTCGAAATTTCTCATGATGATGGGGTATTGCAGCAGCCTTTACCTCACGGTGATGCTCGTCAACCGGATGGGTTACACGGAAGCCCAAGCTACGGCCAGCGTGGCTAGCGTGAACATTATTTCCACGATTGCCATGTCGTTGACCAGTATTTTCGGCGGGGTGTTATCGGATAAATTCCGGAAGCAGAAACCGTTCTTGTATGTGTCTGCATTCATTATGGTGATTGCCGTACTGATATTTGCGTTTGTTCCTCATTATTTGGCTTATGTCATCGCATCCGCGGTGCTTGGTCTTGGATTCGGCTGTTTTTCCGCCGTCGATATGGCTTTGGTTGCGCGCATTCTGCCGCGGAAAGAAGACTCGGCCAAAGACTTTGGCATTATGAACGTGGCAAACGCCTTGCCGCAATCGATCGTTCCGGCAATTGCACCGCTTTTGTTAAGCGCAGGCACATCGATTGGAATTGGCAGCTGGACGTTCTTCTACCTCGTCCTTGCCATATTCACGGCAATCGGCATGGTATCCATCAAGCCGCTGCCTGAAGTAGGAGAACCGGTAGCTACGGATAACGGGGCCGAAGCTGCGGACAGCAGTCTTGCGCCTGCAACTATGAACTGAAGGTAAACTCGGATTAAAATAAAGAGAATCGGGGAGAGAAAACGTGAGAAACCATACTCTAGATACGATCAATAAGACAGAAGAAACCGTTCAATATGTAAAAAATCCCGGCGGCCCGACTTTGGGCTACAATCAGGAATCGGGCGTGGGCCTGATCGAGCAGGACGGCTTGTTCTTTAAAGATTTAAGCCGTGACGGCAAGCTGGACAAATATGAAGACTGGCGGCTGTCGCCGGAGGAACGGGCGAAAGACCTGGCGTCGAAAATGACGGTCGAGCAAATGGCCGGGCTGATGCTGTACAGCCGCCATCAGTCGATTCCTGCGCTTAGTAATGGCTGGTTTTCAGGCACGTATGGCGGGAAAACGTATGAGGAGAGCGGAGCGAAGCCTTGGGAACTGACCGATGAGCAGATCGCATTTTTGGTCAAAGACCATGTGCGGCACGTGCTGGTGACTACGGTAGAAAGCCCGGAAGTCGCAGCGCGCTGGAACAACAAAATACAGGCGTTTGCTGAGGGTACCGGTCTCGGTATTCCGGCGAACAACAGCTCCGATCCCCGCCACGCTTCGGATTCAAGCTCCGAATTCAACGCGGGGGCGGGAGGTCATATCTCCATGTGGCCCGAGACGCTGGGCTTGGCCGCGACCTTCGATCCCGAGATCACGAAGGAGTTCGGGAGGATCGCTTCCCGGGAATATCGCGCGTTAGGGCTAGCAACCGCCCTGTCTCCGCAAATCGATATCGCCACGGAGCCGCGCTGGTTCCGGTATAACGGCACGTTTGGCGAAGATTCGAAGCTTGCTGCCGATATGGCTCGCGCTTATGTCGACGGCTTCCAGGCTTCCGAAGGCGAACGGGAAATCGCGGACGGTTGGGGATATGACAGCGTCAATGCGATGGTGAAGCATTGGCCGGGAGGAGGATCGGGCGAAGCCGGCAGGGACGCCCATTACAGCTGTGGGAAGTATGCGGTGTATCCGGGAAACAACTTTGACGAGCATTTGGTGCCATTTATTGACGGGGCATTCAAGCTGGACGGCAAAACAGGGAAGGCGTCAGCCGTCATGCCGTATTACACGATCTCCTCCGGTCAGGACACCGTAAACGGCGAAAATGTCGGCAACTCCTATAATTCGTACCTGATTCGGGATTTGCTGCGCGGGAAATACGGCTATGACGGCGTTGTATGCACGGACTGGATGATCACGGCCGACGTCTCCGGCCCCAGGGATTCTTTTCTGAGCGGAAAACCATGGGGCGTGGAGGATTTGACCGTGGCCGAGCGCCATTACAAGCTGCTGATGGCCGGGGTTGACCAATTCGGCGGCAATAATGAGATCGAGCCGGTGTTGGAGGCTTACAAGCTGGGGGTTCGCGAACACGGTGAAGCCTATATGCGGGAACGATTCGAGCAATCGGCCGTCCGGCTGCTGAAAAATATGTTCCGCCTCGGTTTATTTGAAAATCCGTACCTCGATCCACAGGAGAGCGTCAAGCTGGTTGGGAACCCCGAATATATGCGGGAAGGTTATGAAGCACAGCTTAAATCGATTGTCATGCTCAAAAACAAAAATGGGGTGCTCCCGCTTCGCGCGAAAAGCAAAGTATACATCCCTAAACGTTTTCTTCCGCAGGGAAAAGACTGGTTCGGCAATCCGACGCCGGAGAGCTACGATTATCCGGCCAACCTGGAGGTCGTCTCGAAGTATTTCGAAGTAACCGATAATCCGGACGAAGCGGAATTCGGCCTTGTCTTTATCGCATCACCGAAGTCCGGCACCGGCTACAGCCAAGAGGATGAGGAGCAGGGCGGGAACGGTTATGTGCCGATCAGCCTGCAATACAAGCCGTATACGGCGGAACATGCTCGTGAAGTTAGCCTGGCCGGCGATGAACACGGGAATGAACCGCGGAACCGTTCTTATAGAGGAAAAACCGTCACTCCGCATAATACGACGGACTTAGATATGGTACTGGAGACGAAGGGAAAAATGAAGGGCAAACCCGTCATCGTCTCGATGCTGTTGAGCAATCCCACGGTTGTTTCGGAATTTGAAGCGGAAGTGGATGCCATTCTGGCGAACTTCGGCGTTCAGGATCAGGCGATGATGGATGTATTGACGGGAGCAGCCGAGCCGTCCGGACTGCTGCCGATGCAAATGCCCGCCCATATGCGAACCGTCGAAGAGCAGCTGGAAGATGTCGCGCACGATATGGAATGCCATGTCGATTCGGAGCATCATGTATATGACTTTGCCTTCGGGATGAACTGGAGCGGCGTGATCGAGGATGAGCGAACGATGAAATACCGTAGAAGCTGATATTTTTAACCTAAATAAGAGAGGAGCTGTTCCATTGCCATGATGATGGCTTTTGGGGCAGCTTCTTTGTGTTTAGGGATGTTTGTGTAATCATAACAAAAGCTAGTCTTAACCAACGAAGGGTACCGATGAATGAAGCGATACCGTTTAACCGATTCTATGAGGTTGATCGGACAAAGGCGAGAAAATCAGGGGGAGGAGTAAGATAGTTATAAGAAATAACAGGGTTGGGATGAGCAGGCGGCCAAGACGGCTGCCTTAAGTTGTATTTAGGTATGGATTAGATACATAATTAGCGATTTCTAGAAGGTTGGAGATATAGCTGAAGGTAGCTTTTGCCTGATTGGTTGCTTATCTTATATTAGGTAAGGACTTGTACGGGTGGGCTGACCCAAAAGAAAATAGGATATTGTTGTACCCCGATGCTTTTAGCAGTAAGGAAAACTTAGTTAAAACATTAGGACACGAGAGAATTCATATCTATCAAACTAAAACTTTTGGAAAACCCTAGTTTACGAGATGCTAATCGAATTTGAAAAAGGGGCATATGGCTCAGAAGACTCAAGGTTTCGTATCATCGTGACTCCCTTCATCCTCCCACCTATAATAATTATCATATTACTGAAAACCTCGCTCCTAATAAAGTCCCGTATCTAACTGAGAAAAAGATCCTAGTTTTAAGTAACATAGCAAGGCCTTGAGAACCTTTTCCATATAATTCAAGTGAAGTAAAATATTTAAGTTAGCTATGATCGGAGATCGGGTTCAATCCCGAAAGCAAGATGGAGAGGTTGTTATGAGTAGAATTTTGGTCACACCGGAGATGTTGCTGCGCGTTGCAGAGCAATGCTCCAGGGCGCATGAACAGCTGGAAGCAATGATACACATGCTGAACCAGAACATCCATATGCTGGAGTCTGGGTGGGAAGGTACGACGAGATCCCGTTTTTATGCGGATTTTCAGCAGGCGCATCGGGAGATGACGCAGACCACGGAGCATATCCATCGGACAAGCTTGGAGCTGAGAGGGATTGCCCAACGATTTAAGTCAGCAGATGAGCGGGGACAACCGATCCAAGTTGCTGGGCATGTGCTGGGAGCATTCCCTATGATGAGGGGACCCGCAGGCCATAGTGCCGTAGAGGATGCCGGGAGAAAAGCGGAGGAAGCCTGGAATTCGGTGCAGCAGGAAGCCGGGAAGGCATGGGACACCGTGAAGCAAGAAGCAGGGGAACTATGGGAGGGCGTAAAGATCGGAGCCGCCCAGTTAGGGAACTCGTTAATGGATACGGCGATATCCTTGTACGAAGATCCGCTTGGAACCGGGAAAGAGATGCTCTATAATGCAACCATCGGGACGGTCGAGGATATTTGGAACACGGGGATATGGGCCGGCAGAATGCTTTTTAGCGATGAGTATCGCGAAAAAATTGCCGAAGACGTGAAGGCAGAAGTCGATTCAGCAGGCGGCTGGTCCAATTACTTGGGTCAACAGTCGGCTATGATCCTTGGAGGCGCTATTCTCAACCGCGCTGGAGTTAGGGGTAGAGGCCCGCTGAATAATAAGCATGATGATCTTGGTGGCGGAAATGGTAGCGGCGGCGAGCGTGGCGATGATGGTGGCAGACCTGCTGCAGTAGATAAAGGAAAATGGCTCGGTGGGCTACAGAACACAGAAAACTTTAAAATAGGGACTAAAGAAAATGGATTAAACCATATTTTTGATGGCGAAGTACTCAAAAGTGGAAGGGCCAATGGTTATCATTATGAAGGGATGCCAAATAGTAACGGTAAAATTGTCGGGAATGTTGACCCGCCTAATGAGTTGGGTGTCTATCAGGCCAATATAGAAGTTAGCGGAGTGCTAAAAAAAGTTAAATCAACATTTTTTCCTAAAGAATGGTCACCTCAACAGGTAGTAGATGCTATAAATGAAGCATTTACTAATAAAGAAGTTGTAAAAAATAACGTTTATAGAGGGATAACAAGTCAGGGAATGGAAATAGAGTTTGTTTTAAGAAATGATAAGATCATTTCAGCCTATCCATTGTATTAAATGAGGGAGATATGAACTGTGATTAAATACAAATATAAATTGAAATGGATTGACAGATTTAATATAGTAGTGTTGGACTTTAGTGAAGAGAAATCACTTGAGTTTGCCAATATGATAAGTGATCCTCTAGGATCTGATATACTTCTAAGATATGAAGATTTGAAGGTTGATATCAAAAACTATCTTGATGTATTAACAGGCAAATTACCTTGTTATGAGCGCGGAGGCAATGTGACTTTTGTTACATCAGATAGGGAGTATACAACAATTGAAGATATTTTTTATGATGAAGATGAAGATGAAGTGGAACCAATTTGTAAGTTAGAAACAGTTGAATTTGTGAAAATCATATTATTATGGGCTTATGAAAATTATAAATATAAAAAAGAGAAAAAAGTGATGAATACAGAAGAGGCAGAAATGGTTATGAATTGGATTGAACAACAGATGGTAGAAGTTAAGAGCCTTGAAAGTAACGGATAGACATAAGAGACAAATGGAATCTTACAGATATAAAAATTAGACAATTAACAAACAGTTGATAAACTCTCAAAGGCTCATTCCCACTTGGACCCTATGTAGGAATGAGCTTTTTTTGTATGTCCAATAGGTACTTCCGACTGAGCCAGCTGTCTTTAAAAAGGACTCTGGCTCCCTCTCCAGTTATTTGAAATAGGGTGGAATAGTTACAATCAATTGACGAAGAGGTTGACTTTGGGAGGGTCCAAAGATCGGGGCCGCTCAGAGAGGTTAACGGGAAAAAGATATACTATTTAGACGGAGCAGAAAATCCTAAAAAGGGTGTCGTGGTTATTGTTAAAGATGAGAAATTTCAGTCAATTATGCCAAGTGATCCAAAATCATTTGGAAAGTTGAAATAAGGAGTAGGCTATGAAACTTGAAGGTATCATTGAAAAAACAATCGCAGATGGTTATGAACGACTTATTTATCTAAGCTTAACTAGTATACAAAAAAAACTTTGGTGTCACCTAATCCAACACGACGAGTACTTGGAAAAGGGAGATCAGTCTCAACTCCTTCATGTAAACCAAAGTATAACCTTATGGATTGATTGGGTAAATGAGTATTCAATTATTACTAAACAACAAGGACTTACTGAAGAGTTGCTACAGCCTATAAGCGAATCCTCACATATTATCGCTGTAGCTACAATAATGGAAAAAGAAGATGATTACACACTCATTTGTGATATTCAAGGTCTGGGAAGAAACGTCTTAGTGGAATTTGAAGAAAAGGTTAGTGTGGAAATTGGGGCAAGTCTAAGAATAAAAGGAAATTTAAAAGCAGAACTTGAGGACTGAACAAACCCAAAGAATACTTGAAGTGCTTTAATTATTATTAACTAAAGGAGAAAAAGAACTGTATAGGATACTTACAGAAAAAGACGAAATTGACAAACTAGTGGAATCTTATTTCTGGGTTATTGATTTCCCAAGGGCTTTGGAGTATTTTGGGGATATTGAGAGGCATGGCTATGGATCGGGTCCACTAGAGGTACAATTTTCATCTTATCATGAGCCAGAAGAGGAGTATTACATTGGGGATAAGAAAGTGTGCTTTATAGGAGAGCCCCCAGCTTCCGACGAAAATGTAATGGCAGTAACTGAGTATGATGAATTTTATAACTATTTAATTATATTTAGTGTAAAACATCTTGACGAGTACCCAGAAGATAAAAATAAGATTAATACTTCACTAGAAAAAATAAAAAACAGATTAGGTATATAACTTTAATAAAAAGATCGTAAAAACCTGCCAAGCCACACAGAGCAATTTTTGAAGATGACTAAGCAAAACCATCCGGATTTTTTCAATCCTGAGAACAAAAATATAATTCTATATATTGATAAGCCGTTAGTTAACTTAAGATCTGAGCATACTAAGATGCTAGAAGATATAAAGTCACAAGGTGTAACCATTGTTAATTCATTGGAAGATTTAAAGGAGGCACTAAGATAGAATGGGAACCACTGCTTTTATTTTGACAGATCGTGAAAAATATACGCCGGAAAAGTTCTTGGCGGATACAATTGTAGCAACCTTTCATTCGGACGCTAAACTTATCTTTGAAAATTATAAAAATTACGAAGAGGGACGATTCTCATCTACAACATTGAATATAGTTGACCATTCCTATAATAGCGAAGAGAATAACTACCAATTTATTTTGTATGTAAAGGCTAGAGAGAATCCTAGTATATTTTTCAGTGACTATGATGATCTTGGTTTGAATTCAGACCGCGAATTATTTCGGATAGGGACTATTGAAGAGGTTTACGGAGCAGAGAAGGTTATTTTTCGTTTTATCTATGAATACCTTAAGATTAACCCGGACGATTACTTTTGGGTAGCAGATTATGATTGGGTCTACAGTTGGGAAGACATGCAAAGATTAAAATCGTTACCTTATGATCCTGATTGGTGCTATAAAAATCCTGAATATGAGAATTGGCAGTAAGAAGTCGGGGGATGAGGGGACGGGTAATGCAGGTCGCTATTCAGGAAATCTGGAGGTTGTAAATAAACCTGATGCGGCGGCAGATGCAATAGCTGGCAGAATCGGCTGACAAACCCGTGTGAAGTTCTCCAATAACCCTGCTCATAGAGAGCTTGACGCTATTAGTGACCAGTATGTTCCTCAATCTAAACCTGCACTTCAAACAGTATACAAAAGTGTCCGTGATCAAATGAAAGCAACTTTTGAGGCTGCTTAAAACTAGATAATATTTCTACTGGTAAACGAGTAGGAGATATTGATGTCATGACATACAAGCAAATTATAGAGATTAAGAAGTCAAAGACATATGTGTTAGAGAAGGATAAATAATTCATTCAGTGGGGCTACCCAGTCACGATGTACCCATCATTCAACCTATAACACGTATAGCCCAAGTAATACCCGTATGATGATTTCTTTAATTTGTTGTACGCACTAAAATTCTTGAATTTTATATCCTTAATAACGCTATTCCTTTACATTGAACAGGTCGATTATGGTTAGATACCATGATGATTGACCTGTTTTTTGTCTTTCGGTTCCTTGTTCGTTGACTTCCGATTGTTATTAGTCCAGAAATGAAAGATAAGGTATTGGAGGGACAAAGCAAAAACCCAAATAAGAATGACTTAATTGGTGGGCATTCTCCTGAAATCACTAACCGTAATCCAAATTATGCAGTTGAAGAGATCTTTATTAACCCTGATGGTACGAGAAAAGTAAGGTTTACCACACAATTCCTAGATGGAAATCTTTCTAAAATTAATACAAGTACACTCTTTCCAGAGTCTTGGACTCAAGAACAAATTCTAATTAGCATAACTAATGTTGGTAATGCACCAGCTATTTCAACCAGGTTAAGAGATGGGGCAACTTGGCATAGAGCTATTGTTAATGATGTTGAAGTTGATGTAATTAAAGCTGGAGAAAATGTGACCAGTGGCTATCCAACAGGAACGGTAACTGCATCTCGCCCAGCAGGTTTTTAATTCAACATTAAGTGGAGGCAATGTATATGTACAAAGAACTAGATAACCTATTATCTGCGGATACAACAGTAGATTCTTGGTACGATGATGGCTGTGTCATTGCAAACGAGATCCTTGCAGAGTTTAGTCCAAGTGATTGGGATGAACTATCTAATCAAGTCCTAAGTAAACCAGTAGAATGGCAAAGAAAATTAGCATATTGTTTAGATAATGAGTGTAATATGTATGAACTTAACATTTTAATAGCATTGCTGAGCACTAATGATGTTGAGTTGTTCGAGAGATGCATCGACACACTAAGAAGTTTTACAAATCATGATAGTAAGAAAATGATATTAGATAATCCCATAATAATACAACGTGTTAATAACATTTTATCGGAAACTTCGAGCTTACCAGTGAAAAATATGCTTCAAGATTTTCTTTCAAAAATACATTCATAAATTTGCGCTCTATACCTTGTTTGAATCCACTTCTCCAGAATCGACGGAGAACATTTTGGGACAGATCCGAAATTCATTCAAGAAGAAGGCCTATTGGCCGGCTTACTTACAAAACGTATTTTACAGGCAAGGGCATTACCTTCTCAAATTAGTCTTCCTTATGATGAGTTAATGAAACAAGTGGAAAAGCGCGGATACGATAGATCCGGCAGTGCTCTGGAGAAATCGATTAAATCGGGGACATAGAGCTATTGAGCTTGGTTACGCTTAAGAAGATGGAAATCAGCGGGTGGTTGTGAAGTAAAGCAAGTCTAATCGATCATGGATTACTAAAACTCGCCGAAAAGGTCAATAATTTGACTCCATCCCAGAATATGTTTATACTTTGTATAAACATTAGTGTGGGGGGATAGTATGTCACAAGTTCAAAAATGGGGTAACAGTTTAGGCATTCGTATCCCCAAGACACTGGCCATGGAGGTAGGACTTGAGGAAGGCTCAGAAATCGATCTTGACGTTGAAGATGGCCATCTCGTCATCAAGCCACGGACCAATAAACTGGAAGATCTACTTTCGAAAATAACGCCTGATAATATCCATTCCGAGGTTCAAACCGGTGATCCGCAAGGACGTGAGTCATGGTAATAGAAAATTACATTCCTGATCGCGGCGACTTGGTATGGCTTCAGTTTAATCCCCAATCTGGCCATGAGCAGTCGGGAAAACGCCCAGCCCTTGTCCTCTCACCTGCGCAATATAATGGAAAAGTCGGCTTAGCCTTGTTCTGTCCTGCTACTTCCAAGGCTAAAGGGTACCCATTCGAGGTGGTTATTCCACAGGATTTACCGATTGAAGGGGTTATCCTGTCTGATCAAATCAAGAGCCTTGATTGGCAATCTCGCCAAGTCAAGTTTATTTGCAGAGTTCCAAAGGAGACCTTGGATGAGGTTTTGAGTAGGGTCGATTTGTTGATTCACTAACCGTATATTATTATATAAGCCGCTCCTTCGTATCGGGTTGGAGCGGTTTTTCCCTATAAAATACATTTAGAAGTGAAACTCAGGGGTGTAAGGAATGAAAGAATCAATAAAATAGGTCGTTCTATTCCACCGGACGGAATATGCCTCATAACATAACGAAAAGCCGCGGTATTTCGCGGCTTTGATTGTAAGCTCTCTTTGCTGCATGAATTGATGTTCCGCCAACTGCTAACGATAACGTTTCTTGTTATTTCACGAATGTGTCCGGCAGCTTCAGGGAAACGACAGCATCGTCAGTTTCCTGCAACCCCGAATCACTTAGAAATTGCTCGCGAAGCTCTTTTTTATTCTTACCTAATGCATACTTAACACTAATATCAACGACATTGCCATGCGAACGAAATGCGGGGAATTGGTCCAACGAAAAAACAACCGCATCCGCTTCATAAGTCTTCGAGTCATCAGCCCCGCAAGGAGATTTGGAATCATCCGGGCATATGTTTACGGTAATGGGAAGGTGCCGCGGGTTGTTCTTGGCTATTTCCCCATTGATGGAGCCGTCGATGTACTGGATGCTGATTTCCCGATCCTTTCTCGTATTCTCGACCGCAGAAACGACATACAGCCGATCCGGAACGGCTTGATTATTCTGGTTGACGGCATCTTTCACCAAGAAAACGTATTGGTAGTGGATGCTGATATTGTCTTCGATCTCCGAGATTTCGGTCAGAGGCTCCGTGTTCACGGATCCAGCGGATTTGATCCCTTCTAAATCATAGATTACGCTTAACATCGATTCAGGGTCCGTGTTCTGCGGGACGGTTTGTTTGACGGACGTGCTGCAGCCGGTAAAAAGGGCAGCGAAGGCCATGAAGATGGCTATGATATATCGGTTCTTTTTGCGATTCAAGCCTTTCCCAATCCTCCTTCAACTGCATGTATGTATGAACATGTTTAATAAATGAAGCTATCAAAACTAAGTTAATGGAATTCATGGCATAATGCAAGCTAGGGCAGTACGTAGGGAGGGGGAAGATGGCAGACGGATCCTCGAAGAGATCCCTAAGTCGTCTATGCCATCAGCCAGCGGCTCCTGGGACGATATCGAAAAAATGAGGGGAAAAATCCCATCGATTGCACCCTCTAAACCTTCAATTCAAATTGTGGCTAACCATATTCAGGTTAAGTTCAGGTGAAGTTCCGATCCTGTTCAGCGGTTGTTTCTAATGTGTTTATCTTTGAATGATATCTTATGAGCAGGGAGTGTGACAGCCACAATTATTGAGTAGAAGGAGAGCTTTTATGAATGGGATTTTGTTAACAAAAGAGCATACACAAGGTGGATTTTGGTTTCCAGGTAGATGGATTGGAGGGTTGTCGCTAATACTGGGGCCAGTACTTCTTCTTACCGGGGAACTTCTCAGGGTAAAGTACCACTTTTACTATCCTGATCAACTCGCAGCCTTTAAAGAGCAACCGACACTGATGGCAGCGTCCTACGGCTTATTCACAGCCGGCATTATGATTATGTGGCCTGGCATCCTTGCACTTGTCAAGTTAATAGGCGCCAAAAAGCCAGGATGGGCTTTATGGGGCGGCATCCTCACGATCATGGGACTCTTTGTGCGCATGTACCATGCTGGTGTGGATCATCTTGCTTATTGGCTGGTTCAATTCCAAGGTTTAGAGCTTGCAACTACATTTATAAGTGACTCTTACGCTTATAATTATCAGGGATTTTACGTTATCACTACAATTCTGTTTTCCGGTATGGTTGGATGGTTCGTTCTCGCGATCGGCGCTTTTCGTTCCGGTACACTCAATCTACCCTGCTCCATCGCGCTGGGGGTGATGGGAATACACAGTTTAGGCGTTCTCAAAGGCACCAGCTGGGACACTTTGGTAGCCGTAGGCGGACTCTGCGTTGGGTTGGCGCCACTCGGCCTGAAGATTCTGCGAGACGGTCCAATGCCCAGCATATCCACCACTGTGAAATGGCTAATCCTAATCGTCACAATGGGCGGAATTTTCTTCTTTGTAGGACAGAACGCATAGTTTCAAGCTACCAGCAGATTCAGCATGACAACACGTTATCACAAATATCCAATTATAGGGGAAGAAGGATTGTGATCACAGTCCCTTCCCCTGGGGCGCTTTGGACGCTGATCGTGCCCTGATGGGCTGCGATAAACTGCTCTGCTATCACCATGCCGAGTCCAGTACCGCCAATGGGGGCTTCCGTTGAGGTCCCGCGGTAGTATCGCTGAAAGAGGTTGTTTTTCTCCTTCTCACTCATTCCCACACCTTTATCGGATATCATAATACATAAGTTATTGTTCCTTTGAACGGTAACGGTAATGAGCGTTTCAGGCGGGTTGTGTAGAATCGCATTCATTAAAAGATTAACCAATGCCCTCTCCATTAATTTTTCGTCAAACTCGTAAAAGATCGAATCTTCATCCGCCACAAATCGAAACTCCTTATTCCGAGCTGCGGGCAGTTGACGCACATCTTCCATAACGTTAGCCGCGAACGTAACGATATCGCTTTGTGTCAAAATCGGCCGTACGACACTGTTCTCGAATTGGAATGCCTCGCTTAAATCTTCGATCAGCCGCTGCATATGATTAGCTTTTTCCTGCATAATGGTTATAAACTTCTTTTGTTCTTCTACCGTCCATTGGTGTTCGTCTGATAACAGCATCGTGGAGTATCCCTGAATATAAGAAAGCGGTGTTTTCAAGTCATGCGTTACGCCGGAAGTCCAATCTCGGCGCAAGTCTTCCAATTCCATTCGTTCGATCTCGCTCGCCGACAGACGATCGGATAGCTGCCTCATTTTCTCAGTCAACTCGTGGAAAAGACGAAAGCCAATAGGAGATTTATTTCTTCTGGACCTTGGGATTTCCACAACATTATATTTTCCATGTGACAGTCGTTCGACCCAAGCCAGGTAAAAGAATAATGGCTCGCTCATCACACGGCCGTACATGAAGGAAGCGCCGAAAAAAAAGACTGAAAAAGCAAGAAAAAACGTAATTAATAAAAAAGAGTCGTCAAATAAGCCTGACCATACTAGTCTTGCTCCATAAAAGCTAATGTCGAATCCAAATAACAGCAAAAGGGTTATGGAAGATGCGACATAAGAAAAAAGCATCACGGCTACGATAACTGCAACATAGTGAAGCGTCAATTTCTTCTGCAGGTTCACTTGTCTGTCTCCTTCGGGGAGCTGAGGAGCTTATAGCCCATTCCCCTAATGTTGATAATCCATTTTGGATCGTTTGGATTCTTTTCGATTTTTTGCCGCAATCTCCGGATATGAACCATCACTGTATTCTCGTCCCCAATGCTTTCCAATCCCCAAATTTGCTCGTATAGGTGTGATATGCTAAAAATTTGATTGGGATGTTCACACAGAAATAACAAGAGCTCGAACTCTTTGGCTGGACAACTGACTTCCTGCCCATGTACCATCAATCTTCCCTCTTGTTTAAACAATTGGAATGCCCCAAAATCGTATACTTTTACTTCTTTGTCAGGGGCCTCTTGGAGTTTCGTCAAACTTTGACGACGTAATTGCGCTTTGATTCTTGCGACTACCTCTAGCGGATTAAACGGCTTCGTAATATAGTCGTCGCCTCCGATGGTAAGCCCCATAATCTTATCCATATCCATCGTACGGGCAGTCAAGAAGAGAATTGGAACCATTGTTACTTCACGGAGGCGCCGACACAGCTCAAAGCCATCCAAGTCGGGCAGCATAATATCGAGTACGATAAGATCAAAATCCGTTTCTTGAACGAGCTCAAGCGCTTCTTTGGCTGAAGTTGCAAAACTCACGTGTTTGAAGCCTTCTTTCGCTAACATGAAGTTCAACATATCTAGCAACCCAGCTTCGTCATCTACCAGGAGCAATCTACCATCCATATTCCCGCCTCCACTTAAACGAATGCTGAAGCTTTACTTACAACGCCTGAGCCATTTCATGATGAGATAACCACTCAGGACACATCCTGATCCGATAAGTATAATTTTAATATACTTTTCTACAAGATCGAAGATATGATTCCATTGATCTCCGAACAGATAACCGATTGCAAAATAAGCAATCACCCACAAACAAGTACCCGTATATGCATAGATTACGACAGTACGAAAAGGAAGACGTATGATGCCGATGAAATACCCGATAAATTGTCGAATTCCCGGAATGAAAAAGCTAATGAGCAGCAGCTTATTCCCGTTTTTCTTATAATAATCTCGTACCTTTTCCATAGAGGAGGGCTTCAGAAATAACCACCTGCCATAGCGTTCTAACAAGGGTGCTCCCAACTTATAGCCGATACAGTAAGTGAATGTTACTCCCCCTATTGATCCCGCCAACGCCATAGAAAAGGCCGGTATGACATCCAGTATGCCTTTATAAGATAAATACCCTGTGAATGTCAATGTACTATTTCCGGGGGGAATGGGCAATGCAATAAAGTCCAAGGGTAATCCAATCAACAACACCAAGTATCCGTATTGTTCAAACAAACGCTCGACTACTTCCATCATGTTCATCTTTGCTCCCTTTTGAATGGTGTTACATCATCTCACATCACTCCCTACAGTTTAATCAAAGAATATAAACACGGCTGAAAGCCGTAATGAACATTAGCATAAATTCACCTGAACAGAACCTGAACAAATGAGTGCTCGCATGATGTTGGATTTCACCTCTGCAGCTATCGCTTCATTCCCGTCATCGACCTCTCGCATGAAAAAAAGGACACCAAGTCCTAAGCAGACCTCGTGCCCTTAAAGGGTTGCATACTGGGATTTTTACCGAACAATTCCTGACGCTCATCGCTCTTCTCAGCTTACCTCAAGCGGCTTCACTTCAACGTCCTAACATCCACCGTATTGGATAGGACATCCACTTCATTCGGAATAATCCCTTTTTCGAACATATAATCAGCCACTGCTTGCCAACGTTGGCGGACGGGGTCATCAATCGGGTCAAACGGGAATAAAGAGCCTTCCAGCTGCTGACGAGCCACAGGTTCGGAGACGCCTTGGATGTTCTGAATTAATTGGACGGTGTGATCGACGTCTTTGGATAGAAGCGCGGACTCTTCATTCAAGCCTTCAAATACTTCAAACACGAGCTCAGGATGCTCCTTCAGGAAGCCATTTCGCACAATATACACCGTATCGTTCTCGGATTCGATGTCGCCTGCAGAAATGACCAGCTCTGCACCGAAGTCGACGATCGCCACGGCCGTAAACGAACCCCATGTCGCCCAAGCGTCGACTTGCCCGCTTTCAAAGGCAGGTCCTGCTTCCGTTGGCGGAAGATAGACGATTTCGACTTCGCTTGCATCGAGTCCGCCTTTCTCCAGCGCTTTATATAGTAAGTATTCGCCGGTGCCGCCGCGGTTGACGGCTATTCTTTTGCCTCGGAGGTCGGAAGGGCCCTTAATGCCGGCTTCCGGCTTGGCCACAATGCCTTGATTATCTTGATCGCCAGGCTGCTTCGTAAAAATCGTAAATTCCGAGGAGCCTCCGACAAGGTTGCTGATGGCTGCCGTAATCGAGCCGATCGTAATATCGATCGAACCGGCGTTTAACGCCTCGATCCCCGGAGACATGGCGGCGAAACCGCCGGTTTTTTCAATGCTCGCCCCGGCTACTTCCAGCCTTTTATACAGAGGCCCGCCTTCCTCGGATAAACTTAATGGCTGGGCACTGCGCAGTATGCCAAGACGAACGGGTACGGCCTCATCCTCAGCATTGGCTTGGTTCGCTTGGCCGGCTTTACCGCAAGCCGATAACGTCACTAACAGAATTACTAATAGTACATGAAAGCTTATTTTTCGCATAGGACACTTCCCTTTTTGCCGGATCATTTAGTGGATTTGATGAGCCCAAGTGAAAACCTTCTCCTGTTCTTCTTGCTTCGGCGTGGTTGCCGCTTGATGGTCAATGCGAAGATGGGGCAGGATGTATTCTCCTACACGGTAAGCTTCTTCGAGCAATGGAACACCTGAGAATATAAAGGTTGAAATGCCCGCATCCTGATACTCTCTTATGCGTGCCAGAACGGTTGCCGGACTGCCTACGATCGTTGTGCCCGGACCTGGTCTTACCAGACTCATTCCGGCCCACAAATCCGGATAAATTTCAAGCTCCCGAGCGTCTTCAGGAATTTGACCGTTGTGATTGCGAAGCATGCGCTGCTGCCCCATCGAATCGCTGTTTCGAAGAATGGTCTGCATATTTTCCACGGTTTGCGGATCCATCGTCTTGAGCAGCCGATCCGCTTCTTGCCAAGCTTCTTCGTCCGTATCGCGAACGATCAGATATAGTCGGATGCCATACCGCATGGTACGCTCTTGCTCTGCAGCTAAAGCTTGAAGATCTTGAATCTTCTCGGCGACTTGCGGTGGCGTTTCCCCCCAGCTCAGATACGTATCGATATGCTTGGCTGCCGTGACATGAGCCGCTTGCGACGATCCGCCGAACCAGAGAGGCGGCGTTGGTTTCTGCGTGGATGAGAGCTGTAAGGCTTTGCCTTCGGCGGTAATATACTTGCCATGGAAATTCAGGCTTTCTCCGGCCACGGCTTGTTTCCACACCTGAATCCATTCATCCGTGTAGGCATAACGTTCATCATGCCCAAGCGTTGAACCATAGGCGCGCATTTGCGCCGTGTTTCCGTTCACGATGTTTAATAATACGCGTCCTCCGGAAAAATCATCGAAGGTTTGCGCCATTTTCGCGGCCAGCACGGGTGAAATCAATGGTGGATGCACAGCGATCAGAAAACGCATGTTGCTCGTGCTGGAAATAAGGGAGGAGCCAAGCACCCACGTATCATGCGGGCCCGTTGCCAGCAATGCGCCGGTAAACCCCAATTGGTCGACAGCCGAGGCAATCTGCCTTAGGTAAGGCAAATCGATTTTGCGCGCCCCCTCCGTTGACCAAGGACTGCGGCCATCCGGCGCGGTTAAATACCAATACACTTCAACGTTCTCTTTGTGTACAGCCATGCTATTCTCCTCCAATTTCTACGGGGACAGGTAAAACCGCCTCTGAAACGACTATTTCTTTGGGCAAAATATGCTGTCGTGCTAACAGATCGGCAACCCGCTGCTGTTCAGTTATAAATTCTTCGGTAATCGGCTGCAGCCCCCAAGGTCTCCGCTGAAGCGCGGCTTCCCATGAATCCACGGAAGGCCAATGGGGCAGGTCCCGGGCAAAAAGCTCTGCCGCTTCGCGCGTATTTTCCTGAATCCAACCATCGGCCTGCTGCAGAGCTTCGACAACGGCCTTGAGCAATTGCGGCCGATTCGTTGCAAAATCTCGGCTGGCAAACCATACGGAACGATGAGAGATATGAGATTCAAGCGGCACCAGCGTACGAATGAGTCCTTTGTTATGCAGCTCCGTAAGCTGTGGATCGTTGCCGACCCAAGCCTCCACTTCTCCGGCGAGCAGTGCATTTGCCCCATCATTGCCTATATCAACTCGAGCGACATCATCATAAAGAAGGCCTTCTTTATCTAGCGCGGTTGCCAGAAAACTCGTATGCCATGACCCTTCGGATAGCGCAATGCGCAACCCTTTCAAATCTGCAACGGATTGCACCGGCGTTGCTTTGCGAACGACCAAAGCTCCGCTAGCTGTACGAGGATTCGAGACCGCAACGTACACAATATCGATACCCGAAGCCTGCGCGGTTAACGGCGGGGTAGACCCTGTACCTCCAAAGTCGATTTCTCCGGAGGCGATGCGTAGAGGCGTCTTCGCTCCATCGTTGTAGTCGACCCAGGCAACGGATGCGTTATGGTCTTTAAGAATCTCTTCTAAAAAGCCTAAGCGGCGCAATACGAATAACGAATGATTATTGGGATGAACGCCGATGGTTACGTCTGCTTTACTTTGAGTCATATGAGGGACACTCCTTTAGCAATGTTATATTCAGCCGCGGCTAACGGTTCTGGAAGAATCCAGTCCCATACATTAACGGGATTCGGGAGAAAACCATGCTCGAACAGGAACCTGCTCTGGGCATCAAGCGCTGTTAAATAGTCTTCGCGCAGTGCCGGTCGAAGCGAAATATTGCGATAAGCGGATGCTACATATTCGGATGAAGCGCCGGTTTCCTTCGTAACGACCCGAATGAAATCATCGGGATGATCTTTGGACCAATCCGCGGCGCGAAGCAGAGAGGTGAGAATCTGTTCTACAACATGTTCCTGCTCCGTCAGTGCCGTATCGACCGTCACGGTTCGGGGCACGCCATTGTTGACTCGCACCAGCGGATCCGGATGGAACCCGAGCTCGATCACTTCCTTTAGGGCGGCCGTACGAGCGGCCTCAAGCCCGGTAGCTCCTTTGACAAAAACGGCATCGATCTCGCGCCGCTGCAGCGCCCCGATCTCGGTATTCCATGAATCCCTTCTTCCTTCAGGAACCGCCTCAAGATGAACGATGTTGACATCATCCAGCGTAAGATTCGCAAGCGAGAGCGCATTATGGAAACCGCGAAGCGCTTGGGCCGCTCGAAAATCAATCTCTAAATAACGATGACGAGGAATTCCGATTCGTTTTCCACGCAAATCGCCAGGCTCCTGAATATCCGAGTCAGGAAGGGTAAGGATGGCTTGATATTCATCGACCCAGCTTAGTCCGATAAGCCGCGTATCGCTCCCGGTGGAGCGCGCCCATAAAGCCGGAATGTTGCCTCCTTCCCGCACCAGGAAAGGCAAGGTGTGATTAAAATGCGCATGAGGCAAAGCGTGATTGGCGTTTCTTGTTAGTTCCGCCGCCGTGCATCCGGACTTTTCAAGCTCCTGTTGAAGAAGCCCGAGGTCAAGGGCCAAACTGGCTGCTGTCGGAACCGGGCAGCGTGTAATCCTGATTTCCTTAGCGATTTCTTGCGGGTTATCAATGTTAGGCATGCTTCAGGGCTCCTTTCTTTTTTCGGTTTCACGTCCGGTCAAACGCTCGCTTGTGATCCACCTCCTTCAAGAAATGGTTATCGAATGGCCATCCCAAGCGGGATGGTGTTAGAACCTATGACCCTTTCTTTAAGGGATAGGGGAGATCTTCTGCTTCATGTCGGCTTGCCGTTTCGGTTATGCCCATGACCCGTTTCAGGATGTGATCGATGAATGCTGCCACTTCGGCATTTCCCCGTTGACGGGGGCGCGGGAAAGGGACGGCTCGATCCATCGCGATACGGCCTTCTTCAATGAGCACCACGCGGTCGGCCAAAACGACAGCCTCTTCGACATCGTGCGTAATCAAGACGGTCGTGAATTGCTGCTGCTGCCACAGCGATTCGATTAATTGCTGCATTTCAATGCGGGTCAATGCATCCAGCGCTCCTAAAGGTTCATCGAGCAGCAATAATTTGGGCTGGCTGGCGAGCGCTCTTGCTAAGGCGACTCGTTGTTTCTGGCCGCCGGACAGTACCGACGGCCATTCATTGGCCCGTGCACTCAGTCCAACCTGCTCTAAAGCGGCTTCGGCTTTATGACGGTCTTCTTTTCGAAGTCCGATCGCTACATTATCGATGACCTTATTCCAAGGCAGCAGCCTCGCATCTTGAAACATCATCCGAGTTTCGGGCTGTACTTGCTGAACCGGATGGTCATTGATCCATATGTCTCCTGACGTGGATGGTTCCAATCCGGCGATCACGCGCAATAACGTGCTTTTCCCGCAGCCGCTTCGCCCGATGATGGCAATGAACTCTCCTGGCTTCACGTCCAGCTCAATGCCTTGAAGTACAGGTTGTTCGCCAAAGCTTTTCTGTAATCTTGTTGTACGAAGATGTACACCATGGGTAGAGGAATTCAGGGTCGACACATCCTTTCAGAGCTTACTTTTGATAGTTCGGGTTCCATTGTAAAAACCGCTTTTCTAAGAGCTTCGCGATGGAATCGGCCAGCTTTCCAAATAAGGCATAAAGCAAAATGGTAAGCAGAATGATATCGGTTTGCATGTATTCTCTTGCGTTCATGGCCAGAAAGCCGATGCCCGAATTCGTAGCGATCGTTTCGGATACGATTAGGGTCAACCACATGATGCCTAAAGCGTAGCGTAGTCCGACTAGAATGGAAGGCAGTGCGCCAGGCAGAACGACTCTCCAAAAGAGCGAAGCGGAGCGCAGCCCGTATACGTTCCCCATTTCGATCAACCCGTTGTCCACGGAGCGGATGCCGTGCAGGGTATTGATGTAGACCGGGAATAACACGCCGATCGCGACCAAAAATATTTTCGACTCTTCGCCAATGCCAAACCATAGAACGACTAGCGGAATCATCGCCAGATGAGGAACATTGCGTACCATTTGAATCGTGGTATCTAACAATTTTTCAGCAATGGAGGATAAGCCGTTCATAAAGCCCAGTACAAGACCGATCCCCCCGCCTATTAGGAAACCAATGAACGCTCTTTGAAAGCTGATCGAGATATGTTCGATTAATTCTCCTGACAACAGCAAATCCCTGAAGGAAAATAAAACGTCTTGAGGCAGGGGGAGGATTTTTCTCGATATCACATCAAGATTGGATAAGATGGACCACAGAACGATTAGTAAGATGGGGAGAACCCAAGGCAAACATTTTCCGATCAATGGATTGGAAAGAAACTTTCTCATCACTTCAACTTCACCTAGCTTTCAAAAAGAGGATGATCAACAATAAAAGGCCACAACTCCAGCAGATATCTGCTGAGGCTGTGACCTCCATTTGAATGGTCGGTATCTTTTTAATGTTTAATAATTCCTATAAGTTTAATATGGATTTGATTATACTTCCCGGTATTGGTTTCGTCAACCGGGAATTTCGAACGTATTCACGCTATGAAAGTGGAAAGAGCTTGAGCTACTAAAGCGGGGCTCGGTACCATTTGTAATAGGCCCGAAATGACGTTCTATTCCTGGGCACATCCTCAAATCTGCAGTATATTTAGAGAAGTAGATGATACCCAGACGCATCACGAGGAGGTTCACTCAATTAATGGAAGCGAATATAGAAACACTTCTCCGTATATTGGGAGAGCATCATAAAGAGACCCACGGTATTCCGAAAGCGGACATTCAGGCTAAAGAACAAAGCCTAGGCTTTTCGTTGCCGACTGCATTACGGGATTATTATATGGTTTTGGGTCGTTCTCCGTATATCACCCAAGGGTGTAATAACCAATATGAACCGCTCCTGCTGCAGGAAGTCTTCATTCCTGATGATACTTTTTTTACGACAGACAAGGCGTTTCTGGTCTTCTATCAAGTGGAGGAGTCCGTGATCTATTGCGGGATCCGCATTCAGGATTTGGAGCAGGAGGATCCACCGGTTTACCTGTGCGCGTGGAACTTACCCGACTGGCAGCTGGAAAATCGATCGCTTCAACGCTTTCTCGCTGGCAAGGCACTCGTTCAGTTGGGCGTTGAGGATCGGCTGCCGTATTGGGCCATATTTGATGAGAGCACGTGGAGCTTGTTCGATTACTGCAGCAGTATGCATTTGGAGCGAGAGCATGAGCTAGAAGAAGGGTCAGAGCTGAATGCATGGAAAATCTACGTAAAGGACGATGTGCTGATCGTATGTGAACTTGACGTATCCGAAGAAGAGACGGATGAGCCGTTGGCCATGTATCTGACCTCATTTCAGAGAGCAAGCATAGAAAGTCTGCTGAGCGAGATGGGTAAGGCAAGCAACTTGCCTACATTTCGCACGAATTTGTCAGCACAGTGACAGGTTGAGGGAGCGAGTACCACAAAGTAACTGCGAATGGTTGATATGGTTATGGTCCAATAGATTGAATGGGGGAAATATATTGTAGATTCGTTTGCATCTCGAGAGAGGTGCTTTTTTTCGTTATAAGGTTCCTTACGATTTCTTCACTAATTACAGCAAGATCTGAAAAGTAAGGGCACGCTATATTTGTTAAGTTATATTCGACAAACATAATAAGGAAGGGGCTGTAGCAAAGAAAATTCAAAATATCCTCGTTGGATGGTTAGAGTCGAAAACCTGTCATGTCGAGAAAAGATGTGGCGATCATGTGATTAATATCTAGAAGTGGAGGAATCATCGTGAATATAGAGCTCAATACAGAGGTAAGTAAATCAATAATAACGGCACATGTTCTCAACCGGTGGTCAGGATTTATGGCAATAATAGCGGGGGTTCTATATATCGTCATTCAGTTTATCCACCCGACAGATGATATCTCTTCTGTGCACACAAACTCATGGGTAGTGGTGGCATGCCTGACTATGGCTATGTCGTTCTTTAACCTGATCGGAATTACGGGATTCTATGTACGCCAAGCGAAAGAAGCGGGGTGGCTTGGCCTGATCGGTTTCCTTTTATTCAATCTGTTCTGGTTAATCTCATTAATCTTTAGTTTCATCGAAGCATTCGTTTTGCCGTTGTTGACAAGTGATGCTGATAAGTTTGTGGTAGGAATGGTTGGGCTCTTTGGAGGAACAGTCAGCGAGGTTCATCTGGGGATCTTCCCAATATTAGCACCGCTCGCGGGCGTATTGTATATGCTAGGAGGTCTGCTGCTAGGCATCGCCGCATTACGTGCCAGAGTCTTCCCCCGCCCAGCAGCAATTCTGCTGGCCTTCGCTGCTGTAGTGACCTTTGCCGCTGCAATCATTCCCCATCCGTTTGATCGGGCATTGGCGATACCGATGGGCGTTGCTCTTATATGGATCGGATATATTATTTGGTCGGAACGTAAGTGAACATCGAATTAGAGATGTGCAACATTAAATGTCCAGATCGTCAGGAAGTTTCTTGATGGGTGCATAGATATGGTAGGCTGAATCCAGATTGTGGACGTCATTAAAAACTTGGATAAGTTCAATATCCGATTGATCGGACTCTTGCTTGGAAATCTTTAAGAATCTTGCATAGTCTGTTTTGAGCACTTCTCCAATATCAAGCAGGTCACCAAAATAGTTGAACCTCGCACAAAAAATAGTCGGTATATCAACCGTGAAATAAAAGGGTTTATGAATTTGAATGTCACTTGGGATTCCGAACAGCACTTTGAACCGGGTTGAATTGGGTTGACAGTTTGAATAAATGACAAAACAAGAACCATTTATGTTTTCATCAATATGATTCAGCAGCATTTTTGAATGGGAGTGAATCTTCTGCTTGTAATCATCGGTGGCTAGGTCCACTTCAAAGGCAATCCCGCTGATTCGGATCTCTTTGAACTCTGTCAGTGTGAAGTCCGTGACGATATCACCATGAATATTTTTAAATGGTCTTTTAACTACAGTAGGTATTTGAGTCGGAGTGATTGGCTTGAACCTTGTTCTTAGCGAGCTTGGAGCTACGCCGTAATGTTGTTTGAATGCCCGGGTGAATGAGGCCTGCGTACCAAAGGCTAACTGATAAGCAATATCGGTTAATGACAAGTTGTTGTTATAAATGAGTGATAAAGCGGCATTCAATCTTCTAGATAGGATGTACTGATTTAACGAACAGCCCATCATGGCAGAAAAAAGCCTATGAAAATAAAATTTGGACATATTGAAAGTAAGCGCAACGGATGACACGGATAAAGGCTGTTCTAAATTTTCCTCGATATGAATCAATGCTTGTTCTATTATCCTATGATGGTTCATACGAACTCCTTCGTCACGCACTCTAATTTTTTGTGCTAAGTATACCACACGCGTTATACCGCTTAGAAGGCAATTCGCAATCTACTGACCAAGTAGGTCACTACTGCTGGGATACATTAGTTGGTATAATGGAAAATTGATTAAGCTAACTGGAAACGAAGTTTAATAAAAATAGCGGCCGACCAAGATTTATTTCTGACATCTTAGTAGCCGCTTTTTCATTAATTTGTCTTCAAATGCTCCTCAAGATATAACGGTGAATCATCTATCTAAGCAAGTACTCTCTCCCAAAATGAATAAGCAGCCCAGACCCTACCGCCCACAAGATAATACTAATGGTCTGCCAAATGATGATATTTTTCTTATCCGCATTGGCCATCGTGCAAATTAATGCGCCTATATGGTTAGCCCCAATGATTGGCCCTAATAGGGAAATGCCAGGAACGCCATATCGATTGAAATACACTTTACCTTTTTGAAAACGTCGATAAACAAAACTATCGCTTCTATCACTGAAAAATCTGGATTTGATCCACGAAGAGGAAATGATTACGGTCAAGACCGAAAGCCAGTTGCCCAAGATGGCCAGAACAGCAATTGGAATGAATGGGAGCTTCAGTAGCACTCCCAGAGGCACCGCTACATGAGCCTCGAGGAAAGGGATAAACGAGATTGCGAACACAGCTATAAATTGATAAAGAACTGGAATATGCTCTACTTTTTGCAAAATATCTTGTATCAATGTATTCCCACCTTAATGATAATATGGATGTTTTACTCCGACTCCGACATCATGCGCATGGCATCCTTGATGAAGACTTTTTCCTCATCGGTAAATGGATCCAATATATTGAATGTTTCAGCCTCGGGAGCATCTTCTTGAAGCTTTGCCATCTTGATTAGTGTTTGTTTATGGAGAAACATCAATCTCCTCATACATTCTAGCGCTTCTTCAGATTCAGGGCTTGTCTTTGACATGACTAAGTAATTCTTGAGAATAAGCTATAGTACTCTTGGTCGAGCTTGAATCGCTCTGGATCTCGAAAGTTATAGATTTTATACAGGTTCCGTTTGTTTTCATCCAGATTCTCTTCTTCCCAAAGGATGGAGTGCATAATAAAGCAAAAGGATCTGATATCCACTGAGTTTTCATTCGAAATGATCATATCCATATGATTTAATTGGTCGATCATATCCTGTATTCTTTCTAGCTCCGCAGTGAGCTGTTTTCTTTTGAATTGTATCGTGCTTTTGATCTGCTCTTGTTCGATATGGGCATACTGCAATATGTTCGCAATATCCTTCAGCGAAAAACCTATGAATTTCAATGCCTGAATCTGTTGGAGACGTACCAAGTCATCCCTACTGTACAGCCGGTGTCCGCCATCCTTGTAATCGCTGGGTGTTAACAAGCCGATTTTGTCGTAGTATCTTAACGTTCTGACCGATTCGCCAGTGTGGTTCGATAATTGTCCGATAGTCATCATTTGATCTAACATTTTAGCGCCTCATTTCGATGGATCTCTTTATTTTTGATGTAAGGTATTGCCGGATAATGATAAGGTTTCTGAAGAGCGATGCAAAACATAGCAAACAATATGATGAAGGTTTCAATCATTAAAAACGTATACTTAAACCACTGGGGCAGAAAGCTGCTGGTTAGAAAGAATGGGAAGATCGTGAGGTGAAAATTTAATGCTTTTCTGCTGGCTTCCCGGTAATATCCGTTTTGCCTCCTCGTTACCATGAACATAACCAATGGAGGAATTACCCCTAGAACCAGAGAAGTCCCAAGCATGATTTGTACCGTCATTTTTTCTTTTCTTGTGGTTAATTTCATTCTCGTCACCTTTCGTATAAGAAGTCTGAATCATATCTTAAAAGGTGACGCGGGTAGAGGTTCAAGCATTTTTTTAATGGGGGGAATAAGAAAAGACGGCGATAATGACTGACCGATTCTGTCAGGGATAGAGGGTTATAATTAGTTTTAAATAAGTCGATATGTTATGAGCGTGCTATATATTGTTTAGGAGGAACGATAATGGATTGGAATTACTATGATACATTTATTACCGTTGCTGCAGATTGCCCTGTTGAGACTGGAACGCAGCCGCCGGACAAGAAAGACGGAAAAACCAAGCCGGGAATCGAGTTTGAGTTAATCACGAATAATCCGTACGCCTATACCCAGGAGGAGCTCTTGTACGAAGTGCATATCCGGCACAAAAACATTCCGGAGACGGAGTTAGCCGAGAGAGGGAACCAGATTCGAGACGAGTTTTTTAGGAAGCCTCAACCATGCTTGAGAGCATCGATGCTCCCGAAGAAATACGGGTGGGGTATTCATTTCAATGCGAAGGGGCAAATCGCGATCGTTCCGGTGGAATCCCCCGACTATCGGCGCTTTGTGGAAGGAGCCAATGGGAAGGTGAAGCTGCTCGCCGCCATGAGAAACAAGAAGAAGTGAGTCCAATCACAGGCTCAGTAGATACATGTTTGATTTGATCAGTGTCCCCCCTATATAAAAAAAGCAACCCCCAAAGCCCACGATAAACGTGGTCTCTTTAGGGGCAGCTCCGTAAACCTTACATACAACTCCAATTGCCTCGCTCTACAACTTACTTCGCACTAGGCAGCAATTTATTCAACAAGATCGCTGCAAGCGAAGCAGCCAGAATCGGTGATCCGAGCAAATACTGCACGAACGTAGGCAGAGTGTACAAGAAATCTTTAGGAATAAGCACTAACGCTAACGTCAAAATCATCGGGATCGCAATAATGTACATTTCTTTTTCCCCGATTTTCACGTTCTTCATGACCTGGATCCCGTTAATCGAGATGATGCCGCAGACGATGGCGAATACGCCGCCGATGACCGCGGTTGGGATCGAGGAGATCAAAGCGGCCAATTTGCCGGAACAGCCGAAGAGGACAAACCATCCGCCTACCGCCAAGAAGACCCGGCGACTGGCCACACCCGTGATGGAGATAATGCCTGCATTCGTGGAATAGCCGGTAACCGGCGTGGAGCCGAGTCCTGAAGCAATCAGGCAGCTAATCCCTTCGCCAATTACCCCACGGTTAATATTCTTATCCGTTAACGGTTTATCGATGACGTTACTGATGGCAAACCACGTACCCGTTGTTTCCGCCAGCAGTACGAGGTAAATGATGACCATGGTGATAATCGCCGAGAAGTCGAAGGAAAAGCCAAAATCCTTAAACGGAATTTGTGGCATGCTGAACCACTTGGCGTTTGCGACAGCGCTAAAATCCAGCACACCCATAAAGTTGGCGGAGATACATCCGATAATTAATGCGACCATTACGGACGTAACGCGGAATATCGCGCCTCTTGTTCGGAACAGAGAACCCAGGATGACGAACAGGATGAGTGCAGCCGCTGAGATCAGGGCCAGCAGCACGTTCTGATTGATGGTAGCGTCCGTGGCGCCGTAGATATTGTCTCGAATCGCAACAGGCAATAACGACAGACCGACAATGAAGATGATCGTGCCCCCGACAATTGGAGGGATGAAGGATTTAACGATTTTATTGAAAACTCCCGTATATCCCAAAATAATGACGAGGATCGCGCCAATCAAGCTCGCGCCCAGTACGGAACTCCAACCCATCTCCCCTCCGCCGCTGGCGGCATAGATGGCGACAATCGCGCCGAGTGGAACATAGGAAGGACCCTGCGCCATCGGCAGCTTCATACAGAAATACGTTTGCACGATCGTGGCAAGCCCGGCCGCAATAAACGTGGATTGAATCAATGCGCTGGACTGATTAGGCGCCAAGCCGATTAACATGGCAATCAGGAAAGGGACGACATAGACGTCCATCGCGACGACATGCTGTAAACCGAGAATGGCGGATTTCCCGAATGATATTTTGCCGTCGGGCGGAACCGTTAAATGCTGCTGTGACTTCGTTTGCTCGTCATTTTGCTTGTCTGCTTGTGTATTCACTCCGCTGGACACCTCGAATGTTAGGATGAATTGCTTTTTGAACAACCTCTATCTTTCTTAACGCGTATGAACCTTTTCCCCTTGCACCCACACCTCGCGAATATGTTCAGGACGTGCCAGATACATGATCTTCTGAAAAATATCTTGTGCGTCTTCATTCTCATCAAAAATCGGCAGCTTGGCGGATGGAAGTCTCGTATCGATTACCTGCACATCCCATGCGTAGTTTTCTTGAATGCGGCCAATCGGCAGGCTCAGACTTTCGCCGCCTCCGGCCGTGGCCAGATAGAATGCCTCATGGACCGTAATCCGCGACTCGGGCACGCCGCGAGCTTCCGCAGGAAGGGAGGTGTTCACGCCATCTTCCAGCATCCTCGAGGACATCACAGCTTGTCGAATATTATCGAAGAGACTCGGTGAGAAGCCGCCGGATAGATCCGAGCCTAAACCGATCTCGACATTCTTGGCGTGGAAGCGGGCGACCGGGATGACGCTGTTGGCGAAATATGCGTTGGATATTGGGCAGTGCGCGATCGCGGTGCCGGTGTCAGCGAACAATTCGGCATCCTGATCATCGAGAAAATTACAATGAGCCATGACCGATTTATCGCGCAGCAGGCCAAAATCATGCAGGGCAAACGCATCGTTTTTCTGGAACCGATCTTTCACATAGCCGTGCGCCCAATCGCTTTCGCTGCAGTGGGACTGCACATACGTGTCGTATTTGGCTGCAAGTTCGCCTAAACCCTTCAGCCCCTCATCGGTGCAGCTTGGAATGAAGCGTGGGGTCACGACGGGATACACGCCTTGTTTGGTGGTCTTGGCGAGTTCCTTTACAGCGATAATAAATTCCTCCGTATCCGCCAGTGCCGTGGATGTGTCCGCATCGCGGTAGTAGTCCGGATTCTGCTCGGGATCGTCCATGACGACCTTTCCGACAAGTCCGCGTTGGCCTTTGCTCGCACAAATTTGGGCTAACAACAAGCTGGCTTCTTTATGCACCGTGGCAAAATAAAGCGCCGTCGTTGTTCCGTTGGCCAGCAGGGTACTTACCACATCGTCGTAAACCTTTTGCGCAAACGCCAGATCGGAGAATTTGGATTCCAGCGGGAACGTATAGGTATTCAGCCAATCGTAGAGCGGAATGTCCAATGCGGTTCCGGATTGAGCCCATTGCGGGGCATGAACATGCAAGTCGACAAAACCAGGCAGGAAATACTGTCCTTCCTCTAGTCGGTGAAAGCTGTCTGTGCCTTGATACGTATCCAGCAAGGATTGATAGTCGGCGTCTTCCGGTGCCACGACTCGCTCAATCATGCCGTCCGTGTTGATGCAGTAAAGATAGTCTCTCAATACTTGAATTTCTTTGGGAGATTTGCTTGAAAAAGAAGTCCCTTGAAATAATAACATATATTTACTCATTTTTACCGCCTTAATGTTCGTTTTTTGGAGCGCTTTTGTCATTATAGTCCGTTAAAAAAGAGATGTCCATAGTTTAAAGGCGAATAGATATGAGCTTGAGTTATTAACGAAGACTCCATAGTGACAACAGGTCAGGAACACGATTGAGATCATTCGGAGTTGCCCGGGGGATACAGGGGGGCTTCTTCATGAGAGATAACGTCCGCAGCCTTTTTTGTATAGAGAAAAGGATATCAGCCGGCCCTCACAGAATAACTTGAAGCTGCAATCATTTTTGAGACTTGAAGGGGATTTGAAATGAAGACTAAATTGATCATGGTCGAAGGTCTGCCGGGTTTCGGCAAATCGACGACGTCCCGTATGATTTATGATATTTTAACCGAACGAAACATGGAGACCCGGCTTGTGATGGAAGGGGATGTTGACCACCCGGCAGATTATGAGGGAACGGCGTGTTTAACGGAGGAAGAACTCGGGCGGTTGCTGCAAGACGCAGGCTCCTTTAAAGAAATATTGATCGAACGGGCCGCCAAAAAAGGCAGCTGGAATCTCATACCCTACCAGAAGCTGAAGAACGAATACGGCACGTCTTTTCCGGATGATCTATATCATTCCTTGTCCAGGCAGGATATTTACGAGCTCCCGCTGGATCTCAATAGAAGACTCATCACCGAGCGGTGGGAGGCATTTGCAGAGCAGGCGTTGCAAGAGCCCGCCGTTATGATTTTTGAGTGCTGCTTCATTCAGAATCCGGTGACCGTTGGCATGGTGAAATATGATGCGCCGGATGACCAAGTGATGGACTACGTGCTGGGGCTGGAAAAAGCAATCCTTGGCCTGAATCCCGTATTGCTCTACATTGAACAGGACAACCTGGAATACGCATTCCGCAAGGCCATCCGGGAACGCCCGGAGGCATGGTCCACAGGATTCGTCCATTATTACACGCAGCAGGGATACGGCAAACATCGCGGTCTGGAGGGTGTCGAAGGGACGCTGGAAGTATTGAAGGCCCGGCGCAGGCTGGAGTACCGGATCTTGGACAGTCTTGGACTGAACAAGGAACGAATGAACAACTCCCATTATGATCAAGAGACGTACAGAACCATGCTGATAGACAAGCTGAAGCTGCATAAGGTCATCCAATAATACTATTTTGTGAATAAGGAAGGACGATTTGATGAAGGGTCTTCTAACGATCATGCTGCTCTATATGGCGGCTCTATTAACAGGCTGCGAGAACGAACCCGGTTGGGAAACGATGCAGCTGCTGGACGAGAAGGTTGTCGAAATTCGGATTTCGGCATTTGAGTCATGGGACGAGATGAACGGGGATACACTGTTTTCTTTCAAGGAGGCAAAGGCTGTAAGCGCATTTGAGGAAGCGATCCGTACGGCCCGCAAGCAGCCAGATGATGCCAAAAGAACGGACCCGGATTACGACGTGATGGTTATCTATGATCAGCAATCCCCGATTCACGCCATTAAGCTGTGGTTGGGGGAAGAGGGTCAGGGAAGTGTGTTTAGCTACGGTTTCAAAGATTGGGGAGAAGATGTATATGTGGTTTCCGCCAAACATACGGATCGGATGAGAGAATTCATTTTGCAAGAGGGGCATTAACGCCGTAGCGGAGGGAATCTCTTTTTTATGTTCAGTAGCTGGAGATGATATAAAAGCCAGTTTAGTAGGTTATTCAATCTGTATATCTGTCTTGGGGAACAATAAATAACGCCGAACGCCTCATATCCCATAAAATAACGACTTAGACGTATAAAATCAGGGGATTGGGAGATGAATGAATACATCATTCAGGAGGCGATGAAGTGAAGAAGAAGTCCAACACGTTAAAATATATGGCTGGAGCATTTCTTGCCGGAGCCCTGCTGTTTACAGGAATTTTGTTCGCTGCTGGGAATCCCGAAGGAACTTTAGCTGCGATTAAACACACGATGTCTAAAATAAGCTACTACGTGAACGGCAAGGATAACTCCACCGCTGACGGACCAGATGGGCAACAAGGGACGGCGGCCTCGGATTCCGAGACTCCTACCGGCAGCAGCGATGTACCCGCTCGCATGGTTTCGGATCCGGTTAATCAACCCGTGTTCTGGGACCAGGCTTTCAGGAAGGAATCTCTGGGACATCTTGAAGTCCAGCTGTACAATGCGGCGGGGGAGTCTGTCGGTTCCGCTATCTTGGAACAGATCAATGACGGGGTGAAGGTGAAGATCACCGCATCCGGCTTCACACCAGGCAAGCATGGGTTCCATGTACATGAGAACACGATCAAAGATAGGGATTTGAAATCTGCCGGTGGGCATTTTAATCCGACCGACAAGCATCATGGCCTCAAGCATCCACAAGGAAGCCATGTTGGCGATATGCCGAATCTGGTCGCAGGCGCAGACGGCACCGTGGAAGCGGAGACCATCATTCAGCATGGCACCCTTAAAAAGAACCAGCCAAACTCGGTGCTCGGACGCTCGCTGATCATTCATGCCGAAGAAGATGACGGCGTAACCGATCCATCGGGCAATTCCGGCGACCGGGTAGCCGGGGGGAATATTCCGGAGTAACCTGCAAGCTACAGGTAACATGTGGTTTGTAGCATATGAATGTCAGTGAAAGACGCATCTCTTTAGGAGGTGCGTTTTTTTGTGATGCTTGTGTGGCGGGACATGCTAGAATAGAACCATCATAAACTGTTATTGGAGGTATCTTTCATTGATCATTCAACTGGGCGATTTTGAAGTGAATTCCGGACAATTGGTTGTCGCGGATCCGTGTTATGAATTGGATACGAACATTATCATCATGGGCGTGTTGGATGCTGTATTAAATGGAACGTGGGCCTCGGAAGTGGAGAAGGTGGAGATCCCGGATTGGGGCGAAGCCAACGCCAAGTTAACGGCTTACCATCACTCGGCAGCTGAACAGGGGGCATTCCTGGAATGGATCAAGTGTCCTTTTGTAGCTGGGGTGGATAGCGGGCAGGCCGGGATTTTTGATATTCAGAAGTACCGAATCCCTGACGCTGATGCGACATCGGATAGCTCGGATACGGATAGTGACTGGTATCTTGCATGCTGCAATATCACCGAGAGCGGAGAAGAAGCGGGTGTCCTGGATGGAGGCGTCGTATCCCGGACCGGCATTGGCGATGGTGCATATGGCGTGTATAAGGCCGTGAATGAGCAGGATCAGGTGGTTGGCGTAAAAATTGTGTTTATTAAGAGCTAGTTGAGTGTCAGTGTAACCAAATAGGAGCAAGCGCGAACAGCCATGGAAGGCATCCTTTTATGGCTGTTTTTATTGGAGATACGCCATAATTGCCTGCCAAGGCTGTGACTATACATAGAAAGTAGGTATACAATGAATAAGGATTTTCTTTACAGTAAGCCATTTTAAGGAAGGCGAGCCCAATTACCAAGTAATCTTAAGTTTATTAGGCGAAAACGTTGTTAAGGAAGTTCGAGGCGAGAAATATCTGTATTGTCTAACTGAGACTATGCGATCTTATAACGATATAAAAAGAGTTGAGATAGAAGTTGATGTGGAAAGATTGAAACTAGAAAAAATGAGTTTATTCGTTAATTCGGACACATATGGAGCTTTTGAGGACGAAATAATTAGTTCAAACCATGATGTACACATTCAAAAAACAAGTGATGTTTTATCAATTTCTGTCAATGATAAGACCATCGCAGTATTAGCGATTTAGTTACTGACGAATACTGTGGTAATAGGTTTTACAATACAACTAGCGCATTTGAATCATAACTGATAACATCATAGGCACAATCCTTAGCCGAGCAAAACTCAGGGCCGCTCCCTGTATTCGCTCGGTTTTTTCATTATGACTGCCTTCCTATGAAGTTGAAACAAAATTGAGACAGTCTTTGTTCCATAGTTATATTACACTTAATTGAAGATGTTGAATTTTATCAGATCACGTCGTGTTTCTATGACTCATCGATGATTGTACTGATGCAAAGGAGAAACCTGTTTATGAAAAAAATGTCCATCATGCTGGCAGTAACGCTCATTTTTTCGATGGTGCTTGCTCCCTTGGCTTCCGCTCAGCCCGTGCTCCGGGCTGGTAACGACTCGGTCCCGTCAGAAGCGGACGGTTGGGTGTGGGTTGGGACCGCTGAAGAACTGGATTATATCAATCGGAACCAAGCGAACTACCTGGATCGGAATATCCGATTGACCGGCGACATCGATATGACCGGATACGATTGGGTACCCATAGCCGATGAAGCGACCGTCTTCAGTGGTATTTTCGACGGAAGGGGACACCGGATCGAAGGTCTCACCATCGATGGAGGAGCTCTACAGTATGTCGGCTTCTTCGGCCGCGTATCGGGGACCATCCGTAATCTAGGCCTTTCCGCACAAGTCAACGGCGGCAGTTATGCCGGCGGATTGGTGGGACATCTGATCGGCGGCAGCATCATCAACTCGTATTCGGAGGGTACTGTTACTGGCGGCAATACCGGTTATGGAGGCTTGAGTGCAGCCGGCGGCTTGGCCGGGGCGGCCAATGGCGATTCGACCATTCTTCGCTCATCTTCATCCGCTGCCGTGAAAAGCGGCGATGCTTCCAATCAGTTTGCCGGGGGGCTTGTCGCTTCTCAGGGTACGGGCAGCATCAACGACTCGTATGCCACAGGGACGGTCGCGTATACGGGGGGCGATCACTATTTCTATGGAGGCGGATTGGCCGGACATTTGATATACGGAACGATAGCCAATAGTTATTCTTCAACTGCAATCATGCAATCCGGAAGTATCAGCTATAGCACAATAGGCGGTTTTATCGGAATCATATCGAATGCTTCGATCAACTCCTCGTATTTTGATAAAGTAGCATCGACCCAAGCCAGTGGCGTGGGGTTTGTGGGTAACTTAGGCCAGCCTCATCTCACAGGCCTAACTACCGACGAGATGAAGGCTGCCTCCAATTATGGCGGCTGGGATTTTGCGAATACGTGGGCTGTCCACACTGGCGTCAATGGGGGCTATCCCTATCTGCGCCCTGACATTTTGACAACCGATCTGCCGCGGTCGGTCAAGGACGATCCTTATTCGATCGCGATTGACGCTTTCGATGGTTCAAGGGGCGGGCTGGCATGGAGTGCCTCTGGACTTCCAGATGGCCTATCGCTGACTGTCTATGGAACAATCGAAGGCAGTCCTACGGTGAGCGGCGAGTTCCCGGTTACAGTTACGGCGACCGATGCAGGCCATAACACCGTCAGCGCGGTATTGACTCTGTACGTGGATGAGCCGGCACCGGACATCGACGGGCTTGCTATTAGTCCAGGCAGAGCGAACGGTTCGATGAGCGCGACGGCGGTTCCAGGCGATCCCGGGCATACATTCGCTTATCTGCTCGAGAAGGATGCGGGGATGCGTCCTCTGGTGGGTGATGCGCTGCCTGGCGAAGCGGTCTTGTACTCGCTAGGTACGGACATTTTGGATCCAGTCCCGGGTCAATATCTTCAGGTATTTGAACTGGATGGCCAGCAGCGCATCCAGGCATGGAGTAGCATCCAAGTGGAAGCGGCCCATATACGCAATACAATCCCAGTTATGGGAGTGACGCTGGATCAGACGGAATTGACGTTTTCGGCAGGAGGTGCTTCACAGAAGCTGACAGCCGTCCTTACGCCGGTGAATGCGACGAACCCGGCGATTTCTTGGATCTCCAGCGATCCGGCCGTCGCCGAGGTGGATCAGAGCGGCGAGGTGACGCCAATCGCTGAAGGTACGGCGGTCGTTACAGTGACGACTGCCGACGGAGGGTACACGGCCACCGCTGCGGTGACGGTACAGTCAGCTCCAGCGGCTACGGGGACGGTTATCGGCGCGGTGTACGGCACTGGAAATACGCCGCTGGCTGGTGCGACGATATCCACTGGCGGAGTGACGGGCGTCACCTACTCTAGTGGGGATTTTGCGTTAACTAATGTGGCAGCAGGCCTCCATACACTCACGGTGACGGCAGCGGGTTATGGCAGCTATGCGACAACCGTGAATGTCTTAGCGGGAGAGACGGCCGACGTAGGACGCATCGATATGAGAGCTGCCTATTCCCCGGAACCGGAATCTCCATCCTATAGCTGGGTTCCAACTCCTACCCCTATTCCTGCGCCGGATCCAAGAATGATCGTAACGATCAACGGCAAACAAGTTCGGGTAACCGCCAAAAAAGAGCAGGAGCATGACGGGCGCACCGTTCTGAGACTGATACCGGACTCCGATCTGGTTCGGTCATGGACCGCTGGCGGGGAAGATATCGTCATTGACATCGACAATGAGGATCCGGTGGTGAAGGTCGATCTCCCGGCTGAAGCGTTGCAGGTTCTCCTTGCGGCGAAGCCGAGTGCAGCCATTCGGATTGGGGTGAACGGGGCAAGCTACAGCGTTCCGCTGCACGTGCTAAGTGACCTCCCGAACCGAGCGACCGTAACGGTTGTCATCGCGAGAATGACGGATTCTGCAAGCCGTGAGCTGGATGAGGAATTGACCCGTCAAGGCTATGACATGCTGGCTAGGCCGACGAGCTTTGAGCTATACAGCGACGGCAATATAAAAATCGAAGCAGAAGGCACGTATTTGGAGCGCACATTCTCGATGAACGGTGCGGCAGAACCCGACCATTCCACCGTCGTGTGGGTGGATGGCGCAGGGAAGCCGCGCTTCGTCCCTTCTGTTTTTGAAGGGGAGACAGCGACTTTTTATGACGCATATAACGGCGTGTTCACCGCGGTTCGCTCCAACCGAACCTTCGAGGATATCCAGGGACATTGGGCGCAAAGCGACATCGAGCGGCTGACGAACAAGCTGATCTTGAACGGATCGGCTAACGGCACGTTTGATCCTAACCGTACGGTGACCCGCGCCGAGTTCGTTGCGATGCTCGTACGTGCGCTCGGACTCGCCGAGAAGCCGCAGCTTACTTCCTATTCGGACGTGTGGCCAAACGAAGTTTGGTATGCCGGTGCGATAGGGGCAGCATCCGCGGCTGGCTTGATTGAAGGCTATGCCGACGGTTCGTTCCGACCGGACGCTAGGGTCACGAGAGAGCAGGTGGCGGTTATGCTGGCCAGAGCAGCACGATATGCCGGCGAGCTTCCGCCAAAGGACGCTTCGACGTTGGATAGCTTCTCGGACCATGCCCAGGTATCCGATTGGGCCAAGGGAGCGACTGCCGACCTGTTGGCCGCGGGCATGATCGAAGGGGTCGAGAAGGCTGCGTTCGCTCCGCAGACGCTTGCCACTCGCGCACAAAGCACGGTTTTCTTAAACCGAATGCTGCTCTACTTGAATTTCATGAACTGATTGCAGCTGAATAGATGGCGCGCACATTCCAACCGAGAATGTGCGCGTTTTTTTGCGTTTATTCCGTTATGGAGCCTATTCGTAGACTCGAAACATAGTATAGTATAAAAAAATAGCAGGTTTATTAGTTGTAAGATTCAACGGGCGAGAAGCGGATGGAGTGAGGATGTAACGAATGGAGAAGATTGCAAAACATCGCATTATCGGTTTGGATCGGGAAATGATGAGTTTCACGGATTGGCTGGCGGATTCCCGGGCGCAGACATCCATTTTTTCAATATCAGGAATTGGCGGCATTGGCAAAACAACGCTGCTGCTGCAAATGGCCCGCACGGCAAGGCAGTCCTCGGTGCGTTCTCTTTGGCTGGACGGGCAAGGAGGTTTAACGACGTCGGGCGCTTTTCTGGCGAGTCTGGAGATGAGTCTTGCAACTGAATACGGTAGAACCAGGGCTCCGGAATCCGCGCTGCTGCCATACATCGTTAACGAGCTTCAGCTGCAGCGTACCGTGTTGTTCATAGACAATGGTGAGGAGATCGAAAAGCTGGAAGGGTGGCTGTTCTCCAGATTTCTTCCTGAGTTGAAGTCCGCCCGCGTGCTGATCGTATGTGCCTCGCGCAATGGACTGCCGCTCAAATGGCAGACGAATCCGGAATGGAAGTCCCGAATGAAAAGGTTCTCTTTGCGGTTGTTTACTCGAGAAGAGGTCTACGATTATTTAGGCGGCAGCGGCTTGTCTGCGGAATGGCAAAGGGCTATTGCCGAGAAGACGGAAGGCCATCCGTTGTCGCTTGCCTTGACCGTGGATATGTTGCTTTCCGAGTCTGTAGAGCAGTGGGATGTATGGCGAGAGGTTCCGGCTGTATTGAGCGCCGAATTTTTGCGGGAAGCGGCGTCTCCTGGCGTGTACCGTGCGCTGACGGTTTTGTCGCTTCTGCCTGTTGCCGACGAGAACATGCTGAACCGGTTGTTGGACGCACCCTTGGAAGGGGCGGACTATTACCATCTGAGGGCGCTTTCGTTCGTACGGGATACGGTGGATGGGATAACGCTGCACCAGGTCGTTGCTCGAATGTTACGGGATGACTTTACGCGCAGAAACCCCGAACAATTTGAAGCGGTTCGCCATCAGGTGTTCGTCCTGCTGGCGGAACGATTCCATTCGGTCGACCAACGCATGCAGATGCACCTGAGCGCCCACATCTTGGAGCTGTACCGTGAGTTTCTGCCCTCGGCGCATGCGTATGCCAATTTCTCGTCAAGCCTGAAACCCGGCGAGCATAAGCCGTTTGGACAGGAGGATCTGCCGTATTTGCAGCGCTTTTTGAAGGAATCCATTCAGGGTTCCGACTGGCAGTCCGAACTGGTCGACTCTGCCGATTGCCCGGTTTTGCTGGAGGAGATTGCAGCTCATTTTCCTGAAGGAATCTTTATCGTGCGGGACGAAAAAGGGATACCGCTGGCGTTCTGCGCAGGCGTATGGCTGCATGCCTTGAGCTTGCCATTGTTGGAACGATATGCGCCTGGGTGCAGGGGGATGCTGGGGGAGGAAGTATCTTCGCTGCATCGGCTGCCACCGGAGGCAGCCGATACGATATTTGTGCTGTTATCCGCGGTAAACTCCGAACAATCCTTGTATCGTCCCGAGGAGCTGGGGGCCATGCTGATGCAGCAATGGCTGGTCCACATGACTGGCGGTTTGCGGGGGATTTTGGCGGCGGGGGATCCACAATTGAATTCCTTATTGTCGATTCTGGGATTCAAAGCGTGCGGGAAAGCGACGGGATATGCGGGCATCGAATTGACGACATGGGAACTGGATTTTAGGCAAACGAGCTTCGATCAGTGGATTCAGCGGATCATCCGGCAAACGGAGACAGCAGCAGGACAACCGGCACATCAGCGGGAGGATGAGTATCCCCCGGCCATTGATCGAAGCGTAATGAAGCAAATGCTGGAACGGCTGTTCGATCCCGACAAGCTGGAGGAACTCCCTGTCGTTCGGCGATTGGGTTGGGACGGGATGCAGGTGAGGAACATCATTCAAGGGATTCTGGCCGACGGACGTCCGATGGAACCTTTGACGCTGTTGGAGAAGGAAATTCTCATTGCAAGTTATTTGCGCAAGGATCGGAACAAAAGCCAGCTCGCAGCATCCTTCCATATGAGCAGAGCTACCTTCTACCGTTATATGCGTTTGGCCCAAAAACATCTGGCTTTTGTGCTAAGCGATTTGATGAGGTCCGGATTCTGAGCACGCATAGTAAAGGCGTAATTAAGTTATAGGATCCCATAGCACCTTTACGCAGGTTGTAGCATAGGACTGCAAGTGAAATACGCATCTCTTTAGGAGGTGCGTTTTTTGAGTTCTATATTTCTAGAGATACACACGATACTGCTATAACGGAGGTTAGCACGATACTAGAAGCATAGTACTGTGGGGCTTCTGAACCAAAAGGCACGATTCTTCCAGATTGCATACTCTCATGCCATTGATATGAAGGACTCTGGAACCTTTTCCATATCCTAGAAGAAGGATACAATTAGGTCCAATGAAACGTTGGAGAGGATGCAAATGCCTAGAATACTCGTTCCGCCCGAGGTGCTGATTCGGGTATCGGAGGAAGCTGCCAGGGCAGCGGAAGAACTGGAAACGACCAAGAATCGGCTGGACCAGCAGATTACGTATATGATGTCTTCGTGGGAAGGAACGACCCGTTCGCGGTTTTTCGAAGATTTTCAGCATGCCCATGGGGAAATGAATAAAACGATTGAGCATCTCAGGATTATCGGCCAAGAATTGAAAGGCATTGCCTTTCGGTTTATTTCAGCCGATATGCATGAAGATCTCATGATTGCGGCAGCTGCAGCGAGTGGCGCTAATGAGCCCAAAACGTTCTGGGACCATGCGGGGGACTTCTGGCAGGGACTGCAGACCGGTGCGAAGTCCGTGGCAAATTCGGTGAAGGATACGGCGACATCCTTGGTAGAAGACCCGCTTGACACCGCTAAGGATATGGCCTATAACATGACCATTGGGACGATCGAGGAGGCTGCCGAAACGGTGGTCTGGGGAGGCAAAATGATCTTTGATGCCGATACCCAGGATAAATTCGCCGCAGACGTCGAGGCGTCGGGCGGTGCGTTCAATTTTGCCGGACAGCAAGCAGCCATGGCCATCGCCGGCTTGACCACGCGCCGGTTTGGCGTGAAGACTCACCCGAACCTGAAGAATGATTCGGGTGGGGATGGGGGGGAAGGTTGATGAGGCTAAGGGTAATGTTCAAACTGGAGGAAGAGAACTTTCAGTTGATGAATATCTAAAACGGCTTGATACAGCAGATGCAATGTATGAAACCTTTAGAAAATCAAATGAAGATGTTCAGAGTATTGCAAAAAATACAGGTATGCCCGAGAATAAAATTCAAAGAATAAAAGACCACTTGTTTTTTAAAGAGCACATTAAAGAACATGGTGTTGGACGCTTTGAAGCAGATTATGAAATTGCACAAGCATGGGATAGACTTCAAAAAGGGATATTTAAACAACAAGATATTGACTTATTAAATCATGAACTTTTTGAATCGAAATTTGAAGGTATTTTTAAAACAGACTATAGGACTGCACACGATAGAACAGTTGATTCGGGTCGTCCCTGGTATCCACCTGAGGAGGAGTGAAATGGCTTCGTATGTATTGCTATTAAAAGAACACGAAGATGATGATATTGTTGTTTACAGATTTGGTCCAAACGAAGATGTTATGGGAAAAATTGAATTGAATAAGACTACTAGGAAGTTTGCTGAGTTAGAGTCTTTACCTGACCCAAGTATTCCAAGTAAATTTTATTTCGATAGAGCGGCTCAAAGATTGGTGGTTTGTTTGGTTCGGGAGGGGGGCAAATTCCCGGAAAGAACTGCATTTGAATCATAACTGATAACATCATAGGCACAATCTTAGCCGAGCGAAAACTCAGGGTAGCTCCCTGTATTCGCTCGGTTTTTTCGTTATGACTACCTTCCTATGAGCTTGAAACAAAATAGAGACAGTCTTTATACCATTGTTATATTACACTTAATTGAAGTTGTTGAATTTTATCAGATCACGTCATGTTTTATATGACTCATTGATTGTACTGATACAAAGGAGACTCCATTGGCTTCCACTCAGCCCGTGCTCCGGCTGGTAATGACTCGGTTCCGGTCGAAGCGGACGGTTGGGTGTGGGTCGGGACCGCAGAAGAACTGCTTATATCTATCGGAATCAAGCGTCTTACCTGGATTGGAATATCCGATTGACCGGCGACATCGATATGACCGGATATGATTGGGTACCCATAGCCGATGAAGCGACCGTCTTCAGCGGTATTTTCGATGGAAGGGAACACCGGATCGAAGGTCTCACTATCGATGGAGGAGCTCTACACAAGGACCGGAACAAAAGCCAGCTCGCAGCATCCTTCCATATGAGCAGAGCCACCTTTTACCGTCATATGCGTTTGGCCGAAAAACATCTGGCTTTTGTGTTAAGCGATTTGATGCGGTCCGGATTCTGAGCACGCATAGTAAAGGCGTAATTGTTATAGGATCCCATAGCACCTTTACGCAGGTTGTAGCATAGGACTGCAAGTGAAATACGCATCTCTTTAGGAGGTGCGTTTTTTGAGTTCTATACTTCTAGAGATACACACGATACTGCTAAAACCGAGGTTAGCACGATACAAGAAGCATAGCGCTGTGGGGCTTCTGAACCAAAAGGCACGATTCTTCCAGATTGCATACTCTCATGCTACTGATATGAAGGACTCTGGAACCTTTTCCATATCCTAGAAGGAGGATACAATAAGGTCCAATGAAACGTTGGAGAGGATGCAATTGCCTAGAATACTTGTTCCGCCCGAGGTGCTCATTCGGGTGTCGGAGGAAGCTGCCAGGGCAGCGGAAGAACTGGAAACGACCAAGAATCGGCTGGACCAGCAGATTACGTATATGATGTCTTCGTGGGAAGGAACGACCCGTTCGCGGTTTTTCGAAGATTTTCAGCATGCCCATGGGGAAATGAATAAAACGGTTGAGCATCTCAGGATCATCGGCCAGGAATTGAAAGCCATTGCCTTCCGGTTTATTTCAGCGAATACTGGGGTTGGAAGGATAAAAGATGGTTTTAAACAACTTGCTGAGAAAGTTATTATTGATGGTAGAGAGGCGGGGCTTACGAGAGACCAAGCACAACAGATACTCGAACGTGCTAAGGGGACTTACCCCGATCAGCAGATTCCAGGGGAAGTAGAAATATGGATTAATAATGGAAAGGTAACAAATTAGGAGGAATCAAAATATGGCTAGATTACAATGTAGGTGTGGCGAATACTTATCCACAGTTGAAGCTCCAAACGATGTTCAATTGCATGTCTATACAGATAGAGAATGGGACGATATTATAAACATGGGAGATTCTATAGATCCACTTTTAATACCTGATCCTAAGAAAGAAGTATGGAGATGTACTAATTGCGATAGAATTTACGTTTTTAACGAGGATAATACAGTTAGTAAAGTTTATGTAGTGGAACAGCAATAAGAAGATTTTACAAACTTAACAACAAGATCGTTCAATCATTATGAAGGCTTATTCCAACTTGATCATAGGTTGGGTATAAGCCTTTTTGCACTTTCAATCTATGAAACAGTGAAACTAAGGCCAAAAGTGGCTTTGCCATTTTTAGATAAAAAGGATGGGAAGCGGTGCTGAAGAAAATCCAGAATGAGCTGCAGAATCAGCTTCGAAGCCTGACTTTACTTTCCTTTATTAGAATTGTTGGGCGACTTCCTTAGGATGTGCGATTTCTTTTTCTTTAATAGCCGGAGCTTGCTCCGATGATGCCGTTCCTTCAACCAAAATCGCCTCAGTCGATATCCCATAGAACTGTAAAACCTTATTCAAATAGGTGTATCCCATTTCAAAATGCCGGTGCCATAAATTTGAAATTTGGTTATTGACTAATCAATCACAACTTGCTATAGTGTGATCATAAGTTAGTGATTGATCAATCACAAATAAGAGGAGTGTTGATGAACATGAAAAAAGCTATTGTAGTGGGTGCAACGGGTGGTACTGGTGCTGTTATTACGGCTGAGTTGGTAAAAAGGGGGTTGCCTGTGATTGCATTTGGACGGTCGCGGCAAAAGCTGGAGGAGCTTGCAAGAGAACTCGGCAATCCTTCACATCTTACGTTAGCAATCGGGGATGCATACCGGCCGGATGACATTGTAACAGCGGCAAAAGAAGCCGAGGTATTGTTCCATTGTGCGAACGTCCCATACCACGAAATGGAGAGTAAATTGATTCCGCTCGGCGAAGCCATAATGGAGGCTGCCAATCGATTAAGCTTGAAGGTTGTCGCAATAGACGGAATTTACCCTTATGGAAGAAGACAGATGGATTGGGTAACCGAGGAGCATCCCAAAAAACCTCATACAAAAAAGGGTAAAGTGCGCCTTGCTTTTGAGCAGATGATCTTTAGCAGCAGATGGAAGAATGTGTCTGCGATGATTGTTCGTTTGCCGGACTATTACGGACCGACTGCAAATCAAGCTTCCTATCTGGGAGGGACACTCGAAGCGATCGCGGCAGGCAAAATGGCATTTTTCATCGGAAACATGAAGGTTCCTCGCGAATATGTGTACTTGCCTGATGCGGCAGTTATGATTGTAGAGCTTGCGAGACAGGATCAGGCATATGGTCAAAATTGGAATATTCCTGGGGCGGATATTATTTCCGGTCATGAGATTGTCCGCATCGCCCAGCAAGCCTCCGGTATGAAGAAGCCTGTTATTGCTCTTGGCAAGGTTGGATTGTCGCTGCTCGGTCTATTCGTCCCCGTCATGAAGGAGATTGTCGAAATGCTTTACTTAACGAAGGAGCCGCTGCGCCTAAGCGGGGATAAATATAAGCGTTTTATCGGCCCAATTCCGGCTACGAAGCCGGCGGATGGAATTGCCGCAACGATTCGCGAACTGCAGAAAAAACGATGAACATTTTTATAAATAAGTAATTGATTGATCAATCATAAAAAGGAGTGAAAGCTTATGCGGAGGCTAACTTGGAAAGGGAAGGTCGGTATAGCGGGGTTGGGAGTGGCGATTCTGCTGGGTGCGTTGGTTGGCACGTACTTTTGGCAAATTCGCATGCAAAAACCATATGAAGTAAATATGGGCGAAATGCATCACATGGAAGGGATGGCGGGCCATCAGCATGGAACCGCCTCTGCAGCAACCCACCAGGCTTCACTGGCGACACGGTCATGCGAAGCAATTACAGAGGGGGAGAGCGACGCGCCCGTACGCGAGTTTCGGCTCACGGCCTCACAGAGCGAGAAAAAATTAGATAATGGAGGCACCGAGAAGGTTTGGGCATTCAACGGCCTCACGCCAGGACCAGAAATTCGAGTTGCCGAAGGCGAAAGAGTCCGTGTCGTGCTAGACAACAAGGACATTCAAGATCCTTCCAATCACATCTTTTTGCCGTGGACTATCCTTTATTCAGCAGCCGATAGAGATTGAGTGCCAATTGAATCTGGAATAACTCGTCAGCGTTTTTTAAGTTGGAATTCAGCAGCTCCTTGATTTTGTCGATGCGATAGATGAAGGTGTTGCGGTGGATGAACATCGCTTTGGCGGCCTCCGTTACATTCTGATTATGCATGAAATAGTATTCCAGCGTAGAGATAAAGCTGGTGTTGAACGTTTGATCATGATGATAGATGACGCCAAGTGTGTTGTAGAAGAACTCTTCCATCTCGGCAGGCTTGATATTGGAATCGAGAAAATGATAGACGGCATAATCTTCAAAATGGGAGATGATCCGATTGTCTTTGAATCGCTGCATCAATCGCATGGCTTCCTGGGCTTCGAAGAAGCTTCGATGAAGTGAAGAGAACGTCTTATACTGACTGCCAATACCGATAAGAAACTGAGTTTTCTTCATTTCTCGGGTCAACAGCTCGACCAGCTCATGGGCGAAAGCCTTCGTTTCGTTGACGGTAACCGGCGGTTTATTCTCATTCTTCCCAACCAATATGATGATCTGCTGGCTTCGGTAGTAACATGTGAGCTCCCCGTTGGCTTTACTGGACAAGCCGTGGATCAGGTTGACACACTTCTTCACCATATGCTCCAGCTCGTATTTGCGGTATACGATATCCTTGTAGCTTTCCAGAAGGGTCGGTTCAATATGAACGACCATGCAGTAGTAGGTATAGTTGATATTCAGCCCATGCAGATCCGACTGCGAGTGCAGCGTCTCGGTCGAGGTGATGTTGCCGGACAATAAGTCGTCAAAGAAGTCGTGCCGGATTTTGAGCTTCACTTCCTCTAGCTCTTTGGCCTTCATGCGATCCATGGCAAGGATGGTTGATCCGTGCTCTAACGCCAAATTATCCAATTCCGTCAGCTTGCGAACGGTTTGGAAGACGACGATGTATCCGTACACATGGCTGGACACCGAGATCGGCATGATACGGCATTTGAACGATTGCCCCTTATGATCGTAGTCGCGCTGGATCGATTTCTTGATTTCGCTTACATATTGCGGGATGGCTTCAGTAAATTCGGAAGGGAAGATGGGTCTGTTCTTCTGGAGCGACAAGAACTCCTCCAGCGGTGTCTTATTATCCGGATGGTCCGTATAACAGAGCAGATTCCAGTCCCAGTCGAGAATCAGGAGCGGATTATGGATGATGTCAGCCAATTCGGCCGAAATTTGTTCGATGCCGCCTCCTTCCAGCGGGATTTTGAACAGCGCGTTATGCAGGTCGAGTGATCTGCGATTTAGCGCGTCATAGTCGGCATTGGTCTTCTCATTAATGATCGCGATCACCCTGGACAAGGTGTATTCAAAAGGGAGCTCCAGCAGTGGAAGTCCATACTTGTTCGCCAGATCGATCATGTTTTGCGGAATCCGGTCAAAATAACGTTTCATTTTGATGCACAGTCCCGCGCAGTTGTTCTCGGCCAATTCATGAATGACCCGATTCTGCAGTTCTTCGCTATCTTTAAAAATATATCCGGTAGACAGGAGCAGCTCATTCGATGCCAGCCAATCGAATACATCCGGATTTTCAATAATATTCACAATGGATATCTGGTGATCGATTCCTGCCGCCCCTGCAACGAGCTTAATGCCTTCGATCGCTTTGATCTGAAGGATGTCCCTGATGGTTAGCATTCTTAACACACACCTTTGTTATTGTTCTTCATTGTGCAATATGCACAGCGAATACGCTTTGTTTTTAGTATCGCTGTACAATGACCGCAGCTTAACCCTGGATTACAATAAGGGTGTCAGGAGGGCTTCGAAATTTTAAGTGTGATATAATTCACAAAATATCCTTTTAGCTATGGAAGGTCATTCATCTGTTATATGTTCGACGTTTATATGCTGGCTAATTTTGAATTCAGTATAGCATCTAAGGTCATTTATCCACAACTAAGGTAGGGCCGATCCAAGGTGAATGACGCATTCAAAAGGATAACCTGACAAAAGACAGCACTTGTCCATCTGTAAGTTAAGGAGGCGATATAACGGGAAGCTGCGGGAAGACAACAAGTACAGAAGCCGTTTGTGTTGTAAGCGCCGCCATCTCTTGCGACGCGGGATTCCTCCAACAAATAAGGAGCTTGAAATTTAATGGGACGGTACACAGCATCTTTGATCGAACGGTGAACCTGAAGTGCCGGACGAACGGTGAATTATATACGATTGCCACTGACAGCGTGGACAATGCGCCCAATACGCTGGTCACGGACATCGACAGCTTTTCCAAACGGGGGCTGGTGATTGGAGATGAGGTCTATGCGGAGGGAGAGCGGTTATACGTAGGGAAGAATGCAGCCGTTATGCTTCAGCAAGTCCATGTATGGCGGAGCAAGCTCCCATCCTATCCCGAAGACGAAGATATCTTAAGAAACCATGTAGCTGAAGCGCAGTTATGGATTGAAGCTCACGGCAAGGCCGGTGGGATGAAGCGATCGGCAGAGACCGGAAATTCCTTCGATCAGGAAATGGATAGATTGCTGAGAGAGCGCTCTGCGGGGCTCCTTGAAGCGTTATCCAAAGGCGAAGTCAGTCTTGCATCTCATTATGCAATTCAACTAATAGGCTTGGGCCCTGGTCTGACTCCGTCGGGCGACGACTTCTTGGTCGGATTGTATGCCGTTATGAATCTAACGAATGGTCCGTTGTTCAAGATCCGCCATATGTGCGAGCGGGTTGTGGCAGCATCGGCTGATAGGAGCAATCCGATTAGCTATATGGCTTTAAAGAAAGCTGCAAGCGGCCAGGTAAGGGAATCCATAGGAGAGTTCATGCATCATATGATCCATGGCAGTAAGACTGAGGTTATTTCGAGATTATCCAGGGTACTCGGTACCGGTTCTACATCAGGAACGGATATCGCGCTTGGGCTGGTGAATGGTTTGAAGCTTAGCATAGAAAGAAATGGGAGGTAAAGCATGTCGACTAAAGTTGTGATTAAAAAGAATACGTACTTTGATTCCGTCTCACTGATGTCACTGTCAACCAAAGCGAATCAATTAGATGGCGTCGATCAGGCCTTTATCGCAATGGGGACGCAGATGAACAAGGAAGTGCTGGCTAATGTCGGACTCATGACCCCGGAGCTGGAGGAAGCCAAGGGAAGCGATCTGATGATCGTCATTAAAGCGGTCTCTGAAGAGTTCGTAGAAAGCGCTTACGAAGGTGTGGAGGCCCTATTTAACAGCAAGGGTAGCGAGGCAGGAAACAGTGAGCTCACGTTCCCGACGATCGACTCAGCTGCAAGAAATCTTCCTTCGGCCAAGCTGGCCGTCATTTCAGTAAACGGACTGTTCGCAGCCAGAGAAGCCAGAAAGGCGCTGGAGAATGATCTCCACGTCATGCTGTTCAGCGATAACGTCAGCGTGGAAGAGGAGATCGAGCTCAAGAACATGGCGCATGAGCGCGGTTTGCTCATGATGGGACCGGACTGCGGGACGGCCATCATTGGAGGTGTGGGGCTCTGCTTTGCCAATAAAGTGCGCCCGGGAAGCATCGGCATCGTAGGAGCATCCGGAACGGGAAGTCAGGAGGTCAGCGTTCGGGTTCATGACTTTGGCGGCGGGATCTCCCAGCTGATCGGCACGGGGGGACGCGATTTAAGCGAACGCGTTGGCGGCATCATGATGCTGGACGGCATGAGAGCGCTTAATGCAGATGAAGCGACCAAGGTTATTGTCCTGGTCTCGAAGCCGCCGGCCAAGAGCGTGGAGGAGAAGGTGCTCGCCGAGATCAAGAACATGAGCAAGCCAGTTGTGGTGTGCTTTATCGGCGGAACGGAAGAAGCCGTGGTAAACGCTGGCGGACATTTCGCCAAAACGACGAAAGAAGCGGCGTTGAAAGCCGTTATCCTGTCGGGCGTCGACGAGAGCACCATCGATAAACATCCGCTGAATCTGCCTCTCATCGAGGAGATCAAGGCCAAGCTAAAGCCGGAGCAACAATATATCCGTGGATTGTTCTGCGGCGGAACGCTGTGCGACGAAGCCATGTACCTGGCGATGGAGCAATACGAGGATGTATACAGCAATATTCCGAAGGATCCGAAGTACCGGCTGAAGGATATTCACGTCAGTCAGGGTCACACATTTATCGATTTCGGGGACGACGAGTTCACCGACGGCAAGCCTCATCCGATGATCGATCCTTCTTCCCGGATTGCCAGATTCAAGCAGGAAGCTAAAGATCCATCGGTTGGCGTTATCGTGATGGACTTCGTTCTTGGATACGGAGCTCACGAGGATCCAGTCGGGGTCATGCTTCCGGCGATTATGGAAGCCAAGCAGGCCGCTGAACAAGAAGGAAGGCATTTGGAGATCATCGGCTATGTGCTGGGCACGTATCTCGATACACCGTCTGTGGAAGAGCAGTTAAATAAACTGGTATCTGCGGGAGTTACGTATGCCAGCAGCAGTACGAATACAGGGCTTCTTGCCAGAGGCTTCGTCGAGAAAGGAGTATGACATGAATAGAATCAACGAGCTATTTAACAGCGAGCTTCATGTAATCAATGTGGGTCTGGAAATGTTTAAAGATGATATTTTGAAGCAAGAAGGGAAGGTTTCCCACCTGGAGTGGAAACCCCCGGGCGGCGGTAAGCCTGAGGTGATCGCACTGCTTGACAAGCTGGATCAGCCGGACATTCAGGAGAAAATCGAAGCGGCGAATAAGCTGGCCATGGAGCGGATCATCAACTCCCAGCCGGTATTGATCGGATTCGATCAGGCGATTCATGTTGTGCCGGGCATGACCAAAAAGACGATCCTGCACGCAGGTCCGCCAATAACATGGGAGCGAATGAGCGGACCGATGAAGGGCGCGGTTACGGGCGCACTGGTCTTCGAAGGCTTGGCCAGCAATCTGGATGAAGCGGCGGAACTTGCGGCATCGGGTGAAATCACGTTCTCCCCATGCCATGAGCATAACTGCGTAGGCTCGATGGCTGGGGTAACCTCAGCCTCCATGTTCATGCACATCGTGGAGAATCGGACATACGGCAACATCGCGTACACGAACCTGAGCGAGCAGCTGTCCAAAATACTGCGGATGGGCGCCAATGACGAAACGGTCATCGCCCGCCTCAATTGGATGAGAGACGTGCTGGGCCCGATGCTCCGGGATGCGATGAAGTTCTCTGAGAATGGCATTGACCTCCGATTGATGCTGTCGCAGGCGCTTCATATGGGGGATGAATGCCATAACCGCAACAATGCCGGTACAACGCTGTTAATCCAAGCATTAACGCCGCTGATTCTGCGGACGGACTTCCCTACCGAGCAGCAAATCGAGGTGTTTAATTTTGTGGCAAGCAGCGATTACTTCTCCGGCCCGACCTGGATGGCGCTCTGTAAATGTGCGTTGGATGCGGCGCATGGGATTGAATACAGCACTATCGTGACCACCATGGCCCGCAATGGGGTTGAATTCGGCATTCGCGTCAGCGGCATGCCAGGCAACACCTGGTTCACCGGACCGGCACAAAAGGTGGTTGGCCCCATGTTCGCAGGTTATAAGCCGGAGGATGCAGGCCTTGATATCGGCGATAGTGCAATCACGGAAACCTACGGAATTGGCGGATTCGCAATGGCTACCGCTCCGGCGATTGTGGCGCTTGTCGGCGGCACCGTGGATGAAGCCATGAATTATTCAGTCAAGATGAAGGAGATTACGACCACGGAAAATCCGAACGTCACGATTCCTTTGCTGAACTTCAGCGGCATTCCAACGGGCATTGATATTCGCAAAGTGGCCCAAACCGGAATCATGCCTGTGATCAACACGGCCATCGCGCATAAAGACCCGGGAATCGGAATGATTGGAGCGGGCATCACGCATCCTCCGGTGGACTGCTTTGAACAGGCGCTGCAGGCTCTAAGCCAGCGCATCCAGTCCTAGATTGGCAGCCCCTCAGACATGCGCTCACGTCGAGGGGCACCTGAAATGCTAGATCTATAAGCGTATTGATCTAAGGAGGCTTTTATATGGATCAGGTACTCATGAAAATGTTATGGAAAAAAGGAGATTGGGCTGCGTTTTTCGGCTTGCTTGCCAATAATCTAACCAATCTGCTGACCATGATTTCACTTTTGATATTCGTTGTAGGTTTTCCGGAAGATATGGTCTACGGGAGAGTAGTCCCTGCCTTCGGATTCGCTATCTTTATCGCAAGCATGGCTTACGGTTGGTTTGGATACAAGCTGGCAAAGAAGACGGGCCGAAGTGACATTACCGCGTTGCCTTCGGGTCCGAGCGCCCCATCAATATTTACCGTTACTTTTCTGGTGCTGATTCCGGTATTCAGACAGACCAATGATGCAACGTTTGCGCTCCAGATCGGTCTGGTATGGTGCTTCTTCGAAGCCTTGATCCTCGTTGTGGGTTCCTTCTTGGGGGATTTGCTCAGAAAGGTCATTCCAAGAACCGTTCTCTTATCCTGTTTGTCCGGGCTTGGATTGCTGCTGCTTGCCATGAACCCGATGCTGCAATCATTCGAAACACCGATCGTTGCTTTTATCGTACTGGTCATCATCTTTATCAACTGGTTCGGTAAATCCCCGATATTCAAAAAAATCCCGACCGGCTTTCTGCTGCTCATTGCTGGCACCGTCCTGGCCTGGGTATTCGGATTGCAAAATCCGGAGGCGATTACGGCTGCACTGTCCACGCTCGGCTTTAATCCGCCTGAAGTGCACATTACAAGCCTGTTCCAGGGAATTCCTCATGCGCTGCCGTACTTGGCATCGGCTATACCTTTGGGGCTCGCCAATTATATTTTCGACCTGGAGAACATCGAAAGCGCGCATGCAGCGGGTGATCATTACAACACCCGGAACGTCATGCTGACAAACGGCGTGGCTTCCAGCATCGGCGCATTCACGGGCAACCCGTTCCCGGTTACCGTGTACATCGGGCATGCTGGCTGGAAATCCATCGGTGCGGGTCTTGGGTATACGATTGCATCCGGTTTTGCCATGCTAATCATTTCGCTCTTTGGAATAGGAGCGCTGCTCCTGTCCATCATTCCGGTTGTCGCGATTGTACCGATCCTGGTCTATGTTGGCGTGGTCACGGCCAATCAGGTCGTCCGGGAGACGCCGAAGATTGAAGTGCCCGTCATCTTCATCACCTTATTTCCTTGGATCGCCAATTGGGCCTTAACCTTGGCCAATAACATCTTTAGTGCTGCTGAAACGACGGCTTCCAAGGTGGGCATCGATTTATTGTTAAGCAAAGGCGTGTATTATAACGGTCTGAACCATCTGGGGAACGGTGCGCCGCTTAGCAGCTTGATCTGGGGATCGATCGCCATCTTTGCCATACTGAATAAGCCGCTGCGGGCTGCCGTGTTCGCGGCCATCGCTGCCGTCCTGTCCTTATTCGGCATCATCCACGCGCCGACGGTCGGATTTGCCCAGGATGCACTGATGCCGTTCGTATATGCTTACCTGATGGTTGCGGCGTTGTTTGTGTATAAGCACTTTACCGATCTTCGCGATCCGGCAAACCAATTGCAGTCAGATTAATGCCGGCACGCGCTGGTATGAATATGCAGATCTGAACGACAAGATTGAAAACATTAAAATGAGGAGGTCACTCCATGAATGCTGAAGCGATGAATGACGAACTCATTCTGGCATGCGACCGGGGAGATTTGGCTGCAGTAGAGCAGTTATTGAAGCGTGGTGCCGATGTTCATCACAAGGACAGCCAGGGCCGGACGGCACTAATGGCTGCAACTCAGAAAAATCAGGTCTCCCTTGCCAAAAAGTTAATTGAAGCCGGCAGCGACGTGAATGCAAGAGACATCACCATGTTAACCCCATACCTATGTGCAGGAGCTAACGGCTTTCATGAAATCCTGCGCCTGACTATTCAAGCAGGAGCGGATATCACGAGCGTGAACCGGTTTGGTGGTACAACGTTGCTGCCGTCAAGCGAAAAGGGATATTTAAGAACCGTTCAGATTTGCCTGGAAGCAGGCGTTGCCGTTAATTATATGAATAATCTGGGTTGGTCCGCCCTGCTGGAGGCTGTCATTCTTGGAAACGGGGGCCGGCTGTACTCCGATATCATTCAGCTTCTGGTTGGAGCAGGGGCCGACGTGCACCTGAAGGATCGGGACGGAAAGTCATCTCTCCAGCATGCCGCAGAGATGAAGCAGCATAAGGTAATAAAGATTCTGAACAAACAAAGCGTAATTATCCCGGAAAGCATCCAACGAGCGAAAGAGCTGGCGAAGGCAGAGAAGTACGAGGAAGCCATCACGATCATAGACAATGCGCTGGGGCAAGAGGGGAATCCTAATGACCTCTACTACTACAAAGGTTACTGTTCCGGAGAATTAGGACGTTATGATGAGGCTCTGGCTGCTTACAATCAAGCCCTGTCGCTTGATCCCGGCGATCTCGACTTCTATTTTTATACCGCCAATGCTTATCGGATGATGAAACATCCGGAAGAAGCCATTGCCGAATATGACAAAGCGATTGAGCGGAAGCCGGAGGAGACGTTCTACCGCTATCATAAATCCAATTATTTAAGAGAACTGGGCAGGCACGAGGAAGCCGTCATCGTGATGGATCAGCTGTTAGCCCAGCAGCCTTGGCGTTATGATTTTTCCTTCCACAAGGCGAACAGCTTGAGATCGCTGGGTAAGCACCAAGAGGCTGCGGATACGATAGACAATGCAATTACGCATGACCGCACCAATGCGCTATATCATTATCATAAGGGGCAATCCCTGAATTTGCTTGGTAACTATGCGGCAGCGATCGAAGCGATGGATCAAGCTATTCAATGCGGTCCGGCTCATGCGGATTATTACTGCGAAAAAGCCAGTAGCCTGTTAGCGCTTAATCAGCCGGATCAGGCCATGAGGTTGATTGAACAAGCACAAGCTATTCATCCGGATCATGGTAGAGCCAAGAGCTTGAAAGAGACCATAATTGCTGCAATGCCATAATTCCATTCAAATGTCAACACGTCTTTACGAAACATCTAAGGTCTCTGGCGTGCCAAGAAAGCTGGGATTCTTCATATAGGACTCGTTATTATCGGCGCGCCTTATGGCTCGTTTATAGAGGATCACTCAGCCAGAGTCATCGGTTGATCGACCAGGAGGTAGTCATGGATAAATTTGTAGTTGTAGCCATTGGCGGTAATTCGTTAGTCAAGGATAATGGCCGCGAGTCGATTAAGGATCAATACGAAGCGGTATGTGAAATTGCAGCCAACATTGCGGACATGGTGCAAGCAGGCGTCAACGTGGTCGTTACCCACGGAAACGGGCCGCAGGTTGGATTCGAGCTGCGAAGGAGCGAGGTTGCTTCCGAGGTCATCGGCATGAATGCCGTTCCGCTGGTGAACTGCGTGGCGGACACGCAGGGCGGCATCGGCTACCAAATTCAACAGGCGTTAACGAATGAGTTTATCCAGCGTAACATCACGAAAAAAGTAGCGACCATCATTACACAGGTTGAGGTTAGCGAAGCCGACCGTAATTTCCGGGATCCATCCAAACCGGTGGGCTCTTTCTTCTCCCTGGAGCAAGCCGAGGAATTAAAACGCGAGCATCCCGAGTGGGTGATGATTGAGGATTCGGGCCGCGGATATCGAAGGGTTGTTCCTTCACCGGCTCCCATTGATATTGTCGAGAAGGATGCCATCCGTTCGCTGATCGAGTCCGGCTGTATCGTGATTGCCGTCGGCGGAGGAGGTATTCCTGTCATCAAGACGAAGGACCATACCTATGAAGGCATCGATGCGGTGATTGATAAGGACTTCGCCACAAGCTTATTGGCAGAGCAGGTAGATGCCGAAACGCTGATCATTACAACGGGCGTGCCCCAAGTATTCGTGAATTTCGGTACGCCGGATCAGAAGGCACTGGAGGAGGTCACCGTTGAAGAGATTAAACAGTATGTGAAAGAGGGGCATTTCCCGAAAGGCAGCATGCTCCCCAAAATTGAGGCGAGTCTTAATTTTCTAAAGAAACCCGGACGCCGAGTCATCATTACGAACCCGGAAAGCTTAAGCGATGCCATCAGGAAACAGGCGGGCACTCATATTGTGAGTTAATGGCGCAAGCTGGTGGCCAAAGAACCGCCAGAACAGCTATATCTACTTGGTTGAACATGGCCCGAGAGAGGATACTTTGAAAAAAGTGCCTCTCTCGGGTTTCTTTGCGATGATATTCGAATTTATCTATGGATATCGATGGTCATCAGGCACCGATATATTCTCTTAACACTGGGTCATATCTTGTATTTATATCAATATAATATACCGGTATTAACCAAATTCTATATTTGCGAGGTGTGCTATGAATTCCGTTTATATCACAAGTGTGGGAAAATTTCTCCCTGGTTCTCCGGTTAGTAACGATGAGATGGAAGATTATCTTGGCAAGATTGGAGGAAAGTCTTCCAAAACCAAACGACTTATTCTGGAGAAGAATCAAATTCGGTCCCGATATTATGCCATGGATAAAGAGCAAAAGAGTTTATATACCAACGCTGAGATGGCTTCTCTGGCCATTCAGGATGCTTTGGAACGAAACGGTAACGTCACCGATCAAGATATCGATTTCCTTGCGACAGGTACAACAAGAGCAGATTTGCTCCTGCCAGGGTTTGCGAGTATGGTGCATGCAGAGACTTGTTTACCCCCTATGGAAATTGCATCTCATTCCGGTTTATGCGCCAGCGGGATGCATGCACTCAAGAATGCGTATGTACATATAAAAGCTGGTGAGCATCGAGCAGCCATCGCCTGTTCCAGCGAGTTTTTGAGTCGCGAATTTAAACATACGAAATTTGAAGCACAGGGGATTTATAGCAATAACCGGGTGCCTTTTGACACGGATTTCTTACGGTTTATGCTTTCGGATGGGGCAGGAGCAGCCGTATTGCAAAATGAGCCTTCCTCCAATGGACCATCACTGCGTATTGAATGGATCGATAACCAGTCTTATGCGAACCAATATGAGGTCTGTATGTATTCAGGCATGAGTAAAGAGAATGGAATTCCCTCCTGGCTGGACTATCCTTCCATTCATGAAGCAGCCGATCAAGGAGCTCTAAATCTAAAGCAGGATGTAAGGCTCGTCAATGAAATAACAAAGGTAGGCACCAATCGATTATTGGAGTTGGTGGAGGAAGGGAGAATTGACCCTGAGAGAATTGACTGGATGGTGTGCCATTATTCATCGCATTTTTTCAGAGATGAAATCTTCCGGTTACTGGAACTTGGCGGAGTGAGGATTCCGGAAGAAAAATGGTTTACGAATTTATATACGAAAGGGAACACGGGCGCAGCATCGATCTATATTATGCTTGAGGAGCTGATGAATGAAGGGCATCTCGCTGAGGGAGAGCAGGTATTGTGCATCGTTCCCGAAAGCGGTAGATTCCAGACCTCGATTATGCTGCTGAGCGTAGTGTAAACAGAAAGACGCCATCATCAGAAGGCGTCTTTAATTTCCCTCATATAAACAGCCATCATCACGTACATGAAAGATTCTTCTTTTCAATAATATAAAGAGGAAAAAACACCATGAATTCGAATATACTCTAGAAACTATACGAAGAGAGGGATACGCTAATGGATATGCAGACACTAGCAGAGAAAATGAGTGCCGGCGTGTTTAACGATATTCTGAAACGTGACTTTTCACAGGACATGATTTCTGAATTAGAACAGATGAACGTAGACCAATTGGAAAACAAATTGAAAGACATATTAGCAGTACCAATAGATATATCCAAGGAGAGGGTATTCGAATATCTTCAATTGTATTATTCGGCATCTTGGCAGAATCTCTTCAAGGAGCTGAATATGCCCCGTGCTTTAAGTCTTTTGGAGGTTGGTGCCGGTGATGTCATTTACATTCCCAAGGCTGTAGACGCCTATTCCCATGAAGCGGGGTCCTATGTGACGGCCAACCTTAACAGGGACCTGACACACAATTTTCAGGAGAAAACGAAAGGAATGGACGTCAGCATACGGGTTGTTGAGGACGATGCCGCCAATATCGGTTTATATTATCCTGAGTCTTCTTTTGACGTTGTCGCTTTTCATCACGCTATTAACGATATCATCCAGACCATTATCGCTGATCGTGAGGGCATGGATACCGTAAATCAAGATTGGTGGACAATAGAACCTTTAATGCTGCAAGCTGTTATGGATTATCACCGAAAAGGCATATTAAAGGATGCAGCATATCAAGCGTTTATCCAACTCATGGACACAAGCTGTAAACAGTTAAAGAGCGGAGGATACATGATATTCGATAACATTACTTATGCAGGATATGATGAAATGGGTTATTCCTCCGAATTTCACAACGACTATATACAACTGGCTAGAAATTGGATCAGCGAAGCGAATCTAGGTCTGGAAGAGATCGAAGTCGATTCGTACGATAAGCAATGGTGGATGATACTGAGAAAAGTGTGATGAACCGCGCCTGGTTGAAAAAGGAAATGCTGCCGGCAATAATAGAATGGGGCTCCAATTCCAAATCTATCTAATTGTCAGGAGTTGATACAGAAGTGAGTAAGCCGGTTATGCAGGTCGCTCTGGTCGTCGGACCGGATTGCGATATGGAGAGCCAAGCGGTAAGGGCGGCTCTGGAGTGTTTCGGGGTGCGCGTTTTTACATACTGGATCGGGAGGCCGAATGATCTGATCTCCGTCTTGTCAGGTGACGATGTATATGATGGCACCGATATGATCCTGTTGAATTTTCACGGGGATGAAGGCAGCTTGATCATGCCGGAGCTCGGCGAAGAGGTATATGAGGAAGAGGAGCCGAAGGGCGACTTCGGGGCAGATGAGATTCGGCGCTATGCGAAGCTGGACGGAAAGACGGTGATCGCGAATGGCTGCTCGCTGGGGGATCCAGCACTGGCCGAAGCTTTCCTGGAGCGGAGCTGCAGGATGTATATCGGGCCGGATGACTATCCGGACGGCAACGATGCGCTGATGTTCGTTCTGCGGCTGTTCTATGAGATCGTTCAGCAGGGCAGGGACGTAAAGGAAGCCTTTGCCCAAGCTGTAGCGATGAGTGATGAACTATCCATGTACCGTTTGTATGAACAATAGCAATCATAGATAAAGATTCCACACCCCTGCTCATGCCTAGCAGGGGTGTATGTGCAATATAAGTACGATAGAGTACCTCTAGTATCTAGATTACTCGTTCTATCCATTCTTCTCCTCGAAATACTCCTGATACTGACTTGGCGTGACGTGGGCGTATTTTTTGAAGATGCTTATAAAATACTTGTAATCGCTAAATCCGATATCCTGCGCGATGGTATAAACTTTGTTATCGCCTGACTTCAGTAATTCGATCGATTTCTGGATCCGATAACGATTGAGAAACTCATTAAACGTATAGCTGGTCTCTGCCTTGAATTTCTGGTTCAGGTAATAGGCGCTTAAGCCGATCTCCTCCACGAGATCATGAATGCTGATCTTCTTGGCATAATTCTCCTGTACATAGGCGATCATTTTGGCCACGTATTTCGAGGTTTTGGTTTCCTTCTCCAGAAACTTGCTGTTTAGAATCTCTTCTTTTTCCTGCGGATGGTTCGAGATCACTTCATATTTGCGGATTAAATCCACTTTAGCTTTGGCCGATTCGAGTGCCGCGACCAGCTGCTCGTCCTCTAGGGGCTTTACCAGAAACTCGCTCACGCCTAACTGGAGCGCCTGCTGCGCAAGGTGGAATTCATTATAACCGGAGATAATAATGCTGCTGAAGGTATGCTGCTTGAGGCCTTCCCGAATCATCGAGATGCCATCCATGATCGGCATGGTGATGTCGGTTATGACGATATCCGGCTTGAGCTCGCAGATCTTCTCGTAACCATCCTGACCATTCAACCCTTCCTCAATGACGATGCAATCGTATTGAACCCAATCGATGCTAAACCGGATGCCCCTGCGAATCATATCCTCATCTTCGACCAGCAGTACTTTAAACATGATATCCACTCCATTCGTAAGGAATTGTTAGTGCCACGCAGGTGCCTTTTCCTTGCGCGCTGTCAATGTGGATGCCGGATTCTTCACCATATAGAAGAACTAAACGACGGTGAACGTTATACAGCCCGATATGCTGCGTCGTGTTCGTCTGGCTTTGCAAAATCTGATTCACTTCCTGCAGTCTCTCTTTACTCATGCCTTGCCCGTTGTCGCGAACCTCGAGAATGAGCTTGCCGGTGGAGGTGTAGATGTTAATCTCGATCAGCACATAACTTTGATTCTCATAGCCATATTTGATAGCGTTTTCGATAATCGGCTGCAGCAGAAGCTTGGGGACGTATACATCCAGTGTTTCCTCCGCTACGGTAATCCGATATTCCAGCCGATCATTGAACCGAATTTGCTGCAGCTTTAGATAATCCCGCACATAATTCATGTCATTCTTCAGTTGAACATTGCGATCATGTCCGATGCTGTACCTTAGCAAGCGGGATAGAATCAGCACGATGTCCTGAGCCTGATTGGCGTCGATCTTAATGGCATAGCGCAGGGTTTCCAGAACATTAAAAATAAAATGCGGATGGAACTGCGATTGCAGCTGCTTCACCTCAATAATGGTGCGAAGCTCCGACAGCTCTTTATTTTTCTCGATCAATTCTTTCAACCGATCCAGCATCACATTGTACTCATCGCCCAGAATTTGAAACTCGTCATTCGTCTGAATATCGACATAGCCATTGAAGTTTCCTTCGCGCAGCTGTGCCAAGGCATGAATTAATTTATCGATGGATTCGGAATTTCGTGTCGACATTTTGTTCGCCAGGAACTGGATCAACACCCACAGCAGCAGGCTGGCCGCAAGGACAAAGAAAGACACCGTATAATAGGTGTATTGCTCCGATTTATAGGAGTTCAGCGTAATGACTTGAATCGGTGTGTCAGGGATTCGTTTGGCATACATATAATACTTGCCTTCGTTCAGCAGAACATGTCCCCTGTTATCGAACTTGGGACTAAATTTGTTGAGAACGCCTTTGGTTACATTGCTGGTCGTGGCAATGATGGTGTTATGTTCATCCGTGATCATGGCAATCTCATTATTTTGTTCGAAAATCATCTTCTGAATGTCGGATTCGTACAGCTGATAGATGATATAGCCTACCGTCCGCTTGTCCTTCACGATGGCTTTGCCAAACGTGTAGCTAGTATCGCGGTCATGCGAATAACGAAAGCTGTTCATTTCGGTAAGCGTGTCGCCGGGCCGCTGATCGATCCGATGAATGAGATTGCCGAAGGCAAAATTGGAATACAGTGCATCCGCCGGGGCGGAGCTTGCCAGAAAGACCCCGTCCGTATTGACGATATGAAAAATACTCTTTACCTTCTGCCGGTTGTTGAAATCATAGAAGGCAGAGTACACCTGTTCGCTGCCCAGATGCGAGCTTACATAATTGATCACGGTAGGAGAAACGGCCATCCGGCGAATCTCCTCGTCGTACTGCTGATACACGCCGGATATGGACTGACTGATGGACTGGGCGGCTTCGGTCGTTTTTTGGGTTAGGTTCATTCTGCCATTAATAATCGTGAACACCAAAAACAATATGATTAAGATGGAGAACGGGATCATCGTATAGATGCGGAATAAATGACGGGTTGATTCCTTGAAGTTGCGATAATGTGTTGGTTTCATGCTGCCCTCCATCTGCGTTAAGGCCCTCGACCCTATTATACTGACTCGCGGTAACCGCAGATAATCCAAATACATCCAAGCCGGCCTTCATGCTGCAGGTGCCGACTTGGATGTAGTCTTTTGTTATGAATTCTTCACATTACATGGAAACTTCCTTTTGTCCGGAGAGCTTCAGGAAGACGAGCAGCGACACGACCGTAATGACGGTAAGAATGGTTGACAGCGCTGCCGCTACGCCGTAGTTCCCGCGGATGACCTCGGTGTAGATGGCAACCGTTACGGTCTTGGTTTTGCCTGTATACAGAATGATCGAAGTGCTTAGTTCGGTTATGATGGTAATCCAGCTTAAGATCGCGCCTGAGACGACGCCTGCCAGCATCATTGGAAGCGTGATCTTGAAGAACGTCTTCATCTGGGAAGCGCCCAGACTGATCGCCGCTTCCTCGATCCCATCGTTAATCTGATGCAGAATGGCTGCGCTGGATCGTATCGTATAGGGCAGGCGCCGGATGACAAACGAGATGATCATGATGACGGCCGTTCCGCTTAACGCCAGCGGCTTATTGTTGAACGTGATCAATAGAGCGATCCCCAGTATGGAGCCGGGAACGATATACGGGAACATGGTGAAGATATCCAGCGTATTCGTCAATGCATTCTTTCTGCGAACGGTTACGTAAGCAATCAGTATCGCTAACAGAATGATGACGACCAGCGACACGATAGCCAGGAAGAACGTGTTCAGAATGACGCCGCCAATATTACTGAAGGCATCCCGGTAGCTTTGGAGCGAGAACCCTTCAACGAAGATTCTGCCGTTGGATTTCAGGAACGAAGTATAGATGACATAGAGCTGCGGCAGCAGCGCGATTAACGTATACAGATAGATAACGGCATGAGCCGCAATGTTGCCGATGCCCTTCTTCTTCTTGGCTTCGATCGGATGCAGTGCGCTCATCGTAAAGGATTTACGATTAGCTACGAATTTTTGCAGCAGGAAGATCGTGGTGGCGAACAGAACGACGATGACACTGATCGCCGCTGCAAAGCCGTCATCGCCGCCGACCTCACTGATGAACTCGTTAAAGATCAGTACAGGCACGGTCTTGTATCCCTCACCGATCAGCATCGGCGTACCAAAATCGGCAAGCGCACGCATGAAGACGAGCAGGCCGCCTGCCAGCAAGGTTGGCGTAATGAGCGGGAGGAGCACTTTGCGCATTTTGCCCAAGCCTGTATAACCCATGCTCTCGGCTGCTTCCATCAACGATTGATCCATATTCTTCAGTGCGCCGGACACATACATGAAGATCAGAGGAACCATCTGCAAGGTTAAGACCACCAAGATCCCCGTAAATCCGTAGATATCCGGCATCGTAATGCCGAATGTGCTGCTAACGAATTTCGTAATGACGCCGCTTCTGCCCAGCAGCAGGATCCAGGAGTAAGCGCCAATGAAAGGAGCCGACATCGAGGAGATCAGAATCATGACCCGAATGGCCGAGCTGCCTTTAATCTTCACCGTTGCCATAATATAGGCCAGCGGCGTTGCGATAATGGCGGCAAGCAAGGTTACGCTGACGGTGACTTTCACGCTGTTGAACAGCGCGTTTAAATAATAGGGCTTACTGAAAAACTTCGTGAAATAGGCGAGGGAAAAATCGCCTGTCGTTCCGTTGTACACACTCTTGAACAGCATCGTAAACAAAGGCAGAGCGAGAAAAAGAATGTAGAACACAAAGATCAGTAACGAAATGTTGGTCCAGACGTCAAATCGTTTGCGCGTCTCTCTCATAGCCGAGCGCCCCTAGTATAGTTCAGTTCGCCTGCCGCATCATAGACATTGATCTTCTCTTTTTTTACTTTGAGATAGATGACTTGGCCAGGCTCGAGGATCTGTGACGTTGTTGATTCCTGCGTAATCTCCATGCGTTGACCGGACGACAAGTCCACAAAATAATGGGTGTTCTGCCCCAAAAATACGCTGTGCACAATCGTTGCCTTCATGCCGGTTTGGTCCTCGGTTAGAATGAACTCTTCCGGCCGAACCGAGATTTGAACGTTAAGCGTATCAGCCTTGGCATCGGATTTCGGAACCTCGATGTTAGACAGCTCTTCCATATAGCCGGAGCCGAAGTGCAGGACATAGCTGTCTGCCAATTTGGTTAAAGTACCGCCAAGAATGTTGGTACGGCCGATAAAGGTTGCAACGAATACGTTTGCAGGACGCTGGTAAATCTCCTGTGGCGTTCCGAGATGCTGAATCACGCCGGATTTCATGACCGCGATGCGGTCGGATACCGCCATGGCTTCCTCCTGATCGTGCGTAACGTAGACGGTGGTAATCCCGACTTCTCGCTGAATGTCTTTAATGGCGTTACGCATGTCGACCCGAAGCTTGGCATCCAGGTTGGATAGAGGCTCATCCATCAGCAGGACATCCGGGCGGATAACGATCGCTCTGGCTAGCGCAACGCGCTGCTGCTGGCCGCCGGACAGATTCTTCGGCATACGATCTTTATAGGGCTCAATCTGAACGACCTTTAAGATGTCATCCACTTTGGCGTTAATCTCCGCTTTGGATAATTTTCGATTCTCCAGTCCGAACGCGATGTTTCCTTTGACGGTTAAGTGAGGGAAGATCGCATAGCTCTGAAAGACCATCCCGATATTCCGCTTGCCCGGTTCCACCTGGTTAATAACGCGCTCGTTAAAATGAATGGTTCCGCCTTCAATGCTGTTGAAGCCGGCGATCATGCGCAGCAGGGTCGTCTTGCCGCACCCGGAAGGCCCGAGAAGGGTGAAGAATTCACCCTTTTTAATCTCCAGGGACAGCTCGGGAATGACGGTTGTGTCGCCGTATTTTTTGATTAAGTCTTGAATGGTTATGGTTACGCTCATGGTTGTCACCTGATTCTATAGTTTATTTAACGCTAGTGAACAAATCGACATAACGCTCAACGATCTCGGATTTATGCTCGCTGACATAGTCTGTGTCTTCATCAATCATGTGGATCTCTTCATAAGGCTTCATGTGATCCCCAAGCTTCGTACCCTGGCGGAGCGGACGGTTCGTTAATTGCGTGCCGAATGCATCCTGCGCTTCCTGAGACAGAATGAAGTCGATGAATTTCTTGGCGTTGTCCATATGCGGCGCATCTTTGATAATGGCAGATCCCGCATCCAGGAATACAGCGCCTTCTTTTGGATATACGATTTCTACCGGAGCGCCGTTCTTTACATAGGTGCTGGAAGGGTCTTCATAGGTAAGCCCGACCACATATTCACCGTCTGCCACGCTTTTGTGAACAGCACCGGAACCGCTCGCGATTTTGCCGTCCAGGTTCTCGATCAGTTGACTGACGTAGTTCCAGCCTTGTTCATTCTCATAATCGCCGCCCATCGCTTTCAGCATATTGGTTAACTGGGCGAAAGCGGAGCTTGAGCTTGCCGGATCAGCGGAAGCAATCTTCCCTTTGAGCTGCGGGTTCAACAAATCCGCATAACCTTCGATTTTGATGTCGCCGATCAGATTTTTGTTCACGAGCAGCACGCTGCCATCCGAGATATAAGGAGTAGCGAAGCCCGACGTATTGCGGTGACCTTCCATTAAGTTCTTGTCTTCAGGTGATACGTAAGGCTCGTATAAAGCTTCATTTTCACGGAAACCGGCCATAGAACCGCCGAACATCACGTCAGCGTAAGGGTTTTGCTTCTCGGAAAGTAAGCGCTTAATAATTTCGCCGGTACCAGCCGTTACAAGCTCAACCGTAATCCCGGTCTGCTTTTCGAACATCGGGATGATGGTCTTGATGATCTCCTCGCTATTCGGACTGTAGATGACGAGTTTATTAGACGAAGCCGAGTCGGACTCGCTGCTTCCGCAACCGCTTAGCGCCCCCATAATCAACACGCAGGTTAACAGTAAAATCGACAGCTTTTTCATGTATAATCCCCCTTGAACATAGTTCATTTCGTAATTGCATGTTCATTGTAGCAAGCTTGGTACCGTTTACATAATCCCATAATCCGCAAACATCGTCTAAAATACGCAACCTATTTTGGAGTAGAAAGAGATCTGGGTCGATATACTTTTAAAGAATTCTTTTAGACTCTTTAGGGCAAGATATGGTTTGGAACAACGTCTGGCAAGATGGAGCTGTTCCTATCACAATGTTGAGGGAGTGAGATGGATGGCTAATAAAAACGATCGTAATCAAAAGGTTGATTCTGACCGCGACACGACCAACATGGATATTGAAGCTGGAGAAGCTTTAGGAACAGCTGGCGGCGGCGTCGTGGGTGCTGCTGTAGGTTCCGTTCTGGGTCCAATCGGCACGATTGCCGGCGGTATCGCAGGCGCAGCATTGGGAAACAAAGCTGGCGACGCTGTAGACAATGACGACAATGATTCAAAATAAACGGCGTTAACACTACCATCTGTACGAATACAAAATAAGAGGACCCAAGGAAAATAGGTGCCCTCGATAATTTGAGCTGTTTTGTAGATAAGAACCGCGCTCTCGCGCGGTTCTTTAATTTTACGTATAGGTTCAATGTAGTGGAAAATTTCAACTTCCTTTGCTTGACATATCACTACGTGATGTAGTAGGTTATAATCACTACATCGTGTAGTGATTAAGTTCGTTATGGACGCATAACGACGTAAAGAGGTGTTCACCGTGAACCAGGTTCAAAAATTATCGGATACCGAAATGGAGCTAATGGAGGTGATTTGGGAGTGTACGCCGCCTGTCACATCCACCGAATTACTCGCTCTGTTTGCCCAGAGAGGAAGAGAATGGAAGGCACAGACCATTTCCACCTTCCTATCGCGTTTGGTGGACAAAGGGGCACTCACGGCTACGAGGGATGGGCGGACAAATAAATATACGCCTCGCATTTCGCCTGAAGATTATAAGCTTATGGAAACGCAGCATGTTCTGGACGGATTATATCAAGGCTCGGTTAAAAATCTAATTTCAGCTTTGTATGACGGCGAAAAGCTTTCAGATAAAGATATTGCAGAGCTGAAGCAATGGTTTTCGCAAAAGTAGGGGGGCTTATGAATACGATTCTTGAAGTGCTGTTTACCCTTACCGCTGCTGGAAGTGCCGTCGTAGCCAGCATGCTTGTCCTGCGGATCGTATCCGTCAATGCCTTTCCTACAAAGTGGCGTTATGGAATGAACAAAATGGCAATAGGCTTTTATCTTTTACCCGTAGTCCTTGGTATTCAGTGGATCTCGCCGCTTTTTACATTCAATGCAACAGCAACCGTTCCCATCGTGAACGAGTTGCCTTCAACTGTGCAGCATGCGCTGCCCGGTTCATACTTAGGGATTCATCCGGAGCCGCTCATCCGAGATCAGACCATATCAGCAAACATAGCACTTCCCCTAATTGTCCTATGGGCAGTCGGCGCTATAGCTTTTGCTGCATGGCAGATGTATTGTTATCGCAGATTTTTAAAGAAACTAGAACATACACGTACCACCGTTCCGACAAGCAGCGAAGCTGCCAAACAGCTCTCCTTCTTCAAGGAAGCCCTTGGTGTGAAAAGCAATGTCAGGCTTGCCTACAGCTCCATCATTCGGAGTCCTGTTCTTGTCGGCCTATGGAAACCAACCATTTATCTCCCTATAGAGAATACCGTTAACGTGGACATGGTGATCCGACATGAGTTGATCCATCTGAAACGGAAAGATTTATGGGTCAAAGCATTCACGCTCGGAGCAAGCGCCTTACATTGGTTTAACCCTTTGGTGCACATTCTTCGCAAGGACATTCATATATGGAGCGAGCTGTCTTGTGATGAAGAAGTCGTAAAAGAGATGTCCCATGCCGAGCGAAAACGCTATGGGGAGACGATTTTAAGCGTCATGGCAGGATCAAGGAATTTACCCGTGCAATTTTGTGCCTCCTTATCCGGTGGCGGCAAACAATTAAAGAGGAGACTAATGATGATGCTGAATGTAAAGAAACAAAAAAAGAAAACGATGTATCTCACGATAACAGCGGTGTTTTTGGTTGCTGCAATTAGCACATCCGCAGCGGCATGGGCTTCTAACCATACGCCCAAAGTCATTGGAAATGAGGAGAGTCATGCTGAAGCTCAACCACAAGAAGCGGCCCCTAGGCCGGTACCTTCTGAAGCCGTTGTTGAGAATGAAGGAAACCATGTTGTAGCTCAGCCAGAAGAAGCTCGTCTCGTGGCTGTCGCTGAAGGAAGCAATGTCGTGGATTATCCCCAAGAGGCTCGTCCTGTAGCTGTCGTTGAGAATGAAGGAAATGATGTTGTTGATTATCCAACAGAAGCTCGTCCTGTACCTGTTGTTGAGCATGAAGGAAACAACATTGTAACTCCTCCACAAGAAGCTCGTCTTATAGACGATCCACACGAGCTCCCCCAGGTAGTTCCATCACGGTAAGATTTATAACGCCTGAAGAACTTGCCGAGTATAATTTTTGATAAATAAGAAACCGTCATTTTTTACAAAAAGCACTGTCATTAGGGCAGTGCTTTTTTTGTGGTTTGTACACTACTTATCAATAAGATGGGTTGATAAAACTAAAGAAGAGGCGAACCCTCTTGTTCACTTCATACATAATGGCATCTGATAGCATCAGTAGTTGTAGCTGTATAAGCCCGCCTATGGTACGATATGAAGGATTCGCAAGCGACCTAGCTAGCAAATCATGCGATCATAGACAAGGGATTGGGGATAACATCTTGAAGACGTTTAAGAAAGTTTACATAGAAATCACGAGCATCTGTAATCTGGCCTGCACGTTCTGCCCGCCGACAGAGCGTAAGGCCAACTTCATTAAGGTGGAAGACTTTGCGAGAAGATTGGATGAGATCAAGCCGCATACGAGTTACATTTATCTGCATGTGAAGGGAGAACCGCTGCTTCATCCGAAGATCGATGAGCTGCTGGATATCAGCCATGAAAAAGGGTTCAAGGTCAACATTACGACCAACGGAACGTTGATCGCGAAGAACCGGCATAAGCTGCTGGGCAAGCCGGCCTTAAGACAGATGAACTTCTCGCTCCACAGTTTTGACGGTCACGAGGGCTCCACGAATCGGGAGGGATATTTGCGGGAGATTCTTTCCTTTGTTCGTGCTGCCGAGGAGCATAAAGTCATCTTCTCGTTCCGTTTGTGGAATCTGACCCAGGACAACCAAACGAACCTAGAGAAGAGCCGCAATCGCCAGACACTCGAAATTTTGGAGCAGGAATTCAATTTGGACTACCGCATCGAGGAAAAGGTTGAACCCGGCGGCGGCGTGAAGGTCGCCGACCATGTCTATCTGAATCAGGATTATGAGTTTCAGTGGCCAAGTCTGACAGCCCCGGAGGATGAAGGCAAAGGCTTCTGCCATGCGCTTCGCAGCCAGGCGGCCATTCTGGTAGACGGGACGGTCGTGCCGTGCTGCCTGGATGGGGAAGGGGTCATCAACTTGGGCAATATCCATCAGAAGTCCTTCTCGGAGATCGTTGACGGGGAGCGGGCGAACAATCTTGTAGATGGATTTTCACGCCGGGAAGCTGTTGAGGAGCTATGCAGAAAATGCGGGTATCGGCAGCGGTTTGGGGCATAAAAAAGAGGCGGAGAAAAATTCCGCTTCTTTTTTTATACTAATGTATGGTATCGTTATATGTTATGACGTAAAGGAACGGCTTGTGGAGACTCTATATGAGATGCCCCATGTTACGTGATGAGACAATATAGGTATTCACCTTAAAGGAGACCCCATGACATTTCAAGATTTAAATATATCCCCCGTGATTCTCAAGGCTTTAGCGAAGGAGAATTACAAGACGCCAACGCCTATTCAGGCTCAGGCGATCCCGGCTGTGTTGGCCGGCAGAGATTTGCTGGGCTGCGCGCAGACCGGAACAGGGAAGACCGCCGCTTTTTCGGTGCCGATGATTCAGCTGTTGAACGAACAACCCCCTAAACCGGGGATGGCGCGCCGTATTCGCGCGTTGGTATTGTCGCCGACACGGGAGCTTGCCCTGCAAATTTCGGATAACGTGAAAGCCTACAGTCAGTTCACAAAGCTGCGGTCGACGGCCATTGTTGGCGGCGTTTCGCAAAAAACACAGGAGCGGGCGCTTCAGCAAGGAGCGGACATCCTCATTGCTACGCCAGGCAGACTTCTGGATCTCATGAATCAGAAGCGTGTCGATTTGCAGCATGTGGAGATTCTGGTGCTGGATGAGGCCGATCGGATGCTCGATATGGGCTTTATTCATGACGTAAAACGAATTATTGCCAAAATGCCGAGCAAAAGACAAACGCTGTTCTTCTCGGCTACCATGCCTGCGGAGATTACCCAGCTTGTCAAAACCTTATTGCAAAACCCTGTAAAAGTAGAGATTACGCCGGTTTCATCAACGGCCGAACGGATCAAGCAATCGGTGTACCTGCTGGAAACAGGAAATAAGCAGAAACAGTTGAATGAGCTGATGAAGGACCCATCCATCGTGTCGGCCCTGGTCTTCACACGTACCAAGCGCGGGGCTGACCGGGTTGTGCGTGACCTGACGAAGGTGAACATCTCGGCACAAGCCATTCACGGAAATAAATCGCAGGTCAGCCGTCAGACGGCACTCAAAAATTTCAAAAGCGGGGAGACCCGGGTTCTGGTGGCTACGGATATTGCGGCGCGAGGCATTGATATCGACGAGCTGTCGCATGTTATTAACTTTAACCTTCCGAACATTCCGGAAACGTACGTTCACCGGATTGGCCGGACGGGGCGTGCGGGACTGAGCGGAACGGCGATATCGTTTTGCGAAGTGGACGAGGTGCCTTTTCTCCGGGATATCGAGAAGTTAATCGGCAAGTCCATTCCCGAAGTGAAGGATCATGCCTTCCCGATGTCGGGATCATTAAGAGCCGCCAAGGTAGACCGATCGCCGAAATCGGGCTCGGCCAAGTCCGGCAGAGCCAAATCAGCAGCAGTTAGACCAACTGCTAAACCGAAGGCCGATGCCACCCGCAAGCCGAAGACCGACATGGCTCGTAAACCGAAATCAGACGCGGCACGCCAATCGAGCACGAATTCGGCACGTAACCCGAAGGCGGAAGCTGTTCTTAATCCGTATTCAGAGATGGCACGTAAGTTCAAAGCGGAAGCGGTTCATAACTCTAAGGACGGTCAAGCCCGTAAACGCAAGTCCGGTGGATTCAATAAGGGAAGCAAGACCGGCAGACCCCAGTAAGAGGAAAGGACGCGTAGGCGTTCCCGGCATCCCAGATAATCATCCTAAACTTAAGAAGCACCCTGTTCCACTTGTGATGTGGAAGGGTGCTTTTTTTTCGGAATGGAATGGGAGTTACGCGCTCTTTCTCCCTGCCAGAAACAGGAACAGTGGAATTCTGCGCCTGCGCTCATAGGTTTCCTCGTTTATGAAATGTTCTCGCACGGGACTGGATTCCCTAAGCTGCTCCACGATAAAGCCGGCTTTCTGCATCGCCCTGAAATAATCCTCGACGGTTCGATGGTACTTGTGAACGGTACCGCCGAGCCATTGCTGCTCCCGGTAGCCTTCGATGAAGTAGTTGTCCACCACCCAATTCGTTCTGGTACCGGACGGTTGAAGCGTGGAGGTAATGACGGGATGCTCGACGGAGAAGACAAACCTGCCGCTTGGCTTCAAGCTCTGATAAATGCACTGAAAGACGGGCTCGATATCCTGCAGATAATGAATAGCGAGCCTGGAGAGCACCAGATCATAGGAATCGCGGGGATATGTAAAGTCTTCGAGCCTCGTGTGTACAACGGTTCCGTTGCAGCCGGCGAGATTGTTCGAAGCGGCTTTCACCATATTACGGGAACCCTCGATTCCTACATATGATGCACATCCTTTTTCCAACAATTCCACGCCAAAGCCAGCATCGCCGCAACCCAGGTCTAATACAAGCTGGTCTGAGACATCTCCCAGCAGCTGCCAGATGACGGGCTTCTCCAATGTATCGTTGGCGTTCTCCTGCCCTTGCCGTCGCTGCATGTAGTTCTCGAAGTTCGTATCGTTGTCATAAAAATCGGATCCGTTATAGCTCATAGGCACCTCCTGCTTGGAATGATCCTTACACTCGATATTTCAGAAGATCAGCCAGCCGTGCTAATCCACCTAACACAGCCGTCTGCAAAATCCGGGGCGGTCCCGCGAGGTACCCATCCATAACTCTCCAAGCGGCACCAAGCCATAAAGGGTTCGACGGAATCCCCTTGTTGTTAAGTTTGCCTTCACATTCCAATTTGTGAACAAGCTCAAACATGTTCCAATGTTGTCCCGGAGGGCGAATCTCATGCAGGGCAACCAGTCGGTCTGTGCTAACATTACAGAATTGGTGAATCTGAGTCGGAAGGATGCGGGCCTGCCCCCCTTGTTCTATGATCGTCTCTTCTCCGTTAATCACAAATCGCATAAGCCCCTCTTGTACAGTAAATGTTTCTTGCAGAACCGGATGCCAATGTGGGCCGTTCATCGGACCTTGCTTAACAATCGTATGTTGTACCAAGAGATAGTCCCCTTGGTCGTCGGTGCCGCTGTCGAGTAAGGTTACGGTTCGACCATCAGGATGAACAAGGGTTTTTCCGGTCACATGACTCACCTCAATCCGTTATTTTGGATAATAGGGTATGTTTTTCCTTATGGTTCATTATAACGGAACGTTCCTCCCAGAATATACCCAAGCCACGATTAAGATATAAATTACCGTGCCGATATGAATCCACGCGAAAACTGTAATTATTAGACGACGTCAATGGGCACCAAGGAGCAGCCTCTCTCATATGGTACATGAGCGGACATTTTTATTGAGGGGGTTACTTCCGAATGTACGGAAATTACTATCAAGTATCAGGGCCGATGACCAGGCAGAGAGTCTCCATGCAGCAAGCTCAAGAAATAGCACTTGCCCGTGTGCCTGGTCAAATCGTTCATATCGATATGGATCTGGAGCACGGCGTGTTGGTTTATGAAATATTTATTCTGACATCCGATAACAGATTGTTTGAAGTCGAAATTCTCGCAAAATCGGGAAGAATCTTAAAGGTGGAGGAAGAAGACGACGCGGATTAAGACGTCATTGGCTAAAAAAGCAAATAAACCGAGTGAGACGGCTGAAGTCATCGTTTCGCTCGGTTTTGTATTTGTGTAGAATGTTAAGTCTCGGTTGCTTCACCAGGTCCTGACATTGTGTGATTCCCATCACGGAGAAGTGGGATGATCATCAAGAATCCAACGAGAAAACATGCGCCAGCCAAAGCGTATACGGAGGTTAGTGACATGGCCTGCTTCAATAGACCGGAGCATCCCATTGTGATCAGCATGGCTCCGGTCATGAGCGGCGTGCGCAAGCCGGTAACCCGACCGATGTAGGCTTGTTCCGTTTGCTGCATGACCAAGGTGTGGTTCCCGATAAAAATAGCGGGTTGCAGCAGCGCAATCAGGAATTGCGAGAGCATGGTCAGCCAGAGGATTGTCGACAGACCCAGCAGGAGAATGCCTGCGCCGTTCACGATCAGTCCCATCATCAGTAACCGTCCGGGAGCGATTCGGGATGCGAGCATAAACGTCACGATTCCGCCCAGGATTTCGCCTGCTCCGTAAGGGATGGTAATCCACTGCAAGTCCTGAGCGGACAAGCCTAAGCGTTCGGTCACCAGAAATACGCTGAGCGGGGAGATCAACCCCACCCCAAGACCCACAACCATGAAGCAGAGGCTTAGCCGCAGCAGGTCTCTTTTGAATAGAACATAACGAACGCCGTCGACCATATCTTGAAGGATGGAGGGAACTGCTGCTGTGTTTATAGATGTCTCTTGGTCTTTAGGCACAAACAGCATGGCTAGGGCAGATAACATGAACAATCCGCTCGTTAACACGAGGGCTGCCGATATGCCCCATTGCTGAAATACCCATGTGCCCAGAATCGGGCCGATGATCATGAAGAGAGAGAACAGCGTTTGCAGCAGCGACATGCCCATGGAAGCATACTCGTCCGGTACATGGATTTTGAACAGCTTCATGCCGGAGGGCTGGGCGAACTGCGACAGGATGGAGGAGCATAAGGTCGCGAAGAATACGGCGCCCCACGAGCCGGATTCCAGCATCAGAAACACGATGAAGACGGAGCAGGCACTGAGTATCTCGCACCAGACGATGGTTGCTTTGGGGCGCCAACGGTCGGCGAATACACCTCCTACGAACGCAAACAGAAAGATCGGTCCATATTCGGCGACGGAAATCATGGAAATGGCAACAGCATTCCCGCCTGTCATGTCCATGACATACAGCAGAACGGCAAAATTTCGGATCCATATTCCGAGCTGGGAGCATACATTGGAAATCAGGATCGCTCGGACGAAGGCGTTGCGTAGTAAACGGATGGAGCTTGGCATGGTGATATTCCTCCTTACAGAATCAATGGCTGGAACCTATTTTGCGGTCTCCTGTAAGGTGAGAGTCAACAGGTTAAAAACAACTAAAGTTGCTTAGTTACATTCAGAGAACAATGTTGGAATATCTGTGTGAATGGAAGTTGGTTCATCAGCGGAAACACCGTACCCCCTTATCAACAACGGTCCGTATCGTGTAAAGTAATAAAATAAGAAGAATCCAACGAGCTGGAGGTGTGATAATGAACAACCTGTTGCAGGTTAGAGTGACCGGAATCCTGATTGAAGACGAACGTATTTTGCTGGTCAAACAGAGCGTTTCGGCAGAACGTGGCTGGTCGCTTCCCGGAGGAAGGGTAGAGCAGGGGAAAACCCTGGAAGAAGCCATGGTTCGGGAAATGGTAGAGGAAACCGGACTGACCACCAAAGTGAAGAAACTCCTGTACCTATGTGATAAACCAGATTCATCGCCCTCCCTGTTACATATTACTTTTTTGCTGGAACGCTTAGAGGGTGAGATCCGACTCCCATCGAACGAGTTTGATTCCAATCCCATAGGTGATGTGGTTTTGATCCCAATCGCAGATTTAACAAGCTACGGGTTCACCGAGAAGTTTATGACGATCGTTCAGCACGGATTTCCGGAGTCCGGAAGCTATCAAGGGCTCAAGGGTAATATTGGATTGTAAAGGAGGCACTGTTTCATGAAAAACGTATTTATTGTGCGGCATTGCAAAGCGGAGGGACAAGCTGCCGACGCTCCGTTAACCGGGCAGGGTATTCAGCAAGCGCTTGAACTTGCGGAGTTTCTCTCGGATAAAGGGATTGATTATATTGTTTCGAGCCCTTACCGTAGAGCCTGCGATACGATAAAACCCTTAGCGAATCTCATTGGCGTGGAAGTCGTGATGGATGAGAGATTAACGGAGAGAATTCTATCGGGTCGCAATGAGCCTGCTTGGCGGGAGATGCTTCGCCGAACTTACGATGATTTGGATATGTGTTATGAAGGCGGGGAATCAAGTCGTACAGCCATGCACCGCGCCGTTCGTGTGGTGGAGGAGATCCAGCAGAGCTCCAGCCAGAATGCTGTCATCGTGTCGCACGGCAACCTGATCTCGCTTCTGCTGAAGCATTACGACAACCGAATTGGATTCAGGGAGTGGGAGGGCTTGTCCAATCCTGATGTATACCGTCTTAGCTTTCTGCAAGATGTACCTGGCATACAACGAATATGGACCTCATGAAGGCTTGAAACAACTTATGTAAAAAAGAATTCATAAGCATTTATTCCCTATATTTGACGACAGGTCGTCCCCTATAATGGAGTTGCACAGATATCCAGCTTGCTCGCCTTGAGGATTACAATTCTCATAACAAAGAATAAACGCAATAAGGACAAACTGTGTGCATTGCATGGGTTCGCAACAACATTAGAGAGATTATGAAATAAAGGGGATACGAAACATGGCCAAAACAAAACGGGGCCGCGCACTCTGGAGTATGCCATCACGTGGCCGCGGCACATGCCCGGTATGCAGTACTTCTCGCATCAAGCTCCTCTACGTCGCCAACAAGTCGGACGGCACGGCGCTGAAGGTATGCAAGAGATGCCAGAATGCCGATCAGTCCAGAGTCGACGCTGCTGTCGTGTAAGACGCGGTTCGTTGGTTAACTGCATGTGAATACGAAACTTGAGAAACGATAGTCATGCAGCAGCCCGCTCCTTTATAACAATGGAGCGGGCTATTTTCATGTTCTGTGAAGTTCGGGCGTTACTGAAGGTTTACTTTGAATTTCGGATGGGATAATATCTGATTTAATGAAACGTAAATTAGATGTTCGTCAAATTGTTTAGGGAGTGAACATATCCATGCAATTGGATAAGGTGGTTAGTTATCATAAGGCGCTTGCAGACCCGACGCGAATCAAAATGCTGATCCTGTTAGCCGAAGGCGAATTGAACGGACAGGTGCTGGCTGAGAAGATCGGCGTCACCCCGGCAACGATTACGCACCATGCAGCGAAGCTGCGGGAAGCGAGCCTGATTAAAGAGCGCAGGGATAAGAACACGATCTATTTTTCGCTAAATGATTATTTTATCGAAAATAGTGCGAGAGCGACGGAGAAATTGATCTATCAGAGAGTAAGGCCCGCAGGCGTTCCGGAGCGCTTGGAGGAAGATGATCAGCGGACGAAGGACGCTGTCGTGAACAATTTTTTCACTTCCGATGGAAAGCTGAAGAGCATCCCTGCCCAGCTGAAGAAGAAACTCATCGTGCTAACGCATATGGTATCCCGACTTGAGAAGGGACGTAAGTACACCGAGAAGGAAATCAACGAGTTTATTCAGGGTTACCATGAGGACTTTGCGACTCTTCGTCGGGAGTTCATCATGCATCATTTCATGTTCAGGGATAATGGGGTATATGAGCTCAATCCGCAAGAGATGTGGGCAAGGTGGGAGGATCTGTCCTAATGAAAGAACATTCGCCGCTATCCTATCAACGGATCGAGGATGCCAAAGCGGGGGATTTCGATGCCTACCGGATGATCGTCAACGAGTATTCCAACGCCCTGTTATCCGTTGCATACAGCGTGCTGGGAGATTTCCACGAGGCACAGGATGCGGTGCAGGAAGCATTTCTGAAGTGCTATCGCAACCTGTATACGCTGAACGATCCTGCCAAGCTTGGCAGCTGGCTATATGCGATTGCGCACCGGACCAGCCTCGATTTTGCCAAAAGAAGCAGGCGAACGCTCCCGCTGGATGAAACGGCTCTATCATCGGACAATATCACGCCATGGCTGGAACAATATGTGATCCATGATTCCGTCTGGGGAGCCTTGCAGGAATTGGAGGAGAAGAGTAGATCCGTTGTCGTGCTGCATTACTTAAGCGAGTGGTCCATGAAAGAGATCGGACAGTTCCTTAATATGTCGGTATCTGCGGTTGAAAGCCGTATACGACGTGCCAGAGAAGTTTTGAAACAGCATCTTGCCCGTGATTTCGAGCATTATTTCCATACCCATCGTCTGGGGAGGGATTTCGAGCAGCAGGTCTCGGAGCAAGTCCTTAAGCGAGCCGGTCATTTCTATATTCCAGTCACGGATAAAATTCAGGCGACCGCATGGTTTATCCTGCATTTTCATCTGGAAACCAGCAGGCACGGAAATCCGGTACTGGAATCCGGACAGGAATTATATTTGCTCGAATGTCAGCATCACTCACCGGCCAGCTTGCCAGTACTCACGTTCGAAGTAGCGAGCGTTGGGCAGTTAGGGCACCAGCTGCATCAACAAGGGGTTAGAAGCGAGCCGATCCGGGAGGATGATGTATTCGGCAAATGGCTGGGATTTTATGATCCCGATGGCAATAAGTATCTTGCGATTGAAAAACATGGATAAAAAATAGTGACTTCGTGACGGAATTGATCCGGCTCCATCGTCTATATATTGTAACCACATTAAACAAGAGGTGAATAGGATGACGACAGACAACCAATTAAACGAAGTGCCCAAGCTCCAATCCGTGAACAAGCCTTTGCTAAAGAGGGTTCATTGCAATTATCTCCCGGTAAGGAATCTTCCGCTGGCGGTAAAATGGTACTCTGAGCTATTTGGCCTTACTGTGAGAAAATGCGACGATACGGGCGCTATCCTGATCCTAGGGGACGGACAGTGGCTATTCCTGCTGGAAACGCTCGATAACCGAACAGCCAACTTTGTAACCAACCAATGGGATGGGGAGAACTATGAGATGTTCTCGTTAACCTTCGAGGTCGAGAATATTACCGAGCTGCACAAACGGCTGCGGGAGAACGGGGCAGAGGTCGAGCCGCTGGTTGATCACGGTGCCTGCGGATTGCAGTTCAAATTCAAGGATATGGACGGCAACAAGTTTAATGTTTGGCAGGATGCACCCACGAGCTGACGGATAGAAGACGGGAATGGATAGGCAAGCGCTGGCTTTCATAAGGCAGAGGCTTGCCTTTTTTTGTTGTTAAAGCGCCGGGCCCATCTTTGCTGCTGGATCTGGCGCCTCCCAATGTTACTCATAATCCTGGGACAAGCGTCGTAAATGTAGGTGGTAGTCTAATTCACCGGTAACGTTTACAATGGGGGATATAGGGATTAAATGCCAAGTGAGGTGATTGGATGGAAGTCTACCGCTGCATGAACCATCCCGAGAGGGAGGCCGTCGCTCAGTGCACTCGCTGCGGGAAGCCAGTGTGTCAGGAATGCCATAATCCGGAAACAGGCCGCTGTCGCTACCGCTGCGGTGAGATGAACCCCGCTCCAGGCATGCCGGGACGGCAAAGGAACGTATGGGTGACCGTGATCATCTCCATACTGGCCATCTTGGGCGGCCTTGCGCTGCTGCTGCTAACGATTTGCGGCGCAATCTTGTTTTCTTATTAAAATAACGCGTGCCTATTTCCGGTTAGATTGCTTTTCCAATTCAAGTTTTGATATCAAGGAGTGGACAGATGGAGTTTCCTGTTTATGTGTACCTGGGTTCCTGGCGGATTCATCCGCACGTGCTGTTTGAATCGCTGGCCTACTTTATCGGCTTCCGCGTGTATTTATGGACCCGCAGGCCGAGCGGCATGACAAAGCTGATGAGCCTGCAGATTCTGGCTGGAATCATTACCGGCGCGGCCATTGGCTCCAAGCTGCTATTCTGGCTGGAGGATCCGGCCGCCACCTGGGAACAGCTGCGCCAATTCCATCTGCTGTGGGGAGGCAAGACGATTGTAGGCGGTCTTCTGGGCGGATTGATCGGCGTTGAGCTGACGAAGCGCTTGGTGGGATGGAAGCATTCCACGGGCGATGATTTTGTTTATCCGCTGATGCTGGGCCTGGGACTCGGACGGATCGGCTGTTTTCTGACCGGTCTGGATGACCATACCTACGGTACGCCGACGACCTGGTTCACGGGTGTGAATTTTGGCGACGGGGTTTATCGCCATCCGACTCAGCTGTATGAGATCCTGTTCCTGATCGTGCTGGCCTTGCTGCTGCTTCCGCTGTACCGCCAAAGCCGGGGCAGATCCACTCGCGAGGGCTACGTGTCCGGGCGGATGTTTCAATGGTTTATGGCCGGGTATCTGCTGTTCCGCCTGGTGATCGACTGGATCAAGCCGACGCCGCATCCTTACCTGGGACTGAACAATATTCAATTAGCCTGCATCGCGGGCCTCATCTATTATGCGTGGCTGATCGGCGGCAGAAATAGGCTTCGCCGTTCGATGCCGGGTTCCCAACTTCCAAGCTGACCAAAGGAGTCTTGATTATGCCAAAAAACCGGCCTTATCTGTATCATGAACTGACCAATAGCATATGCACGACCTGTTACCGCAAAGTGGAAGCCAAGATCATCGAGGAGAACGGCATGATCTATATGCTCAAAAGATGCCTCGTTCACGGTCCGGAAAAAGTGCTGATCGCAACCGAGGCCGATTATTACCATCAGACGCGGAAGTTCATCAAGCCGTCCGAAATGCCGCTCGTCTGGAATACGCCGATCCGTTACGGCTGTCCTTACGACTGCGGACTCTGTCCGGACCATGAGCAGCACAGCTGCCTCACGCTGCTGGAGATCACGGATCACTGCAACCTGCAGTGCCCGATCTGCTTCGCGGAATCGTCGCCGCATCGCACTTCCTACAGGTCGCTTGCACAGATCGAATTCATGCTCGACCGGATCGTCGAGAACGAGGGGGAGCCCGACATCGTGCAGATCAGCGGCGGCGAGCCGACGACGCATCCGGATTTTTTTGACATCCTGGACATGTGCAAGAGCCGCCCCATCAAGCATATTATGGTGAACACGAACGGTATCCGCATTGCCCAGGACCGCGATTTTGCGCGGAGGCTCGCCGAATATATGCCCGGCTTCGAAATCTACCTGCAGTTCGACAGCTTTGAGGCGCATGTGCTGAAGGAGCTGAGAGGGGCCGACCTGCGGCGCATCCGCCAGCAGGCCATTGACCATCTGAATGAATTCAACATATCCACGACGCTGGTCGTCATGCTGAAGAAAGGCCTCAATGACGGCGAGATCGGAGACATTATTCAGTACGGACTTCAGCAAAAAGCGGTGCGCGGCGTGACGATTCAGCCGATTCAGGCAGCAGGCCGGCTGGAGGGGTATGATCCGGCAACCGACCGGCTGACCGTGAGCGAAGTCCGGCGTATGATCATCGATCAGTCCGAGGTGTTTACGGATGCGGACATTCTGCCGGTGCCTTGCCATCCGGATTGCCTGGCTATGGGCTACGCCTTGAAACTGGGCGGGGAAGTGCTGCCGTTGACGCGGATGATCGACCCGGAAATCCTGCTCGAGGGCGACAGCAACACGATTGTGTTTGAGCAGGATCCGGTGATCCGGAGCAAAATGTTTGAGCTGCTGTCAACGGGCCATTCGCCGCAATCCTCGGCGCTCTCCCTGAAGAGCCTGCTCTGCTGTCTGCCGCTGGCCGCCGTACCGGAGCAGATTACCTATGACAACGTCTTCCGGGTCATTATCATGCAGTTCCTGGATGCCCATAACTTCGATGTCCGCTCCGTCAAGAAATCCTGCGTCCACATCATGCATCCCGACGGACGGATGATCCCGTTCGATACCTACAACATGTTCTACCGGGATGACAAGGAAGAGCTGCTGAAGGAGCTGAAGGCAGAGGTTGCCACGGCCTGGGACCGGTAAGCCGTTCTAAGGCAATGCACTCCATGCCAATGAAACGAAAAGTCGACCCGAGCTTACATAGGGAGGCGATACATTGTGCAGAACAATAGCCCTGAAACTGATAAGGTGTCTCCGTTTCAGTTGGATCAGAACATGAAGATTGGTAACGCCGGAGCGGACGAACTGTTATGGTATTCCCCATTGGAGGAGCCGTTCCGAGTATCGGGCTTTGCCTGGCTCAACGTTGAACATAAATATCGCAGGCTGCCTACCGTACCTGATGTTCCCATAGGGCCGGAGGTGGATGCATTAGCGAACTGCACATCAGGTGGTCAGATCCGCTTCCGCACGAATTCCCGAAGCGTCTCGGTCCGCGTGCGGCTGACCGCAGGATCCGGCATGTATCACATGCCGCCAACGGGGGAGTGCGGCGTGGATGCGTATATCGGCGGCCCAGGCGAGTGGAAACATGCAGGAACGGCCCGTTTCCAGCCAGGTCAGGTAGAGTATGAGAGCAGCCTTTTCACTGTTGAGGACCGCAAAGTACGCTCGTTCCTGCTCAACATGCCTTTATACCAGGGCGTCGAGGAGATGTGGATTGGACTTGAACCAGAAGCGGAGGTCTGGGCACCGGAATCCTATGATTCTTCCCAAAAAGTGATTGTATACGGAACCTCCATTACCCAAGGCGGATGCGCGTCGCGTCCCGGCATGTCGTACACGAATATCTTAAGCCGCAGGCTGCATCTGGAGTTTGTCAACCTGGGCTTCTCGGGGAACGGCAAGGGTGAGCCGGAGCTTGCCGAGCTGGCCGCCCAAATCTCTGCGCCGGCCTGCCTCGTGATTGATTATGAGGCGAATTGCGGGGGGACCGAAGCTTATCGGCAGACCTTGCCGCAGTATATCGAGACTTACCGGAAGTTCCATCCCCAGGTTCCCATCATCCTGGTATCCCGCATCCCTCATGGAGCCGAGTCGTTTATGCCGGAGTTTCGCGAAGGACGGCTCGCGCGGAAAAAGTTTCAGATGGAGCTCATTCAGGAACTGACAGAAGCCGGAGACCATAACCTAACGTTTGTGGATGGATCGGATTGGTTAGGTGACGATCCCGGGGAGATGACCGTTGATGGGGTTCATCCGACCGACCTTGGCTTCAAGCTGATGGCGGATGGGCTTGAGCCTGTGCTAAGGCAAGTGATTGGCGATAGAGCCGCTGCAGCAGAGCGATAGGGCAGTTAACCGTCCAAATGTTAGCGTATCGGTGTATGAAGGTGTATGTATGGAGTTTCATTATCGCAATGAAACGTAAATAAGGTGAATCATTAGGTTACAAAGTCCGTTCCCGGTTGGAACGGGCTTTTGTCTGTGCCCTCGCCTAATTCAAAAACTTTTAATTGTTTGCCTAATAAATAGGATGTTATGATAACAAATAACTAATAACTAACCGATTATGCTAAAGGATGTGTGCAGCTTATGGCAGGAAAAGTCACGATGCAGCAAATTGCCGATCATCTCGGACTTTCAAAGTTCGCAGTTTCTAAAGCGCTTTCAGGTAAATCCGGCGTCAGTCTGGAGACAAGGGAGAAAATCGTGAACGTCGCGACCCAACTCGGCTATTTTGCCAACAAGCCCCCGAAGGCCGGAGGCAAGAAGAACGAAACTAACGCCAGCGGCCCCCTTGCCGCGAGGGAGACCGTAATCGTGCTCGTTCCGAATGTCCGTTATCAGACACGTGATTCACTGTATTGGGGACGAATTATCGATGGAATCACAAATGAGCTTGAGCTGAGGGAGACGGGGATGGTCATCGTGACCGACCAATTCAAGGACAGCTTTGCGAACCTGATTAATCCGAGCGGGGTGAGAGGCATCATCGGCGTCGGATTCATCTCGTCGCAGCTGCTCCTCGAAATTCGGAGCCTGGAGATCCCCTTCGTATTGATTGATCATGAAGATCCGCTGATTCCGTCAGACTCCCTGTTCATGAACAATGTGGAGTGCACGAGACGGGTAACCAATTACTTGACGGGGTGCGGGCATCGAAAGCTTCAGTTCGTGGGCAACGTCCGGTTTTCGCGCAGCTTCACCGATCGTTATCAAGGGTACCGCTCCGTTCTCGGCGAGCAGGGGATCCCGCTGAATCAGAACGAGGAGCTGCTTAGCTTCGAAGGGGACAACCGCTCCGAAATGACGGAGGCGCTGGAGATGATACTAAGTCGGATGGATGAGCTGCCCACTGCCTTTGTGTGCGCGAACGACTCCATTGCCATCTGCGTTATGACGGTCCTTGGCAAGCTGGGTACCAAAGTGCCCGCAGATTGCTCGGTTACCGGTTTTGACAACATTGAGGATGCGGCTTTTGCGACTCCGTCGCTGAGCACCATTCACGTCAACAAGGAGGCGTTCGGACGCAGGGCGGTGGAGATGTTGATGAGACGGGTGGAGCAGCCGGATAGTCCGCTGGAAAAAATACTGCTTGCCGGTGACTTCATCCTCCGCGAATCCACGGCTTATGCCAAGAAGGTCGATTGAGATGAATATGCGCGCCTGCATTGCCCGTCTATGGAAGGAGCGGCCGGCTGGGCGTCTGGACCGGAAGCTGTTTGTGGTCTTTCTGTTTCTGATCATCCTCCCGATCGGGCTCATCACGTATTTTGCGGCAGAACGCTATTCGGCCACCATCGAGAACAATACGGTCGCCTACGTGTCCCAGCTGTCGAGCAAAATGATGGGCAAGCTGGACGATTACGTGACCGATATGATGAAAATTTCGATCATTCCCTCGTACCTCAATGAAATTCAGTCAGGGCTTGAGCTGTCGAATCGGCATTACCAGGCGGAAGGACAGCCGAAGGAATCGGCGAGCCTGAACGAGAGCGAGCTGAAGCTCCAGATCACGCGCAAGGTCGAGCGGAGCATCTATTTCATGAACAACATAAAGGAAGGCACGAGTAACGTGTATCTGTTCGACCTTTTCGGCAACCCGTATTACGTGGTCAAAAGCGGCGGAAACCGCTCGAATCTGCAGCAGTACTATGACAACTGGCGCAAGCTCGCCACGGCGGCCGGCGGCCGGCCCGTGCTGGTCAGCACGCAGGAGATCGCCGTGTCCGCCGGCAGCAAGCAGTATATGTTCACGGTCGTCCGCGACATTATCGATAAATCGTACCATTCTATCGGCACCATCGTGGTGGATGCCAACATCGGCGTGATCGAGAACATCGTCACCGACCTGGAGGAAACGACGCACGGCACCACCTTCATCCTGGATGACAACGGGACCGTGATCTATGACAGCGAGAAGAAATATTTGTCCCGCAGCATGACCGATAATGAGGCGCTTGCCCAGGCCACCGGTAACGAAGGAAGCTTTCGGCTTGACGTTGGCGGGGAGCAGCAGCTGGTCGTTTACCGGAAATCCGAGCAGACGGGCTGGCTGATCCTGATTACGGTGCCGGAGCGTCAGCTGATGCAGGATGCGCTTAAGACCCGCAAAATTACGATCGCTGCGGCTGTCGGCGTTACCAGCTTTGCCCTTATCATTTCCCTGATTCTGATTTATGCACTGACAAGACCGCTGCGGTCCATCGTCCATCTGATGAAGCAGGTGCAGGCCGGCAAGCTGGATGTGGTGTTCCCGGTCCGAAGGCGTGACGAGGCATCGCTGATCGGGGTTTCGTTCAACCGGATGATGGCACGCATCAAACAGCTTATTGATGATATTTACACGATCGAGAAGCGGAAGAAGGAGGCGGAGCTGGAGCGCCTACAGCACCAGATCAATCCGCATTTTATCTACAACACGCTGGAGACGATCCGGATGACGGCCGTCCTTCATGATGATCATGAGGTGGGGGATATGGTTCAGCTGTTAGGCAAGCAGCTCCGTTACAGCATTCATGCCGGCAGCGAGGTCGTGGAGGTGAAGCACGAGTGGGAGCATGTCAAAGCCTACATCGAGCTGCTCAATTACCGTTACGGCGAGCGGTTCATGCTGACATTGCCGGATGATCCGGCAGCTAATTCGATTAAGGTGATGAAGCTGCTGTTTCAGCCGATTATCGAGAATGCCGTCAATCATGGCTTTGACGAGAACAAACCCGTGCTCCATCTGACCATTACCTATGCCATGGATGGTACGGACCATGTTTTCACCGTAACGGATGACGGGCTGGGCATGTCGAGAGAAGCGCTTGACAGGCTGCGCCACTTGCTGGATCAGGCGCAGCCTCAAGGTACGGACGGCCGGGGGGTCGGGCTGCGCAATGTGCATGAGAGACTTCAGCTCCGATACGGCAGACCTTACGGCCTTGGCGTAGACAGCGAGGAAGGGCAGGGCACTTCCGTTCGGATTACCTTTCCCGCGGACCATATAGAAGAACCGAGAACAGGAGGACTTGCGAATGCTTAACATTGCAGTGGTGGATGATGAGGAACGGATCAGGTTAGGGCTGGGCAAGCTCATACAGGATGCAGGCGAGCAGTACCGCGTCGTGGGGACGTTCGCAAGCGGTCAGGAGCTGCTGGATCAATGGCATGAGCTGCAGCCCGATCTGGTTATTACCGATATCAAAATGCCGCAAATGAACGGGCTCCAGCTAATGGCGAATATCAAGCAGATGGCCTGCCATACCAAATTCGCCGTGCTGAGCGGTTATAACGATTTCGAATATGCCCGGACCGCCATGCGGCAGGGAGCCCTGGAGTATTTGCTCAAGCCGGTCAATATGAAAGAGCTGCTTCGCATGCTGGAGAACGTCGACGAGCTGGTCAAGGGCGAGCAGAACGAGCGCAAGCTGGAGTCGGACGATCTGGCGAGCTTCCTGTTAGGCGCGGATCAGCGAAAAATGCCGGGGCATTTGTTTGAGGAAGTCTGCGACCGACTGGATCAGCAGGCGCTGTTCCACGGATATTATGCGGTCATCCTGCTTCGCACATTCCCGGAAATCGTGGAAGAGAGGCTGCTTGAATGGACATCGGCTTGGGGGGCTGAGCAGAAAATTATCGACTGCGAAGGGGAACGGCAGGCGATCCTGGTGTCCATTGCAGAGTCCAGCCATGCGAATATCGTAAGGGAATGGGCTGCGATGCTCCTGCAGCAGCTTCCCGCGGGCACATCGGCGAAGGCAGGCATCAGCGGCGTGTTCAGTGGAAGCCGATGGCTGCCGCAGGCCTACAGGGAAGCCGCGCGCGTGCTGGAGCAGGCTTGGTACAGCGACGAAAGGCGCTGCTGTGGGGGTGAAGGCAGACAGCCGGTTCAGAAGGAAGAGCGCTACCGGCTTGTCCGTTCGCTGGATAAGCTGCTGCTTCCGGCACTGCGTGCCGGCGAGTATGCGCGCTTGCCGGCGGCGCTGCGGACATGGCTGGATGAGACGGCTTCCCTGCAGCCGGGCTGGGCCGAGCTGAGAGAGGTTTGTTTTGTCCTGGAGTCATATATGGCGGAAGAGATGAAGCAGCGCGGCATTCCAGTCGGGGATGTGGATTGGAACCTAGAGCCGGGAAACAGCGAGAATTGGCGCTCCTTCGCGGGCCAGCTGAAGACTGCTGTGGAGCAGGCCGCCGGGCTTCTGGATCAAGGGAAGAGCGAGCACCGGGCTGTGGAGACGATCAAAGCCTATATTCAGCAGCATTATACCGAGGAAATAGAGCTGCAGCACCTCGCCGATCTGGTCTATTTGACCCCGAGTTACTTGAGCAAGCTGTTCAAGACCGAGACGGGGGAGACGATTACCGACTATTGTATCGCCGTGCGAATCGAGCATGCCAAGCGGCTGCTGAAGGAGGATCACGGGCTCAAGACGTATATGGTCGGCGAATGCGTGGGCTACCCGGACCCGGCTTATTTTAATAAAGTATTCAAAAAAATGACGGGGAAAACACCAAAGGAGTACCGCGATTTTGTTAGGTGACTGTTATCTAAACTGAGGACAATAAAAGCAAACAAAGTCTATTATTTTTCAAGGCGCTGTCTTTTATAATGATTGAAAACGGTACCATTTCATCAAGAAAGCGAGGAAGGGAACGTGTTCAATTTCAGTTATAAAACGCAGCGCTATCTTATTCTGTTCGGTTTCCTTGCCATTCCGGTGCTCTTGTCACTGACCTTCTCTTATTATCCGGCACTATCGCTGTTGTATTACAGCTTGACGGACTGGTCGGGTCTCGGCTGGGATATGAACTTTATCGGCTTTGACAACTACGTCGAGATTTTTACGAAGCCCGAAGTGTTCAGTTCACTCAAGAACAATCTGTATTATCTGGTCGGGGGCCTCATCCAGGTTGTGTTTGCCCTCTATTTTGCCGTCATTCTGACAAGCAAGCTGAAGGGGAGGAACGGCTTCCGGGTTGCTTTGTTCCTGCCGTACGTGCTGCACAGCGTGGCCACGGTCATCATGTTCAAGAACGTATACCACATGGAATACGGCTCGCTGAATACGCTGCTCGGCGCACTGGGGCTCGAATCCTTGCAGCAGAGCTGGCTGGGCGATAAGGGGATCGTGAATTTTGCCCTGGCGTTCATCTCGATGTGGAAGTACATGGGGCTAAACATGGTTATTTTTATCGGGGCGCTCCAATCGATTCCGGGTGACCTGTACGAGGCAGCCTCGATTGACGGGGCATCGGGTTGGCAGAAGTTCCGTTACATTACCTTGCCTAGCATCCGGGGCGTACTGGAGCTGATGCTGATCCTCACCTTGACGGGCGCTCTCGAAGCGTTCGATATTCCGTTTGTGATGCTGCTCGGGGCGAACGATACGTCGACCTTCGTTATCAAAACGGTGGATACGGCGTTCAAGTATCAGAACTTTGGACTGGCTTCGGCGATGGCGGTTGTGCTGCTAATTATCGTGCTGCTGTTCATTGTCATCCAGCGGAAGCTGCTGTTCAGGGAGGAGAAGCAATCATGAGAAGGGAACGCTCGCTCGGCTTTACGATGTTCAACTATTTCACGCTGGTTGTCGCTTTGTTCGTGGTGTTTTTTCCGATTTACTCCATCTTTGTAGGGGCGTTCAAGACCCAGGTGGAGTATTATCAATCAGGCCTTAGTCTACCGGATAGTTTCTTTAACTTCGAGAACTTTAAGCGGGTAATCGATATCGGGGATTTGGGACTTGGCTTTCGCAATATCCTGATCGTGCTGGTCATTTCGGTTGTCGGCAATATCCTGTTTGGCACCATGGTCGCTTATGCCGTCGGACGGTTTGAGTTCAAGATGAAAAAAGCCATCATGGGCATGTATCTGGTCGCTCAGGTCATCCCGATGGTCACGACACAAGTGGCTACCTTCAGCGTCATCCAGAGCCTGGGGGCTTACAACACGATGTTTGCGCCGATTCTGCTGTACCTGGGGGCTGATGTGCTCCAGATCGTCATCTATCTGCAATTCGTCAACAGCATCCCGCGGGATCTGGATGAGAGCGCCATGCTGGAGGGGGCGTCCCTGTTCAAAATCTACCGTTCCATCATCTTCCCGCTGCTTGCGCCGGCTACGGCCACCTTGGTCATTCTGAAGAGCATCTCGATTTACAACGATTTTTACACGCCGTATCTATATATGCCGAGCCAAGACCTGAAGGTGGTGTCTACTGCGATTTATTCCTTCATCGGTCCGAACGCGGCGCAGCTGAACGTGATCTCGGCAGGCATTCTCATTATTTTCATTCCGACGGTCGTGTTGTTCTTGTTCATGCAGCGGTATATTTTTGCGGGGGTTACGAACGGAGCAGTCAAATAACGAACACTAGACGATGTAGAAGAGGAGACTCGATATATGAACTCGACAAACACGTGGACAGAAAAAGTATGCGGCATGACCTGGGGATGGACTGGCGTACGGGGCTCCTGGTCGGGACCCGAGGCGGAATTCTCCATGGAACGCATGGCGGACATGAACGTGAATTGGGTGGCCATTGCGCTGTCTGCCGTGCAGGCAACGCCGCAGTCGACGGAAATCCCGTTCCGGGAGGAACCGACGGTGACGGATGACGAGGTGCGATGGGCCATCCGCAAGGCGAAGAGCCTGGGCCTGAAGGTGTGCTTGAAGCCGGTCGTGAACGTCGCGAACGGAACATGGCGAGCCCACATTAACTTCTTCGACGAGGAGGTTCCCGGTGAACCGAGCTGGGCCGAATGGTTCCGATCCTATGGGGAATTCATTCGCCATTATGCCGAAATCGCGGAGGAAGAGCACTGCGAGATGCTGTGCGTGGGCTGTGAGATGGTGCAGGCCGACAAGCGGGACGTGGAGTGGCGGGCCCTGATTGCCGGTGTACGAAGCGTTTATAGCGGGCTGGTGACGTATAACTGCGATAAATATCAGGAGGAGCGCGTGCGCTGGTGGGATGCGGTAGATATCATCTCCTCCAGCGGCTATTATCCGATCGATCAGTGGGAGGAGCAGCTGGACCGGATCGAAGGCACGGTCCGCCGATGGAACAAGCCGTTCTTCTTCATGGAAGCTGGCTGCCCGAGCCGCGAGGGCTCCCCGGCCCGGCCGAACGATTGGTCGCTGCCCGGCGGCCCGTCGGAGGAGGAGCAGCGGCGTTATTATGAAGCAATGTTCGCGGCCTGCGCCAAGCGGGATTGGATGCAGGGGTACATGCTGTGGGACTGGCCGGCACGGCTGTACGGTCTGGGGGAAGCGGCCCTGAACGATGATTATTGCATGTACGGCAAGTTGGCCGAGGAGACGGTGAAGACATTTTATGCTGCCGGAATTCGGGTGTAGATTGTTACCGGCTGGACTTACCGGGTTCGCCAGGTAGCTGAGCTTAAGAATATAGGGTTGGTATCGCACCGCTTGCTTCTTTAGACGCGCGGTGCGATTTTGCTATAGTTAAGGAGATATTCTGGAACCTAACAAGAAAATGATATGTTAGCATAATTTATGACAATAAAAACAAAAACACTTCATTTGTTTTGGGCGTGTTAGCGATTATTATTTGGAATGTAAGCGATATCAGTAAGCGCTTCATGAGAAAACAGGAAGCGTAATACATTCATAGTACAGGGGGAAGACGAAATGAAAAAAAGATTCACGATGGCACTGCTTCTGCTCTTAACCGTATCATCCATTTTGGCCGCCTGCGGAGGAAATAAAACGAATAATGGAGGCACCGAGACGCCGCCGAGCAATAACGCAGGCAGCGAGCCAACCGAGGCATCCGGGGAAGCGGAGCTTGGCGGCAAGCTGAAGGTGCTGACGCACCGAACCGACCTGGTGAATGACGGCACGCTGGACAAATACGTGGAAGCCTTCAAAGCAAAATATCCGAAGGCTGAAATTGAATTCGAAGGATTGACGAACTATGCGACGGATATTCAGGTCCGTCTGACCACCGGAGAAGCCGGCGACGTGCTGATGATTCCGACAGGTCTTGCCACTTCGGAGTACAGCAAGTATTTTGAACCGCTGCCGGATGCGATGTTCGAGGATGTCTATTTTGCGGACAATACCCTCTTCGAAGGGAAACGCTATGGGATCTCCACTGGCGTGAATACGCAAGGGATTGTGTATAACAAGAAAGCGTTCGAGGCAGCAGGCGTCGACAAAGTGCCAACCACGCTGGATGAGCTCTACGGGGCTGCGGAGAAGCTGAAAGCGGCGGACATCATTCCGCTGTACATGAACTTCGGGGCTCAATGGACGATGGGCAACTGGGCGGATAACTCCGCATGGTACGTAAACGGGGATCCGCAGTTCGCCTCGAAGCAGGTAGCCGAGGAAGCGCCGTTCCAGGTGGATAATGCTTGGGGGATCCTCGCGAATATCGGACGCACCTTCGTGCAGAACGAATGGGTAGAGAAAGATCTGTACACGAATAACTGGGAGATTTCGAAGGGCGAAGTGGCTTCCGGCAAAGCGGCGATGTACTTCCTGGGCAACTGGGTAATCCCGCAGGTGATCGGCGCAGGAGCAGTTTCGGAGGACATCGGCTTCTTCCCGCTCCCGTATGATAATAGCGGCAAGTACAACGCACCGCTCGGTTCGGATTACTTCATCGCCGTCAGCAAAGACAGCAAGAACAAAGAGCTTGCGACTGCTTGGATCGATTTCTTCGTGAAGGAATCCGGCTATGTGGAAGATTCCGGCTTCATGCCGATCATCAAGTCGGCAGAGTCCTCCATATCGCAGCTTGCCGAATTCCAATCGTTCAATCCGACGTTGATCGAGAGTGAAGCAACCGATCCGAAGTTTAACGAAATCGCCAATAAAGCGCAAATCGGTATCGGTACTGGCGATTATGTTCAGGAATATATTGTGGCAGACGATCTGCAGGCTGCGTTCGACAAGCTGAACGCGAAGTGGAAGGAAGCCAAAACCGCACTGGGCTATTAATCTGGAGGAACCAACAGGTTCAGCCGTAGTGCTGCTCGAGCGGCCTTATCCTGAGGTGATCAGGATAAGGCCGTTTCGGTTACGAGTATAGATGGATCGAAGAGGAGGCGGATATATGAAGAGGATATTGTTGCTGGGCGATTCCATCAGGCAGGGGGGATATGAGCCTTACGTTAGAGAAAGGCTGGCAGGCCTTGCAGAGGTCGTGGCACCGGGGGAGAACGGGCGCTTCTCGTTTTATACGCTGTGGAGGCGCTTGTGCCGATGGGCATTACGATTCATGATCTGAATGCCAGGGTCAAAGAGGATCTGAGCGGTTATTTGTCGGATGACCGCCTTCACTTGAATCAGGAAGGATACCGGATGTGCGCCGACTCGGTGGTGGAGATGCTCGGTCGCTATCTGTGACGTTTGGGCCAGGCCAATGGGCCTTAAGGCGCGAATCTATGGAATCTTTACCAAAAATGGCATAAGTCTATTATAGGTTCTAACAAATTTGTTACATCCTACTTGCGTTATGACGATATTATAGAATAATATGAAGGGGCGCGGCTTTCATAGAGGGGACCCGCGCTTTTTTGCTATCTAACTTGCCTGGACACCTTCTTATCGGAAGCCCCCCCCTGTAAGAGAGTGTTATGACGCGGAAGGCCGGCATGCCTTAAGGGTCTACAGGCTTGGGATGCGCATTTTCATATTTTCCATGTATAATAGAAGAAATCATTCAAATAGGAGCTAGGAAATGAAAAAGCTAGGAAGAAACGATCTATGTCACTGCGGAAGCGGGAAAAAGTACAAAAGATGTTGTCTTGAAAGAGATGAACGCACGGTATACGGTAAAGTCATCCAGTTCCCTGGTGCGAGAGCAGCAGAGCCTAAGCTACAGGTCGATCAATTGCGGCAGATGATTAACGACAAGCTGGGATGGATGGACTGGAACGCTGATGAGCATCGTGAGCTTGCAGAGTCTGTGTTTCCTCAAATCTGCCGGGATTACGAATTGCAGGATGATCAGCAGCTGTTTCAAGTGTTCAGCCTTCTGATGGTCTGGAACAGCTTCTCCCGAGAAGCCAATCCGAAGTACCGCAAACAGGGCGGATATGCAAGTGCGTTAGAATATATAGTAACTTCATCGCTTAACATTTCAACAACGAAGTCTGATATCGCGAAGAAGCATGAGGTTTCCGTTGCTACATTGACCCGCAACAGCGGTCAGATTCAAGATTTCATGGATGGCGTAGCTGCATCCGGCGACGACGCGAACGTCGAGGATGAGGAATCCGATAGCGAAGTGGACAAGGACTTGTCCTTGGGACGCTAGCACTGCCAAAGTGAAGCTTCATAGTATTGAGTGCGGCATTTGCGCATTCGGTTTCATAGCTGTGACCGCCCCCAAGTGGAGCGGTCATTTTGCGTTAATCACCCAGTCGAATTCAAAGATGTTTATACAAGTTAATCCTATGTGGTGGATTAATCAGTTTGTGATATGATTTAAAAGAGAAACGGTATTCAACGACAATAAGTTGGAGGTTGTGGCTATGACAAAGGATAAACAATTAACCAAACTTATTAGGCTGACTGGCGAAAGAGCAAGACTTGAGGCCAAAGTAAATGAATCTTATGTTGTATATAAAGATGATTTTGGCAAACTGGTAAGGGAGTATTCTAATGGGGAGAAGGAATATGTCTCGGGAAAAGACAGTTGAACCAACAACGATGTTTGTTTTTGCCGGAAACAACGGGAGTGGGAAGAGTACGATTCGTAATCTCATCATCGACCGAATTGGGGTGAGTGTAAATATTGATCCCGATGCACTGGCTAGGCGTCTGAGCCCGGAGCAACCTGAATCAGCCCGCGTTTCAGCAGGAAAAGAGGCAATAAAATTAGCTCGAGAATGCCTACAATTTCAACGGGATTTCTCCATAGAAACGACGCTCTCGGGTGGGTACGCCATTAGGCTTATGAAGGAAGCAAAAGCAAATGGTTTCCAGGTCACCATGTTTTATGTAGGCCTTGGTGATCCAAATCTTAATGTTGAACGAGTAGCCGGCAGAGTTCGTAATGGGGGTCACCACATCCCTGCCAAAGATATCATGCATCGGCATCATTCTTCTATGCAAAATCTTCTCCAATACTTGGGCCTGGTTGATCATCTACTAGTGATAGATAATAGCGCACTAAGTGGAGAAATTGTTCTGGAAGCAGAATTCGGGATAATTAAGCATAGGGAAATTAATTTGCCGAATTGGGTTTTACCTATCGTTAATCAACTGAAAGCGTTGGAAAATTAAATCAAAAAAATTGTACTAAACAAATACCATACGCTCAAGCCGCTCCCATTCAAACGGAGCGGTCATTTTGCGTTAATCCATAAACCGGCGTTTCCGTAAGGCTGCTATCCGACCTAGGCTGAAGCTTTGCGTGAACCCGTCAGCAGCCAGCCCAATGCAATGCCGTATAACAGATGACCTGCCAGCCAGAATAGGAGGGCAGCGAGGTCAGTTAACTCCGGCGTACGGTTAGACAAAACGGTAGTCGGATACAGGAGCAGTCCTACGGCCAGACATACCAAGGAAACCCAAGACAAGCTTCTCCCCCGAGGCCAGTTCTTTGATTTCAGAAAGATGGCTAGAAGAATGCTCAGCAGGACGGAGATGACGAGGTGCAGCGCAAACTCGATCAGTTCAGGAAGCTTCAGCTCCTTCAGAACGGGCACGTAATCGACGTTCAGGAGCAGCGTATAGACCTTCAGCGTGGTGATATGCTCGATAATCTTGAGGAACAGCCCGAGAAGAATGCCCGCCGCGATGCCTGCCCAGACCGGCCCGTTCAACCTGAATATACTCCACATGAACAACGCCCCCTTTTTTTGTTCATTGTATAATACCTGTCGATCCGATGTGAAACGAACATTCGCTGTACAACATCGGAACGAATCGAGCGAGTACGAGGGCAGGCAGATAAAGGTGAATCCCCCTTTCCGCTCTTCCTGAAGCCGCCTGGCGAGGTGAGGAAGAGCTGGCTCTCCTCCGGCGAAGAAAGCAAACCTTGAAGGCTGCCGGCAGCTCAGCTATGCAAGAGCCATCGGCTTAACGTGCAACCCAGTCTTGTTTAGAAATTGTATAGTTCGGTCCTATATTCTAGTTCTATAGACTTATACAGCTGGAGTGATAGGATGACAGACGAGTATTTTGACGAGATGCGCAAGTTCGGCCACGAGGATGAGATGAGGTACCGGATATTGATGCGAGGGGTAAAGAACCTGCTGGAAAAGCGAAAACGTGAAAAGTCCAAGCTGTTCAAAGTACTCCCGCATCGCCAAAGGAAGAAAGACCTGCGTGTAGGTAAATGGTCATGATGTATCGATAACGGAGCAGTAGTGAGCAATGGCAGACAGATCCATGTTTTAGACTTATTCCAAATACAGTGACTGCCCTGATGGCTAGGGTGGTTTTTCTTTGGGTCGGCATGTTTCCAGAACGCACTTGTCGGTTGTTGTTTCCAAAATGATGGACGGGTGGCTAGCCGATTCGTTTAACAGATGATGTGCTGCCGTTCCGGCTGCCATCATGTCTTGGTTTGCGAAAACCTGTTTTAGATAATAGCACCTATACTGCGAGAAAAGCCCAAATTAAAAAAACGGCCCCTCCCGCTTGAATGCGGAAGGGAGCCGACTCTATTACATGTATGCTACACTGGTGCCAGTTCAGGGGCGGGTGGCGTAGTTGGTTGTTTGGGTTCCGCTGGTTCTTGCTTGACGGCTGAAGGCCTGCGCATGCCTTTTCCGCGCGGGACGCACATCGGGGTCCCGTACAACGGGTCCGGAATAATCTCGCACGGCAGTTGGAACACGGTTTGCATCAGCTCGGAATTAATGATTTCTCCCGGTGCGCCCTTGGCCTTGATGCTTCCATCGCGAATGGCGACGATATGATCGGCATAGCGGCAGGCCAGATTGATATCATGCAGCACCATGATAATGGTCCGTTGTTCTTGAACATTTAATTCATACAGCAGATCCAGTACTTCGATCTGGTGGGTTAAATCCAGATAGGTGGTTGGTTCATCAAGCAAAATGAGCGGCGTCTCTTGTGCCAGCGTCATCGCGATCCAAGCCCGCTGGCGTTGGCCGCCGGATAACGAGTCAACCGTACGGTCAGCCAGTTCAGTCAAACCTGTAGATGCCAGCGCCGCCGTGACGGCTTCCTCATCCTCGCGTGACCATTGACGAAGCCAGCTCTGGTACGGATAGCGTCCTTGCTTCACCAGCTGCATCACCGTTAATCCTTCCGGGGCGGTAGGTCCTTGGGGTAAAATAGCGAGCTTACGCGCCACGTCCTTCGTGGACAAACTTGCGATATCGGCTCCGTTCAATACAACCGAGCCGCGCTGCGGTTTCAACAGCCTGGCCATGGAGCGCAGCAAAGTGGATTTGCCGCAGCCGTTGCTGCCGATAAACACGGTGATTTTACCTATTGGCACGGTTAAATCCAGATTTTCGAATATAAAGTCTCCCCCATAGGACAGACCCAATCCCTTTGCTTCCAGCGTATTCATGACGCCAGCTCCTTTCGGTTCTAGAATCGATTGCGGTTACGATACAGCAAGTAGAGGAAGAACGGCGCGCCGATCGCGGCGGTGAATACACCTGCCGGCACGTCGCGCGGCAGAAATGCCGTCCGTGCTACCAGGTCGGCGACAAGCAGTAGAATCGCACCGATCAGAGCGCTGACCGGCAGTACGCTTCCGAAGTTGGGCCCCACCAGCCTGCGGGCCATATGGGGTGCCATCAGTCCGATAAAGGCGATGGCGCCGCCGATCGAGATGGCAGCTCCGGCCAGGGCAACGCTGAGTCCGATTAGGATCAGCCGCTGTTTCTGAACCTGGGCGCCTGTGCTGCTGGCAACGTCGTCTCCTAAGGCTTGAATGTTCACATTGCGGGCTTGCAGCCAAGTAAGCGGTAGAAGTACCGCAATCCAAGGCAGCAGAGTCATAACGTCCTTATCCCAGGACATGCCGTAAATGCTGCCTGCCATGAAGGTAAGAGAGCGGTCGGCCAGCTGCAGCGGTCCGGATATGATCAGCATATAGGAGATGGATTTGATCGCAGCCGATACTCCGATACCGATCAAGACAAGCCGCAGCGGCGATACGCCATTTTTCCAGGCTAGCACGTACAATAGACCGGTAATGAAAAAGGCACCGAGGATGGCGAATAGCGGCATCCAATGGATCGATACGGTGCCTGTGAATATGAAGATGAAGAGAACCGCCCCAAGCGATGCTCCCTCCGTTATGCCGATGACATCGGGGGAGGCCAGGGGATTGCGGATGACGCCCTGCAGAATAGCCCCAGCCACCGCGAGAGCGGCACCGATCAGCACGGCGATAATAATTCGGGGCAGCCTCAGCTGCATGACGATGACCTGCTCCATGGGCGGAGCATTGCCGAACAATGCCTTTATGACATGAAGCGGCGAAACAAACTGGCTTCCCGTTCCTGTGCTAATAATCATGGCGGCGATGCAAAGCACGAATAGGATCAGGCATACCCATAGTGTTCTTCTCTCCAGCATAAACGATACTTTCGCGTTCCTGGAGCGGAATATGCGGTGTTTACTCATTGTGCTCGTCTTCCTTTCCTGGCTATGTACACGAAGAACGGCACGCCGATGATTGCGGTCATCACGCCAACCGGGACTTCCTTCGGCATGGCAATATATCGGGAACCGAGATCGGCCGTCACCAGCAGAAGTGCGCCCAGCACCGCGCTGTAAGGCAGAATCCAGCGATAATCATTTCCTATTAAATACCGAACGATATGCGGGATGATGATTCCGACGAATGCGATGGGTCCAGCAGCGGCAACGGAACCTCCAGCCAGCAATATAACGGCCGCTGCCGCTAACAGCTTAATGAGGGCTGTTTTTTGCCCAAGGCTCTGGGCGATGTCGTCACCCATGGAGAGGGCGTTCAGATGACGGCCCAGCAGGAGTGCAGCCAGCATGCCAACGGTCATGTACGGCCACACGGCTGCGAGTTGGTTCAAATCGCGTCCGGCTACCGAACCGACCAGCCATACCAGCACCTGGTCGAACATTTTGCCGTCGGAGAGCATCAATCCCTGCGTTAGGGAATGGAAGAAAGCAGCTATGGAGGCACCCGCGAGGGTGATTTTTACCGGCGTCATGCCGTCCCTGCCGATGCTGCCCAGGAAAAACACAATACCGCCGCTTACCGCGGCTCCGATCAGCGCGACCCAGGTAAGGGATTGGAGTCCGCTGATGCCCAGCCAACCCGCCGACATTATAATGAAAAAGGCGGCACCGGAGTTCACGCCCAGCGTGCTGGGCGATGCAATCGGATTGCGCGTGATGACTTGCATGAGCGCACCCGCAACAGCCAGGGATGCTCCTACGGCAAGCGCAATGAGCGCCCGGGGCAGTCTTGCTGTGAGAATGATCAGATGCTCGTTGCTCCCGTTGAAGTGAGTGAACGAATCCCATACCTGATGAAGAGGTATGTTCGTTACTCCAAATGCGATGCTGCCCATGACGGCAGCAGCCAGCGCCAACAGCGATATGAATAGTCCGAATACGCGCATATATACTCACTTTCTTAAGTCCATGAATAATTAAGTTCATATGAATTTTAGGTGAAGGGACCCCATCTGTCAATGAGCTTGATAATCATTCTCATAAATATCTTGATATTTTTCATGAAACCCTTTATAGTTTTGAATCAGTGATTGATAATGATTTTCAAGTAGAGGGATATGACATAAGGGGGATTTAGATAGGAATGGGAAAAAAAGTGGCACATAAACCAACGAGAGGCCTCAAGTTTAGTTTGCTGGCTCTCATCATGATCGTGATTCTTGCCGGGTGCGGAGCAAGCCCAGCAAAAGAAAATGCAAACAACGCGGGCAGCGACACAACGAAAACCGCAGAGGGCAACAGCGGCGCTGCAGCCGGCGGCGAATCGTATGAAGTTACGCATGCCATGGGGACGGAGACGATCAAAGGAACGCCTCAAAAGGTGGTCGTCCTTACGAACGAAGGAACCGAGGCGCTTCTCGCATTGGGCGTGAAGCCTGTAGGTGCCGTTAGATCCTGGACAGGGGACCCTTGGTATCCGCATATTAAAGACCAGATGGAAGGCGTTACCGTTGTCGGGGAAGAGAGCCAGCCGAACATCGAGCTGATCGCCGGCCTGCAGCCGGACCTGATTATCGGCAACAAGATGCGTCAGGAGAAAGTATACGAGCAATTGAAGGCGATCGCGCCGACTGTTTTTGCTGAGGATCTGCGCGGCGAGTGGCAGAACAATTTTGAGCTGTATGCCAAAGCGCTGAACAAGGTATCCGAAGGCGAAGAGCTATTGGCTGCATACGACAAGCGGATTCAGGATTTCAAAGAGAAGGCCGGAAGCAAGCTGGACGAGACCGTCTCCGTGGTCCGTTTCATGGCTGGCAAGACACGTGTATACCACACCAATACGTTCTCGGGCGTTATTTTCGATAAAATCGGCATCGCTCGCAACGACATGACCAAGAACGCCAAGGACGATTTCGTTGACGAGATCACGAAGGAGCGTTTACCTGAGGTGGAAGCCGACAGACTGTTCTACTTCACTTATGAAACCGGGGATGGCGGAGCCAACCAAACCGAGCAGGAATGGATCAACGATCCGCTGTGGAAAAACCTGAACGTCGTTAAGAACGGTCAAACCCACAAAGTGGACGATGCCATCTGGAATACAGCAGGCGGCATCCTGGCAGCGAATCTGATGATTGACCAGCTTCAGGAGTTTTACGGCATTCAGTAATGAATGAAGACGAATGCAGCAGGCTAGTATTGTCGTATAGCGGATGATGCTAGGAAAAGCATAAAGGAGGCATTCCAAAAGATTTTAGATCTTGAGGGATGCCTCCTTTTTTTGCATCGCAGCGTGGATAGTATCGCAGCGTCGGCAGCAACGCAGCGTCGCTAGCGACGCGCGTAGGTAGTATCGCGTGTAGGCAGTACCACTACGTCGGCAATCATAGCATAGCCAACATCGTCGCATCGCAGCGTGGTCAGCATCGCGCGTAGGCAGTATCGCGTGTAGGCAGTAGCACCACGTCGGCAATCGGCAGTAGCACCAAAGCACCAAGCCCAACAGTAGCACCAAGCCCAGTAGTAGCAAGTAGCACCAATTCCAGCAGTTGCACTAAGACCAGTTAGTCGCACCAAGATCAGTAGTCTCACCAAGATCAGTAGTAGCATCAATCCAACAGTTAGTAACAAGGCTCTCTGTTAACGGACACCAGTTCCCTTATTTGCCTGATTGGCCTCCAATTCTTAAAACTAACGGACATAGGATCCCTTATTACCGCAAAAAGGTGCCTATTTGCCATCATATTCTAGAAATAACGTATCTGGTGTCCGTTAGCTCTCGAAAATTACGCCTTTTTAGCTAAATAACGTATCCTCAGTCCGCTTGCCTTGAGCAAGTCGCACCAAGCCCAGCAGTAGCTCCAATACAGCAGTAGCAACAATACCAGCAATACCAGGAGTAGCTCCAATAATAGCAGGTAGCACCAAGATCAGCAGTAGCACTAAGACCAGCAGAAGCCTAGAAGTAGCCTCAATACCTTTTAGCACCAAGGCCACCTGTTAACGGACACCAGTTCCCTTATTTGCCTGATTCGCCTCCAATTCCTAAATCTAACGGACACAGGATCCCTTATTAGCGCAAAAAGGTGCCTATTTGCCATCATATTCTATGAATAACGTATCTGTTGTCCGCTTTCACTCGAAAATAACACCCATTTGGCTAAATAACGTATCCTCAGTCCGATTGCCGTCGAGCAGTAGCATCAATCACTGCTGTAGTACCAATACCAGCAGTAGCCCAAGATCAGCAGTAACACCAATCCCAGCAGTAGTACCAAGATCAGTAGTAGCACCAATACAAATAGTAGCCTCAACACCTGTAGTTAGCACCAAGGCCACCTGTTAACGGACACCAGTTCCTTTATTTTCCTAATTTGGTCCAAATTCTTAAATCTAGCGGACACAGGATCTCTTATTACCTCAATAAGGTGCCTATTTGCCATCATATTCTATGAATAACGTATCTGTTGTCCGCTTTCACTCGAAAATAACACCCATTTGGCTAAATAACGTATCCTAAGTCCGTTTGCCTCGAGCAAGTCGCACTAAGACTAGTAGCCGCATCAAGATCAGTAATAGCACCAAGCCCAGCAGTAGCATCAAGTCCAGCAGTAACACCAAGTCCAGTAGTAACACCAAGTCCAGCAGTAACACCAATCCCAGTAGTAACACCAAGTCCAGCAGTAGCACCAAGCCCAGCAGTGCCTCAATCCCAGCAGTTAGCACCAAGGCCACCTGTTAACGGACACCAGTTCCTTTATTTGCCTGATTCGGTCCCAATTCTTACAACTAACGGACACAGGATCTCTTATTACCTCAATAAGGTGCCTATTTGCCATCATATTCTATGAATAGCGTATCTGGTGTCCGCTAGCACTCGAAAATAACACCCATTTGGCTAAATAACGGATCCTAAGTCCGTTTGCCTCGAGCAAGTCGCATTAAGACTAGTAGCCGCATCAAGATCAGTAATAGCACCAAGCCCAGCAGTCGCACCAAGCCCAGCAGTAGCCTCAATCCCAGCAGTAGCAACAAGACAGCAGTCGCACCAAGCCCAGCAGTAGCCTCAATCCCAGCAGTAGCACCAATCCCAGCAGTAGCACCAATCCCAGCAGTAGCACCAATCCCAGCAGTAGCACCAATCCCAGCAGTAGCACCCAGCCCAGCAGTAGCACCCAGCCCAGCAGTAGCACCAATCCCAGCAGTAGCCTCAGCTACATACTCTGTGTTCCCTCGGTTTCTACCTCTAAACCATAGCTACTCTGAGTTACCCGGTCCCTACATCGATCATAATCGACAGCCATCCAAGCATACCCCTGGGACACCGAATCCACCCATGCTCTGCCTGAAATAACGCTTTTGCTTCAATTCACCTTGTTACGAAATCTTCACCACGATTTCCGCTCCAGCCACATAGGTCATTGCCTTCATGTATTCCGGGTCTTGGGCGCGTCGTTCCATCTCCTCGGGCGTCAGGTCCTCCATTCGCGTCTGAATCCACCATAAGTTGCCGAACGGGTCCCGTACCCGTCCCACCCGGTCGCCGAAGAACAAACTCGTTGGTTCCGTCACCGAGACGGCTCCTGCGGCGAGCGCTTGCTGGTAAGCAGCATCGCAATCCTCAACATATAAGCGGAGGTACGCCGGGCTATCCGGCCATTCCGGCTTCGCGTCAAACATCATCACGACGGAATCTCCGATTCGCACCTCGGCATGGCCGATGACACTATCGCCAACATAGACGCGGGCTAACTCTTCGGCTTGAAAAGCCTGCTCCAGGAATTCAATCAGCGCTGCGGAGTTTCTTGAGATAATCCATGGTGTCACGGAGGTGTAGCCCTCCGGAATGGGTTTAACCGCTTTTGATGGGTTCGTCATAAATAAGCTCGCTCCTTTAAACTTCATTTTTTTGAATAACGTTTATGTACTCATTATGTAGGGGAATACATGACAACCCAGCGTCAGTGTTTCTGAAACAAGTGTCGGGTAGCCGGCGTTTTTTATTCGCGAAAGACCTCTGCCACCGTACAACATCATGATCCACCGATCACGGAAGATTTCGCACATGGGGTTCTGTCCGCGAACCGTTAACGTTTGACAGCATCTACAAACCTATGTACAGTATTAGACAAAAGAATAGGAAGTCCACTAGGGGAGCCGTTAGCGGCTGAGACAAGAGCGTATCTTGGACCCTTTGAACCTGATCTAGTTCGTACTAGCGTAGGAAAGTGGAGCCTTCGTATATAAGGTCTTGGTGCGTTTTTGGCGCACTCGGGCTTGTTGACGAAGCCGCTCCAGTTTTCGGGGCGGCTTTTTAGCGTTGCCTGGAAAGTCGTGTCTTATGGACTTCCTGCTCTTCAATATGTTGGAGGTGGGGACAAAAATGAGTTTTACGCAAGAGCTCCGTCAGCAGGCGGGAGGCATTTTTCAAGCAATCTTCGATCATCCCTTTGTGAGAGGCATTGCCGAAGGTAAATTATCGCGGGAACAGCTGATTCACTATGTGAAGCAGGATTTTGAGTATTTGAACGCCTACATGCGAATTTACGGCATCGCCATATCCAAATCGACCAGCCGCGAAGAGATCGCAACCTTTAACGAACAAATCTCATTCATTCTGCATAGCGAGGTGCATCCGCATCAGAATTTTTGCGCAGCCGCCGGGGTGACCTACGAAGAGCTTCAAGGCTATCCGCTGGCTCCGTCCGCGCATCACTATATCCGTCATATGCTGACGGTGGCGCATGAGGGCAGTCTGGGCGAGATTATGGCCGTACTGCTGCCTTGCCCGTGGACCTACCTGGAGATTGGCCGCAAGCTGCTGGATGAAGTGAAGCCGGATGAATCCCATCCGTTCTACGATTGGATTTATTTCTACGGCAACCGGGGGGAAGACGTGACAGCCAAGTTCTGCAGCCGTGTCGATGAATGGGCGGAGCGTGCGACGGCAGCCGAGCGAGAACGGATGAAGGAGCATTTTATGCTGAGCTGCCAGCTGGAGTATATGTTTTGGGATATGGCTTATAAGCAGGAGGAATGGCCGGTGCCGCTGCAGGCTGCGGTGCTGTAAGGAGACCTAACTAGCTCATAAATTCCAATATAGCGAAGAGAGGCTGATTCATATGCATACATGGGAAAAAGAGGTTTCGGCGCTTTTAACAAAAGTGCGGCAGACGAGCCCCCTCGTTCACAACATGACGAACGTGGTGGTTACGAATTTTACGGCTAACGGCTTGTACGCGCTGGGCGCGTCGCCGGTCATGGCTTACGCGCCGGAGGAAGTGGCGGATATGGCCGCCATCGCGGGCGCGCTCGTATTGAACATCGGCACGCTGAACCGCGAGCTTGTAGATGCGATGATCATAGCCGGACAATCGGCGAACGCACACGGCGTACCGGTCCTGCTGGACCCGGTCGGTGCGGGAGCGACCCGTTTTCGAACGGAGTCGGCGCTGCGGATCCTAAGCGAAGTGAAGGTATCGCTCGTGCGCGGGAATGCGGCTGAAGTCGCTCACCTTGCCGGAGAGGCCCGCGAGATCAAAGGCGTAGACGCTGGCAACAGCACCGGCAGTGATCATGCCGAACTGGCTGTGCGGGCTGCGCGCGAAGTAGGCACGATCGTGGCCATTACCGGTGAAGAGGACGTGATTACCGATGGAAACGAGGTACGTATCATTACCGGCGGGGATGTTCTGCTCACGAAGGTGACCGGGGCAGGGTGCCTGCTGACCTCGGTGCTGGGTGCCTTTGCCGCAGTAGAAGCAAACCTGCTGCTTGCCGGTACGGCGGGGCCGGCCCTCTCCGGGGCCGCGGCGGCGGAGCTGCAGAGCGAACCGCGGCCCCGGGACCGGGAAGCTTCCCGATTGCTTTCCTGGATGAGCTGGCAAAGCTTCATCCAGGCTCGCTGGAGGGCTATGCCGCTGTCCGGGAAGCGGAAGCGTCCGCTGCAGGTGGCGCACGATGAGCAAGTCTCACGTTCCTCGGGCACTGACGATTGCGGGGTCTGACAGCGGCGGCGGTGCCGGCATTCAAGCCGATCTGAAAACCTTCCAGGAGCTTGGCGTATACGGCATGTCAGCGATTACGGCGATCACGGTGCAGAATACATTGGGGGTTCAAGGCGTTTATCCGCTGCCTCCCGAAGCAGCTGCTGAGCAGATTGAAGCGGTTGGCTCGGACCTCGGAGTCGATGCATTGAAGACAGGCATGCTGTTCAATGCCGAGATCATTCGCCTGGCTGCTGACCGGATCCGGGCATTCGGCTGGGAGAAGGTCGTTGTGGATCCCGTGATGATCGCCAAGGGCGGAGCAGAGCTGCTGCAAAGCGAAGCGGTGCAGGCTTTAAGAGAGGATTTGCTGCCGCTGGCGTTAATTGTCACCCCCAATATACCGGAGGCCGAAGTATTGGCGGGGATGCGTATCCGCACGAAAGAAGATCGGAAGGAAGCGGCGAGGCGCATCCGGGATCTGGGGCCCAGGATCGTTGTGATCAAAGGCGGTCATGACGAGGGAATGCCCGGCAGCGGTGAAGTTGCGGATCACGAAAGAGACAGGGGATCAGCTAAGGCGGCGGGTACGCAGCAGGAAGAGTTGTCTCAGTCCGAAAGTACGTATCGCCAAACAAGAACCGCCAGCGATAACGGGGAGTTTAATGAGGGACGCTCCCCCATGATCAAGAATGATGACAGATTCGGTAATCCCGACAGTCCTCCGGTCATGGACCTCGTATACGATGGTATCGCCTTTACAGAATTATATGGACAAAGAATTCGTACCGTTCATACGCACGGTACCGGCTGCACTTTCTCTGCCGCGATTACCGCAGGCCTGGCCCAAGGCTTAAGCGCATTCGATGCCATTCAGAACGGGCGCACATTCATCCAGGCGGCCATTGAGGACGGCTTAAACCTGGGACAGGGACACGGCCCAACAAATCATTGGGCATATCGTCGCCGCCATCAGGAGGTGCTGCGATGACGGGCAGAGTGACACCCGAGATGATGAGGCAGTATCTACGGATGTACCTCGTACTTGGGAGCGTGAATTGCATCGTCGAGCCAAGCCGGGTCGTGCAGGATGCATTGGCCGGCGGCACGACCATGGTCCAGTTCCGCGAGAAGGGACAGGGCGCACTTGTTGGCGAGCCGATGATTCGGCTGGCCCGCCGTATCCAGGCCGAGTGCCGCCAAGCAGGCGTGCCCTTCATCGTCAATGATGATGTGGAGCTGGCACTGAAACTGAACGCCGACGGCGTGCACATCGGCCAGGACGACGAATCCGCGGCTTCCGTCCGCGAGCGGATCGGCAATCGGATTCTGGGCGTCTCGGCCCATTCTGTTGAGGAAGCCAGGCGCGCCATTCTCCACGGTGCCGATTATCTTGGCATCGGGCCGATTTATCCGACCCGCTCGAAGGATGATGCCAAGGCTGTGCAAGGCCCGGCGATTCTTCGAGAAATGCACGAAGCTGGAATCCATCTGCCGATTGTAGGAATTGGCGGGATTACCGTTGAGCGCGTGGAGGAAGTGATTGGGGCGGGTGCGGATGGCGTCGCCGTGATATCCGCCGTGACGGGAGCGGAGTCGGCGCGAGAGGCTGTGGAGGCTTTTATAGGAAAGATACGCTGTGCAACCGAACGAATTTTTTAAAATGTAAGAGGATCATGATAAGGATCATGATAAAGGATCATGAACAAGAGTGTCGAATTTCTTCGGCACTCTTTTTTTGTTTACGTCAGATTTTATATTACTGTATATGTTCAGCTTATCCCTCAACATGCCATTCTTTGGGTCCATTCTCGCGTTTCATCTCAGATCAGATTGCCATAGCGACCCGGATATGATATACGTAGGACAATGTACCTGCTCCACGAATAGTGAGCTCTCCAAATAAGTTGAATAGGAGATCGGAATGAATAATAGGCAAAAAGTGATTTTTCGTAATTTGTTAATGGAACCGAACCGGCTGTGGCTCGTTCAGGATCTGGCGGATCAGACCGAGTGCTCGGAGAAGACGATCCGAAACGATCTGAAGGTGATTGAAGAATATATAGTTCAGCACTCCAGTGGCCATCTGGTGAAAAGGCCGGGACTTGGCGTCTATCTGGAGATCGGAGAAGCGGATCAGGCTAATTTATTCCACCGCTTGTATTCCAACGAGAGTACCACCGAGAATGAAACCGATGAGGAAAGAGTGCTGCACCTGGCCTATCGGCTCTTGATGAACGCGAAGCCCGTAACCCTGCAGAACCTGGCTTCACCGTTTTATGTGAACAAGGCAATTATCCGTCGGGATATGGAAAAGATTGAGGACTGGCTGCGCAGCTTTGATCTGAGCTTAATGATGAAACAGCGTGTAGGTTTCATGATTGAGGGCACGGAGAAGAACAAACGGATGGCGCTGGCGCGGTTGAACCAACTGATCAACCGTCCGGAGTTGACGGGACAGATGATGCGTAATCAGTATGAACCGCATGAGATTGCAACCGTATACAATGAATTGAAGGCGTTGCAAAAGCAACATCAGCTCCGCTTTACCGATGAAACCTTTGAAAGCCTGATGCTGCATATTCTGCTCATGGTCAAACGGACCAAGCTGGGACAGCCGATTTCGCTCTCCGAGCAGGACATGGCCTTTTTGGAGAACAAAGCGGAATTTGAATGGGCGATAGGCTTTTTGAAGCAGCTGCAAAAGCTGTTCGCTGTACCTTTTTCCAAGGAAGAAACCGCTTATCTAACCCTGCACCTGCTTGGAGGGAAGTTCCGATACACGCAAGAGGACGGAGGCGCTGGGCGGAGCGATCTGGCAGACAGCCACCCCCTTCTGCCCCAATTGGTTGAACAACTGATTCGGCGGATGTCGGAGCTGAATATGATCCCTTTTTCCAAGGACCAGGTATTATTGAACGGGTTGAAAGTGCATTTGTACACGACCATGAACCGTCTCCATTACGGTCTGGCTGTGTCCAATCCGATGCTGGCTGAGATCAAAAAGATGTATCCCTATATGTTCGATCGGGTCATCATGGCACTTGAAGAAGTAGGGGGAGCGCTCCATCTGTACTTTCCCGAAGAGGAAGCCGCATATTTGACGCTGCATTTTCAGGCGTCTGTGGAACGGCTTCACCAGAATGAAAGCCACCCTCAGAAGGTCATTATTGTGTGTCACATGGGCGTTGGGATGTCCCAATTGCTTCTCGCGAAGGTGGAACGGAGATTCCCGTCCGTGCATGTAGAGGCAACGATGTCGAAAGCGGAAGTGCAGGATTATTTGGCTGCTCATGAGGTGGATCTTGTCATTACGACCGTTGATCTGCCCAAGCTAAAATCACCACATATCCTCGTCTCCCCTCTGCTCGAGGCCAGTGACGAGCGGAAGCTGGAGCAAGCGATCCGGCGGATCGATGAGCCGGACAGCAGGACGGCTGAGGAATCGGTCTTTTTGAAATACACGACTCCTTTTCTGGTCTTTCCTCAGCAGGAGGTAAAGCGTCCAGAACAGTTAATCGCCAAGTTTGCTCAAATGCTGGAGGACAAAGGGTATGTCGAGGCAGGGTATACGGAAAGTGTGCTGGATCGTGAGCATATGTCTGCTACGACGATTGGGGGTGGCATTGCCATCCCTCATGGCAGCTCGGAGCGGGTTAAACAGTCCTGCATCGTTGTTGTGACTTTGAAGCAGCCGATTCCCTGGGGAACCGAGAAGGTAGAGCTTGTGTTCTTGCTTGCGGTTAAACATGATGAGCGGAAAGAGATGCGGCAGCTGTTCAGAGAATTGTCGCTGATTAGTGAGCAGCCGGCTTTAGTCAGTGCGTTGACTAAGGAGACGGATGTGATGCGATTGCTGAGTACGTTGAAAGGGTAACATTAGCATTAGAAACCGTGATTAGTATTAGAAACTGTGAAGATGAAGCAGGGCGGTATACGTCCTGTTTTTTACATTTTTCGGGGTACTTACAAAGTATTTGGAAAACATCGCAGCATAGGCTCCGCTATGTGGGATATTTTATTGCGAAATAAACCTGTTTTTCCGGAAGTTCCGGTAAAAAGTTCATCCGATAACAGCGTTTTCAGCGTGTACACTATAAATGTAAGCGGGAACATGACAGCAAAGGAGAATGACGAACATGAAAATATTAGCGATTACTTCATGTCCTAACGGAATTGCACATACGTATATGGCCGCTGAGAATCTGCAGAAGGCAGGCGCGAAGCTTGGCGTTGAGATGAAAGTGGAGACCCAAGGCTCCATTGGCGTGGAGAACCAATTCACGGAGCAGGATATCCACGAAGCCGATGGCATTATTATCGCGGCGGATAAGACGGTGGTGAAGGACCGGTTTGTGGGTAAAAAACTGCTTGTCGTTGGTGTGCAGGATGGTATCCGTCGTCCAGAAGAGTTGATCCAACGGATGATGAAAGGGGATGTGCCCGTCTATCAAGCACAGTCCAAGTCTGCTGCTGAAGATATGACAGGAGAGAACAAACCTAAACAAAATCCGATCTACCGTCACTTGATGAACGGCGTATCCTATATGGTACCGTTTATCGTCATCGGTGGACTGCTCATAGCAATCGCACTGACGATGGGCGGCGTAAAGACGCCGGGTGGGCTGGTTATACCGGAAGGTTCGATCTGGAAAACGATTGAGAGTATCGGTGCGGCTGCGTTTACCTTCATGGTTCCGATCCTTGCCGGTTTTATCGCAATGAGTATTGCGGACAGGCCGGGTCTTGCACCAGGTATGGTCGGTGGGTTCATTGCTGCCAACGGCAGCTTTTATGGAAGTGAAGCGGGAGCTGGATTTATCGGGGGGATTATTGCCGGTTTCCTGGCGGGTTATGTTGCACTTGCTATTAAAAGGATCAAGGTTCCTCGCTCGCTGCAGCCGATTATGCCCATTATCGTTATCCCTGTACTGGCTTCACTAGTTGTAGGGTTAATCTTCGTCTTTGTGATTGGTGCTCCGGTTGCGGATCTGTTTGAAGCGTTAACCGTCTGGCTAGCAGGAATGCAGGGTACAAGTTCGATTTTGTTGGCGCTTATCTTGGGCGCGATGATTTCATTTGACATGGGTGGTCCCGTGAATAAGGTTGCGTTCCTGTTTGGTTCGGCCATGATCGGTGAAGGAAATTATGTGATTATGGGCCAAATTGCCGTAGCCATCTGTGTTCCTCCGATTGCAATGGGACTGGCAGCAATGATTAACAAAAAGAAGTTTACACCTGCGGAACGTGAAGCAGGCAAAGCAACATTTACGATGGGACTGTTCGGTATTACCGAAGGAGCGATTCCATTCGCGGCGCAAGATCCTCTACGCGTCATTCCGAGCATCATGGTCGGATCGATGACGGGTTCGGTGGTTGCCATGTTTGGCAGTGTCGGTGACAGCGTAGCCCATGGCGGCCCGATTGTAGCCGTGCTCGGTGCCGTTGATCATGTGTTGATGTTCTTCCTCGCTGTCATTGTCGGCGCAGCCGTATCGGTTATCATGGTGAGCCTGCTCAAGAAAGACGTTTCAGCTGTGACTCCGGCAGTTGTTGGAGGAGCGATAGAGGATTCTGCCGAAGCAGGTGAGGCGTCCGTAGTAAATGTGGATGCACCCTTGGCTGCGGACTCAGCCGAAGCGGCTCCAACCGTAATGAATAACGGTACAGCAACGGAAGTTTCTGCTATCCGCGTTGAGAAATTGACGGATATTGTTACACCGGATCTCATTAACCTGAATCTGGTCGGAACGACACAGGATGCGGTTATCGACGAAATGATCGGTGTATTGGAGCGGAATGGGGCGGTAAGAGCTGACGGAGATTTTAAACAGGCCATATTAGCCCGGGAACAAGAAAGCTCCACAGGCATCGGCATGAATATTGCGATTCCTCACGGTAAATCGGATGCTGTCCTGAAACCAAGCGTGGTCTTTGGTATCCAGCAGGATGGTGTAGACTGGAAGAGTCTTGACGGCAGCGAAGCCAAACTGATCTTTATGATTGCCGTGCCGCGTAATAGCAAACAGAATGCGCATTTAAAAGTGCTGCAAATGTTGTCCCGCAAGCTGATGGACGATGATTTCAGAGAAGCGCTCTTGGCGGTGACAACGAAGGAAGAGGCCTATCAATTGCTCGATCAGGTGCATTAATTCATGATGCTAAAGCGACTCCACCTAGCCATTGGTTGGGTGGGCAAAAGTAGCCAAGGAGCTTGGCTTATCGCAGAAGGATAATGGCTGATCTATTGGAGATAATCCTGCCGTTATCTCATCATATTAGGGTTTTATTCCAATGAAGCCAGCCCCGCACAGAAACGAGCGGGGCTGGCTTCAATTTTGCACATACTTGAACCGAAGTAGGCATTTCGCCTTTCCATGCGTTTGGTACTCATATCTGTATATCTGTCATCTGATCTATTAAGGGTATGTTTTGCTGTCATATTTTGCATAATGACAATGATATCCAGAATATGATAAAGTTTGTTCATTCCGTGTCCAATGGATTTTGTCCGTTTAGAGTGGACAATAAACGAAAATAACATCTGTGGGTGATAACAGCATGAACATGAAAAAACTTGGCTTACTTCCGAAAATCCTTATAGCCATTTTGCTCGGCATTGCGATCGGATCGTTCTCACCGGAATGGCTGGTTGCCGGATTAGCTACCTTTAGCGGGTTATTTGGAAACTTTCTTGGGTTTGCCATACCTTTAATTATCATCGGATTCATTGCTCCCGGAATCGGGGAGCTGGGAAGAGGAGCCGGTCGCCTGCTGGGCGTAACCACGGGCCTTGCTTATCTCTCCACCGTAATCGCCGGACTGCTGGCGTTCTTGGCAGCGACGTTATTGTATCCGTATATGTTGGAGGTTGGCGGTCTGGTGAATTCCTACACCAATCCGGAAGAGGCGCTGCTGGAACCTTATTTCAAAGTGGAAATGCCGCCTGTATTCGGGGTGATGACTGCTCTGCTGCTTGCCTTCACGCTGGGGCTGGGAGCGGCCGTAATCAAGGGACAAGCGTTGCAGAAGGTCATGGTTGATTTCCGGGAGATTGTGGAGAAGCTGATTGCCTCGATCATCATTCCGCTGCTGCCGTATCATATCCTCTGCGTGTTTGCTAACTTAACCTATGGCGGGCAAGTGACCACGATCCTGTCGGTATTCGCCAAAGTATTTATTATGATCATTGTCCTGCATGTGCTGTTCCTGATCATACAATACTTGGTTGCTGGTCAAGTCGCGCATAAGAATCCGTTTGCCATGCTGAAGAATATGCTGCCAGCTTATTTTACGGCGATAGGTACGCAGTCTTCTGCCGCTGCCATCCCGGTTACGCTGCGCCAAACCAAGCTGAACGGAGTCAGTGGGAAGGTCGCTGATTTTGTCATCCCTCTATGCGCAACTATACATCTATCCGGCAGCACGATTACGCTGGTAAGCTGCTCGATGGCCGTCATGCTGCTGACAGGGATGCCGACCTCTCTTGGCATGATGTTCCCTTTCATTCTGATGCTGGGCATTACGATGGTTGCTGCTCCCGGAGTTCCCGGAGGCGCCGTCATGGCGGCACTCGGCTTGTTGGAGTCCATGCTGGGCTTCGATACGACGCTAACGTCGCTCATGATCGCCCTCTATATTGCGCAAGACAGCTTCGGAACGGCTTGTAATGTAACCGGAGATGGAGCTATCGCCGTGATTACGGACCGCGTGAGTAAATCTGAGCCTGCGTGAATAACGTGAGCACATTTACATCGCGAATGATCAGAATCCAGCACCCTATAAGAGTTAGGGAGAAGCCTGCCCATTTCCTAAGAGATGGGCAGGCTTCTTATTGATTTTTGTTGTACGATCGTACTAAAATATAATCATGAATACTAAAAATAAAACGGATGACCAAAAGGAAATGTCGTTTATTGAGAAGGCTCGCCGTGCGCAGATCGTGGCATGCGCGATCGAAACCATTGCCGAGGTCGGTTATGCCCAAGCATCGATAGGTCAAATCGCCAAGCGTGCCAACGTTAGCAAAGGAGTGATTTCCTATCATTTTGCGGGTAAAGAGGAGCTCCTGGAGCAGGTGGTGACGGAGTATTATATCGCCTATGAGTCCTTTATGCAGCCGATTCTACGTAGCGAAGCTTCTCCCAGAAACAGGCTCAAGAAGTATATTGAAGCGAATTTGGAGTTTATCGTGGAGCATCGGAAGATGGTTTTTGCCGTTGTGGAAATCGTGACGGGCATGTGGACAAAGGAGGGGAAACCTCGTTTTTCGGCGGATACGGATGAAGGTGTGGTTCAACCGATTGAGGCGATTCTGCATGCAGGGGCGAAAGAAGGAACCTTTCGAGAATTCACCCCGTTATCCTCCCGAGTCATGTCGCTCGCTATCCGGCATGCCATCGATGGATTCAGCCTGGAATTGATGAGAAACCCCGATCTTCACGTAAAGGCTTATGTGCAGGAGCTAATTACGATCTTTGATCACGCCACGCGCAAATAAGAACGCTCCCAGGGAGGTGAAAGCATATTGATTTATTATGAGGTGGAATGCTTTTGCTGCAAGAAGACATTTCGGCTGTACGAAGGAAGCGTGGGATATAAAAATTTCAAGGAAAACCAGAAAGGGAAATATTCCTGCGAGTCATGCAATCACAACGTACGGCTGGAGGCGATTTTTAATCTCCTTAGGAAATAAGAAGGAAGAAAAACAATAAAAAGATTAAGCTTGTGAACTGTTTAGATGGGGAGAGTTAAACGACGCCTACAGTTTGACGTACAGTGCGCAAGACTAGCGAGTGTCGGCTGAACCGGCACTCTTTTTTTTGCATGCAAATAAAGAATTGAAATTGTTGATCACACTGGAAAACCAATTGGTGAATTAGATGAGATCGACTTGGATAATGGTATTTTCTATGAAGATAAAGCAGCTAAGGGATTGGGTATGATTAATCGAATGTGTTTTTTATTTTCTATAAATATGGTTGCAACTCTAGTTTATTTACATTTTTTTGTGCAATATTTACTCTAGGAGAATATTACCTTAATATTTCCGGTTTACTATAAAATAGGAATTTATATTGATTTGCAAGACCATATTCTGAAAATGACGATAACTAGGAGGAATCATAGTGAAGAAGCTACTAACAAGTATTATGGCAGCATCTATTGTTTTCAATGCAGGTGCTTTTTCAGGATCAGCTCAAGCAAAACTGGATGAACATCTATTCTCCAAAGATCCAGGTCTTACTTTTGATGTCATTAGTGACATTCAAGGGGATCTCAATGACTTTAAGCATGTACTTAACGATATGAAAAAGGTAAACCCTGCTTCAAAAGCATTAATCGTGAACGGTGATATTACGGACCGAGGTTGGGATTTTGAATATCAAGCCGTACAACAGGTGTTAGATCATAATCCTCATCCGGATAATGTTTGGTACAGCATAGGAAATCATGAGTTTTATAAACCGAAATGGGCAACACCGAACAAATTAGCGCAAAACACGTGGCCGAATCATACGCCGGAATCCGAAATGCTCCAAAATTTTAATAACTTTACTGGCGAGGAGAAAGTCTACCATAAAAAAGAGTTAGACGGATATCCGTTCCTTTTCTTAGGAACCGAAAAATATATGCACTATCATGATGCGTCTTTGTGGGATGAGGTTTATCTTAGCGATGAGCAGCTTGATTGGTTAAAGCAGAATCTTGAGGAATATTCCAAGAACGATCCAAATAAACCGATCTTCCTCTTTAGTCATCATATCCTCAAGGACAGTATTTCAGGCTCCAATCAATCGCCGTATACAGGTGATTACTTAGACCAGGCTAAATTAGAAGCTATATTAAAGGACTATCCGCAAGTCATTCTTTTTACAAGCCACAGTCACTGGGATCTGAATCTTCCGGATTGGGCAGGTAAAAAGGTAGTAGAAGGTGGAGATCAACGTGGTTTTACTGTTGTGAACACAGCTGGGATTCAAGCGGGCTGGGCATCGGCAGGGCCTAATGGTGGTGAAGTGTCGACGGGCAATGATTTTAAACAGGGACTTCAGGTTGAAGTGAACGGAAATGATGTGAAAATAAAAGCGTATGATTATAAAACAGATAAAGTCATTAAAGAGCTGGGTGTGCATCATGGTACGGTTGCTCAATTACCACCTAATGTTCAAGCTGATGATGAAAAAAATGAACTCATTGGTGCTACCCAATACATGGAATACTCTGTGAATGGGAATGGGAATGGTCGCTGGGTTGACTATGATCCAAAGAACCCTCCGAAATTTGAAGGAAACCAAAATGTATTCGTTCGCCATAAAGGTGAAATGAACCTGGAAGATGGATTATCTAAGAAGGTGACTTTTAAAAAATAATGTTAGAAAAAAACAGAGCGTTGATTCTATCAACGCTCTGTTTTTTGCGTACATCAATGTGTATCGGGGAACAACAACATAGTTCCATTGAAGTCACAAGAACATGTTCCGATTTGATGGTGATCTAACACGATCTGACTTGGGCATTTCAATATCAACGTTTCGAAGTAACTGGTTCGCTATTCGTCCGCATCCATTTTAACTGCACGCCCAAACTGTACATAATAAAACGCAGCTACTACAACGATAAGAATAGCAAGCACCATAAAAATATTGCTATAGATGATAGTCGTGCTATTTTGTGGTATCGGATTTAAGCGAATGGTCGATGTGCCCAAATCCAGTATCTTGCCGATAACAGCTGTTGATGTTGCCGTAGAAATAAAAGTGATCATGGAGAATAATCCCATACCTACTCCTATATGCTCTTTTGATAGCGTTCGTGAAACGGTGTTCGACATCGCAATTTGCATGAACGATTGACCAACAGCACCAAAAATAAGAAAGATCCCAATAAAAACTGGCGACATGCCAACGACGGTAGATAAAGAGATAAAGCCAATCAGAAGAAGTGCCGCTGCTGTATAAACAAGGAACGGATTTCCCTTTTCATCTGCTAATTTGCCGCCGAGCCGACCCAAAAACGCGGCCATTAAAGATGACGGCAACATAACCATTCCGATGAAAACAGGTGACGAATGGTTTATAGAAGAAAGCAACTGAGGTGTAATGAATGGAATGGCAAAGCTAATCCCGATCATTACGAAAGTAATAATTAGACCGAATGTAAAAGGTTTGTTTCGAAATATAGCCGGGTTAATGAATGGCGCCGAAGTGTATCGTATACGTAATAAGAAAAAAATGAGAGTAATAGTACCCACCAAGGCAAACCAGATACTTCCGTTTGTTAAAGCCAGTAACAGAATGGCCACTGTGCCCGCCAAAAGCAATCCGCCAATAAAGTCGATATTTCTGGCAACTCCCTTTTCTTCATCTAAATATTTCCGATACATCGGTAACGTAAGCAATGATAAAAGCGAAATTACAAATAAAACCCGCCAGTTCCACGTACTGCTTACCACTCCAGCAATGATCGGACCCATTGCCAACCCGAGTGAAAATCCGATTGCAACGGTACCCAACGCACGACCGCGGCTTTCAGCAGAGAAGTAACGAACCGGGACGATCATTGCAATCGCTGGAATGACCGATGCACCAGCTGCCTGTACAATTCGACCCACAATTACCATCCAATATTGAATAGCCGCTAAGCCTACAACAGATCCAATTGCAAAAAGTAGCAGGCCAAACGTCAACAAATTCTTCAGGCTGTATCTGTCTGTCAATTTTCCATAGGTTACCGAGCCGATTGCGTATACAATCATATAGCCTGTGATGATCCAGCTCGCTTGCGATGGAGAAAGTTGAAACTGTTCGCTGATATTAGGAAGTACAATATTAAACATGGTTGCATTCATGACGGAAATAATGAGCGTAAAGACAAGTAAACCAAGTAATAACTCTCTGTTATTTTTTTGAACGCTTTGATTGGATTGCATTGGAATGCCTCATTTCTGTAGGATAAAACAGCATTGCAGGGGAATGCCTTTAAATACTTTGCTTGGTAGATGCTCATCGCCAAAATACTGAAAAGTCCTCAAAATTGAGGACTTTTCTGTTACTTTGGACAATTTGAATTTGAATTTGTTTTTGATCTTGCTCCCACAGCCGCAAATGATCGTATGCTTCAAAACTAGAATGGGCTGCTGGCACTTGGGGCATATATTTTGATGCTGCGTCGCTTGGAGCATTAGACTTTTCAGCTCTTGTTGTATAGGAACACCAAAATTTTCCATACCATCGTCTCCCATGCCTAAACAGCTTGGATTACTTGATTTCCCCTGTTGCCATGAGAACGGCTCTCCCCAGCGTATGGCTCAGCATGGTAAATCCAAGGAGAGCCGGTGTGGAGTTAGGGGCGACGCCAATATTCTCGACATCCAGCGCATGAACGACAAAATAATACCGATGAGGGCCGTGTCCCGCTGGAGGCGCCGCACCGATAAACCGTTCAAGTCGCAAATCGTTCGGCAGTTGCAAGGAGCCTTGCGGCAAACCACTGCTATGCTCGTCACCTGCACCGGTCGGCAGTTCGGTGACATTGGCAGGAATGTTGATGACGGCCCAGTGCCACAAGCCTGATCCGGTCGGGGCGTCCGGATCATACGCGGTTATGGCAAAACTCTTTGTGCCTTCGGGCGCACCCGACCATTTCAAATGGGGCGAAAGATCTTTACTGCCTTCCAATCCTGACATCTCCGAGTATTGCTGGGGCTGTAGAGGAAGGCCCTCCGCAATGTCGTTACTCGTCAATTGAAAGACTGCGACTTCTGGCAACTTGGAAAATGGATTGTTGTTCACTGTATATTACCTCCTTTTATTTTATAATGTCGATAATACACAACATAATCGATTCTGTAAAGAATAATCGTTTTATTTATACATTATTGAATTTAGTCTTTGTTTTTTTATAAATTTCGGTGTAAACTATCGAAATACGTATAATTATAATGTGCATGAAGGAAGGTGCTGCTTCATGGCCAAAAGGAACGGTTCGCCCACCTTAAGCGAGAATGTCACGAAGAAACTACAGTCCGATATTCTGACTGGACAATATGAACCCGGCTTTCCATTAAAAGTTTCGGAATTAGCCAGAGATTTTGAGGTCTCGGTTGCCGTTGTTCGAGAAGCGCTGACCCGATTGGCGACCAAAGGTCTTGTACAGCAAAACCCTAACCACGGATTTTCAGTAAAGACGGCGTCGGAAGAAGAGCTGAATAACATCATACAAGCACGGTTAATCAATGAATCCGAAGCTTTACGCTTATCCATCGCTTATGGCGATCTCACATGGGAGTCCAATGTAATCGCCGTTCATCACAAATTATCGCAAACGGCTGAGCACAAGGAAGTAAATGAAAAGATTACCATTCGCGAAGAATGGTCCGAGATCCACCGTCAATTTCATTACGAACTTATAGCTGCATGTCCCAATCCGGTTCTCCTGGATATCTGCAGCAACCTTTGGGATTTGAGCGAATTTTATCGACATTATTCGCCCCCTAAACAGCAAGTTCGCGATGGCCTCGCTGAACATAAGGCATTAACAGATGCCGTTCTTAGCCGTGACAGTGATCGTGCTGTACAGATCTTTAGGGAACACATCCAACTCACCGCGGATGTCCTGTTTGACAACCATTAAGGGGTTTATGTACAAATACCAACTTTCAAACCCGTTGTAGACAAGTGCAACATAGTCGGAAAGGTGGCTGCCCATTATTTGAGCACAGCTGCTCTGCCGCACCACCGTTGTATGCACGCGGTTCATAAGTTTGCGTGTTGTTTTCGAAGGACTTGGATAGGACGGGGCTGTTTGAGATTCGCCAGTGGCCATTGGGGAAACTGAATTAGGGCACCCACAAGGGTGCCCTAATTCATCATATTACGAAGTGCTGTCTTCAATTTTTTTTGTGTTTGAACCCCGCTTACCCACTCGAAGACCCAAACAGTCGCTAAGCCCTCTGAATAATTTTTTTATCCTCGATTTCATATACGGTATCGGCTACATTCTCTATCAAACGGATATCGTGCGATATGAAAATGATCGTTCCAGCATAGTTCTTCATCAATTTTTCCAGCGCTTCCACTGCAGGGAGATCCAGAAAATTGCTGGGTTCATCCATCAGCAAGATGTTATATCTCCCTAACAGCAGTTTGGCAAGCTGCAATTTCATGATTTCTCCGCCGCTTAAAACGGATAAATCCTTGCGTACATCTTGCTGAGAAAATCCCATGGATGCCAGGACAGCGCGAATTTCATACGGTCATAATTGTAAAGCTCCGGATCGTCAATGTCCAAAACATTGCACCCCGAATATTCCACCAAAATATCTTTTGCTTTTATCAATAATTCCATATTGTTTCCTCCTTCAAAAATCGCAGTTTCTGTTCGCAGGATCGCCTGCGATTGAAGAAGAGAGGTCTAAATAAAGAAGTACCAATGCATGGATCTCATAAGATTTGCTCCTTTTCATATTTATTTGTCTAAATTTCGGATAGATGGAAGCAGCACGCTTAGAACTGCAATACCTATGATGCATACCCCAGATAACATAAACCACGTATGAATTCCAATTCGATCTGCAAAAATACCCGACACGATTAATCCAATCGGCATGGCGAAGGACATCAGGCTGCCCAATAAGCCAAATACACGCCCTAAATACTCAGGTCGAATTTTCTCTTGGATCAGAGCCGTCTGTACACCATTGTAAAATGGACTTGAAAAGCCCATCAATGCACTGCACAGAACGAAGATCAGGAAACCGTGCATCGGCAGCAGGCCGGATATAAACAAAGCAATACCCATCAACGATATGGAAAAAATGATGCTCATCGCTCGGTTCTTGAAGCCGCCCCACACACTAAGCAGCAAGCTGCCAACCAACATTCCAACGGCAAAGACGATTTCAACAATCGAAGCGTGGGTTGCCGTCCCGCCGAAATAACTCATGCTCATTAAGGGAAACAATGCGTTGATTGGCATGAAGACAAACATATATAGCGCACCAATCCATAGCAATGAAAATAACTCCTTTGATTCCCGGAAAATGCGAAATCCTTCTTTTGCTTCCTCAAAAAACTTCCCTTTTACATCTTCGACTAGCGCTACTTGCTTCGGAATAGCAACCATCGCCACGGTGGTGCTGGCAATCAATGCACCTAATACATCCATGGCAATAATGGCGTTTAATTCCCATGTTGCATATAGAAAAGCTCCTATGGCAGGACTCAGAATATAACTTACAGATTGTACCGATTGGCTGTAACCAGCGCATTTCGTTAATTGATCTTCCGGTACCAGTAAAGGCGTTACGGCACTCAAAGCAGGTGTGTGAAAAGCCGTTCCGCTGCTACGAATAAACAATACGATCATCACGACCCATACCGGCAGCTCGATGAAGAGTGCGACCATGGCCAAGGCAGCACCAGCGGCTGCAACCATAAGGTCTGCACCGATCATAACCATTTTTCGATTCCAACGGTCAACCAAAACACCGATCAGGTAAAAAACCAACCATGGTTGCCATGGAGAGCACCATAGCTGATCCTGTAGTTTCGGTTAAGTGCCAAATGATGGCCATTTGAAGGACGGCGCTCGTAATTAGTGAAACCGCCTGACCTGCCCATACTGTAAAGAAACTTCGTTTCCAATTTTGTTGTATCATGTCCATTCTCCCTGTATTTTTTATTGTCCGGCTGTTTTTTGGCAATAAAAAATACAGATCCGAGTCCACAACGGGGCTTAAATCTGCATTAATAACGAGAGAAGATGGCGATATGAAGGCATAGCAAAAAAGCTATCCGGATCGCAATCTATGTCTACATACGCAGGAAATAAGCAGCACAAAAAAAGCCCACATTTGTGGTTGGAAAATCCGCTTTTTTATTGCCAGCTTATCTTATACGCATGGAATGTAACATAGATAACGAGCCTCCTCATAAATGATACGTTGAATGATAACATTGGCTGCTACACCTGTCAATAAATTAGAGTGCAAAGGGAATACCGGATATTCCAATCAAACTTGATGTTGATTTTACAGCACTCCAAAGACGATCATTACCCCTAAAACCCCCACGTTCTCCCAGCTACCCCCATCGTAAAACGATCACAAAAAAAGGCCAACCAGAAGATTCTGGCTAACCTGATGCTACGAAAACTCCCGTAAAATCAGGAGTTAGTTATCGTATTGAATGCCGACTCAAAAGAATCGTATAGGGAAGAAAGATAGACATCTTTCGTAATGACATCTTTTGTATTGTTCATTTTTTATTTCCGGTATAACTCTTTAAGGATGTTTAATCCTTTTAATTGGTTTTCTTCATCTTGCTGTAATAGCAGCGAGTTAATTTCTAATATGATCTCATTATCTTTTTTACCTAATGACATAAAGTCAAAGAAGTCGAGACTAAGAGCTGTTGTAATCTTTTCGAGGGTTTGCACTGTAAAATTGCCTTCTCCTCTTTCCAGCCTGCCGATATAGCTAAACGAGGACTCGATTTTTTCGGCAAGCTCCTCTTGAGTTAAATTCTGGCTTTTTCTTATTTCTCTTATCACAATGCCCAATCTCTCTGCAATCGATTTATCCATATATGTATCGACTCCTCTTATATAAGAAGTGTAGACAAAAGATAGTCAATATTGGAGTCACTAAAAGGTTTATTATATATTAATTATTGTCCTTAAAAGGCTATGGCCCTTGGAAGGTTTATTTGGTAAATTGTAAATATATTCAAGTATAGAGGGAATGATTCCCGAAGGTACTTCCTAAACAAAGTGGGTTTTGTGCGGGAAGATAGAATTATGCTTTAATTGACAGGCGTTAAATTAATCTATACTATTACTATTATTATATTGATATACTAAATTATGGATGTTCCGAATGCGGATATTCTTATTGGAGGTTGTTGAATTGATACATACAACCACGATACGATCAGAATTGGATTTTTACCTGAAAAAGACAGGATTAACTATAAATCAATTTGCGGAACAATCAAAAATTAACTCAGGGACGTTAAGCACTATTATTAAGGGTGTACGCCCCATTGCTGTGCAGCAATTAGATCGAATGGTATCGGCGATGGGACTTCCCGAAGGCAGCTTTTATGAGCTGTATGCGGATGAATGTTTTGCTTATCCGCTGAATTGGAGAAGACTAAAGCCATTTTTGTACCGCTGTGCTGAACTGGATAAGCTGGAGTTAATTCAGAAGGTTGTTCGTTACATGACGGATAACCTAGCTTATGCGCCGATGCTTTTTGACACGGCAGAGGATTTGTTTAATCAAGGCAAAAATTCAGCTGCCGCAATTATTTACGAATCAGTAGCCGAAAGTGAGAAATATCAACATTCTGAACGGTTAGCCCTATGCCATTATCGCCTGTTTACGATCTCATTAGGTCATGACCAAGACAAAAATCTTCGAGTAGCCACTAAATTTGAGGAATTCGTTGAACGTTTAGATGAAGTGGATCAACTTGATGCGTTGAAGGATCTTGCAAATACATATCTTTCACTTCGGCAATGGAGCAAGGTCGACGAAATGGCAGAAGAAATGGGCAGAAAGGCAACGATTCAGTATAAATTTAATCAGACCAGTAGATATGGTATACATAAGAAACCTAAACAACCGTTGTTTTTGTATATCATATACTCGCACCTACTACGTTCAGCTGTTTGTGACGAACGAGGTGAATACGAGGAAGCGTTAAAGTATGTTTCATTATATTCTGATTTGAGTTGGGTCAGGGAGGATACAGCGGAAGCTCTCCGTCTCAAAGAAGAATTTGCCATGCTTGCTGTTGTGAATACATGTTTATATCAGCTTATGATGGGACAAGTTAAAATTCTGCCACAGTATGTAAATTATATTGAATCAAGAGAGGCTGAAATTCTTCCAGCACTAATCAAAATTGTTCAAGCAGCTAATAAATATAATTTTGATATAGATTTTATACTTAAGAAATTTAAAGGCCAGATTTCTGCATTTGCAGTGAAACAAGCCGATATTGGAACATATACCTATCAAGTGGTGGCCGATCGGTATACACGTTTCTTAAGCGAGTTATCTCTTTATTACTTGCGTAATCAGCAATATGATATAGGTATTAACAACTTGCTAGATTGCTTGACATCAGCCATTGAAATTCACAATGATAATGCTATTCTTAATTGTGTACGAACGTTTGAGCAATTTAGACATGTTACATCTGTTGAAGCACAGAATAGATATAATATTCTAATTAGCGAGGTGCCTATGAAATGAAAAGAAAAATTGTATTATGGTTAGTTGCCTTGATTGTCACCATGTCTATTAGTGTTCCGTTACATACCACTGAGCCACTTTTTGTTCAACATAATACTCATGGTTCTGGAGGATATTGAGATTTAAGCTGGAAAACCCGCAAGAATATTACCAACAGTGATGCATATCCACAGAAACGGGATGGATTCTGTGAGATTATTCGTAAGTGACTAAGCAAGCATTTGGAAGAATAGGAAGGGGTAACTGGTGATCAAACCAGTTACCCCTTTAATTTAGTAGTTTCATTTAAACTGAAACAGGTTCTTTTATTCTCATACTGTCACTTTGACGATATTCCATTGCAGCCATGGTGGTTATGAATTCTACAGTTGGATCGATACTATGAACGATATTTTGAAGATCCTCCACACTCGCGTAGAAGAACTCTTTTCGTAGATTAACTTTGTTTACACGTTGAGTTTCCAGAGTCTGATGAAGTTGCTGTTCAAGGCCAACGGCATCGTCACTGAATACCAGTGCATGTACATCGAATTTAAACGGAACAGAAGCGTCACCTAATTCGTCTACCCGCTCCAACGGATCTAACCGGCGAGTCATCCCTACCTTAAACATGTTGTCACCGAAGGACCCTAAGTTTGAAATGACATAGACATACCCAGCTTTGCCATTTGCTCGTTTGATAACTTCTTCCTTTTTTTCCTCAAGTCTATCAAATTGTTCTTCGAGTTCTTTTAGCCTGGCTTCAAGAGCTTCGATTTTGATTATGTCCGTCTCTTTATTAAGTAATTCCCTGTTTTTAGCCATCTCTTGGAGATATTTCTCTTCTTCTTTTTCGATTTTTTTACGTTCTTCTTCTAATAGTCGTTTTTCCTCTGCTTCCTGCCTCATCATTTCACGGATTCGACGTTGTTCTTCTTTTTCTAACTCTTTCTGCATATAATACTTGTATTCAATTCTTATTGCGATCTCAAAAAGAGGCTCAAGTTCGGATAAGAAGCGGGTGATAGTTGGCAGAATACTCGCATTACCATTGGCTGCGATTCTTAGATATTTCTCTATTAATGTTTTTGAGTTTTCAAGAGCGGTATCGAGATTGCTATAACTTAAGGTATACAATATATTCTGTAACTCAGCTTGCAAGCCAATGACCATAAGTTCATATATTGTTGCATTTGCTTTTGTGTTATAACGCGATTGATAGGATGCTAACAAATTACGGATATCTTTATAATTGGCATTCATCTCTGATTTTAAAATCTTAGAATTTTTATGATGGAGGTCCAACTGCACAATCGGTTCAAGCAATCCTTCTTCCTTCAAGGATTCTTCAAAAGTACCCATATGCATCTCAATAACTGAGTAGTCAATTGCGGATGGGAACTGCTCCATAAGATGTTTAATACCAAGGAGCTCGGCTTTATGTTTCTTTGCCGTTTTGGCATATCTATTGATCTCTTTATTGGTCTTTGATAGGGATTCTTCTGCTTGCAGTACCTCATTTGTGAGCTGATCCTTTTTATCGATAAGCTCAATGATGTCTTTTTTTGAGTCCTCGAGTAGATTAGCAGCTGTTTTTTTTGATTCTTCCAGAATTAATGAAGCTTCCTCCTTTGCTGCTCTGATGATCTCAACTCCTCGATCTTCAATAGCAATTCGAAGCGGGGCCACAGTATCTTCAATGACTTGTTCAAGTTTGGCAGTCTTGGATTCCACTGCTTTAAGTTGTCTTTGTTTTTCTTGCAGCAGCTGATCTTTCTCCAGTAATGACTTATCTAATCTAAACAACTCTTTGATTTTTTTAATCATAAATCCTCCCGATTAATAATGTTGATATAAAAAAGTTCAGTCTTTAATATGCAGCGGATTAGTTGCTGCACTATTAGACTGAACCATAGATGTTGAAGTTTGAGGTTGTGTCATATGAATATACGAAGGAAAAAATAATCAAGATATAGTTCTAAGGTCTGAGTAGTTAACACATAGAAAGTATAATAGTTATTGGTGAATATTGTCAAACTATGATTGTTAAAAAATATATACCTTATATTGGATGACTATCAAGATGGGTATCTACTTTTATAAAATGTACATACATGACAACAATTCCTATCAGCTGTTTGTCGATTTTCCACTAAGGTCAATAGTGAATTTTGTGTGATCAGAGGAATATCATGTCGTTTAATTGAATAAGTCTATAGAACTATATTATAGTTTCATTGTAATAAGGAGGATAAGGAGCGACAATATGTGGTCAGAGATATCAAAATTAATAGGTGCTAATCCTATTACTACTTTAGTAATTATTATTGCGGGTACATCGACTATTTGGATGTACAAAGAGTTCAAGGAAATGATTAATCAGAATAACAAGGCGAAGATCAATAATATTAACGAGAAAATAAGGGTATATAGTCAATTACAAGCGAGTACCGCAGGCCTACTTCATGATAAGGGGCACAGAGAATTAAAACTTAGCCTTATTAATAAAATTGGAGATTTTAGTCCCTTCTTAAGTGAAGATGTTCGGCGAGTAGTAATGGACTATCACAGATATGGAGATCCGGCCTATTTGGAAACAATGCTAGCCTTTATTGAAGTTGATATGAGGAAGTTAGAGGAAGATAAAAAAAGACTTTCTGAATATGACAGCAGTACCGATGTTGAAGGTTTTATTAAGAGATTATCGGATCCTTTCAAACCGATCATGATGATATGGCTTCTTCTATGGTTCTTGTTGCTGGGCTACATTAAGTATCAATCTCAAGACACTTGGTATTCTAAATTGTTTGTAGGATCTTTTTTAACTTCAATTTTTGTAAGCGCAATAGCAATACTAGCAGTTATAACTCTGATAAAGAGTAACGTTAGGGATAAGGGAAGGACATATAAGTGGTTTTTATTTGGATATATAATACTTTCACCAGTTTTAATTTTCATTTATGAAGGTCTATCAATTTTGTCTTTAGTCACTCAAATCGTCAGCTTTTATCTACTGATAAGAATACAGAAGAACAAAAAGAATATGATCATCACCTTTGACTAACTAGTTCACATACTTTCTTTTAATATCGCATATAACATTTTCAGTGAAATTTAGAGTGTTCCAAATTTACAAAGCATATATAATCCCCTTTATTTGTGTTTACCTATCATTCACTACCAATACTCTATCGGTAAATTCTGGATCAATATTAAGGGGGGAATGGATAAAGGTAAAAAGCTGCGCCTAAATCCAAGGTGGAAAATCAGATTTTATCAAAATTAACTGCACCCTCCATGAGTCTATGGAATTACTGTGACATTCAATCGAAGACCTCTCACCTCAACAAAACACAACCCCAACCCAAAAAAACAAAGAGGCTGTCATGGCATAACTTCTATAATGGAGGTTATTAGACGGTTCTGGCCGATGGCCGGCCAGCGAGGAGGGCGTGTATGAAGCGGGACGAATACATGGATGGGGCAGGACTTATGCAGGAAAGGTCCAATGTTCTCGCAAGCAATAAGCTGGTAAATGATCATGATCGTAACCGTCGGATAGCCTGGTGGCGCGAAGCTCGCTGTGGGCTCTTCGTGCATTGGGGGCCCTATTCGATGCTGGGCGGGAAGTGGAACGGCGAACGGGTGGATGCAAATTATGCGGAGCATATCCAGTTAAGGGGGAAGATTCCGGTGGCCGAGTATGCGGAGGCCGCTGCGGAAATGAACCCGGAGGCTTTTGATGCGCATGAATGGGCAGCGCTGGCCAAGCAGTCCGGGGCAAAATATCTTATCATGACAGCCAAGCATCATGATGGGTTTGCGATGTACGATTCCAAAGTCAGCGAGTATTCGATTACTCGCCACGCTCATTTTCCAAGGGATCCGATCAAGGAGCTGGCAGAGGTCTGCGAAGCGGAGGGGATTCGCCTTGGAATCTACTACTCCCATGCCATGGATTGGCATCATCCCGATTCGCAGGGGAACACGCTGGATTATCCGGGGAATATCGGCGCGTGGGATGTGCTGGAGGAATGGATCGACGATGACGATAAGCGGGAACGCTTTGAGCGTTACCTTCACGAGAAAGCTCTTCCTCAAGTGGAGGAGCTGCTGACCGACTACGGTCCGATTGGTTTGATGTGGTTTGATTGCGGTCATAAGATCAGCGACGAGTATGCCGTATGGTTCCATGATCGGGTACGCCGGCTGCAGCCGGATTGCTTGATTAACAAGCGGCTGCGGGATGACCGGTTTGCGGATTACGGCAATCCGCATGATAACCAGCTCCGGTTCCATCCGGTGCAGTCGGACTGGGAATCGATTCATACGCTGAATGATTCCTGGGGGTTCCGTTATGACGATGACAACTGGAAGAGTCCGGATGAACTGATCGAACAGCTGCTGCGCGTGGCAGCTGCGAACGGCAATCTGGTACTGAATATCGGGCCGCTCGGAAGCGGAGCGATTGACGATACGTCGAGACGCCTGCTGGAGACGGTGGGCAGCTTTTTGGAGCGGAACGGCGAAGCGATATACGGCACGAGCGGCAGTCCGATCGGTACGCCGCAGTGGGGTTATTGTACATGGAAGCCGGATGAGAATCTCTTGTACCTGCTGGTGAGAGAATGGCCGCAGGATGGTTTACTGGTACTGCCCGGTATCGCTAGCGGAGTTCAATATGCGAGCCCTATCGGAACGAGAGCGAAGGAGGACAACCTGCCGATTCGACAGCTTGGGACATGGGATTGGCAGATTGATGTGCGTTCGGTACCTCAGGACGCCTATGCGACGGTGATCAAGCTGAGGCTGGATGGAGCGTTGGAGACGAATCTCACTCCAAGGTTTATCTCCCAGATGGCGAATACGTTCTGGGCTTATGATGGTGTTATCGAGGGCGATGGTCTGCGATACGATAACGGAAAACGTGGTCATGACGGCGTTACCGGCTGGACCACACCTTCTGCGGCTGTTCTATGGACGTTTCGATCGGAGGAAGAGACGCCGATTCTCTGCCGGGTCATGGTCACTTATTCTGCAGGAGCCGATCAGGCGGGTGGACGGTTTGAATTGTCCCTGGATGAACGGAAGCTCGCTTATACCGTTTGCGATACGGGTGGCGACGGATGCTGGGGAGAATTTGAAATGGGTCAACTGGCCATTCTCTCGGCAGGCGTACACCGTCTTGAAGTACGGGGGCTATCGCTGGTATCGGATTCCTTAATGAATTTGCGCAAGGTTACGCTACTACCCGTGAAGAGGAGTGAGGATTCATGAACATCGTATTTGCTCCTGCACCGGTTGCAGGAGGCTTTCGAATGCCGGGTTATTGGATATGGTGCGGCAGCGTCATCAAGGGTGAGGACGGACGGTACCATATGTTTGCTTCACGCTGGCCGAAATCCTTGCCCATGCATCCCGGCTGGCTTGCGGCCTCGGAGATCGTCCGTGCGGTCTCCGACCATCCTGCCGGACCGTATGTATACGAGGAGACGGTGCTCGGGGCCAGATCGCCGGCCTATTGGGATGGATGCAGCGTGCACAACCCACATATCGTGAAGGTTGAGGGCTCGTACGTGCTCTATTATATGGGCACGACGTTTCCGTTTCCGCTGCCTGAAGAAGGGGTGCCGCTGCTTCCGAATGATCCGCTCGTCGTGGTTGCCAGGGCCAACAAACGGATCGGCGTGGCGACTGCCCCTTCCGTAACCGGCCCGTGGACTCGAAGGGATCATCCGGTTCTGCTGCCCCGCCCGAATTATTTTGACAGCTTCTTGGTGTCTAATCCGGCCCCCTGTGTTCATGAGGATGGTTCGGTGAAGCTCATCTATAAATCTCGTCCCTATGAAGGGCATTCCTATGGCAACATGCAGCTGGGTTTGGCCTGCTCGGAATCGGTATACGGGCCTTTCGCCCGTCAGCCTGAACCGCTGTTTCCCCCAGCCATTCATATTGAAGATCCCTTCGTTTGGCGCACGGCTCGCGGGTACGAGATGATTGCCAAGGACATGGACGGCTCTATCTGCGGAGAGCGTTATAGCGGAGTCCATGCTTGGTCGGCGAACGGGGAACAGTGGGAGATGACAACCCAACCAGGAGAACCGGTTTACTCTCGCAGAGTACGGTGGGATGATGGCTCGGAACGGCTAATGGGTAACCTCGAACGGCCGTTTTTACTCATGGAGGACGGTCGTCCAGCCTGGATGTTTGCCGCGACCTCGGACGGAACCAACGGATTTCACGACTGTACGGAGACCTGGAATATGGCGATTCCAATTCGGGAGATCGTGGAGAACGACGACGAGTAAGAGCGAAACGTATCCGAAACGGGGCATCACATAAAAAGATCCTGAAGCGGATGTATTCTTGTATCCCATGAATCGCTATTTAGGGGGGAATTATAAACTTAAATATATAGGCGCGATCCATATTGTTGGGGAAGCCCCAATCATTGGAAGCATGCGCGGTGCAGCGGCCATGCCCGTGTACGGCTGCGTGTACACCCCGTGCAAGCCCTACTGCTTAACATGGCGGGTTTAGACATAGACCATGTTAAGCAGCAGGGCTTTTTTTTCTATTTCCGCCCCGCAACCCGCGATCTCCAAACACAATCGTAAAAAAACACATCGACAAACAAATGCCGCCATTGTTGGTATGGACCTCCGCTTATACGATGAATACGAAGGAAAACTTACAACGGGAGGTCCTTATGGCGAACATCAACCCAAGCACGCGGCTAACACCGTCAGCGCGGAGCCGGGAATGGTTATCCAGCTTTCGCAAGTACAAGGCGATATACCTCATCTCGATTCCGGGCATCCTCTATTTTCTGGTATTTAAATATGTCCCTTTATTCGGCAGCGCCATGGCATTTCAGGAGTACAACTTATTCAAAGGCATATGGGAAAGCCCATGGGTGGGGCTGGATCAGTTCTACCGGATGTTTCAGTACGAGGAGTTTCTGCGGATCTTCTGGAACACTCTGCTGATCGGGATGTACAGCATTGTATTTGCGTTTCCGGTACCGATCCTTCTGGCCTTGCTGTTAAACGAGATTCGTCTTGTCCTGTACAAGCGGGTGCTGCAGACGGTCATTTACATGCCCCACTTTCTGTCCTGGGTCATTATCGGGGGGATTGCGGTAGGCATTCTGTCTCCGACCACGGGGATCATTAATCAGATTCTGATGTGGGTGGGACTCGAACCGATTTACTTCCTTGGCGAGGAAAGCTATATTCGCAGCATTCTGATCGGATCCGGCATTTGGAAGGAAGCTGGCTGGGGAACGATTATTTATTTGGCGGCGCTGGCCGGGATCAACCCGGATCTGTATGAAGCTGCACGCGTAGATGGTGCGAACCGGTGGCGCCAGACTCTGGCGATAACGATTCCGTCGATTCTGCCCACGATTATGATTCTGTTCCTGCTGAACATCGGCAATTTCCTCGATTTCGGGTTTGAGCGCGTGTTTGTGTTCCTGAATGCCTTGAACGAGAATAAAGGCGACATTCTGGATACGTACATTTACCGCGTTGGTCTTCTCGGACAGCAGTACAGCTACACCACGGCCATCGGCCTGTTCAAATCCCTCATCGGGCTGCTGCTCATCGTGGGCGGTAACGCCATAAGCCGCAAAACGACCGGAAATTCCTTATACTAGGCAGGTGACCGAAAACATGATAAAACGATCAAAAGGCGAATCCGTATTCGAAGTTTTCAACTATATCTTTCTGGCGGTTGTGTCGGCTGCCATGATATTCCCAATCCTGCACGTTGCGGCGCAATCGCTCAGCAGCGATGTGGCCATTTCGCGGGGAGACGTCGGCCTGTGGCCGGTTGAGTTCACCCTGTCCAACTACGCGATTGTCTTGAACGATACTTCCGTATGGCGTTCTTTTATGATCAGCGTATTCGTGACCGTCGTGGGGACCGGGATCAACCTGATCGCAACGGCCTCGCTGGCCTATCCGCTGTCGCGCAATGAATATCGGGGACGAAAAGTCATCCTTATGCTCGTGTTGGTTACTTTTATTTTCAGTGCGCCCCTGATTCCGAATTATCTGCTCATTAAATCGCTGAACATGCTGGATACGGTATGGGCCCTGATCATTCCGGGCGCGATCAGCGCGTACAACCTGTTCATCATGCGCTCGTTCTTCATGAATCTGCCGAACGAAATTATTGATTCGGCCCGGATCGACGGGTGCGGGGAGCTGCGGATCATATCGAGCATCGTGCTGCCTTTGTCCAAGCCGGTCATGGCGACGATGGGGTTGTTTTACGCCGTTGCGCATTGGAATTCGTACTCGTCGGCTCTATACTATATCAATAGCCGTCAGCTGTTTCCGCTCCAGGTTCGTCTGAGAGAGATCGTCATAACCGATCAGATGGGAGAGATGGACACCACGTTTGAAAATCTGGCGAATATGTCCCCGGAGGGCATCAAGATGGCCACGATTGTGATCGCTACGCTGCCGATCATCCTGGTCTACCCGTTCCTGCAGAAATATTTTATTAAGGGCATGCTCATCGGTTCGATCAAATCTTGATCGTAAAAGAACACAATCCCATAATAAGAACGCCAATACTGCATATGAGGGTTATGAGCTACGATGAAATGGATTAAACGAAAGCGCTTACCTCATGAATGAGCCACTTGTCTATTTTTTCGTGAAAAAGGGGAGAGGTTGATGAAAAAAAGTTGGACGGTCTTACTGATCAGCGTCATGATGATGTCACTGCTCGCGGGGTGCGGGGGAAAAGCGGAAGAGGGAGCTGTCAGTAGTCCCAAGCCGGAAGAAACGAAGCAAGGTACAGACTCCAGCAAGCTGGCCTTCTCGATTTCTTTTTCCACGGGCGGCAACACCTACATCGAATCGTCACCCGATATCAATAAGGACAAATGGGTGCTGAAGCTGGAGGAGATGACGAACACGGATCTCGATATCCGCTTGATGTCCCACAAGGAATTTGATCAGAAGATGAGTCTGATGTTTGCAGGCAACGAAATCCCGGACGTTGTGGGCAATATGCGGGGAGGTCCAACGACAGGGTCCATGTCAGGCTCGGTGGAAGCCGGGGTGTTCATGCCGCTGGATGACCTCCTTAAGGAGCATGCTCCGAACTTGATGAAAATGGTCACTCCGGCAGCGTGGGAGGAAGTATCCTATAACGGCAAAATTTACGGCATCCCGGCCTGGCTGGAAAATCCGTCCCGCCGTGCCACTTTCATTCGCACGGATCTGATGGAGAAGGCCGGCATCAAGGAAGCGCCTAAAACCGTGGAAGAGTACCTGGATATGCTGCGTGCCTTTAAGAAGCTGGGTGTAGAGCACCCATACCAGTACCGTGAGGGCTTTAAATATGCGGATACTTTCCTTGGGGCATACGATGTGCTACCGTTCCAGTTCATGGAGCTGAATGGGGAGGTCGTACCGAAGTTCTTCGATGTTGAGAACATGACTAAGGCACTTCAGACGTATAAGACGATGTACGATGAGGGTCTAATCCCGAAGGATTTCGCTTCGCTCTCTCAGGAGGATTACGGACGCAATATCAATGCCGGCAAATCCGGGATGTGGGCCTCCAACGGCGAGGGATTGATCGGGTTCCGCACCAAGCTGAAGGAAGTGGATCCTTCGATGAAGGTGGATATTTACCCGTCCCCGACCGGACCGGACGGCAAGGGCGGACTCGGCTTATACAGCTCGGTATCGACCACGTATTATATCAATAACAAGGTTGGTAAGGAGAAAGCCGTCGAAATCATTAAATTCCTGGATTGGATGCTGACGGAGGAAGCCGATATGTTCTTCTCCTTCGGGATTGAGGGCGAGAATTACACGATGGAGAACGGGAATGTCAACTATAAGTGGCCTGTGACCAAACAAGAGGTCGATGAGGCGGGCTTCCGGGCCAACCAGCTGTGGTTCGTTCATGAGCTGACTTACAACAAGAAGCAGACGGCCCTTACCGAGGATGGTCAGGACGTGATCAAGGCGTTCAGCGATGTGCTGAGCAATGAAGGCCGCGGCGGCATTACGTTCATGGCCAATCTGAACAGCTTCTCCAAGTTCCCGGATTTGGCTTCGACCGGTGATACGGGACCTAAATTCATCCTGGACAGCATGGTGAAGATGATTTACGGCAAGCAGCCGATCACCGATTGGCCGAAGGTGCTGGAGGAATACCGGGCCAAGGGCGGGGATGAGATCATCAAGGAAGCGACGGAGCGCTGGAAGAACAAAGAGAATGTGGTAGACCGTACGAGATAACATCCAAGATAGGAAGCAGGGCATCTCCTGTTTGCCCCTTAAATCGTGTACAATAGATCCAATATGTAAGCGTTTAAACAAAAATGAGCGAAGGATGAAAAATCAAGGTATCCGCCGGTCTTACCATCACAGGTATCCGCCGCGGGTACCTTATTGTTCCATTCGATGTTTGCCTCATACTTATTCTTTTACATACAGGAGGCTAAAATGATATGCGGTTGCTTATTGCTGACGACGAACCTGTAATCCGAAGAGGGCTGGTCAAGATGGCGGAGACCTACCGTCTGCAGTTTGATGCCATCGACACGGCCGTGAATGGTGAGCATGCGCTCTCCCTCATCAAGGAATTCGAGCCGGATGTACTGCTGACCGATATCCGCATGCCACGTATGGGCGGGTTGGAGCTGTGTCAGGAGCTTCATGAGCAGTACGGGCACATTCAAATAATCGTTATATCGGGTTATGGCGAATTCCAATATGCGCAGCAATGCCTGGCTTACGGGGTTAAGCATTATCTGCTAAAGCCGGTCACTGGCGTAGTGCTGCACCAAACGTTTGACGCGATTGTCAAACACCGCAATAAAGGTATTGTATCGCTGGCTTCCTATGTCGATTGGATTGAAAATATCGGGCAGGAGATCTGGATGCTGCAGACTGAACAGCTTGATCGGCTGTTGCTCGATTGGAGGGCGCATCTGCAGGCGGCGGGACTCAGTGTTCCACAGCTTCAGCAGCTGCTGGATGATGCGGTGGGCATGATTTTCCGTCGTCTCGTCTCGAAGGGGTACATGGAGGTTTCGGTAATTGAACCCATCGGTCACCACACGGTGCAGGAGCAGCTGTTGAACGAGTTCGAGCTGAGGGTCAAGCAGATGACCGCCGATCTGGTAACGCAGCGGTGGGGGAATTTCAAGAACCCGCTGGATGAAGTGAAATCGTATATCGACACGCATCTGTCCGAGGAGATCACCCTTGAGGAAGTGGCGGAAATGGCCGGTTATACGCCGACGTATTTTAGCGCGATGTTTAAGAAGATGACGGGCGATACCTTTGTAAGGTACCGGATTCACCGGCGAATGGAGCGGGCGAAGGAGCTGCTGGCCCTGCCGCATATGCGGATCATCGACGTGGCGGCTAATGTCGGCTACGAGGATTACCCCCATTTTACGAAAATGTTCAAGAAGGTAACGGGACATACGCCGACGGAATATCGGACGATGCTGGGCTTTAACGGATGAAAAATAAACTGTACCGCAAGCTGTTTCTGTACTTTGTATCCATCATTGTGCTGACTACCTTGTTGATCGGCATCGTTACCTACACGCGCTCATCAGCCGAGCTGGACCGCCAGCTGGACCGGCATATGTCGCAAATCGTACAGAATGCCTTGAACCATACCGATCTGTACATTAAATCCTACGACCGCACGATGATCTCCTTATTGACCAACCGGGAATTGAAGAAATTCGTGGATTTGCCTAACCCGGCGGACCATTACGAGTACTATCAAATCAGCTCGACGATCAAGGATACGGTATTCCGTCCCCTCATGGATCGGGGGCCCGAGCTGCTGACCATGTATCTCCTGTCTTACAACGGAAATGCCACGTACAGCTTCGGCTCTGATTTTACCGCTCCGGTATTCAGTGCAGGGGAGAAGGCGAAGCAGCTGACGGACCTCCGCAATACGACGAAGGATGAAAGCGGTCTCATGATTCATACGGAGAGCATTATACCAGGACGCAGCGGCAGCGTTGTACGCATGACGAGACTGATCAAGGGTCTATCCTCCACAGCGGAAAAAGGCGTGCTCGCCATGGAAGTGCGTTCCCAGGAGTTATCCTCCCTCTGGAAGGGAATTGATCTTGGCGAACGCGGATACTTCTATATCGCGGATGCCAGCGGCCAAGTAGTCTACCAGCCAGAGGGGCTGGTGCATAACGCCTCGTCTCCGGCCGAGGATCCGAAGCTGACTGCCGCCATTATGGGCGCAGACGAGGAATCCTTCAAATATACGACGGCCGATGGAGATCAGAGGGTGTTTATGACGCGGATGTCTCCCTATTCCGGATGGCGTCTGGTGGCTTCGATGCCGCTGGAGGAGTGGCGCAAGCCGATTGCCAGCATTCGTTCTACGGTTTGGACGATCGGCTTGATCAGCCTCATTGCCGCTTGTTTGCTTGCTTACCGCTTTACCCGGTCCATTACGCAGCCCATCCAGACGATTATCCGCGGGATGCGCCAGACGGAACAGGGGCGGTGGATTCCCTTGGAGCTTCCTAAACGCGAGGACGAGCTGACGGAAATGATGCAGCGGTACAATCTGATGGTGACCCGGCTGTCGGAATTAATCGAGCGGGTATACGAGACCGAGCTGCAGCAGCAGAAAACGATTATCGAACGGCAGAAGGCCGAATTCCAGGCGCTTCAGCTCCAGATCAATCCGCATTTTATGTACAACACGCTGGAGACCATCGTGTGTTATGCCGAGGTCGAAGGTTCATCGGAGATTACTGAAATGGTGTCCTCGCTTGGCTTTATGATGCGGTATTCCTTGCTGACGTCGCTGGAGGAGATCACGATCGCGAATGAGCTCAAGCATGTGTTGAACTATATGACGATCATGAAGCATCGGCACGACCTGGAGTTCGATCTTCAGGTGGAGGTACCCCATGAGCTGCTTCTATATAAAATGGTGCGATTGACGCTCCAGCCCTTAATCGAAAATGCATTCCAGCATGCCTTTCCGGACGGAATCGAAGCATCGCAGTACATCATGATCTCTGCCGGATGCGATGAAAATTCCTTCTGGGTCAGCGTGACGGATAACGGTGTCGGCATGACGGATGAACAGCTGCGCGAGGTTGCGGCACGGCTGTCCTACGAGTACGACCATGTGAATCATGTGCCTGAATCCTCCCTGAACCTTAGCGGTACCGGAGGCATCGGGCTGCTGAATGTGCATCGGCGGATTCAGCTGGTATTCGGCGAGAATTACGGACTCCGCGTAACCTCGGCAGGCGAGGGAACGGGAACCACCATCCGCATGGTCATGCCGTGTCCGCCGCGAGCATAGTGTAAGGCCTGCCTCCGTATTGGAGGTCAGGCCTTGTGCTTTTTGAAGTAATAGGTATAACCCTCAGAGGTTTCCCCTTCTTATCCCGCAAGAATGATTGGGTTACATGCTCCCCGTTTGCGGCGTGAGATGGATGGAAACGCCGCCGTACACCTTGAGACGTATCTTGATGGTATCCTTGGCGCAGCACGTTTCCGTATGAACCTCAATGGGAGGAAGAACGGAACGATATCGATATTCGTCCGCTTCAGCCTGTTCCTGATAGATCACGGCTTGGTAGGCTTGGTTATCTTCAAGGAAATCCAGCGGGATCTGGATGTCTCGACCTCCCGCGGCGCAGATCGATGCGACAAACCATTCCTCGCCAGAACGTCTTGCTATCGTAACGAATCGGCCCGGATAACCTTCCAGCAGCCGAATCTCATCCCAGACGGTTGGAACGGCGGCCAGAAGCGGTTTGCCGGGATGATCCGCGAAGACCGAGATCGCATCCGCATAGTGCTGGATGCCGGATTCGAAGAGGATGGCCAGGGCCAGCTGCTGCCCTTGGGTGGTCGTGGTCCGTCTGCTGAACGTGACCGGCGTAAAATCCATGGAGCCGATCACATTCCTCGTGAACGGCAGCGTACAGAGATGAACTGCGTTAGGCCCTTCACTCTGCGCCCGGTAGTATTCCGCACCGTAAACGCCTTCTCTTGTCATCACATGAGGCCAAGTCCGATGCTCGCCGCTTGGTTTGGTCGATCCATGGAAATTGACCATCAGCCGATGCCTGGCAGCAGATTCGGCAATGGCATCATAGACCTGGAGCGTCTCCTGGTTGTCGCTGTCGAAGAAATCGACCTTGATGCCAACGGTGCCCCAGGATGCCCACAGGCGCAACTTCTCTTCACGAAGCTCCCTCGTCTTCAGTCCTTTATAATGCGTCCACAGCCAGATGCCGACGCCACGCTGTTTCGCGTAAGCGATAAGCTGCGGCACGTCCAGCTTGCCTTCCCAGCCGCCGTCCACGACGCTGTATTCCCATCCCATCTCGGCGGCAAAATCCACATGCTGTCGTTGAATATTCATATCGCCGCAGGAATCGCCTTCCGCGTACCAGGACCAGGCTGCTCGGCCCGGGGAGATCCAAGAGATATCTTGAAGCACGGACGGGGGGCATAGGTGAGTCGTTACCGAAGAGGAGACCAACTCCCCTAGCGATCCGATGATCATAACACGCCAAGGCGTTAAGAGTGGAAGCTGCGCAGCAATCGGCGTTTCCTGATCCGGGGCGTACGAGATGCGGAGCTTCCGGCCATCTTGCTCATCCACTGCGAGATGACTGGCGCCATAACCGCCATCCACGGCAGCTTCTGTCAGCAGCAGCCATTGATCCTCTGCCGATTGGACCAGCAGCGGGAAACCGAAATGCCTTCCCCGAAGATGTTCCGGCATGGCATGGTCGAAGGTTCGTTCATAACACCTCATGAACGGCTGCGCCCAAACGTTGAGCATCCGGTCTTCCGGAAGATGGAATCCGGAGAGCTCGTTCTCGATGCGAATATCTCCTTCTCCGTGCAGCTCATACCGGTATGCAACGCCGTCTTGAAAAGCACGGAAACGAATCTTCACCTGATGATTCTCCACCGAAGTCAGCAGCACCATCTCGCTTGCTTCGTAAGACTGCGATTTTTGCTTGCCGGTCACAAGCTCGTAACGCTCCGTGATCGTGTTGTACTCAACCCCTTGAATGATGCCTTGCTGAAATTTGTATTTGTCGGTTATCAGTCCGAGCGGTGACTTCTCGAGAACCCGGAATTGCTTGTTCATAACCGTATAAAAGAGGGGGCTGTTATGTTCTTGTTCCAGTGTGATCTGCAGATTCCCGTCAGGCGAATGAAGTTGTGCGTGAAAGGGGGCTGACGGAGGCCGGGATAACTCATGATCCATAAACGAAACTCCTTCCTTGTCGCTACAAGAATGTCGTATCCATTGCAGTTTCATTGTAACGGACACAGCGAAGCCTTAGCATACGGCTCCGTTCGCTCCGGGTTGTGTTTTCTTACGTTGTGTTACTCCATAAAAAAACACGGCCATTCCGCAAGTTACGGCATGGTCTGGCGGGCAGTCGCCGTTTTATCATGGAAGCATCATCAAAGGTGTTTGAAAGGAGGGAGTCATGTAATCGCGGGATGGATCGTAGTCACTACATATGACAAAGGATGGGTGATGATTGATGAGACAGGTACGCAAGCGTAACAGGCAGGCAAGAAGAGGAAGTTTCATACTGCTGCTGGGTATTCTTCTGTTTTCGCTCGGCAATCCGCCAATACAGGGTGAAACGGCGTTGCCGGATGCCATGGAGCGGGTCAACCTGGCTTTGAATAAGCAGGCGACGGCCAGTTCCGAGATCAGCGGGCGTGAAGCTGTGAAGGCCATTGACGGTAGTCGTGATACCTACTGGCAGCCGGCGAGCACAGACCGTGAGGACATGAGTGTATACATACAGGTGGATCTGGGAAGCGAGCAGTCCTTGAACCAGGTCGTCCTGGATTTGAACCGGGGAGATAATTTGGGAAGTATCGAAGTGGATTACTCCCGGGACCGTGAGTCCTGGACCAGAGCCTACACGAAGAACGGGGGTATTCGAGCGGACGGTCAGGAATCGATCACCTTTGATTCCGTAAGCGCTTCCCAAATTCGGGTATCGCTGCAGCTAAGCCGAAATCTCAATGTTCAGCTTAAGGAGTTGGAGCTTTATATGCAGGATGGAGATCAAGGAATCCCGTCCGATGTAACGGAGCTGGCCTTCGTGAAGCCGGATGGAACCCCTTATAACAACAATGATGAACTTACCTTGGACATAGGAGGTACATCTGTCGTGGAGGCGCGCGGCAAACAGGTGAACGGCGAGTGGATGACGCTGCCTCAAGGCCAGGTTCAATATCATGTAGTGGGAACCAGCGCTGCGGTTACTTCCGAAGGCACGGTAACCGGTGTCAAGGTAGGAGCCACCCGGATGTATGCGGAAACCAGCATCAACGGCCAAGCGATGCGTACGCCGGATTTCTGGATTGTCGTGAAGGACGACCAGGAATTCCAGGATGCGAAGTACATTGCTTTCAGTTCGTTCACGCATCCGGCATTGGTCCAAAAGATTGGCGAGGCGGCGATCTTGGGGGAAGGCAAGGAACTGCCAGTTGTAACGATCGCTCCGAATTTGGATGGAACCGTATCCGCCAGATGGTTCAAGGACGGTCAATCCAGAGGCTCGCTGGGCACGAAGTCGCTGCAGGCAGGGGTAACGCAATCGTTAACACTTCCGGATGGGATGAAGGTACCGGGCACGTATGAGGTGCGGATGACTTTCCAAGCCACTGACGGGGGAACCTACTACGACAGCTTGTTTTATACCGTCATGCCCAAGAAGGGAATTCCTGACGGTCAGAGCCAAATCGCCTTTACCGGAAAAGACGGCAAGATGGTGTATGTTCCCGATTATAAGGGGAACCGGATCATCGATTTCTCAAACGTCGGTTATAGGGGTGGCGGTGTGAAACTGCCCGACGTTCAGGCGAGAATTGCCGTACAGCCGACCGGCGGGGACGATACTATGATGCTGCAAGCGGCAATTGATGAGGTGTCCCGGATGCCGCGTGAAGCGGATGGCTTCCGGGGGGCGGTGCTGCTGAAGAAGGGCACGTATCTGGTCGGCGGTTCCCTGAACATTCAGGCCAGCGGGGTCGTGCTGGGGGGTGAAGGCAAGAGCGAGGACGGCACCATTATTCGCGGCACGGGAACAACTGCCAGAAATTTGATTGTCGTGGGCGGAACGAATGGTGCGGCAATTGTTGACGGGACGGAGACGGACATCCAGGATCTGTACGTTCCGGCAGGATCGCGATCATTCCATGTGCAGAATGCCTCCGACTATCAGGTGGGCGATTCTGTCACTGTACGAAGAATCGGCAATGACCGCTGGATTCATGAGATCGGCATGGACCATATCTACATGCGGCCAGGAACCGGGGGAACGCAGCAGTGGTCCCCGTTCAATCTGGATTTTGACCGCGTCATTACGGCCATTGACGGCAACCGGATTACGGTGGATGCTCCATTAGCGAATGCCATTGAACGTCAATGGGGCGGAGGCAAGCTGTTCAAGGCGACGGATGAGTCACGAATCGAACAGGTTGGGATTGAGAACATGCGAGCCATATCCGATTTTGATCCGAGCAAGACCGATACCAAGATGGATAACGATGTTCTGGATACCCCGTATTATTCCGATGAGGCACATGCGGAACGATTCATTATGATGAACAGCGTGAAGAATGCCTGGGTGCGCGAGGTGGACGGCTACCATTTCTCCTACGCCTTGGTGCAAGTAGGACGGCAGGCCAAGTGGGTCACCGTGCAGGACAGCGAAATGTACGATATGGTCAGCGTGATTACCGGCGGGCGTCGTTACAGCTTTTTCATCCAGGGGCAACTAAATCTGGTGCAGCGCAATTATGCTGAAACTTCACGTCATGCTTATGTTATTGAGAGCCGCGTACAAGGACCGAATGTCATGTACGACAATAAGGCCACTCGCGAATACAATACAAGCGAGCCGCATCATCGCTGGTCCACGGGCGGCCTGTACGACAACGTCAGTGCGCGTATCAGCGTCCGCGACCGCGGCTGGCTGGGCAGCGGACATGGCTGGGCGGGAGCGAATTACGTCATGTGGAATACCGAAGGCGGGCTGGTTGCGCAGAAGCCCCCAACGGCACAGAACTATGTCATCGGCCATATCCCGACCGAAGACGGTCTGAATGTGAAACCGCTCGTTCCGAATGATTATGATTCAAGACCGCGCGAGGACGGCTATTGGGAATACGCTGACCGGCATGTAGCGCTTCAGAGCTTATTCGTCCAGCAGTTGAAGGATCGCCTGGGGCAGCAAGCAGTGGATAATTTGGCACGTACGCCTGTGGGCGGCGGTTCGGTAGATATACCAGAGCAGCCATAATTATATGGAGCGAACAGGGGATTATCAGGGGAAACGCTGATCATCCCCTTCTTCGCGAAGAAGGAGACGTGTATGAAGGTGGAGAAGGTGGAGAGGGAGACAATTGGAAGAGATACGGAACGTTCTCTTGGGGGACATCATGCCGAGCCAGATCGTGCAGGACAGCACGGCAAGATTGAAGCGGCAGGTCATGAAACCGCATGGCGACAGCCTGATACATCTGCAAATCGGCGCTTGCGGTTATGGTACGCTTCCCCGGCGGCCGAGTGGAACGAAGCATTACCCTTGGGGAATGGACGCTTGGGCGGCATGGTTTTTGGCAAGACCTCGCTTGAGCGGGTGCAGCTTAACGAGGATTCCCTCTGGTATGGTGGTCCGGGAAGGGGAGCCAACCCTGACGCCACCGAATATTTGAGCGAGATCAGGCAGATGCTGCGGGATGGACGCCAGGCCGAGGCTGAGCATCTGGCCCGGATGGCGATGACTTCATCCCCGAAATACGAGCAGCCTTACCAGCCGCTGGGCGATCTGCTGCTCAAGTTCCTGGATGCCGAGGAAACGGTGGAGCATTACGAGCGAGAGCTGGATTTGGAGCGGTCCATGGTGACCGTATCCTATTCTTCGGGCGGCATAGGCTATCGCAGGCAGTATTTTGTCAGTGCGCCGGATGACGTGATGGTGATTCGCCTAACTGCCGATCGGCCGGGGGCGCTGACCTTTGCGGCGAACCTGATGCGTCGTCCTTTTGACAGCGGAACGGATTCGTTAGGGCACGATACCTTGCTGATGAAGGGCGAATGCGGTACGGACGGCATTTCCTTTTGCACGGCGCTGCGTGCTGTCGCTGAGGGAGGAAGGGTCCGAACCATCGGTGATTTTCTCTCGGTAGAAGGGGCGAATTCGGTTTCGCTGCTGCTGTCAGCCCATACGACCTTTCGATGTCAGCAGCTGGACAAGGTATGTCTGGAACAGCTGGATCATGCAGCAGGCATGTCGTTCGAACAGCTGGAAAGCCGCCATCTGGAGGAATATCGGGAGAAGTTTGAACGGTTCTCGATATTTCTCGGTTCCAGCAAGAAGGGTGTGAATCGAGCAGGGTTAACTGAAAGGGAAAATGGCATTCCGAATGGGACAGACCGTATCTCCGGCTCAGATCCAGTTGGAAATTCGGATTGTGCAGAGGATGATTGTTCATTCCTGCCCACCGATCAGCGGTTGAATTTGCTGAAGGAAAGAGTCAAGGCAGAAGGGGCCCTTGCAGAGAATAGTGATCCCGAATTGATCGCGTTGTATGTCCAATACGGGCGTTATTTGCTTATCTCCTGCTCGAGACCCGGATCTCTCGCGGCAAATTTGCAGGGGATATGGAATGACAGCTTTACTCCGCCCTGGGAATCGAAGTATACGATCAATGTCAACATTCAGATGAACTATTGGCCGGCAGAGCTGCTGAGTCTGGCGGAGTGCCACGAGCCGCTGTTCGACCTGATTCATCGCATGCTTCCGAATGGCCGGGACACGGCTCGCGAGATGTATGGCTGCCGTGGTTTCGCAGCGCATCATAACACAAATCTATGGGGAGAGACCCGGCCTGAAGGAATATTGATGACCTGTACCGTATGGCCGATGGGAGCTGCGTGGCTGTGCCTGCATCTATGGGAGCATTACCGGTTTGGCGGGGAAACGGATTTCCTGCGGGAGCGGGCGTATCCGGTCATGAAGGAAGCTGCGGTATTCCTGCTGGATTACATGACCGTGGATGAGGAAGGAAGACGGATAACCGGCCCTTCCGTATCGCCGGAGAACCGATTTGTGCTTCCGAACGGAGCCATCGGCAGCTTGTGCATGGGACCCGCCATGGATTCGCAGATTGCGACGGCCTTGTTCCAGGCATGTCTAGAGGCAGGCCATCTCGTTGGTGATGAAGCTGCCTTCCTTGAAGAGCTTCAAACCGTACTGCAAGAAATTCCGGCACCGCGGATTGGAAGGCATGGAGGGATCATGGAATGGCTGGATGATTACGAGGAGGCCGATCCCGGACATCGGCATATCTCGCAGCTGTTCGCCCTGTATCCTGGAGAGCAGATTGATCCTGTCCAGGCACCGGAGCTTGCCGATGCGGCTTACAAGACCTTGGAACGGCGGCTTGCGCATGGCGGCGGTCACACGGGCTGGAGCCGGGCCTGGATTATCAATTATTACGCCAGGCTGCAGCGCGGCGCGGAAGCGCACGAGCATCTGGTGCATTTGCTGGCTTCCTCGACTTATCCGAATCTGCTGGACTGCCACCCGCCTTTTCAAATCGACGGTAATTTCGGCGGGATTGCGGGTGTCGCCGAAATGCTGCTGCAATCGCATACGGGAGAGTTACGGCTTCTCCCCGCGCTGCCCCCGCAGTGGAACAGCGGTGAGGTGAAGGGGCTTCGTGCCCGCGGCGGCTTTGTTGTCGACATGCGCTGGGAGGAAGGGGAATTGACCGAGGTGAAGATTCGCGCCGACAAGACGGGGGAATGCAGGATATGGTCCCGTTCACCGCTGGTCCTGATGGAGGAGATACAGCTTGAGGAGATTACGCTGACAAGTACCACGATATCCGGAGGAGCGTATTGCTACTCGTTCTCGATGCAGCAGGGTGCAAGCTGTAGTTGGGGAAAGTCTGTGAGGGAGACATATAAAGCGGTTGAAGAATAAATTTAATTTAAAAGAATAGAGAAATCTATCTGTGAGGGAACAAATAGAATGTTATAACAACGAAAGTAACCCACTCCTAAGGTTGGCGCCTAAGTGGGTTACTTTCTCATTCCTGACTTGATACCTCAATAACGGATCGATTGCACAAAATACTAGTGAAGAGTAAGGATACTTGCTGCGATTGAGTCCTCAAGACTACACTAGTATCATAATGAAACAGACAAACATCAAAGGAGGGACTGCCTTGTATCATGCAATTGGAAAGACGCAATTGGCGACATTTGCTGGCGGTTGTTTCTGGTGCATGGTGAAGCCGTTTGACGAGCTTCCTGGTATTCTATCCCTGGTTTCGGGTTACACGGGCGGCCATACGGAGAATCCAACCTATGAAGAAGTGGGAACGGAAACGACAGGTCATTACGAAGCTGTGCAAATCCGGTTTGAACCCGATGTGTTCCCGTATACAAGGCTGCTGGACATTTACTGGCGCTTGATTGATCCAACGGATGAGGAAGGCCAGTTCATGGACCGTGGGGCGTCGTACCGGTCAGCGATTTTCGTGCATGACGGGGCGCAGCGCGAGCAGGCGGAAGCCTCCAAGCGCAATCTGCAGCTTAGCGGCCAGTTCAAGGGGAAGATCGTGACGCCGATCCTGCCGGCGTGTCCCTTTTATCCCGCGGAAGATGTCCACCAGAATTACTATAATACCCACCGTTATGACTATAACCGGTATTATGAGGGCTCCGGCAGAGCATCTTTTGTTAAGCGGCATTGGGATCGGAAACAGGACAAGGAAGAGCTGCGGAGGCGTCTTACCGCGCTCCAGTATGCAGTGACGCAAGAGGGCTTGGATGAGCCTGCTTATGATAATCCGCATTGGAATAACACAAGCCGGGGGATTTACGTGGACGTGGTGAACGGAGACCCTTTATTCAGCTCAACCGACCAATATGATGCCCGCACGGGCTTGCCGGCTTTTGTAAAACCTCTCCATGAGGGATATATCAGCAAAAAAGGAGATCTTCGCGGCGGCAAGGTACGTACCGCGCTCTATGGCAGATTGTCCGGCTCTTACCTCGGTCACCTATACCATGACGGACCTCAGCCTGGCGGCTTGCATTACCAGATAAACTCTGCGGCGCTGCGCTTTGTGCCGGAGGGGGAGATGGTTCGGGAAGGGTACGGTGAATTCGCACGATTGTTTGAGTAGGGACAGGGAAATTTATTGGAGGCTGTCAGTACATGAATAACCTGAAAGAACAGGAATTATTATCTCAGGCGGGAGGCTGCCAGTCATTGAGGTCCAGTTGCTGCTGTTATATAACAAAAGGGTTAGGCAGAGGGCATGAGTGCCCGATCTGCCTAACCCTTTTTTCACAACCCTCAACAACCATATAAATACGACTTTACGTCCCGCCCGATGTAGGCCCTCCATACAATCAGATTGTAAGGATCGTCCCAGTCGATGTTCTGCGGCTCCTCGAACATGCGGTGCAGGCGGTTGTTGTTGAAGATGATCGAGCCGCGCTGATCAAAAGCTACCCCGTCTACCCACAGCATTCTGTCGTCGGACAGCAGCTTGTTGAACGAGCGTGTGTACGGTGAATAGTAACCGATTCCCTTGCCTTCGAGCATGGTGTAGAATACACGGCCTTGATTGTCGGCATGCATGCCGTCGGTTGTCGTTCCTTTGCTGCCCAGGGTCTGAACGGAATCCCGGATGATCGAATCGGGAACATCGAAATTTCGCAGAAGCCGCGTATCGACAGCGTACAGATTGCGCCCCGTTACCTGGCAGTAGAATAGAGTTCCGCGATCCGCGGACAGCGCTATGCCATCGGCCCCGGTCCGAATCGGCTTGTTGCGGTATACCGGCTCGGTATCGATCTCAAACCGGAAACGGGGGACGTCCTGCGTACTGTAATGACTGTCGAGGACGCGCCGAAATTTCTTCGTTCTCATATTGTAGACGATGATTCCGCCATACAGCGGATGGTCCGGCCAGCCGGAGCCCGAATCGGTAATATAGGCATAACCGTTGCGGTTATCCACCACGATGTCGTTCAGGAACGATGTTCGGGGCGGGGCAATATCGTCCGGAATGACAATAGAGTCGAGCAGGCGGTTAGCGCTCAGATCCCAGACGAGCAGCTTTTGCGAGCCTACGGGCGAGGTATCGTATGCGATTTTTCCTTGATCCAGAATCCACATCCGATGATGTTCATCAATCTCGTAGCCAAGGACGGATTGCAGCACCCGAACATCCCCCGGCGTATTCCACTCCCAGCTTGGAAAAGCCTCCAGTACGGGCTTGCCGTTCACCATCACAATGGTATTCAGCGTAGCGGGAACCCCTTCAGCCCAGCGCGGAACCGATACATAGAAGCGTCCCTGCCGGTCTACTTTGACGCCTGCGGGCATGCAGTGCTTCCAATCCTGACGCTCTTCGAATCGCTGCTTCATCGCAGGGTTCGGGAAATTCCAGTCCAGGCGGTTCCAGTGGAAGAGCATCTGGTACGGACTTGTATAGCTATGGGTTTGTTTACAATGAGGGACAGCAGGCTGCTGCCACTGGCCCTCCACTGAATGATGCGGTACAACCATTTCAAGACCTCCGATAACATGCTCGGTTCATCCATTAACGCAGCGCAGATTATTCTTCGAGCTTATTCCTCAAGTTAGTTATATGCCCAGAGGGATGGATTGGCGCCGATTAAATTCACCGGGAGGTCTTTTGGGAAATTACAAGTTACACTTGCAGAATCTTAATCAGATTCGTGTTACCGGATTGACCGATCGGCACGCCGGCAGACAATACGATAATATCGCCTTTTTCGATGTAGCCTGTCTTGATGGCATTGCGGGTAGCGGATTCGAACATTTCGTCCGTCGTTGTGACTTTGTCGCCTTTTACCGGAATGACACCGGAGAGCAAGCAGATCTTGGCCAGCACTTCTTCATGCTGCGTGACCGCGATAATCGGTGCCTTTGGACGGTATTTCGAAATCATCCGCGCCGTAAATCCGCTCTCCGTTGCCGTAATGATCGCTTTGGCATTCAGCACGAGGGAGGAGCTAACCGCACCCTGGCTAATAACCTCGGTAATATCGGCTACCTGCTGTCTGGATTTGAAAGCGAATTGGTCTTTATAATCAATCATCGTCTCGGCGCGGCGGGCGACTGCCGCCATCGTGCGCACGGATTCTACCGGATATTTGCCGGCAGCGGATTCGCCCGAGAGCATGACCACGTCAGCGCCCTGGATCACCGCGTTAGCCACGTCGCTCACCTCGGAGCGGGTTGGACGGGGATTGACCTGCATCGACTCCAGCATGTGCGTTGCCACGATAACCGGTTTGCCTGCCAGGTTGCATTTATCGATCATTTCTTTTTGCATCATAGGCACTTCTTCGATTGGCACTTCGACGCCAAGATCTCCGCGGGCAACCATGATTCCGTCGGATGCTTCAATGATGTCGTCGAGGTTCTCCATGCCCTCTCCGTTTTCGATCTTGGATATGATCTGTACATGCTCCGCGCCGCGTTCTTTCAGGATGCTGCGGATTTCGCGGATGTTGTCGCCATGACGCACGAAAGAAGCGGCAATGATCTCAATGTCGTTCTCCAGGCCGAAGCCGATGCATGACGTCACGCTCGGTTACGCCGGGAAGCGTCGTTTTGATCCCAGGGAGGTTGACGCCTTTACGTGGTTTGAGCACCCCGCCGCTGATAATTTTGCAAAGAATGTCCGGTCCGTCGACGCGGAGAACGTTCAGGTCCACGAGGCCGTCATCGATCAGGATGCGGTCTCCCGGTTTAACCACTAGATTCAGCTCGGCATAATTGACCGAGATGCGCTGGGCATCGCCAAGAATTTCTTCGGTAGTCAGGATCAGCTCCTCACCTGGTTTCAGAAGGCAGGAAGCCTCCTTCAGCTTGCCGATCCGTACTTCAGGTCCTTTAATGTCCATCATGATCGGGACATACGTGTTTAATTCGGCTGCGGCCCGGCGAACATTCCGGATCCGGGTGACGTGATCCTCCAGCTCGCCATGTGCCATATTCAAACGGGCAACGGTCATTCCCTCCTCAATCATGTTCTTCAACAGCTCAATGGAATCGCACGCGGGTCCCATCGTACATATGATTTTAGTTTTTAGCATGGCTGTTTGTTCCTCCTTTTATTTGTTCTCTTCTGCTTTTATACAGCATTTCGACTTCATTCAAACTTCCCTAATGATCACATTGTAGCCTGTCTTGTCGAATCATGATATGAACTATAGTACAATGGATGGATTATAGTATCGCATTTGAGGTGAGTTATGATCACTCCGATAGAAGTAGAGCAAATTAGCGGTGTCGATTGGTATGAAGAAGCTGATCATGAGCAAAGAGCATGGCGCTTAAGCCTTGTGACCTATGGAAAATGCGTATATTGGGTGAATGGCGATAAGCAGATTATGGAGAAAGGGGAATTGCTGCTTATTCCAGCCGGCGTTCCGTATTATGGCAAAAGCATCCCTACCGTGACGCACACGCAAACCGTCGTTCAATGGACGGAAGGCGTCTCGTCGGTCTTATCCGTGCTGGATCGGAAAGAAGCCTTGAAGTTTAAACCGGGTGTTTATGAGTTAATCCGCGAACGGTTGAAGGTGATCCATCAGCAGTGGCAGGAACGCCCATCTTATTATGTCTTGATGATCGAAGCATTATTGACCGAAGTGTTGATTTATATCAGTCGTGAACTGGACAAGGGCGTCATCACGCCGGAGAAGCACTTGCACGTGGACCGGATGAAATCTTATATCGAGCGGCATTACCGTGAGAAAATAACGAAAGAGGAGCTGGGCGATGTCATCGGCAAAACCCCCAATTACGCAGCGGTACTCTTTAAAAGCGTTACAGGGCAGACCATCAGCCAGTACGTGCACGCTCAGCGGATCAAACGGGCAGTGTATTTGTTAACGGAATCGAAGCTGACGGTACAGGAGATTGCCGTATTTCTCGGATATCAGGACCTCTCCTACTTCTATAGAATCTATAAACGAGTCACGGGCACCGCTCCATCGGATTTATTGCATGAGCGTCCACGAACGATATAGAAGATTTAACGCAAAAAAGAGGGCTGTCTATGCCCTCTTTCGATGATCGCTATTTTATTCCGGCGTCATTTTCGAATAACTGCTTCACATACTGCTGCAATTTATTTTTATCTACGCCGAGCACCTGTGCCCGACCGACCTTCTCGTTGGTCAGCAGCGAGAATGGGGGGAGCTGCTGCTGGTCGATTTTATCCAGATTCACATCAAAACCCAGAGCCATCAACTTCAGCATTTCTTTAGGGCTTAGATCGGTTTCGATGTATGGCGCAATTGAATCCAGGATGCCGGGAAGCTTAATTAATGAGCCCGTGGTCTGCATCTTCTTGGCGACTTCCGTCATGAGAATCCGCTGTCGTTCCGTACGGGCAAAATCGGACCTCGCATCGTGCCGAAACCGGACGTATTGCAGTGCCATCTTGCCGTCGAGATGCTGCAGTCCTTGTTTTAAATCGATGTCGTACATATGCTTGTCGGCTTTACTTGTGTAATACATGTCTTTCTCCACCTCGATGTCGACTCCGTCAATGGCATCGACCAGGGCTATGAAGCCGACAAAATCGGTGTAAACATATTTATGTATGGGCAGGTCCAGCAGATCGCTGATGGTTTGTCTGGTCAGCTCGATTCCGCCGTAAGCAAATGCCGAATTCAGTCGTCCTTTGCCATGGCCGGGGATGTCCACATAGGTGTCCCGCAAAATCGAGAATAAATGAGCTCTTTTCGTCACAGGATCGATGGAGGCCACCAGCATGGTGTCGGATCTGCCGGCATCGTCTCCCCGGGAGTCTCCTCCAATCAGAAGAATATTTATGCGTTCTTTGCCCTCCCACTTGGGTATTTCGATGATTTCTTCCGATGCGGCACCCGAAGCTTCCATTGGCTTCGCCGGATTCGAAGCGGTCGATATTTGGTTTGAGAACTGAATGATAGCGTAGGTATAGTACGAGATAATCCCCAAGATTCCAACGGATACTAAGAGCATGGCGTATTTTAACCATTTCCTTTTCATAGTTCCTATAACATCCTTTCTGTTTGACTGACTGCATAATGGACCATTCTAGCAAAATTATGAACAAAAATCATATTTTCCCGCAAGAAACGATTCTCAAGAGGCAACAAACCTTAGATAAATAACGAATTTGACTCTCCTCCAAGGGGAGGCCTTAGACTGGAAGTCGAAGGAGGGAACAGCATGATGTTATATACGGTAAAAGAGGTTTCGGAGCTGTCCGGGGTGACTATTAAAACGCTGCATCATTATCATAAAATCGGTTTGCTTCTGCCCGCCGAGATCAGCGAAGCGGGTTATCGCTTGTACGGTGCAGCCGAGCTGGAGCGATTGCAGCACATTCTGTTTTACAGGGAAATGGATTTTCCGCTGGAACAAATCAAGGTGCTGATGGAGGAAACTCCTGAACGGCGGCAGATGCTGTTACAACAGGAGAAGTTGCTGATGGACCGCGCGGATCGATTGAATGCGATTCTGAAAACCTTAAGAATATCCATAACCAGTACAGAGGAGGGCAAGCGCATGGAGCCTCAGGAATTGTTCAAAGGTTTTGAGAGCGAAGAAGAATGGGAGGCAGCTTTAACGGAGCAGAATGAACACCTGAAAGAGCAGTATGATATGGATTTGCTCGAAGGTGAACCCGTCGATGTTCCAAGCATGAACGAGCAGGCAAGGGAAGCGGCTGCCTTTATGGCAGGCATGGCAAACGCGTTGATAACGGGGATTAAGCACGATGATGCGCAAGTAAGAGATTCGATTCGCGATCATCTGCAGTTTATGAATGAGCAGGGCCACGCCTTTACGGCTGCGGATTTTGCGGGTCAAACGAAGTTTTTCCTGAGTGACGACTTTCATCTCCGGATGCTGGAGGAGCAGCAGACGGGGCTGGCTTATTATCTGCATGCGGCTGCCGAGGCGTACGCACAACAGACATAATACAGGCCGTTCTCCATCGATCAAGACCGCTTAAATCGCGGTCTTTTTTGCTATGTCTATGATTTATTGTCCAAACCTCTCGAGATGGCATTCCATATGATGTCTGGGAGACAAGTTTATGGGGGGTCTGGACATGATAACGATTAGTTTGTGCTTGATTGTAAAGAACGAGGAGCAAGTGTTGGATCGGTGCTTAAACTCCGTTAAGGATGTCGTTGACGAGATTGTCATCGTAGATACGGGGTCAACGGACCATACGCTCGGAATTGCAGCCAAATATGAGGCTCGAATCTTTCATTTTGATTGGATCGACGATTTTTCCGCTGCAAGGAACTATTCGTTCTCTCATGCGACGAAGGAGTATATCTTATGGCTGGATGCGGATGATTGGCTGCAGCCAGCCGATCTGGAAAGGTTCAAGGCACTCAAACCAAATTTGGACCCGGCGGTGGACTCCGTATGCATGGATTACTACCTTGCCTTCGATCCGTTGGGGAAGCCCACGGCAGTTGTTAAAAGAAACCGGCTGGTGAAGCGTTCTAGGCAGTTTCAATGGCGTGATCCGGTGCATGAGCATTTAGAGGTTGAGGGAAATATCATGTTATCCGACATTGCCGTTAGTCATGGACGCGTACACACGGATTCCGGGCGGAATTTGCGTATTTATGAGGCCCATCTTGCGAAGGGAGGCACCCTCTCCAAGCGCCAGCTGCTGCATTATGCAATGGAATTGTCTGCGAGCGCCTATTATGACAAGGCCATTGAAATATATGAAACGATTATTCATGATCCGGTCAGCTATTTTGAGGAAAAACTGGATGCGTGTGATCGCATGGCGCATTGTTACCACGAGCTGGGACAAAAAGAACAAGAACTGCAATCCCTGTTAAAGACCTTTAATTATGACGTTCCGCGGGCCGACTATGTATGCCGGATCGCGTACTATTTCCAAGAACTCAACGATTATGAAAAAGCGGTTCACTGGTACGAATTGGCGCTCAAGCTGGAGATGCCGGGCAATCGATTATACGGCGTTAATCAAGCGGCCTGGACATGGTTTCCCCATTTGCAGCTGACGTATTGTTACGGAAAACTAGGGAAGCTGGAGCAGGCTTATGAACATAATGAGAGGGCTTTATCGTACGCTCCGGATGATCCCGACATTTTATATAACAAACAATTGCTGGAGGAGAAGCTCCGCTTGTAAGTAATCGACGGCTCTAACCGCCGCCCTGTCGGTTCTGTCATGTTGGAGTACTGGATCGTGCCTTTTTTATGTCGTTTGGGCATATGCCGTTTCTGCTAAATCTATGAATCGATATACTACTATGAAACTAGTTTCGTAGAGAATATGGATAGAACGACAGGAGGAGAGTGAAATGGCATTCAAACGATCAGGGTCCAGAAAGCCTGTCCACAAGAAAACACTCAGTAAGCATGCCGCATCTAAGAAGAAGCGTGTCGGCAAAATAAGAAAATCCGCGTTTAGAGCGGTTTCTGGCATCGACCAAGAAATCACTGACGGCGTATTCAGCAAAGTCCAATATCAAGTTGAAGAATTGGATCTTAAGAATGAATACAATTCATCAACATCGACCTTCACTCCTAAGCAAAGAGGTATCTACTCCCTGTTGGCCAGCGTTTCTTTTACAACGATCACGCTTACGCCTGTTCGAATGGATTTGGAGATTCGGGTTAACGGCGTCCCGAGAATATCGGAGGAAGAAAACTTTGAGCCGAGAACAGGGAAAATTGATGCTGCCGGACTCATACAATTAATGGCGCGCGATCGAGTGGAGGTATTTGCAAGGGCAACCGGAGAAAACGGTACTATTCTCAGCGGATTCGCTACCCGGTTTGAAGGGGTCCGGATCAATTGATATAGCAATATAGTTTGATGATTCAGCCGCGCGGGTCGCGGCTTTTATCATTTTACCGGTACATAGAAGCTGGGAACATCATGAGTTACCGCTGTTTAATCTCGATCGGACCGGGTAAGAAATAATCGGACTTACCATCACGCATACGAGGGAGGACGATATGGATGTTTATTCACATGAAAGAACTTCAGTTCCGGGCAAAACCTGAGAAGCCGGATCCGGTATACGCGAGAAAGCTTCAAGAGGTGTTGGGTGGCCAGTATGGTGAAATGTCCGTCATGATGCAGTATCTCTTCCAAGGATTTAACTGCCGGGCAGACCGGAAGTATCGGGATATGCTGCTGGATATCGGGACCGAGGAGATTGGCCATGTCGAGATGTTGAGCACGATGATAGCCCAGCTTCTTGACGGCGCTCCTGCGGATCAAGTCGATGAAGCGGCGAAGGACCCGATGATTGCCGCCGCACTCGGGGGCATGAATCCTCAGCATGCCATCGTATCGGGACTTGGAGCAACCCCGACGGACAGCAACGGATATCCATGGAACAGCAAGTACATCATAGCGAGCGGGAATCTGCTGGCTGACTTCCGTGCGAATCTGAATGCCGAATCCCAAGGTCTGCTTCAAGTTGTACGCTTGTATGAGCAGACGACGGATCCTGGCGTCCGGGACATGCTGTCCTTCATGATAGCGCGAGATATCATGCACCAGAACCAGTGGCTGGCCGCGATTGAAGAGATCGAGGCCATTGAAGGTCCAATTGCTCCTGCTTCGTTTCCGCGCGAACGCAGCGTAGAAGAAGCTATACGCCAATTCATGAATTTCTCGGTTGGCGAGGAGAGCAGTGCGGGACGCTGGGCGAACGGACCGCTGCCGGACGGTACCGGCGATTTCGAATATGTGACTAATCCGACAGCCTACGGTGACGCACCCGTATTAAATCCTCCGGCAAAACACCAGCATTCTACGCTTGGCACAGGTCCATATGTGGTGAATGAAGGATTTGAAAAGTAATGTTTAATTGTTTACGGATGGGTTAAATACATGACATAGCAGCAACAAAAAACAACTTAGGAGTGATGAACAATGGCTAACAACAACGGTAACAAAATGAGCAGAGAAGAAGCGGGACGCAAAGGCGGCGAAGCAACGGCCAAGAATCACGACAAGGAGTTTTATCAGGAAATCGGCCGTAAAGGCGGAGAAGCCACATCGGAGTCCCATGATAAGGAATTCTATGAGGAAATCGGCCGCAAGGGCGGAGAATCCCGCGGCAATCAAAACAATAACGATTAAATGTAATCTATAATAAAAAAATAGCAAGCTTAAAAAAGCAGCGGCGGTTCCGGTTAAACGGAATCCGTCTCTGCTTTTTTGTGCTGAACGCTGGTTCCAAGCACGGTTGCAAAGATACATCAAGTCAACTTGAAGTCAAGTCCACCGCGCCGCCCACAGCTTCATTTCCTTGCAGATGACATGCAGGTCCATGCCTTTCGGCGTCAGCGTGTATTCCACCGTAACCGGAACGGTAGGGAATACTTCGCGTTCAAGAACGCCCTGTTCTTCCAGATGGCGGAGCGTCGTGGTCAGCGCCCGCGGGCTGACATTCGGGATTTGCCGCTGCAGCTCGCCAAAACGCTTCGTGCCGCCAAAGAGCTCGCGGATGACGAGAAATGCCCATTTTCCGCCTAAGACCAACAGTGTTTTTTCAATATTACATTCGATATGTTCGGGTGTTTTCGGTATGTAACTGCTCGATTTATTTCCCATATGGGTAGGCTCCTTCCGGTATTCTATTAACTATACTCAAGTATATCAACTATCCTCTCTATAATATAGTGAAGAACATTTCACTTCTTCCCTGGGAATAGGAACTACTTTAGAATAGATAATGCAGCATCCAAGTTATTCGATTGAAGGAGGAATTGCCATGAAATACAGAAGATTAGGACGCACAGGTCTCAAGGTTAGTGAGATCAGCTTGGGAAGCTGGCTTACATACGGTGGTTATGTGGAACGCGAGAACGCGGTAAACGCAATTAAAACGGCTTATGATCTGGGCATTAACTTTTTTGATACGGCGAATGTATATGAAAAAGGTGCAGCGGAAGTGTTGGTTGGCGAAACCCTGAAAGCGTATCCGCGCGAGTCTTACGTGCTGGCGACCAAGGCTTTTTGGCCCATGGGCGATGGCCCGAACGATCGCGGCTTGTCCCGCAAGCATATTATGGAGCAGGCACATGCCAGCTTGAAGCGGCTTAACCATGATTACGTGGATATTTTCTACTGCCATCGTCATGACCCGGAAACGCCGCTTGACGAGACGCTTCGCGCGATCGACGACCTTGTTCGCCAGGGCAAGGTGCTTTATGTCGGCGTCAGCGAGTGGCAGGCATCGCAAATCGCGGAGGCATTGACGGTAGCGGATCGTTACCTGCTCGACCGCATCGTGGTCAATCAACCCATCTACAATATGTTTGAACGTTATATCGAAAAGGAAATCATTCCGCTCAGCGAGCGTTCCGGCATTGGGCAGGTCGTATTCTCCCCGCTGGCACAAGGCTTGCTAACAGGCAAGTATACTTCGACTTCCGATATTCCAGAGGGCAGCCGTGCCGCGAAGCTGGAGTGGATGCGCAAAGGCATTACCGAGGAGAAAATCGCGAAGGTTCGCGAGCTGGAGAAAATTGCGGGTGAGCTTGAAGTGTCGGTGGGCAATCTGGCGCTTGCCTGGATTCTGCGCCAGCCGAACGTAGCCAGTGCGCTTGTCGGCGCAAGTCGTCCGGAGCAGGTAACCGAGAACGCGAAGGCAGCCGGCATTGAGCTCAGCGAAGATGTTCAAACTCGTATTGAAGAGATTTTGAAATAGGGAAGTCTAATCTTCAGTGCTGTCTAAATTATAGTTTCTAAATCTAGATGAAAAAACAGAGCTGCGCCAAAAGGGCAATCGTCCCTAGCGCAGCTCTTCGATTTGTAATAACGCTGTTTACCCCAGTCGATAAGTCGCGAACGGCTTGGCATAAACAAAGTCGTCGCTGATTTCATCCAGGCTGGAACCTAGTGTCTCATCGATCTCAATCTCCAGGCTCTTCAAGTTATCGTCCAACTGCTCGGTTTTCGTAGCTCCGACAATGACAGTGGAGACAGCAGGACGATTCATCAGCCAGGCCAGGGACAGGGCGCTTGGAGAATGACCATGCTCTGCAGCCAACTGGCTGACCTGCTGCCCAAGCTTCAGATTGCGATCTTCCAGGAAGCGATTGAAGTTCGGGTCCGTTTCCGCACGTGAGCCGGAAGGCGTGCTGGCTCCTTGACCGTATTTACCGGTCAGAATGCCCCCGGCCAGCGGGAAATAAGGGATAATGCCAACGCCCTGATCGAGGCAGAGGGGAACAAGCTCCAGTTCCGGCGTACGGTCGGCAAGGGAATAACTCGTTTGAGTGGATACATACCGGGCGTATCCGCGAAGCTCACTGATCCCGAGCGCCTTCATAATTTCCCAGGCGGCATAGTTGGAAGCGCCGATATATCGGACCTTGCCCGACGATACCATATCATCCAGCGTGCGTAAGGTTTCCTCGAGGGGAGTATTCGGATCAAACGTATGAATCTGATACAGGTCCACATAATCGGTTTTTAGTCGCTTTAAGCTGTCCTCCAGTTCTTGCTGCAGATGATAGCGGGAAGAACCGCGTTCGTTCGGCCCTTGGCCGCTTACGAGCCCGGCTTTCGTGGCTAATACGACATTATGGCGTTTGCCGGCGAGCGCCTCTCCGATGATGCGCTCGGATTCCGAGCCTGCATAAATATTAGCGGTATCGATGAAATTGATGCCGTGGTCCAGTGCATGGTCAATGATGCGGGCGGATGTCCCTTGATCAGCCCTTTTGCCAAAAGCGTTCGTGCCCAGACCGAGCTGCGAAACCTTCAGTCCGCTGTTGCCAAGACGGCGGTAGTTCATCTTGATCCACTCCTTTATGTATTGATTTTCCTATAGTATAAACATGATTCCGGAATCGGTTCAAATGAATCGAACGCAATAGAATGATATAGATGTAAGATAATTATATCTTATAGCCTAATCGATGAAGTGGTATGTGCGCAAATACTAAAGGCCGTGCGAATGCCTTAGGACTCCTTGCGGTAGGCTCAATATTACGATAGGATAGTTACGAACCATTTGGAAGGGGGATTATCATATGAATGAAGCGATTTTTAACCAATTGGATTTTGCCAGAGGCGGGACCTTAAAGTCGGTAGAAAATGTAACGGAGCAAGAGGCTGATATCATCCCGGAAGGATTTGCGAACAGCATTCGCTGGAACCTGGGACATATCTATACCGTTCATGAGCAGTTCGCTTTTGCAACGGCGGGCGAGCAGCCCCGTATTCCGGAAGGATTCGAGGCGTGGTTTGCGACCGGAACCAAACCGGCTGATTGGACGTCGAAGCCGCCTGCGATTTCCGAACTGGTAGAGCTTTTGCAGGAGCAAACGACCCGAATTCGTGAAACCTTCTCCAATCGCCTCGGCCAGGCTTCAGCTCATCCGCTGACCATCGGTCCCCTGACGTTCCAAACCGTGGGGGAATTTCTTGTGTTCAGCTTGTATCATGAAGGAATGCACACGCAGACGATTAAGGCATACAGAAAATTAATAAAGTAACGATGAAAACGAAGCGATAGAAGAGTGCCCTCGCGCATCCTTCTATCGCTTTTGTTTGTCGCTGCCGTGATCGATCCTTATAATGGGATCAGGCACAGATGGGGATCATCGATTGGAGGATGTAATTATGGCGATTGAAATCGAACGCAAATACCTTTTGGAGGCTTATCCGGAAGACTTGATCTCGGAAGGAAGCATCGTGGTCGAGAAAGAGCAGTTCATCGAGCAGACGTATTTGGCGCTGGATGGGGATCAGGAACTTCGTGTCCGCAAAATAACGGATCTGACATCTGGTCAGATTGAATTCACCCATACGTTCAAAAAAGGGTGGGGCATTGCCAGGGAGGAAGTAGAGTTCGCCATTTCCGAAGGACTCTATGACCAAGTGGTGAAGGCGCATGGCGCGATTCCGCTGACCAAGAGACGGGTTACCGCCCGCTTAGGGAACACGATCATCGAAATCGACGATTATGCGCAGATTCAATTGCTGGTGCTGGAGGTAGAGTTTCCTTCTATGGAAGCCGCAGACGGCTTTGTACCGCCGGCGTGGTTTGGACAGGATATCAGCACGGAGAAACAATACAGCAACAAAAAGGTGTGGCGGGAACTGCAGCAGCAAGCTGGCAGGGAATTGTAGGGGAAGTCGTCACAAAAGGGTAGCTGACTTAGAAAATGCATGCAGCTGGGATGTGGATACTACGCGTTCTCATGTGGTTGCAAAAAGGCTCTTGCGAGCGGTCATACCGGACCGTCCGCGAAGAGCCTTTTTTATGGCATTTAACCACGCATCCTGTTGTAAGGCTTATAGTAATGGTCGATTGAAAAGTGTTTTGAGAAGCGTTCGACTTTTTTTGACAAAAGCATTGTAAACGTTTTATTATTATAATATAATATTATCATGATAATTAATTATTATATCTAATGGATGATATCCATAATAAATGATGGCGTATCAGAGAAGGGAGAGGCTCTTCATGAATGAAAACCAGCAGCTGCTTGAAAGCTATTTTCCGATTGCTTCTTTTATCGCGGCGATCATCGGACCTCAATGCGAGGTGGTCGTGCACGATATCAGCGATCCGGAACGCTCCATCATCTTTATTGAGAACGGTCATATTAGCGGACGTCGGATCGGCGATGCCTCCACGGACCTCGTATTGAAGATTTTGAAAGCGGAGGCCTACCGCGAAGAGCAGTTCATCGCGAACTACAAAGCTTCCGGCGCGCGGGGGCAGACTTTCCGATCGTCTACGTATTTCATTAAGAACAGGAGCGGCGAACTGGTCGGTCTCATGTGCTTGAACATTGACATTACGCATATGGAGGTTGCGGCCGACTGGATCAACAGCATTTTGCAGGGAGGATCGCTTACGCCGCCGGCAGCCCTGGATGCACCCAAGGAGGAGAAGCCGTCCACAGAATACCTGCAGGGGAACGTGGACGATTTGCTGCAGCATATTATCCAGACCGTCCTGGGCAAAATCAGCATTCCGGCGGACCGTTTATCTTCGAATGAGAAGATCGAGATTGTGAAGGAACTGAATGAGCAAGGCGTATTTCTGCTGAAGGGCGGAGTATCCAAGGTTGCCGCGGCTTTATCCATATCGGAGCCTACCGTGTACCGCTATTTGCAGAAGCTGAAATAAGCGGCTCTCATCCTAATCATAACGCATTGCATCCTGAGACAAATGGAAGGTGACATCATGACATTTAATTTCGATAAGGTTGTCAGCCGCTTTGGCACGAACTGCGCGAAATGGGACGGGATGGCGCAGAGCATGGGCGGCGACATGATCTCTCTCTCCGTGGCCGATATGGACCTGCCAGCACCGCCCATGGTGGTGGATAAGGTCGCGGAGGCTGCGCGTCACGGCATTTACGGATATACCGATCCGTTCCCGCCTTACTTCGAAGCTGTCCGCACTTGGCTTGATAAAGCCTATGACTGGAAGGTCCGGCCCGATTGGATCGTATTTTGTCCGCGCATTATTCAAGCCGTTTCGGTCATTATACAGAAGTTCACGGAGATTGGAGATCAGGTTCTTATCCACACGCCTGTTTATCAGCCTGTTGCGAAAGCGGTTACGTTAAATGATCGGATATTGGTTGAAAGTCCGCTTATCCTTACGGACGGGCGGTATGAGATCGATTTCGAGGATATGGAGCGGCAAATGCGGGAAGGGGTCAAGATGATCCTGCTCATATCCCCGCACAATCCGGTTGGCCGGGTATGGACAAGGGATGAGCTTGACCGCATGGCGGAGCTTTGCATCCGGTATGACGCACTGATTGTGTCCGATGATATCCATGCTGATTTCATTCATGAGGGACACGAGCACACCGTCATCGCCAAGCTGTCCGAAGAGGTTGCGAATCGTTCCATTATCTGCACATCACCGGGCAAAACCTTTAACCTGGCAAGTCTCGAAATCGCTAACATCATCATTCCCAATGATGAGCTCCGGGGGAGGTTTAAGCATGGTCTGCTGCAGGCCGGAATTCATAATCCCACATTCTTCTCCGTGCCTACGCTGGAAGTTGCATACACATCATGTGATGAATGGTTAACGGAACTTCGTGCTTATATCAAAGACAACATTGCTTATGCCAGAACCTTTATAGCCGATCATATGCCGGAGCTGGCCGTGATCGATCCTGAAGGGACGTATCTGTTGTGGATCGACTGTACGGCCGTGAGCCGCCAAGAAGAGGATCTGGTAGAGTGGATCCAGGAAAAAGCGCGCGTCAGCGTCAGCTTCGGTTCCTCATTCGGACCCGGCGGCGAAGGTTTCATCCGAGTCAACGTTGCTACGCCGCGCCAAATATTGCAGGAAGGCCTTGAGCGGCTTGCCGCGGCTTATCCGCTACAGCGTTAACAACCAAAGTTTAAGAGATCAGAAGGAATAAACTTCAAAGGCTTACCATCCTTATCTCGCAAGAAAACTTCCGCTATATGAGGTCTGTCTTCTGAGAAGGTACGTCGATATATGTTTTCTTATTTACATCCAGGGGGAATCCATGATGGCTAAACCAAAAGAGGAACGAATGATAAAGCAGCCGACCATGTTTCTGGCACTGCTTCCTATTTTTACGATGGTGATTTTGCTGTGCCTTGGTTACGTATTATTTGAGCTGCCGCCCGAACCGCTAATTATTGCATCCGCCATTGTCGCAGGCCTGATCGCGATTAAGCTGGGTTACAGCTACAACGATATTCTGGAGTCCATCTCGCAAAAAATTGCGAAAACCATGCCGGCGATCTTAATCCTGATTGTGGTCGGATTTATGATCGGTGCATGGATGGTCGGCGGAACCATCCCCATGATGATCTATTACGGCCTGAAAATCATCGACCCGCAATTTTTGTTGATCACCGCTTTTCTCGTTACGGCCGTGGTCTCCGTATGCACGGGCACTTCCTGGGGTTCCGCAGGGACGATCGGGGTTGCCTTCATGGGGGTTGGTGCCGGAATGGACGCCAATCTTGCGGCTGTGGCCGGCGCGGTTGTAGCGGGGGCTTACTTCGGGGACAAGCTTTCTCCGCTTTCGGATACAACCAACATCGCTGCCTTGTCCACCGGCGTTAACCTGTATGAGCATATCGGCCATTTGCTGTACACGACGCTGCCGTCCTTCTTCGTGGCGGGGATCGTCTACGTGGTTACAGGACTGAACACGCATGTGTCCAGCATAGGAGTTCCCGAGAAGGTAACCGACATTATGAACACCTTGGCAACGATATACGACTGGAACCTGCTCCTGATCCTGCCTGTGCTGATTGTTCTGTACGGCTCGATCACCAAGAAGCCTACGATTCCCGTCATGCTGCTGTCGTCGATTGTTGCGATGGTGAACGGCATGATATTTCATGGCTTCACGCTGCATGATGTGGTGACTTCGGTTGTCAGCGGATTCGATATCGCGATGGTTCATGTCAGCAATTTTGACCCCAGTGCCGTCATTGCGGATGTTCCGCGTCTCATTAACCGGGGCGGTATGAGTTCCATGATGGGGACATTGCTTATCTGTTTCAGCGCGATCACATTTGCCGGCACCATATCGCTGACCAAATCGCTGGAGCTGATCGTGGACAAGCTCTTGAAGCATGTGCGCTCCACCGGATCATTGATCCTGGCCACCATTGCAACTGGTCTGACCATGATTGGGGTAACCAGTAACGGGCAGGTCTCCATCCTGATGCCGGGCGAGATGCTCCGCGAGGCTTACATCCGACGAGGTCTGCATCCGAAGAATTTGGGGCGGACGGTGGAGGATTCCGCCGCCATTACCGAACCGATTCTGCCATGGACGGCAGCGGGTGCCTATATGGCCGGTACGCTGGGCGTAGCGACACTATCCTATTTGCCCTGGGCGGTGTTGTGCTGGACGGGGATTATTTTTGCAACGATCTGGGGCTTTACCGGGTTCGGCATCGCGAAGCTTACGCCCGAGCAGCAGAAGGAAATGCTGAAGGAGTACGACAATCCGCATAAAGGCAGCCAGAACAGGCCTCATGCGGATGATGCAGGAGCTGCATCTGTCCATTAATGCAGGATGAATATTTCTTGATCAAGGCAAGAAATCATCAATATAAATGCGTGATCTTATACGCAAAAGAGGAGAGAACACCATGACACAACAAGAGAGAAAAACCATCGCAACCCAGCAGGCTCCAGGAGCAATCGGCCCTTATTCCCAAGCGGTGCAATACGGAAATCTTCTGTTTACTTCCGGTCAGCTTGGTATGGATGCGTCGGGGCAATTTGCCCCGACGGTAGAAGAGCAGGCGAATCGCTCGCTGCTTAACGTGAAGGCAATTCTGGAAGCTGCCGGTTTTGGTATGGAGAATATCGTCAAGACGACGGTCTTCTTAAAGGATATGAATGATTTCCAAGCCGTCAACGAGGTATATGCTTCTTTCTTTTCAGAGCCGTATCCGGCACGGAGCGCCGTGGAGGTTGCCCGTCTGCCTAAGGATGGACTGGTTGAGATTGAAGTGGTAGCCAGCAAGTCATAACACCATCGCTTTTTCTTTGTACTGCAAATAGGAATATGAACATCATTAGTTTTCAATAAAACTGCCGGGCACTAAGCCCGGCAGTTTTGTTTATTTCGAGAACGGTTTATCCTTATTATTTCGTACGCCCATAATGCTTTCCGTAAGAGAGAACCTTATGGTACAGGCTCCGATCCTTTAACGTTTTGAGCGGATAAATTTGCGGTCTGGTGTTCACCTCGAGAATCCATGGTCTGCCGTTGGAGTCCACAGCCACATCGAGTCCCAGTTCTTTGAAACCGCGATAATGGCGGTCAAAGTTTTTGCCAACAGCCACGCCAAGTCCTTTGAGCTCGGACTCCAGCTGCTGGGTGTAGGTCGAGGTGAAATTGGCGCCGCTCATCGTTTTGCGGAACGTTCCAATGGTGCCGCCTTGATTATAATTGGTTGCGACTTTGTTAGGGTTGCCGACTTTGGTGAATAAGGCGGTGCTCACCCAGGCTCCCTGCTTAGTCTTCTGGACCATCACCCGGATATCGAATGGCTTGCCATTGCTTTTGGCCAAACGAATTCCTTTTTGCAGCAGGTAGGGTCTGCTCCCGGCAAAGCGGTTCAGATCACGGTACAATTGAGATGAGCTGGAGTACGACGTTTTCTTGGTATTCAGCTGGCTTTGGTAGCCCCCGTCCGTTTTGCGGATTCGGATGATGTTTACACCGCCTGAACCATCCGTAGGTTTGAAGAAAACCGTGGTGTAGTCCGCCAGCATAGCGTTCAGGTTTTTTTTGCTGAACGGCAATGTGTGCGGTACGTATTGTCTGAAATAAGAATCTTCGTTTAACCATTTCGTTTTCTTCCATTTGCTTTTGATGGTACTGCTTTTATATTTCATAGTTAAGAGGCTCACCTCTCTCTTTTTTGTTCAGCATATGCCGAAAAAGTAGAGCAAGCCTCCACGTTGGCCTTGAACCAAGCTATGTATTTGAAAAATTTTTTTTATCGAAAATAATAAGATGATAAATAAGACTGCTGCAACTAGATTGAACAGGGAAACATCATCTACTATAATCAAATAGATCTGATGAAAGAAGGAGAGAATTTCCAGATGCGAAGCCCACTCATTGCTTACTGTCTTTCCAAGAAAGCTGCAACCGAAGACTATCCGTTCGGACCGCTTCCAATCGTCATGAAAGTCGGGGGCAAAATGTTTGCCCTGATTACCACAACGGCAGGAGAGAAGGTCAGCCATATATCCCTGAAATGCGATCCGGTGATCGCAGAGAATTTGCGTCAGCAGCATGACGCGGTGCAGCCCGGATATCATCTCAACAAGAAACATTGGAATACGGTTGCCGTGGATGGTTCCTTAACGGAAGCGGACCTGCACGATATGATTGATCATTCCTATGATTTGGTGCTCAAGAGTTTACCGAAAGCTCAGCGCGTTGCAATCGCTCAGCGGCTGGTCTGAAGCCTGATGAATGAATCATCGCCCTGTGGCAGAGTGGAGGCAGGAAAACATCCATTTGCCAGAGGGCGATGATTAGAGGATACCATTATACCTGTTCCAACCTCCGTAGGAAGGTTTCGTATCAGAATGGTCTCATTCCCAGCGTATCTACTTTCTCTCCCGTAATATCAACACCCATACGGCTTGTAATATCGCGGTAATGGCCGGCGCGCTGCTGCACCGGGCTGCCCTCGGTTTCACCGAGGTTGGCTTCCAGGCCGTTCAAGACCATTACGGTCGTACCGAAGCCGGGATCGCCAAGCCCTCTGAACTTCTCGAGCGGGGAAGGTTTCCATCTGCCAACTATGACGTCGTGGGCGGAAGGCTTCGGGTCTTGCGGCGTCATCCAGAACAGGTTGGCGGTCATGTAGCCGATCTTACCGTCAGTGGCAACGATCTCCGGATGGTCCAGCAGCACGCTTTTGTCTCCATAGATGATGGAACTGAACAGGCCGTAGTTAAAGTTCCAGCTGAGCATGATCGGTCCCCGTCCATAATAGCGTTTGTCTGGTGTTCCGCTGGCAGGATCGACGAAGGCGTCTTTATTAACGCCAGTCCGGCCGGCGATGTTCTCGTTCCAGAACAAACCCCAACGGAGCGGGCCTCCAGGTGCGGTAGCCCAGCCTCCGCCCGTCTCGTGGGACAGATTGGCGAGGAAGGCTGCCAGTTCGCGCTTACGGTCCTTCTTGAGCCCTTCCCTCAGGAAAGTGCCGCCATCAATGATAACGGTTTCAATCGTTTTGTTAAGGTTCTCAGCCGAATGGAAGTCAGCTGAACGCACAACGAGTGTTTCAACGCGGGCGTCCTTGTCTAATCGGTAAATCTCCTGTGCGGAAGGAGTTCCTTGCCGCGTGCTGATCTTGATCTTGAGATTGGAGACCTCCGCGACCGCGTTGATGAGATTATCGTATGAGAAATAGTCTGTCTGATCGGCTTTGTAGTATTCTTTGCCACTGGCGACTTTAAACCATTCCGCCGAACCCAGCCGGTAAGGGAACAACGCCTCGAAATCTTCCTCCGATAGCAGCGCTTTAACGGCTGCGATCGCATTCTCCGGTGTATAATCCGGATCGAGGCCGTCCCAGTTCTGGTCGATCTCCTTCCGGCTGATCAGCCTATGCTTCCCGATCGCCAGGGAACCGATTGGACTCTCCGTGATTTGTGCTGGAGCCGAGGTGCCGGATCTAGCGCCGGCTGCCGAATGAGTGGAAGATGCATCGGCTTGGGGCGCTTCATCGGCTGCAAAGGCATGAAGCGGGGGCATGAGGAGGGCAGGGCCGAGGGCTGCAATCATACTTCGCTGGATCATCTTGCGAGATAACGGATATTTCCACACGGTCATACACATTCTCCTCTGCATCATTGGGATTGGATTACACTGCCATCATATATACGGTATGTTAGTAAAAACATTATAATGTTATTATGTTTTTGATTCTATGATTCTATGATTCTAATGAAAGGATCCTTCACTTCATTTTGTTCTGTTCATTTGCGTAATTTCATATATATATTAGAGATTCATCATCTTATAGACAAAGAAGGGTTAACTGACATGAGTTTATTTGTTCGCGAAAAAGGGTTCTACAAAAGTTTTTTCTGGCTGACGCTTGTCATCGGGATGCAGAACCTGATATCGGTCGGCGTGAATTTGTCGGACAACGTCATGCTGGGAGGATACAGTGAATCGGCGCTATCGGGCGTTGCCCTCGCGAACCAGATCCAATTCCTGCTGCACATGCTGGTTTTGGGCGTATGCGAAGGATTGGTCATCATGTCATCCAGATTCTGGGGGGCGAAGGATTTAGGCTCCATCAAAAAAGCGGCAAGCATCGGCATGCGCATGGCGATCTTCCTCAGTATTGTGTTATGGATAATCGTGTTCTTTTTCCCGCATGAGGTATTGTCTTTGTTTACGAAGGAAGAGAATGTCATCGCCGCCGGCGTGGACTATTTACGAATCATCTGTTTTTCTTATATCTTCTTTGCCGTCACTAATTCCTTGCTGGCTTCACTGCGTAGCGTGGAAACGGTAAAAATCGGCTTTGTGGTATCGTTATCGACCTTGATAATCAACATCTGCCTGAACTATATCCTCATCTATGGGTATTTGGGTTTTCCTGAACTGGGCGTTGCCGGATCGGCTATCGCTACTCTGACGGCAAGAATCATTGAATGCGTGATTGTCATCGTTTATATTAAGCGGTTCGACCGTAAAATCTTGTTAAAAATGCAGGATTTCCTGCAGTTCGATATGGAACTCTTCAAACAGTACATTCGCGTAGGCTCCCCGATTCTGATGTCCAACACGATATGGGGGCTTGCCATGGCGGCACAAACCGCCATCCTGGGGCATATGGGAGAATCGGCGATCGCTGCCAACAGCATTGCCACAACGATTTTCCAGATGGTGACAGTCATCGTATACGCTTCGGCCAGCGCAACGGCTGTGCTGATTGGGAAGACCATCGGAGAAGGTTTGATGGACAAAATCATATCCTATGCCAAAACGCTGCAGATTCTGTATATCCTTCTTGGCTTGCTGACGGGCACCGTGCTGTTTGTGATTAAGGATTTCGTGCTGGGCTTCTACTCCATCTCCGATGAGGCGAAGACACTCGCGCTGCATTTCATGACGGTGTTGTCGATCACCGTCGTCGGAACGGCTTATCAAATGCCGGCATTGACGGGCATTGTGCGAAGCGGGGGAGACACCCGCTTTGTGCTCTACAATGATTTGATTTTTATGTGGCTGATCGTGCTGCCATCATCGGCATTATGCGCGTTTGTGTTCCATTTATCACCGCTCGCCATATTCATTTGCTTGAAGTCCGATCAGATTCTGAAGTGTTTTGTGGCGATCGTGAAGGTCAACCGATTCAAATGGATACGATCCTTCAGCTCATGATGGGTAGACGATAGCCATAAGATAAGGAAATCCATAGAGTAAAAAAACCTCGGGAATGCGTGAAGTGCACCCCTTAGAATGGACATTGGAATAAACCCCTGGTTTATCCGATGAAATTCTAGGGGGTGCATTTTTGTATGGTTATAAGTTCAATCCTCCAGCAGGTTTAATGACTGGGCTTTAACCAGAGCCTGGGTGCGGGTAGTCACGCCGAGCTTGCCATACAGTCTGGATAAATATACTCGAATCGTTCCTTCGGACAGGCCGAGTGCAGCGGCCATTTGTTTATTGGCGGCACCTTGCCGGATCAGGCGCAGGAGATTCATTTCGTTCCGATTCAGTTGTTCCGGGAGAACAGGAAGGTGTACTTTGGCCGATGAAGGATCCCCTTGGGAATAAACCGGGAAATGCTCCAACAGCATGCTTACATATTCAAGCAGCTGATGCTGCTCCGGCTTTATGCCGACTTCTTGTCTTTGGTGGTTTGCATACAGCCTCAGCAGCTGGTACATCTCCTCTCCTTCGTCCAGGAAGGAACGGACATAACTGTTCAGTACTCCTATACGCAAAGCGTCGCCAAGGAGAAGAAGCGACTGCTTTCGCTGACCACGCTGATATTCCAGCAGCGCTTGCAGGCCTGTGATTTCTATGATGCTGGATCGCTGCTGTTCGCGCTCAGCCTGGGGTTTCAATAGCTCCAGGAGGTGAAGCGCCTCGGCTTCCTTGCCCTGTTTGCCTAATAGGCGAACGAACGCCAGATATTCGATTTCCCGGCTGTAGGTTGGTTTGTCTTTGACGGAAATGGGGAGGCCGGCAGCTTCCTTCCGGGCTTCGGTTATACGCCCCTCCCTGATATAGAGTAAACATCGTATAGCCTTTAACGGAGCAAGCCATGAGCTTGCTTTCCTGGCCAGGACAGCGGTCCACGCTTCATCCAGAGCATAATGAGCCAGATGAAACTTGCCTTCCGCAGCGTACAGCTTGGCATCGGTTATATGAAGCGGCACGAACAAACCCATGGTTTCCTTGGCGGGGGCCGCATTTCGAATCTGCACCAGCAGCTGACGGCATTCGGCAAGCCGGTTCCATTCGTAATACCCCTCGCACAAGGATGCCTTTACATATAAATTCATGAGCGAATGCTCCCATCCATGGGATTCCAGCACACCGGTGAACAGATGCGCGATCCTCTCCGTATCGGCGGAAAGAGCTCCCTTCATGCCGAGAGGGGTACGTCTTACGTAAGGCTCACGTCGGTTGTAATCGAATTGGTAGTATATCGGATTGTCGGGCACCAGGTTGTCAAGGATGCCCTCACTGAAAGTGAACCATTTACCGAAGTCCCCGTTCAGAAAAACAAGATTGGAACGCACGAACAGGATGCTGCTGCGGAGCTGCTCCCGTCGATCCGATGGCGCGAGTGCGGCGCACGTTTCTTCAATACGGGACAGCATGCGCTCCGACCGCTCCAGATCCCCTGACAGAATCACGATAAAGGCATGCGCTAATGACATTTCAAGCGTAATCGAAAATTGGGATGGGATGCGGTCAAACCATTCCAGCAAGGTAGCAATTTCCCCCCGTTCAAGCACGGTTTGCATATGCTGCTCTAGCAAGTTCACGGCACTCTCCATATCCTGTGCTGCAAACATATGGTTAATGGCCTCATCCATTGAACCGATGGAAATGTAATATTGCCCGGCAAGCCGATGACGCTTTATATACTCCCCGTTATATTTACGTCGCAGGAGGTCCAGCAGAAACTGCGAGAACAGATGATGATAGCGAAAGCAGGTGTGATGATCATCCAGTGGAACCAGAAACAGATTCAGCTTCAGCAGCTCCTCCAGCATCGGGCGGCTCTCGCTGAGATCGGTTACAGCATCGCACACCTGAGGATGAAGCTCGGATAGGACTGCGGTCTGCAGGAGAAAAGTGAGCACCTCGGAAGGTAGCCTGCCTATCACCTCCTGAAACAGATATTTTGAGATTAGAAGTTGATTTCCCTTCATATCTTCGATGAATGGCTCCAGATCGTTGCCGGCTCGAAGGGAAAGCGAGGCAAGTTGGAGCCCGGTTATCCAGCCTTCCGTTTGATTAAGTAATGTATCCAGCTGTATCGGAGAAAGACGGGGCTGGCTGCTATCTGATTCATGACGGAAAAAGTGCTCCGTTTCATCGGAGGTGAATTCCAGCTGCTTCATGCCGATATGGTTGACCTCATGGTTAACCATCCCTTTCATCGTGGGGAATGGGAGCTCGGTTCGGGATGAGATGAATAGATGAATATGCTCAGGGAGGTAATCAATCAAGTAGGAAATTCCCTCATGGATTGCCTTATAGTGAATGCAGTGCAGGTCCTCGAGAATGAGATTGAGGGCTTCTTGCTCCTCATATAATTCACTGATCAGCGTGTCCAAAAAGGTTTCAATCGAGGCGCTTGGCAGCAGATGCGTATGGTTCATAAGCCGATCTCCTTGCTGTTGTGGAAGAACCGAAGCCAAGGCGGCTGTTACGTATCGCCAAAAGCGGACGGGATCGTTATCCCGTTCATCCAGTGACACCCAGGCGCATCGCTCGTTGGCTCCATGAACCCATTGGGCCAGCAGCGTCGATTTGCCGTATCCGGCAGGGGCAATAATGGCAGTCAGTTGTCCATTGTGACCTGCTGTCATCGCTTGAATAAGCCGATCCCGGTGAATGAGATGCTTTTTTAGCCCGGGTAGGCTTATTTTCGTTTTCAGGATGGGTGAATCGGTCAGTAATTTCATAGGTACCTCGCCATATACGAACGTTATTTTTACGGAATTTGAGTCAAGATAACTAGATTATATGAAAAAAATGATGAAAAGTTAACGTTTGTCAATCGTTTCCCTTCCATTTATTTGATAGCATCCTTGGTACCACGGTCCCGATCCGGATTGTGGTTTATAAGCGCTGATGAAATGAAGGAGGAGGAGATGATGATAAAGCGTTCAGGGAAAATCCTGCTGTGCATAGCTTTGTTGTTGATGCAGATGGATGGGGTATTCGGATACCGGCAAGCCTTCGCGGCCACCGCGGTTGCACCGAAGCTTGTTGCCGGTTACTATCATACCGTTTCGCTCGTAAGCAGCGGTGAGGTTTACTCTTGGGGGTATGGAGACAGGGGGCAGCTGGGCGACGGCAGTTGGAATACCCGGATCGCTCCGGTCATGGCGAAGAATTTGAACCATGTCATTGACATACACTCCGGCGTCCGCAGCTCCATGGCGCTCCGACAGGACGGAACGGTATGGACCTGGGGGGCAAACGAGAACGGACAGTTAGGAATCGGTACGACAACGAATGTGAACGCTCCCGTGCAAGTTGCGGGTTTAAGCGGGATCAAGGCCATATCGGGCGGATTGGGCTATCACGGCATGGCGCTTACCGATAACGGCAGCGTATGGACTTGGGGGAAAAATGACAACGGCGAGCTGGGCAATGGAACGAGAATACAACAAAACGCTCCGGTTCTGGTGAACGGTCTAAGCGATGTGACGGCGATTGCGGCTGGGGGATACTACAGTCTTGCACTGAAATCGAACGGTACCGTATGGGCCTGGGGCGTGAACGGAAGCGGGGAGCTTGGCGACGGGACGACAACGGACCGATACGTTCCGGTGCAGGTTGACGGGCTGACGGACGTCATTGCGATCGCTGCCGGGGGTTCCCACAGTTTGGCCGTTAAACAAGACGGCACCGTCTGGGCATGGGGAAAAAACACATACGGCATGCTTGGGGACGGCACGAGAACAAACCGAACGAAACCGGTGCAGGTTCGGAACCTGGAGCATATTGTTGCGATTGCAGGCGGAGGGTACCACAGCCTAGCAGTGGACCAAGCAGGAAACGTATGGAGCTGGGGGGATAACAGTCAGAAGCAGCTCGGCCTGGGCTCTAATGTTTCCGGCCTAATTCCGGTCTCTGTGTCAGGGATCGAGCATGTTCGTGAAATTTCCGCGGGAGGCTTTCATAGCGTGGCCATGAAAAAGGATGGAAGCGTCTGGGCATGGGGCTCTAACGCCGGAGGACAAATTGGGGATGGGACATACAATAATACGAGGGATATTCCTACCCTGTCGAAGGCCGTGCTGGATACCACGACCCCGGATCCAGGGGGCGGGATCTTGAATCCGTACAGCATTACCTCGGACTCGGTTGGATTGGAGTGGCCTAAGGCCCGTGACAATATGACGGAGCAGCACGAGCTGCAGTATCTGTTATATATATCCGGCAGCCCGAATGTCGGGGATGTCAGTCAAATGGAGAGGAATGGAATGCCGGTCGGAAGCTACGCGGCGGATCAAACCGGACTTGTAGTAAACGGACTTACGGAAGGTACGGATTATTATTTTAATGTCATTGCCAAAGATGCCGTCGGCAGGAAAAGCGCATACCGCATGCTGAAGGTGACAACCAATTGGCCGCAAATCTACTCGTTAACCTATGACGGCAATGGACATACCGCAGGGAATGTTCCGGTAAGCAGTGGTTTGTTTGCCAGAGGCGACGAAACGGTTGTGGCGGGCAATACGGGTCAGCTGGGTAAGGAGGGGTACACCTTCGTCGGCTGGAATACGGAGGCCGATGGAAGAGGGATCGATTATCCGGCCGGCGGCAAGATTACCTTCGGAACGCAGGATGTCACGCTGTATGCCAAATGGAGTAAGAACCCGGCACCGACCGAACTTACGGCGGTATCGTATATACCGGCTCATCAGTCAGTAGGCGTTGAAAGTGATGCGACCCTGCAGATTGTCTTTAATGAAGACGTGATGGCTGTGTCCGGTAAGTCGATTACGATTAGGCAAGCTGCGGATCAGCGCGTTGTGGAGAGTTTCGATGCTGCCGATGCAGGTAAAGTAGCGATTCTCGGGAACGCGGTGACTCTAGATCCGTTGGCCGATTTCGACTATGGAAAGAGCTATTATGTTGAGATTGAGTCGGGGGCCTTTGCCGGTAACCATTCGGGCACCTATTTCACCGGAATTCAAGGTGCTGATACCTGGAGCTTTACGGTCAGGGAACCTGCGGCCCCGGCGTATGACGCCACCTTGCAAGTATTGGCGCTGAATTCACCTGGAGGAGAAGTCGGTCTGAGCCCTGCATTCAATAGATATCACTATGATTACAAGGCACAGGTAGCCAACGAAAATGATCGCCTCACGGTGACTGCTCAGGTGTATGACGCCCGTGTGCAGGTAACGGTTAGCGTGTACGGGGAAGCCGGGGATTTGGAAGTGGGGCCGATCAATATCCTCTCCGGCCAGGAGAGCCCGGAATTGCCGGTTTCCGTCGGCAACCATGTCATCGAGGTCGTTATGACGGCGCCCGATGGCCAGCACCTGAAATATAGAGCGATGGTCACAAGAGCGTCGTCAACCGGAGGTGGAACGCCTGAAGAACCGGGAGGAGGTTCGTCTCCTGGAGGCACCGGCTCAAGCTCGGAATACGCTAATTCAGGTGCATCAGGCAGTGCCACGCCATCAGAGAATAAGGTGAATGTCAGAGTTACGCTAAACGATGAATCTCAGGAAGGGATGGTTACAGGCTTGTTCCATGAGACAGATGGACATACTGTCGTTTCGATGAAACTGGATACGGCAAAGCTGGAAGCACGTTTAAGGACCGTGGAATACAATCCGGTTATCGTCATTGCGCTTGCACAGCCTGCGGATCATGTCTCCCTGGAAATAAGCGGAGCTGCAATTAACCATCTTGATGCTAAGCAAGGCGCCATCGAAATCCGATCTGTTCTCGGTACATTCCGTGTTCCTGCTGCGGTGATGGCGTCATCGCGCTGGAAACAGTCGGGAAGTTTGGATCAGCTGATAGCAGCGGATCCAATGTTGGTGACTCTGACGATGGCGGCCAGCAATGCAGCTAAGGTAAAGGCCGTTCAGAAGGCGGCGCTGCAATCCGGCATAACCCTTGTCGGTTTGCCTGTCGATTTTGAGATTACAGCTAAGATTCATGACCAATCCCTGCAATTGGATCCGTTTCAACAATATGTGGAGCACCGAATTTCTTGGCCACAGGGACTGTCTGGCCCAATGACTACAGCTGTTGGGTTGGATGAGAATGGAGATTTCTATCATATACCGACGCGAATAGAGATGAAGAAGGATGGAAGCAGCGAGGCTGTTTTGCACCGTCTCGCTGCTGGAACCGTTGCTTTCGCATCTCATCAAGCGAGCGTTGCCGATGTTTCGTTTCATTGGTCCAAGGATGCCGTCAACGATCTTGCTTCGCGAATGATCCTGAATGGAAACGGACTTGTCGATGCTGCGGCAGGCACAAGTGCGAATCAGTCCGCGGCGCTTCATTTCGCGCCGAATGCTCAAGTGAACCGTGCGGAGTTTGCTGCTATGATCGTGAGGGCACTCGGTATGCCTGAGGCGAAGGGCGAAGTCCCTGCTTTTCAGGATGTCAGCGCAGGCGACTGGTATTCCGCCGTCGTTGCACAAGCTGGGCAGTATGAGCTTCTTCAGGGGTATGAGGACGGCCGTTTCCGGCCGGCTCAAGGCATCACGCGCCAAGAGGCGATGGCGGTCATGGGTAGAGTCATGGAGTTGGCAGGATTAACGACTGCAATGAATGAGATGGAATCAGCTGCTGTCCTTTCATCTTTCAAAGACCGTGAAGACCTGTCCCCTTGGGCCAGACCGGCTGCGGCTGCACTGGTGAAACTAGGAATTATCCATGGATCATATGAAGACCTTATGCCGCTGCAGGGGCTGTCCCGCGGCGAAGCAGCAGCCATGCTGCAGCGACTATTGAGAGCGGCAGAGCTGATTGATTGAGCGCCAAACAAAGACTTCCTTAATGATGGAGGAAGGTTCGAGAAGCAGCTCATATGTTGCTTGCTTCATCTAAATAGAAATCAAGTTTCAAAAGGATGCCATCAGGCATCCTTTTTTTTGCAGGTATGTTTGCAGGATACCGAGAAATTGAAAATAATGCGTTTTCATCCTGATCCTTGTCGAAAACGTTTGATCAAATGTTGGCAAATTCCGAACATTATCGACATTTGGATAAGGTAATGTTCTGTGATATCCGCAGTTTTCCACCAAATTTTTGCTAAAAAACACATTAAACTACATAAAACGCTAAAATTTTTGTTTTGACATCTGCTTGTCTATACCATAGGATAATAGTATAAAAAGTGCTCACTTAGGAGGATAAGGTCAGGAAATGAAAAAGACATGGTCAATTCTATTAACACTCGTATTATCCGTTGGATTGCTTGCAGGTTGCGGCAATAATGATAAGTCTACTGACAGTGGTGCAGCTAATGGCGGTTCTGAAGGATCTCAAGATAAGAAACGCATTGCACTTGTTCTCCCCGAGAAGATCGGCGTGAATCCTTTCTTTGCATTGATGGACGAAGGATTGCAGAAGGCTGCTGCCGATTTCAATGTCGAAGTGAAGACGATTGAATCGACAGACCCGGCTTCGATTGAGCAAAACCTGCGTACGGCGGTTGCCGAAAAATATGATTTGATTATTACATCCACCTTCCAGATGGAAGATGCACTGAAGAAGGTTGCACCGGAGAATCCGGATGTGCCTTTTGCCATTATCGATACGGTAGTGGATTTGCCGAATGTCCGCAGCGTCGTATTCCGCGAGCATGAAGCAGCTTACCTGCTTGGTGCAGCAGCTGGATTGGCTACGAAGACCAACAAGGTTGGCAACGTGGTTGCAGACGACATTCCTATTATGCATAAATATATGACCGGCTTTGCAGAAGGTGCAAAATCGGTAAACCCTAACGTTGAAATTTTCGTTAACTACGTCGGCGGTTTCACAGATCCGGCTAAAGCGAAGGAACTCGCACTCCTGCAGAACTCCAAAGGTGCCGATTTCGTTGCAGGCCTTTCCGCTGTTGGTGATTTGGGCGTATTCGAAGCCGCGAAAGAGAAAGGCTTCTACGCTTCAGGACAAGATACGGATAACACGGGCACGGATCCCGAGCACGTTGTGCTTGCTCAATTGAAAGGTACAGACGCTGTTGTCTACGAAACGGTTAAAGACTTTGCAGAAGACAAATACTCATTCGATATTCGTGATTACGGTCTGAAAGAAGGCGGCGTGGGTCTTACTTACGTAACCCATGAGAGCAAAACACCGCTTAACCCATTCATTGGACAAGACATCGTGGATCAGCTTAAGGTGATTTCCGACGATATTATCGCCGGAAAGATTAAAGTAACCAACGCATTGGAACAAAATTAGTTCTCACCTGGACCGGCTGCACATGAGCAGTCGGTCTTTCATTCAGAAGCGAAAGGAAGGCATGACTCGATGCTACTCCAGATGGACAATATTACGAAAAAGTATGGCGAGTTTAGCGCAAACCGCGGCATTGATTTTTCGCTGCGCGCGGGTGAGGTTCATGCGATAGTCGGGGAAAACGGTGCAGGCAAAACGACGCTGATGCGGATATTGTACGGGATGGAGCAGCCAACCTCGGGTACGATTCGGCTGAATGGCAAGGAAGTTTCGTTTGCAAGCCCGCTTGACGCGATTCAAGGCGGAATCGGCATGGTGCACCAGCACTTCATGCTGTTTCCTACGTTTACGATCGCCGAGAATATCGTGATCGGCAATGAGCCGGGCTCAGGTGCAGGGTTTGACCGCAAGCAAGCCGTGAGAATCGTGGAAGGACTCTGCGAAAAATACGGCATGAAAGTGGACCCGCGCGCCACCGTAAGCAGCAGCGCCCCCGGCGTGCAGCAGCGGGTTGAAATACTGAAGGTGCTGTATCAGGGCGCCGAGATCATTATATTGGATGAGCCAACAGGCGTGTTGACGCCGCTTGAGGTTCAGGAGCTTCTGGATGCCATTAAACAGCTCTCCAAACAGGGAAAGAGCTTTATTCTGATCAGTCATAAGCTGAACGAGGTCCTTGATGTGGCCGATCGCATCACGGTGCTCCGTGACGGCGCCGTCACAGGGGTAGTGGAGAAGGGGAATACCGATGCCCATGAGCTTTCCCGTCTCATGGTCGGCCGTGAGCTCATGGAGCTGGATCGTAAGCCGGTCACGCCCGGCGAGAAGGTGCTGGAAGTATCGGATGTTTCAATCCGCGGTACGAAAGGAAAGCCGGTTCTGGACGGCGTCAATATGGACGTCCGTGCGGGTGAGGTTGTCGGGATTGCCGGTATTTCCGGCAACGGGCAGTCCGAACTGCTTCAGGTGATCTCCGGTCTGGCTCAGCCGGACAGCGGGCGAATCGCCGTTTCGGGCAAGGACGTGACCGGCATGTCGACAAGAGAAATACGGGAGCACGGATTAGCTCATATTCCCGAGGATCGGTATGTGTGGGGGGCGAATCGCATTGCAACCGTTATGGATACCGGGCTTATGGGTCACCATCGCCGCTTGCAGAAGGGCGGCTTCCTCAATCTGAAGGACATCCGTAAGCTGGTTTCCGGATGGATTCAGAAGTTCTCGATCAAGACGGGCTCCCTGGAGACCAGCACGCAGTATTTATCCGGCGGCAATCTGCAGAAGCTGATCGTCGCACGGGAACTGGAGCAGGGAACACCGTTCCTGATCGCAGCCGAACCGACGCGCGGCGTCGACATCGGGGCCATGGAGACGATTCATGGCGAGCTGCTCAAGCGGCGCGAAGAGGGCACGGGAATTTTGCTCGTATCGTCGGAATTAACGGAAATCTTGAAGCTGTCCGACCGCATTCTGGTTATGTTTGAAGGCCGGATCGCGGGCGAGCTGTCGGCGAAGGAAGCGACAGAGGAGAAATTGGGACTGCTGATGGCGGGAGGAACCTTGTAATGAATAAATGGACAAAATTTACGCTTCCGCTGCTCCAGCCGATCGCCGCCATCATTGTGGGGTTGCTCGCCGGTGCCATTGCCATCATGATTGCCGGCGGCGATATCCTGCAGACTTACGCGGAGATGTGGAAGGGTGCCTTCGGCGGCATGTATTTCTTCACGAATACGCTGTCCCGGGCGACCCCGATCATTCTGATCGGTCTGGGCGCGGCGTTTGCCTTCCGTGCAGGTTTCTTTAACCTTGGCGCGGAAGGTCAGATGGTGTTTGGCGCACTCGCTGCCGCATTGGTCGGATTGTACATGCCGGGTCCCGGCTGGCTGGTGTGCATCGTTGCGATTCTAGCCGGTGTTATCGCAGGTGGATTATGGTCGGTGATGGCCGGTTATTTTGATGCCCGGTTCCGGGTGAACCTGCTGATCTCCACGCTGCTGCTGAACTATGTGGCGGTATTGTTTGCAGGCTATCTGGTTGCCTATCCGCTGAAAGACCGTTCGGGCTCGGCTGCGATGGCTCAATCCGAAATGCTGGATAACAGCGTGTGGCTTCCAAAGCTGATTTCCGGCATGCCGCTGCATGTAGGCTTTGTGCTCGCTGTGCTGGCTGCGTTGATTATATTCGTTCTGCTGAAGCGCTCCGTGATTGGTTACGAGGTGCGGATGCTTGGCGGCAACCCGCTGTTTGCCCTGTTTGGGGGCGTTAAACGCGGTCCCATGATGCTTGGGGCCATGTTCTTCAGCGGCGGCTTGGCCGGACTTGGCGGCGCCGTTGAAATTCTGGGCTCCCAGTATCGTTATATCGATGGTGCATTATCTACGGCCGACTATGCCTGGACGGGCATTATGGCTGCATTGTTGGCAGGATCGCATCCGATCGGCACGCTGATTGCATCGATCTTTTTGGCCGCGCTGCAGACAGGCGGTATGGGCGTGGAACGGAATACGGAAGTGCCGCTTGAGGTAGGAGCGATCATCCAAGCCGTGCTGATTCTCTTTATCTCCGCCCGATTCACATACAGCTTCCTGAAGCGCAGAAAGGGGAACAAATCCGATGGAACAGCTGTTTGATCTTGCTTTAATCAACTCGGCCCTCCGCGTGCTCACTCCGATCTTGCTTGCGGCCCTCGGCGGTGCCCTGTGTTCGCGCGTCGGATTGTTCAATGTCGGTCTGGAAGGCTTTATGCTGCTCGGGGCTTTCTCTGCCGTGGTGGGGAACCACTTCTTCGGCAACGTCTTTTATGCGATATTGTTCGCGATTGCGATCGTTTCGATTTTTTCTTTTATATTTGCTTATCTCAGCATCAATCTGCTGGCGAACGTCATTGTGGTCGGTATCGCGATGAATGCGTTGGCGGCAGGATTGACCACGTTTAGTTTACGGGCTATTTTTGATGTAAAAGGTGCATTTTATGATAATACGATGGTCGGGCTGCCGAAATGGAACATTCCGATTATCGAGGATATTCCGGTGCTCGGTCCCATTCTGGCCGGCCTGACGCCGCTTGTCTATCTGTCGTTTTTGATTGCGGGCCTCATGTGGTATTATTTCTATCGCACGAAGAATGGCTTCCGGTTCTTGGCTGCCGGCGAAAATCCGCTCGCTGCCAAAAGCGTGGGCATCCGTGTAAGACGGTATCAGTATGGAGCCGTGCTGGCGAGCGGCGTGTTATGTGCGCTTGCCGGCGCGCAGCTGTCGCTTGGACAAGTGACGATGTTTACGGAAGGCATGACGGCCGGGCGCGGCTTTATCGCGCTCGTTGCCACGATGCTGGGCCAATCGGGTCCGCTTGGGGTAACGGCGGCAAGCCTGCTGTTTGGCTTTATGGATGCACTCAGCATCCGGTTCCAGGGGCTGGCGCTGCCAACGCATTTTACGCAGATGCTGCCTTATGTCGTGACGATTCTGGCGATGTTCTTCTTTAAGGACAAAAGCTTCCAGCAGGATGCGCTGAAGCAGGGATCCAGCTCCAGATAGGCGCGTACGCCGCGCCGCGACGACCTGTGACTGAAGTCATCCAAACGATAAGGATGCAACAGCGATCAAGCGTAAAGGAGATGAATTTGGTGCACAAAAAGGCAGAACGATTGAAAAAAATGAAGCCGGTGGCGGTGAGCAACCTGACCGAGGAACAGCGTGCCAAGCTGCCGCCGGGGCAGACGCTGACCGAGAAATTCCCCATTTTGCACGAGGGGGAGGTTCCTCATTACGACATGTCGGAGTGGACGCTCAAGGTGTTCGGGGAAGTCGAAGAGGAACGGACGTTTTCTTATGAAGATATATTGGCGATGCCAACGGTGACCGTGAACGCGGACATTCACTGCGTCACGCGCTGGTCCAAGTTCGATACGGTATGGGAGGGAATCCTGTTCCGGGATTTCCTGGCGGGGCTGAAGATCAAGCCGGATGCCAAATACGTCATGTTTCATGCCGATCCCGATTACGACACGAATGTACCCATCGAGGATCTGCTTAAGGACGATGTGCTGCTGGCCTATCGCTTTAACGGCGAGCCGCTGACGGACAAGCATGGCTGGCCGCTGCGTACGGTTGTGCCGCATCGCTATTTCTGGAAGAGCGCCAAATGGCTGCGTGGCATCGAGTTTATGAAGGAAGACCGCCCGGGCTTCTGGGAACGCAACGGCTTCCATAATGAAGCAGACCCGTTTAAGGAAGAGCGGTTTAGCGGCGAGGCGCTGGATATACCCGAAGACGAATGGACACGTAAGGAGTTTGACTAATATGTTGATGCCTATTTTGCAAGTGAACTCGGAAGATATACCTGAATTTGTGATCGTCTGCGGCGATCCCAAGCGTGCGGAGACCATTTCCCGCAAGCTTACAAACGCGCGCGAGCTCGCGTTCAGCCGCGAGTACCGCACCTTCGTGGGAACGTATGAAGGCGTTGAACTCGCGGTAACCAGCCACGGGGTTGGATGTCCGGGAGCTGCAGTTTGTTTCGAGGAGTTGATCCGCGCGGGGGCGAAGACATTGATTCGCGTGGGCACGGCCGGGTCTTATCGGGCGGATACTCCCGCGGGAAGCCTTGTGGTCAGCACGGCTGCGATCCGCACGGATGGCCTGACGAAACAGCTCGTGCCGGACGGCTTTCCAGCGGTTGCAGACAGTCAGGTAGCGGAGGCGCTGTACGAATCCGCGGTTTCAATTGGCGAAGGCGTGGTTCGCAAGGGGATTACTGTAACCCTGGACGTGTTCTTTAACGGCGTTGAAGAAGTACCGCACCAGAAGTATAAAGCAGCAGGAGCGCTCGGCGTCGAGATGGAAATTGCGGCGCTGTACGTCGTTGCGGCGATCCGCGGCGTTCGCGCAGGCGCGATTGTCGCCATGGACGGTTTTGCCGACGCCGACCTCGCGGCCGAGTACGACCCGAACACGAATGTGGTTGCCGACGCGGTGGAACGCGAAATTAACACGGCCCTGCAGGCTGTGGTGAAGCTGGCGAAGCAGGGTTAGTAAGGGGTAAGAAAGCCGGGTTTCCTGAGCGTAAGCTGCAGGAGACCCGGCTTTTTATTTTGCGTGAGATGAATTCGGGGAGTATCAGGAACTTGCAGCTGCAAATCCAGTCATACCCATCTTTACTGTTTGGACGGCTGGACCGTGAAGAAGGGAACCTTCTCAATACCCACAGCTCGAACATAAGTGAATAGTTGCCCTTTATGGTGGATTTCGTGGTCGACCATGTTGCTCAGCCACACTTTTCCTGGGGCAACAAACCCGTTAAAGTCCAGCGGCTGCTCCAGCAGGATGTCGGACAATTCATTAAAAACCGCTGTAGTCGATTCGGTCGAGGCTTGCACGATACTTCTAATGTCATCGATGGTTTCGAATTCGGTGGAAATAGAGGGTGGAGAGAACGAGCCTTTTACAATGGAGCGCAGGAACATGTCTGAGGACGCCGCAATATGAACTGCTAATGCGCCCAAGGTATAGGCGTTCTCCCACGGTTTATAGTCCAAATGCTCGCTCTGAACGTCCTGCAGCAGATGAAGCAAAACCGTACGGTGTTTATGCCATCGTTCGAATAGCTGTTGACCTTCATGACTCATGATTTGTCCTCCTTGATCGATCACAGAATAATTTTCTTGGATGATGCGGCTAATTTGCGGTTCATAAAACAGTTCGATAAGAAATAGCGGATTCCTTCCCTACGCGTTAAGCTGTAGCCAGATGTTGAATTTAATAATTTTGGAAAAAGCAGTTGCAAAAATAAAGCGTACCGTATATACTGAGTTTAATTAGTGATTGGTCAATCAATAATGGATCGAAATGAAAGAAAGGAGGGGAAGAAATGGCTAGAGCATCAACCTCTGCGAATCGGCGCAATGATATCGTGGCGGCAGCCATCGAAGTGTTTGCAGAAATTGGGTATTATCGCGCGACAACGGCTCAGGTTGCCGAACGGGCAGCGATATCACAGCCTTACGTCTATCGGTTCTTTACCAAGGAGTCGCTGCTTGTGGAATCGCTGGCTGTTTCCTGGGAGCGCATTGTGAAGGCATTCCAAGCGGTGATCGAATCCGCTTCTTCAGAGAATCTGGAGTTGGGTTTGATTCAGGCATACGAAGGGATTGTGCAATCGCATCGCAGTGAGATCCTGCTCCAGATGCAGGCGCAGACGATTCAGGAAGCGCCCATCCGCGAAGCGATGCAGCAGGGAATGAATGAGGTGAAGGATCTCGTGGAGAATGCCTTTGTGCGAGCGGGATTTGAGGATGCCGACAAGAAAACCTCCGATTTTCTGGCCCGGGGCATGCTGTGCAATGTAGCTATGGCGATGGATATGCCGAATATGATGCCCATAAGATAGAGCACGCCCAGGCGCGCTCTGACAGTGCTGCACCGCGTACCTCAAGACTGGTGCGCGGTGGGATAAGGGCACTTTTTTATAAATCATTGTGATTGATCAATCAATAACTTGTAAATTAGTGTAGATTAGCTTTAGGAGGTGATACGGTTGGCTAAACTTCATCTTAAATTCGTTGATGGCATATTCGTTGCAGTCACCCTGTTATGCGTGCTCAGCTGGTGGGATTAAGGACAGGGGACGTTATCGTCATTGTCAGGTTAACTAAATGAAGGGAGCGAAATGATCATGAAGGAAAATATGGACTCCATGTGGTTCTCAAAGTATTCGTTCTTGTTCGGGGTTATAACGGTACTGCTGGTATTGTTCTCGATGTGGGATTAAAGGATGGAAGCACGCTGACCACGGGGGGTTAGCGTGCTTTTGTGGTTTGCGGTGCTGAGTCAATTAATGAAGAGGCTTAGCATTCGTATCGAGAGATGCCGTTTTTTTCTGTTTGAGCGTAACGAAAGCTACAAGGATGCCGATTAATGTTGTTACTGTATTTATAATGAAAGCGATCCGAATGGCTCCGTTCAAATCACCAGGATCCATTGACTCCATAGGCGTATTTGTACCCAAGCTTGACGAGATGATTGCCATGATGACAGCTAATCCCACGGCTCCTCCAATTTGCTGTCCGGTCGAGACGATCGAGGATGGAAGACCTTGCTCGTTCATATGGATATTTGAACTGCCGGCAATATACATTGTCGTAAATACGAACGCCTGACCTAGACCGATGATGACCATGCCCGGGATGATGCCCCACGCAGAGTCTGTTTCCGACAATCCGGTAAGGAGCATAAAACCGATAGCACCAAGGCCCATACCGCCGGCAATGGTACCGGCAACGCCAATGGTGGATATCATTTTGTTTATCAGCTTGGCACCGAGAAGAGCGCTTAAGGTCAGCGGCAAAAAACTGAGACCCGACTGGACGGCAGTATAGTGAAGAACCTCTTGGGTATACAGCGTTAAGAAGTAGTAGAGCGTTCCGAATGACGCGGAAAAAATGGTGGCGGTCAGAGCGGCACCGGTTAAACTGCGCAATCGAAACAGTCTAAAGGGAATCAAACGCTCCCTCGTCCGGGTTTCGATAATAACAAACAAGATGAGCAGAACTATTCCTATGACCCCGGGGATGATCGTTCTGGAATTCAGCCAGCCATCTACCGGAGATTGAATCAGATAATAGACAATCAGCAGCATGCCTGCCGTTACAGACAGTGAGCCGGCCACGTCAAAATGGCGTGAACGGGACGATGTTCTGCTCTCCTTCAGGGCGATCGGTGCAAGAATAAGGACAAGAACGGCAATCGGCACATTCACGAAGAACGTCGACTGCCAACCGATGTAACTCGTTAATAATCCGCCGAGAAGAAGTCCAAGCGATAAGCCGACTCCACCCATCGCAGCCCAGATTCCCATGGCACGATTGCGTTCTTGGCCTTCTTCAAAATTAGACATGATCAATGACAAGGTAGCGGGCGATAGAAGGGCGCCTCCAAGACCTTGAAGTCCCCTTGCAATAATTAACAGGGACTGGGAGTCAGCCAAGCCGCCAAGCAGAGAACCCAGGCCGAATAATCCCATGGCAATCATAAACATTCGGCGTCTGCCGAGCAGATCGGATAATCTTCCCCCGATAAGGAGGAACCCCCCGTAGACCAATGAATAAGCGCTGACTACCCATTGCAGATGCAGGGCCGAGAAACCAAGTTCCGCTCCAAGGGACGGTAATGCAACAAATATAATGGTGTAATCCAGCGCAAGAATGAGCTGGGATACGGCTAACAGCACCAATGCTAATCCTTTATAGTTGTTTGGATTCATATCGAATGAACATCCTTTCATCATGTTTTTAGACTAAATAGTCTGGAATTTGCAAAAAAAATTAGGTGTTGAAAATACTCACTCCTAGATAAGTAAAAGGCATAACTACCACCTCCTTTCTAGACTGATTGGTCTGAAATATCTAAAAAATGATGAAGCGAAACCCAATCGCTTCATTATTTTTTTCATTCTTTATTAGGCATCCAGTGCAGACAGCGTGACTGCAGCGATATCGTCCAATACCGCCGGATTCGTTGAAAGCTTCGCGGCTTGCGTTAACGCATATCGCGCATGATATAAATATCTGGCAAGCGCCCGCAGGTCATGCTGCCGATCGGTTAATTCACCTTGCTGCCGGGCACGGACCAGAGCCGTGTAGAAGGCTTCTTCCAGTCGCTCCGAATCCTGCCGGAACAATTGCGCAATCTCTGGATTGTGAGGAACCTGGTCAATGGCACTGTGCAGGATAAAGCATTCATTGCGGCGCTGCTCATCCTTAAGCACGGTGACGATCTCTTTAAAGATCGCGGCCACGGACTCCTTCACCGAACCGGGACGTTGCAGGATGGAGACGGCCGCCGCTGATTTCTCATTCACGTAGTGTTTCACAGCTAATATGAACAGATCCTTTTTCGTCCCGTAGGTGTCGTATAAACTTTGTCGTGCTATGCCTAACCCGTCAAGCAAATTTTGCAGCGATGTGCCCTCGTAACCGTAGTGGCCAAAAATCTCCATGGCCTTATGAAGAACAAGCGTTGTGTCGAACTCTTTGCTTCTTCCCATGGTCTTCATGACGCCCCCTTTAATTACACATCATATATTTTCCGGACTGTTTGGTCAAGAAAAATAATTTTTGGAGAAATCCATCAGATTCTTTTGCCCAAACGTTATATTAACAGAAAAGACAAAACGAAAAGTGAGAGGTTGGCTAATGCAAGTATGTGATCTCTATGAAAACCTGAAGGACGATGTCCAGCGTTATGCCAGATCCATCGCCAAGCATGCCTACGAAGCGGATGATCTGGTCCAGGATGCCTTTATGAAGGCCATCAAGGAGCCGAACCTGGCAGCTCAGCCCCTTCACAAGCAAAAGGCCTGGTTCTTCAGAGTCGTCAAAAATCGCATGATCGATATTAGCCGCCGGGAGAAGCGGCTCGTATCGTGGGAGGATGACCTGGACGTGGCCGAGCTCCCCGTTTCAAGCCGCAATATCGAAATGACGGAATGGCTCGCCCGTTTGCCGCAATCGCAGAGTGATATTGTGTTTAAGCGCTTTTGGCTCGGCATGTCCAGCCAGGAAATCGGCGAGCAGCTGGGCATGCCGGCAGCCACCGTTCGGTACAAATTGCAAACCGCCATCAAAAAATTGAGAAAACTATGGGAGGAAGATATGAAATGAGCAGAATCATTGAAAATGTGGGAATGTTGGATCTTACGCAGGCAACGGAGGAAACCGTAACAAGCATCGAACGGATCGGAAACGTAGGTCTTGTGATATACCGGGCAGAGACGGCACACCTGCTCACGCTGTTGAAAAACACAGGCAATATCGGCAAGACGATTGAAATCCCCGAGGGACACCGTTATTACAGCGGCACGCTGCGGCTGGACGAGGAATATTTTCAGCTCTTGGAGCAGCCGGATCGCGTATTCGTCAACGGTACGGTCATCATCGATAAAGGAGTATCCCTCGAAGCATTCCAGAATGGGACGCTGCACCTGGTGGTCAACGGCGAGGTTTATGCTCCCCGGCATCTGGCCGCTTCCGTTACCTCTGCACTCCTCAAAGTGGGAGGCGCCAGCGCGGAGATTCACGCTTACGATTACGAACCCAGGTTCGAGTCCGGGAAAGTGCAGTTGAACAATGCATACCTGTCCTCCAGCAGCGAGCCTATGGAGCTGGTCCTGAGCGGCATGGTTCACTTGGATAAGGAGCTGGATATGGAGCAGTTCATGGCCCGGATTGAAAGGATCCAAGTTAACGGAAAGGCGATTATCCATGAACATCAATCCCCATATTTTTATGAAAAGTTGAAAACGATAAACGGCTTGGTCGAGGTGATCCCGGCAGGGTTCGAATATGTAACCAAACCGTTAAGGCTAAACGCAAGAACTGTTCGGCGCTTTAAAGGCCATAAACTCTACACGAAAAAGCCGCTCATTCTCGAGGCGGACGTGACTCGGGACGCCTTCAGCCAGGCCGTGTCGGAGATACAATCAACTTCGTTTATCATTTGTGGCGAAGAGATCGAGGATCTGGTTTGGGAGCGCTGCCCGAACCTGAATACGGAAATCGTAAGTTACGAGCGGCTGTTTGTGTTCATCAACGGCGAGGAGACCTGGTCAAAGGATCAGCTGGCGGCTTTGGGGCAGCCGGCGAGCTTCATCGTTGACGGGACGCTGACCTTTGATGATGACGTCACCGAGGAAGATATTAAAGCCTCGGTGTCCTCCCTGGATCTTTTTGGCGAAGTCGTTGTAGGGGAAAAAAGAATTAAAGGCATTTTGTACCCTTACCTTCGGGTAAACAATGGAAGTATTATAGTGAAGGGGACGGAAGAGGAGCTTGCAGGTATTGGTAATGTCGGAATGTTGTCGCTATAAAAAGAAATGAGGAATGAAACCATGAATATCAATAATGAAGATATTGCCAAACAGCATGTTCGCGATCTCCGTCAGGAACTGGAACGATGCCGGATGGCAAAGCAAACACGGATCACAAGTGGTGTGGCTGCCATTTCGAAGGGGAGTACACGGAAATCCGATGGAAAATGGAAGTCTTTACTTGAAACCATCATCATGATGGGAAGAAGAATGCTCTAATCCGGCAGAACGGGTAGGGCGCCAATCCGATTCTTATGAATCGTCGATGCCATGCGCATCGGCGATTTTTTAATTGTGAGGAAGCTTGGATAAAGACGCACTGGAGGAGCTTGCCGATGTGTGGAAGTCATCCAGGCATTATCCAGGGTGCATGGTGCGGAGCCTTTGGATTATAGATGTGGAGTAAGTGGATTGCTATGCAGAACGTGATCGACATGTTTATTTATTAGTGAATAATGCTGCAATTTGGGTTCATCATGCGATAAAATCATGCTATATACTGGTTTTTCCCTAACCCGAACGTCATAACATAAGGGGTTGAGCATAGTAAAAAGGAGGTTCTTCCTTTGAAAATTGGCGAATTGTCTAGAGAGACAGGCGCAAGCATTAGATCCATAAGGCATTATGAGAAGCAAAAGTTAATTACAGCTATACGTATGGAAAATGGTTACCGAGAGTTTAACGAGTCCGATATTGAGCGTATTAAAACGATACAGAACTATTTGACGCTGGGACTAACCACCTTAGAAATAAAACAAGTTTTAGATTGTCAACTACAGTATGGTGATGCAGAGACGGATGAAAATTGCGAAACAGAAATGCAGGGACAATATGAAGAAAAATTGGATGAAATTAAGGGAAAAATCAATGCATTGACCGATTTACAAAACCGATTGGAAATACAAATCAATAAAAATGAAAGAAAGTCATGACCGCGGGACAGAGGTGTCCTCTTTCTTTGCAGTTTATCCATCCGTTGTCGGGTGGATATTTTTTTCTGTTTGATTCTGCACTACGGAATCTTCTGGGGAGCCGGTGCGAATGTGACGCAGCTTCCACATGATCATTAAGGCGACCAGTATTAACCCGAGCGCAGAGATCGAATACGAAAGTTGAATAGTCAACGAAAAAGAGGATTGTACAGCATGAAGCATTTCAGCTCCTAACTGATCGGGCAATTGTCCGGCTACCGCAACGGCTGCACCGAGGCTATCCAAGGCCGTACTTGCTGCTTCCTCAGGTACTTCCCTGGGAATGGAATCCGCTAATGATCCGCGGTAAATGATCATGGCGAGACTACCCAGAAAAGCGATTCCCATAGCATTGCCGAGTCCGGAGCCTACATCTTGCATGGCCGAGGCAGAGCCCGCGCGCTCCTGCGGCACACCGGCAATGATAAGTTCACTGCCAATGGTCATGACGGGTCCCACACCGAGCATGAAGAGTGAAACCCCGGTAATGAGGATCGCCGCCTCCGCTGTATTTGCGGTCAGGATGATTATCACTGCCCCTCCGATTGCAACGGTGAGCCCGGACGCCATCGCGTATGCCGGACGCATCCATCGGGTGAGTACGGGGGCTAACAACGTCCCGACAATCGACAGTATAGCAGGGGTCATAAGCAGCAGTCCTGCATGCGTTGGTGAGAGCCCAAGAACGGTTTGCAAATGTTGAATGAAAAGCATGTAGGCCCCACCGTTTACCAAGAGCACAAGCAGTAGGGAGAGTAAGGAGACGGAGAATGCAGATTCGCGAAACATGCGTAAATCCAACAGCGGTTCCTGCAAGCGCAATTGTCGGCGGACAAATAGGACCCCAACGATTACGCCCAATATCACTGTACCGACATAAAGAACATGGAATCCGCGCTCTGCGATTTCCTGCAGTCCGAAAATTACGGCTATCAAGGCAAACAGGGACAGGGCTACGCTGACAATATCCATACGACCGGCTTCCGAATCACGATACGTGGGGAGCAATGGAACGGCCAGTAAAAAGATCAGGGCAACCGGAGCATTGATGAGGAAAATCGCACCCCACCAAAAATGATCCACCAATAGCCCACCGATTGGAGGCCCCAGTGCCGCCCCGGCGGAGAAAGCACTCAAGTTCACCGCGATTGCCACCGAAAACTGTTTCGGATCGGGAAACATATTGCGCAATAAGGACATCGCAGACGGTGTGATCGTTGCGGCTGCCACACCAAGAAACGCACGGGCGACAATCAGCATCCAAACCGTGGTCGAGAAAGCGGCAATGATAGATGCTAGTCCGTATACCGTCACGCCGATCGCGAGCAGCCGACGCCTCCCGATGCGATCTGCCAGCCTTGCCATGGTAATCAAAAATCCGACGGTCAAGAACTCGCCGATGTGGAGAATCCAGAGCGTTTGGGTGCTGCTCGGCATTAAATCAGCCGAGATGGATGGCATCGCAAGAAACAATCCGGTTATATCGGTGGCCAGCATGAAAACCGGCAGCATCAAGGCTGCGAGTCCCAGCCATTCCCGCCAGGTTGCCCGGGGAGGGTTTTTCCTCATTTTGCTGACATGAGTGTTATTCATGTTTTTTTCACCTTCCATTCCTAAATGAGTTTCAGATGTGCTAAGCCTCATGCTAAAGCATGACACTAGTGTCACAGTCAACAAAATCATGATAATAATGCCTGGAGTTGTATAGAAATAGTTGGATCGCCTGCATTAAAGTTTGTACCTGGGCGGACAAAAGCGGGAGGCAGTGGAAGCGGCCATGCGTATCGCGAGTTATCATTCGGAGAACCACACAAACTGACCACCTTCCATCTAACAAAAAGACACCCTATACGCCCCTTGCGCACAGCCGCAAACAATGTTCCTCTTCCGATAAGACATCAGGCAGTCCACTCTTTCCATGAGAAGATTTACAATGAAAGCGATACTTCAGCGAAGGAGATGTCTTATGAATTTTGATCTGAATATCGTACCTTTCAGCCGTAGAGAATCCTTCTTGGCAATTTCCCTTCTGCCCGCGGCAAAGGACCGCAGACCAGGACTTTACCTGCGAACCGTCCGCGGAGGGGATGACAAGTTTGGCGAGGCGTTTCTGATAGAGCTGCTAAACCGGCAGAACGAGCCGGTTCCCTTTGAACCTGTAGCATCACCCGACAAAATCAGGCTAACGGCCTCCGATTCGGAAGGCCATGCGGACATTTGCATATCGGACTCCAGGACCGTCCGGTTTCGCGCGGAAGGCTGCGGCATAAGGCTTACCTTTTTCCCCGCAGCGTATGACTACGCCTACGAGACAAATCCGGACAGCTGGGAAGTGAACAGCTTCACGCACGGCTGCCGCTTCATGCTGACCCGGCTTGTTGGCCAGATGAGCATGGAGGTCGAATGGAACGAGATCAAGAGCTCGCGGGTGACCGCCGACTTCTCCGTGGATACTGCAACCGATACGGCTGAATTCGCCGTAGAAGAGTTCATGACCGTCATGACGCCGCGCACTGAATGGGAGTCCTTCGACGATGCGGTTGAAAGCGTTCGCGAGGATTATGCCGATTGGTTGAACAATACCCTGACCGTCCCTGAGCGGTGGCAGGCAGCAAGGGAACTCGCAGCCTATATTACCTGGTCCTGCGTAGTTCCGGCCGAAGGCTGTTTAACCCGCCCAGCCATGTATATGTCCAAGAATTGGATGACCAACATCTGGAGCTGGGACAACTGCTTTAACGCGATGGCACTCGTGCGGCACCAGCCGGAGCTGGCTTGGGATCAGTTCATGATCTTTTTTGACCGGCAGGATGAGAGCGGCCTGATCCCCGACTTCGTGAACGATAAATACGAGCTTTGGAATTGCAACAAACCGCCGATTCACGGCTGGACGCTGGCCTGGATGATGAGGCGAACCGATTTCATTAAGGAGACCCAGCTGCGCGAGGTCTATGGCCCATTATCCAAATGGACGGAGTGGTGGTTTACGCACCGGGACCATGACGGCGACGGCATCCCCCAGTATAACCACGGCAACGATTCAGGCTGGGACAACAGCACGGCATTTAATAACGGCATCCCCGTTGAGAGCCCTGATCTTGCCGCTTATTTGATTATCCAGATGGAGACGCTGGCTGAAATCGCGGGTTTGCTGGGCCTGACCGAGGAATCGAGTCAATGGAGACGGAGTGCGGATGATACGCTGGATCGCATGCTCCGGCATTTCTGGAGAGACGGTCGATTCACCGCCTGCCGTTCGGGAACGCATGAGGTATCCGAGGGAGACAGCCTGCTGCTGTTCGTTCCGATTCTGCTGGGAAAACGCCTTCCCGAGTATATCCGCACGGCTCTATTGGAAGGACTTCGAGAGGAAGGCCGATTCTTGACGAGCAACGGCTGGGCGACCGAGAGCGTAAACAGCCGTTACTATAAGGCGGACGGATATTGGCGCGGGCCGATCTGGGCCCCTTCCACGATGCTGCTGGTCGAAGGGGTGGCGGCCGCCGGCGATATGGAGCTGGCGATGGAGATTGCGCAGCGGTACTGCCGGATGGTCAGTCTCAGCGGGATGGCCGAGAATTTTGATGCCCTGACCGGAGCGGGGCTGCGCGACCGGGCGTTTACCTGGACTTCCAGCGTATTTTTGATTCTTGGACATGAATACACCCTATAACGATGACGGACAAATACTTCTTCCCGGGCTTTTGCCTTGCGGGGGAGGTGCTTTTTCCGTTTTCTCTCATTTTCCATTTGCCGCCTAATTACAAGCTCTTTGTTCGGGTTTATAATGAAAGCGGTATCACGAACGGGTTCACAGTTCTGCCTCATAGCGAACGAGTGGATGTAAGTTTCACGATACGATACGACAATAGGGAGAGTAACCATGAATCTTCAGGGGATCAAAGATCGAGTGGGCCGGCTGTTCACCGGCACCTATCACAGCATACGAACCAAGCTGCTTACTTGTTTTTTAATCGTCACCCTGATTCCGCTGTTCTCGCTTGGCGGACTTTCTTATGTTCAATCCGCTAAAGTGATTAATTCCCAGTTCGGCAAATACGGCGATAATGCCGTAGCGCAGCTGGAGCAGCAGACCAGTTCGGCATTGGAGCGGATGAAGCAGACGGCGGAGACGATCTATTCCTATTTACTGGACCCGAGCCACTCGGGAATCGGAGCCGGGACGCCATCCACATACGGCGACATTATGGAGAAGAACGACTTCGAATCGTTGTTGAAGTCGCTTCGGACGCAGCTGACAGCAGGAATTTACATCATAACGTCCTCCGGCTATTACTATGGGGAGAACAATCTGGATGTGAATAAACTCGGCAATATCCCGCTGTGGAACACGAGGCCGAAGGCATATGCCGGGACTTATTGGCTCGGTTTTTATAAACAGGATCATTCCATCAAGAGCAGCGATAGCGACAACGTGCCTGTCCTAGGATTGGCGGTGCCGATCCATCACCCGGACAAGGCTCAGGACGGCAGCGTCATTCTGATCGAGGAGAACGCAGAGGAGCTGCTGCGCAGTTATGCCAAGTTCGAGGCCGACACGCATGCCCACCTGCTCATTACATCGCCGGATGGGACGATTGTGTATGAGACGGATGCTCCGTATACGCCCCATGACAACGATGTGACCTGGTCGCGGACGCTTGACGTCAACCAATGGACCATGGAAGCCAGAATTCCCGCCAAGGCGTTCTATCAATCCTCGGGCATTATCCGGGCGAACACGATGGTTGTTGCCATCGTCTCCTGCCTGCTCGCTTTTGGCATCGCCTATCTGTTCTCCTCCCGGTTCACCTCCCGAATCCGGACCTTGAAGGACTCGATGCAGAAGGTAAGCTTCGGCAAGCTGGATACCCGGACGCCAATCGAGGGGAGGGATGAGCTGGGTAGCCTCGATATGAGTTTTAACCGGATGGTTACGGGCGTACAGACCCTGATTGGCGAAGTGGAGCAGAGCGAGCGGCTGAAAAAAGAGGCGGAGCTGCGCGCATTCCATTATCAGATCAATCCCCATCTCCTGTTTAACACACTCAACTCCATCCAGTGGAAAGCCAGGCTGGAAGGCGCGGAAGACATCCGTCAGATGCTGTATCATCTGACGATGGTGCTGGAGGGGAATTTGGATATTTCACAGGAGCTCGTCACGCTGAACAGGGAGCTGCGCATGATCGGTCACTTTCTGAAAATCCAGGAGATCCGGTACGGCGAGGTGTTCCGTTATGAGCTGGATTGCGATGAGGCGCTGCTGCCTTATTTGATTCCACGGATGACGCTTCAGCCGCTGTTCGAAAATATTTTTTTCCATGCTTTCACCGATGGTCAGGGAGAGATCCATGTCAAGGTCGAGGAGGATCATGACGAGCTGGTGCTTACGCTTCGCGATAACGGAGCCGGCATCAGAGAGGAGAAACTCGCACAGTTATTCTCGCCGGAGATGAAGCGGAAGGGACGCGGCGGGCTTGGCGTGCGGAACGCCGATCAGAAATTCAAGCTGCATTTTGGTCCTCTGTACGGACTCAAGGTGCATTCGGTTAAGGGGGAAGGAACAACGATTACTATACGCTGGCCGAAAAAGGAGGAGTCTTGCGATGATGAAAGCAGGGAACATTAGGGTGATGATTGCCGACGATGAGAGCATTGTGCGGAAGGGACTCCGCTCCACGGTCCCATGGGACCGGTTCGGGATGGAGGTTGTGGCAGACAGCCCCAATGGTCAGGCGGCCTGGGAGGCTTTTCTGGAGTTTCGTCCGCAAGTGGTCATTACGGATATCGTCATGCCGGAGATGGATGGGATCGAGCTGTCGCGCAAGGTGAAGGAGGTTGCACCGGAAACCCGGATCATTCTGCTCAGCTGTCACCGGGATTTCGAATATGCCCAAGAGGGGATGCGGCTCGGCGCTTCGGGATATCTGCTGAAAACCGCCTTCGAGGACGAAGAGCTCGAAGCGATGCTGGGGAAATTCCAGCGTGAGCTGTCCGATGCGCCGGCCCACGGGTACGAGTTGGAAGAGCAGGTTTCTGCTCACCTTTTTGCTTGGCTTAACGGGCACAGTGACCGTTTCCCTGGAGAACTCCGAAAGCTTTGCAGCCGCGTCGGGCTGGGAGAGGGCAAGCCCATCTCGCTGTATCTGATCAAAACGGCGGGCTGCAGCAGCAATTGGGAGCACCTGCTGCAGGAGCAGGGCACCGATGAGCCGGGTTTACGCAGCAGCAAGCTGATTCCTTACGGCGCGGACAGCTGTTACTGGGTTATACCGGAGGAGTTTAAGGGAGCGGCAGACAGCCTGTTGGTGGAGATCAAGAGCCGGTGCGGGAAGCTCATATGGAATTCGCGGGAATGTCTTCACGATTCAATGGATGTGCAGGCAGCCTTTCAATCCTTGCACAAGGAAGCCGAACTGGAACGGGTGTATGGTCTGAGCGGCGAGCATTGGCCGGAGCCGATCCTGCAGGCGGTTCATCTGCTGCACGAACATCCCGCGGACGAGTGGTCGGCAGCGGAGCTGGCCCAGCAGGTGGGGCTGAGCCGCAGCCATTTTTCGATCCTGTTCAAGAAAACGGTTGGCGACAGCTTCATCACATTCCAATATAAGCGCAAGCTCCGTCTCGCCTATGGCCTGCTGCGCGAAACCTCCTTAACGATGCAGGAGATCGCCGAGAAGACCGGGCTTGGCGACAGCAAATATTTCAGCAAATGGTTCAAACGCTGCACGGGTCAGACGCCAAGCCAATACCGTGCCGAACAAAAAGGGGAGCCATCGTAAACAAATGAACACCCGTCTATGCAAGTTCGAACAAAAATACGATCATCTGCGAATCAGCGCACGTTTTGAACCGCTTTCATCCGAGTTATGATGAAAGCGGTTCAATTCATATCAACTCAATACTTTAGGGGAGCTGACAATATGAAAAAGAAAATGTCATGGATCGCGTTGGTTTCGGTGATGACGTTAATGGCATCCTTGCTGGCCGCATGCGGCGGCAGCGGCGGGACCGGGGCATCGAAGGAGCCGGACGGCAATTCATCGGGCGCGGCAACGACGCTTCGCTTCGCTACCTGGGATACGGGAGATGCGCTGAAGATTGAACAAGAGATCGCCAAGAAGTTCGAGGAGTCGCATCCCGGAACCAAGGTACAGGTGGAGGCCTATGCCGACGGCTTCGATCAGAAGCTGGCCGCGGGATTTGGCGCAGCCAATCCGCCGGACGTGATGTACATGTGGGATTTTCCGACGTATCACCAGTCCCTGGAGCCGCTGGATTCCTACGCGTCCAAGGATGAGGACTTGAATATCGATGATTTTTACCAAGGATTGTTTAACTACGGCAAGATTGATAATCAGCTGTATGGAATCCCGGCGGGCTTTACGACCCGGGTGGTGTACTACAACAAGAAGATGTTCGACGATGCGGGCATTCCCTACCCGAGCGATGGATGGACATGGACGGAATTCCAGGAAATCGCCCAGAAGCTGACGGATAAATCCAAGAAGCAGTACGGCTTCGGCGTTCGGGCCGAGAATGATACGTATGACCTTCAAGGGTTCGTATGGAGCAACGGCGGTTCCTTTATTTCGGAGGACGGGACAACGATTGAAGGGTACATGAACAGCAAGGAAACGGCGGAAGCCATTCAGATGCTGGGCGATATGCTGAAGAACGGCTCAGCCGTCCTGACTGGAGGCAAAGGGCAGCAGAGCGGTGAGGATATTTTCAAGGCCGGCAAAATTGCCATGTGGGAGAGCGGTATCTGGCCGCTGGAATCCTTCAGGGAAGCTGGAATCGATGTGGGTACGGTGGAAATGCCGGCCTTCGAGGGCAAGCCTGTAAAGGGCGTATTGGCCGAATCCGCGCTGTCGATAGCGAAGGATTCCAAGAACAAGGACCTGGCGTGGGAGTTCATCAAGTTCTACGTATCGGATGAAGCGATCAAAATGCGAGTGGCCGACCTGCCGGTCCGGGTCAGCGTGGTCAACGAGCTGAAGAAGGACCAGGATCCGCTCTACAAGCCGTATTACACGATGCTGGAGCGTTCGGACAATACGCCGGCCTTCCTGCTGAATCCGAAATGGAACGAAGTGAACCGCCAGCTGTCGGCAGCCGTGGAATCCGTCATGTTCGGCAGCGATGCGCAGGAGGTTCTGAACCAGGCGGTGAAGGATAGCGAACGCTATTTGAAATAAACGAAGAAAGAAGGTTCGCGAAAATGGCCCACACTCATGCACCTTACTCACAACAGCAGACAGCGGCCCCGAAGCGACTTGGACCAAAACGATGGGGTGGGGCCGTGCCCTACCTCTTCATTTTTCCATGGATATTCGGATTCCTCGTTTTTACGCTTGGTCCGCTGCTGTTTTCCCTCGTCATTTCGTTTTTTGATTGGCCGATCGTTGGCCAGGTGACCTTTGTCGGCATCGACAACTATGTGGAGATGTTCTCGAACGATCCGCTGTTCTGGAAATCGCTGCTGGTTACGTTAAAATTCGCGGCTTTGTTCGTGCCGCTGAACATCATCGTGGCTCTGGGACTCGCCATGCTGCTCAATCAGAAGGTAAAAGGGAGCGCGTTCTTCCGCACTGCCTTCTACCTGCCGTCTGTCATTTCCGGCGTAGCCCTCGCCATGATCTGGTCCTGGGTGTACAGCGGGGATTACGGGATCCTGAATTTTTTCTTATCGCTTGTCGGCATCGAAGGGCCGGATTGGCTGAACGATACGAAGTGGTCCCTGGTCGCCATGGTCATTGCAAGCCTGTGGGGACAGGGCTCGATGATGCTTATTTTTCTGGCGGGTCTCAAAGGCATTCCGAAAGACCTGTATGAGTCGGCCTCGATAGATGGAGCGGGCAAGATCAGGCAGTTCTTCAATGTGACCATCCCGATGATCACGCCGACCCTGCTGTTTAACCTGATTACGTCCATCATTGCTGCCTTCCAGCAGCTGACGCTGGCGCTTCTGCTTACGGGCGGGGGCCCGCTGAAGTCGACGTTTTTCTATGCGATGTACATGTACGAGAATGCGTTCAAGTACTTCAAGATGGGTTATTCCGCAGCCAACGCCTGGTTCATGTTCCTGATCGTGCTAACGCTGACGTTTCTTGTGTTTAAGTCCTCGGAGGCCTGGGTGTTCTATGAGGGCGAGATGAAGAAGGAGAAGGCGAAGCCGAAGCGTGCCAAAGCAGGCGTGCCTGCCGGCAGAGAGGGGCGTTCCGCATGAAAAAAGTAATTACTTACACACTGCTCATCTTGTGCTCGCTGTTGTTCATTGCTCCGCTCTTCTGGGCTATCACAACAGCGCTGAAGTCGCAGCAGGAGCTGTATCTGTTTCCTCCAAAATGGTTTCCTTCCGTGTGGAGATTCAGCAACTTTGCGGAAGCCTGGAGCATTCAGCCGTTTAACCTGTTTTTGAAAAATACGCTGATCGTGACACTGCTGTCGACGCTCGGTCAGCTCATATCGTGCACGCTGGTGGCGTACGGGTTCGCCCGGTTTCAGTTCAAGGGGCGGGATGCGCTGTTTCTGATCGTGCTTGCCACCATGATGATTCCGTGGGAAGTGACCATGATTCCGCAGTATATGGAATTCAACTACCTGGGCTGGATCAATACGCTCAAACCGCTGATTGTTCCGTCCTGGTTCGGTTCCGCCTACTTTATTTTTCTGCTGCGCCAGTTCATCATGACCTTGCCGAAGGAGCTGGATGAAGCGGCAACGATTGACGGGGCGGGCAAAATGACGGTTCTGCTGCGAATCATCGTGCCGCTGATGGGACCCTCGCTCATTCTGGTGGCCGTGTTCCATATGATGAGCTGCTGGAACGATTATCTGGGTCCGCTCATCTTCCTGAACGATCAGACAAAATATACGCTGACGCTGGGGTTATCCCAATTCAAGGGCATGCACGGCGTCGATATGCAATCCATCATGGCGATCACCTGCCTGATCTCGATTCCGCCGCTGGCCGTCTTTTTCTTCGCGCAGCGTTATATCGTTGGCGGCATTGCCACGACGGGGATCAAGGGATAAACGGTGCCGGTTGATAATAGGCATCCAAGATCGATATGTTGCATGATGCAATATCCGAACATAGAAGTGCGTGTTCAAAAAAAGTCATGGACAGTTGACCTTTTGAACGACAACTAGAAGCTTAGACCGCTTGGGAAAGGATGGAGAGACATGATGAAAGACCGTCATATCGGCCGCGACTGGGATAACCTGAGCGTGCTGGAACGGAACCGGGCGAAGAGCCGGGCCTATTTCATTCCGTTCGCGGATGAGGACGGAGCGCTCAGTTATGACAGAGGCAGCTCGGCCTGGTACCAATCGCTGAACGGGGTGTGGAAATTCCACTATGCCGAGGAGCCGGAGAGCGCTCCTGAAGCATTTTATCAAGAGGATTACGATGTATCGGCCTGGGATGACCTTCCCGTTCCGGGGCACTGGCAGCTGCAGGGCTACGGGCATCCGCATTACACGGACCTGTACTATCCGTTTCCTGTGGATCCGCCGCATGTGCCAAATGCGAATCCGACCGGAAGTTACGTACGCGAGTTCGAGCTTCCGGAACATTGGGACGGCAGAAAGATTTGCGTCAAATTCGACGGGGTGGACAGCGCGTTTCATGTGTGGCTGAACGGGTCGTTTATCGGCTACAGCCAAGGCAGTCGGCTGACCTCGGAATTCGATCTGACGCATTATTTAAAGCCTGGGGTAAACAGGATGTCCGTCCGGGTATACCAGTGGTCCGATGGAAGCTATCTGGAAGACCAGGACATGTGGTGGATGAGCGGCATTTTCCGGGACGTCTATCTGATGGCTGAGCCGTCGGCGCTTCGCATCAACGACTTCCGCGTAACGACCGAGCTGGATGAGGAGTATCTGAACGCCAAGCTGAACGTACGTTTGGAACTGGGAGGAAGAGAGCACGGCTCCGCCCAGTTGCGGCTGTTGAATGGAGACGGAGCGGAAGTGGGATCAACCGGCAAAGACGTCGGGCACGCCGCCGTGGAGGACTTTGCGATAGAGGTAGCCGGTCCGGATTTATGGAGTGCCGAGTCACCGGCACTGTACCATCTGGTGATCACCCTGCGGAATGCCCAGGGGGAGACGCTGGAGACGGTTGCGCAGCGCGTCGGCTTCCGCACCATCGAAGTAAAGGACGGGCAGCTCCTCGTTAATGGCAGGGCGATCCTGCTGAAAGGGGTCAACCGCCATGACCATCATCCGGATACGGGCCGAACCGTCACCTTGTCCACGATGCTGGAGGACATCCGCTTGATGAAGCAGCACAACATCAACGCCGTACGGACGGCGCATTATCCGAATGATCCGCGGTTCTACGAGCTGTGCGACGTGTATGGGCTGTACGTGATGGAAGAGACGGATCTGGAGACCCACGGCTTCGAGCCGCTCGGCAACATTTCCCGCCTGAGCGACGATCCCGAGTGGAAGGAAGCGTACGTGGACCGCGTCCGTCGGATGGTGGAGCGGGACAAAAACCATCCGTCCGTGCTGTTCTGGTCCCTCGGCAACGAATCCGGCTTCGGCTGCAATTTCCGCGCAATGGCTGACTGGTGCCGGGAGAATGATCCCACGAGGCTGATCCATTACGAGGAGGACCGCGAAGCCGAGGTGTGCGACGTGGTGAGCACGATGTATTCCTCCGTCGAGAAGATGGAAGGCTTCGGCAAAATGACCGATCATCCCAAGCCGCATATTCTGTGCGAATTCGCGCACGCGATGGGCAACGGGCCCGGCGGACTGCGCCCCTACTTCGATACCTTTGAAGCGCATCCCCGCCTGGCGGGCGGTTTCGTATGGGAATGGATCGATCACGGGCTGAGCAGAAGGACTCCGGACGGCCGGAAGGATTATGCATACGGCGGCGATTACGGCGATGTGCCGAACAACGGCAATTTTGTTATTGACGGTTTGGTTCGTCCGGACCGGACGCCTTCACCCGGACTTCTGGAATACAAAAAGGTCATTGAACCGGTCCGTATGACGATGGGAAGAGTCGGTGTGCTTCATATCATGAACCGTTATGATTTCATTTCGCTGGATCATTTGCAGGCCCATTACCGGGTATTGTCCGATGGACAGCTTGTCCACAGCGGAGTGCTGGAGCTTCCCCGCATCGAAGCAGGCACAAGTGCAGAGCTTAGCCTCTCGAAGGTTTTGGAGCAGGCGACAATAGGCGTGAGTCCTTATGCCGAGCTGTGGCTTGAGGTATCCCTCTCGCTGGCTGCGGACTGCCGCTGGGCGGAACGGGGACATGAGGTGGCGTGGTCCCAGCTTCTGCTGCGGGAATCGTCCAAGCCAGAATTCGAGTCAACGGCTGCCCTGCGGCGGGGCCCCTTGCAGATTAGCGAGGAGAAGCATAGCCTTCAAGTGGGGAATGGAAGCTTTCAGTTGTCACTCAGCGCTCTCCGTTCAGGCTTCCAAGGCTTATCCCTGCATGGCAAAAGAATCATGCTTGGCGGTCCCGCGCTGAACTTCTGGCGTCCGCCGATCGATAACGATATGTACGTGCTCCCGGATTGGCGCAAGGCCCATCTGGACCGGCTCTCTGAACGGATCGATCATTTCGAATGGAAGCGATTAGACCAGGAATGCGTTGAGGTACGGCGGGTTTCCCGCATTGCCCCGCCGGTATATGACTGGGGCTTCCGCTGCGAAACGACCTATATGATCACCTCCAGTGGTCTGATGATCATGGACGTGAAGGGAGAGCCGATCGGCACGCCGCCTGCCATGCTGCCGAAAATCGGATTGCAAATGCAGGTCGCGGACGACATGGAACATGTCCGGTGGTACGGCAGAGGTCCTGGGGAAAGCTACCCGGACAGTCTGGAAGCGGGACGGTTCGGGGAATACCGCAGCACCGTGGATGGCTTGTTTACGCCTTATATTTATCCGCAGGAGAATGGTAACCGATCGGATGTCCGCTGGATCTCGCTCGCGGATGGCGCGGGAATGGGGCTTCTCGCCGTTGGCGAGCCCGCCCTGAACTTCAGTGCGAGCCGGTACACCGATCAGGATGTCGAGGCTGCGGCGCATGCCAGCGATCTTGTTCCGCGCAGTTTCATTACGCTGAACCTGGATTACCGGCAGAACGGGCTTGGCAGCAACAGCTGCGGTCCGGCACAGGCTCCCGAGCACTCGATCAAGCCGGAGCCGTTCTCGTTCCGCATTCTGCTGATGGCTCACGCTGCCGAGGATACCGACCCGGTACGGCTGAGCCGGCGGATGCGCTCGGAAGCGGAATTATACAAGTAACCGACTGATTTCATTTCAGATCGTTTTCGGATTTTCTGGAGAAGGGGAATAACATGTCCATTTACATCAAAGACCTGCTGAAGCTGTCTACGGGGGTGCGCCGGTTCCTGATAAGCGAGGCCTTCTACGGCATCGGAATCGGTCTCTATACACTCGTCCTGAATCTGCATCTGCTCTTCCGGGGGCTAAGGGAGGACGAAATCGGCGCGTTGGTATCGATGGGCATACTGATCATGGGCGTTCTCGCCATTCCGGTATCCCTGCTCGCTAACCGGACCGGAAGAAAAAAACTGCTGGTTACCGGCGTATTCTTTATTGCCGCGGGCAATGTGCTGTTTGCCGTCAGCGATGAATTGCTGTGGTTCTATGCCGCTCAAATATTGGTGTCTGCCGGCTTGACGCTGGTGGAGACGACGGAGATCCAGCTTCTCTTCCATTATTGCCGTTCCCGTAAGGAGGAAGCCCGTGCATTTTCCTTGATGTTTGCCGTGTTTACGGCTTTTACGGGTCTCGGAACGCTGGCAGCAGGATATATTTCGAAGGGGCTCGAAGGAAGCAGAGGTTATGAAGTGTCGCTTCTGCTGACCGGGCTGGTGCTTGTGCTTCACGGCGTCATCCGGGCGTTCTGGCTGCCTGCCGAGAACAAGGCTTCAGAGGAGGCAGCGGCGGCAGCAGTTTCACCTTCGAGAGGCATCTCCAGGCTAATGGGACCTCTATCTTCCGGGACCTTGTGGCTGTTCGCCGTGTTTACGGCGCTGCTCGGCGGCTGTATCGCCATGACCGGCTCATTCCTGAACGTCATCGTGAAGTTCCGCCTGGATTGGATGGACGACCAGGTATCCCTGATTCTGGCCATCGGCGCGATCCTGCTGTTTATATGCTCGTTGATGACGCCGTACGTCATGGAGCGGTTCGGTTATAACACGGCCATTATCTCGGTATTTATCGTTAATATTTTGCTGTTTGCCGCTCTATACATGATTCTCCCCGTATGGCTGTTTATCGGGCTGTTTCTACTGCGGGGCGGCGGCGTGACCATGCTGTCCAATCTGCTGGACAGTCTGCTGATGTCGGCCTTTAATGAAAAGGAACGGAATCTGTACGCCGGCATGAGGTCGGTATTCCGAAGTTTAGGCTCGTCCGGGGCAACCTTTGTTGCCGGACTGATCCTGGCCCGGCAGGATTATCGGCTTCCCTTTCTGGCCACGGCCGGCGTGCTGCTCCTATGCGGCCTGTATTACGTATGGTGGATTCGCCCTGTCTTATCCAAGAGAATAAACAGCGGTATCGAGCCATGAATGTGAAAGGCCGTCTAAGAGGGAAATCCCCTTTTAGGCGGCCTTTTTGCCGATTGCAGCAGGCTCTTTCAAATTCATCTTACGGTGTCTGCTTCACTGCTGCAGGCTGAATCCGTATTTGTTCGATGGAAAGTCTTTAAACATATTGACATCAAAAATTGGTACATGTTTAAATAGAAGAAGTGTTAGCACTCTGCTGTAAAGAGTGCTAAATGAAACCTCGTTCAGATTGGAAGGGAGATTTTTTCATGGCGAAAAAACAGTTTAAAGCTGAGTCCAAACGGCTGCTCGAGATGATGATTAACTCCATCTATACGCAGCGCGAAATTTTTCTGCGTGAGCTGATTTCAAATGCCAGCGACGCGATCGACAAGATTTACTATAAAGCGCTGACCGACGACAATTTGACCTTTAATAAAGAAGACTACTACGTTAAGATTACCGCAGATAAAGCAAACCGTACGCTGACCATTACCGATACGGGGATCGGAATGACAAAGGAAGACCTCGAGAACAACCTCGGCATCATCGCCAAGAGCGGTTCCCTTGCATTCAAGAGTGAGAACGAAGCGAAGGACGGCCACAATATCATCGGCCAATTCGGCGTAGGTTTCTATTCCGCCTTCATGGTTGCCGATGTCGTTACCGTGACGAGCCGTGCATTGGGCAGCGATGAAGCGTTCAAGTGGGAATCCGAAGGCGCGGATGGATACACCATTACGCCGGCCGATAAGGATTCCGTCGGAACCGAGATCGTTCTGAAGATCAAAGAGAACACGGAAGATGATCAGTATGACGAGTATTTGGAAGAATACCGCTTAAGAGCGATCATCAAGAAGTACTCGGACTTCATCCGTTATCCGATCAAGATGGACGTGAAAACGCAGCGTCCGAAGGCTGATGCCGAGAATGAGTTCGAGGAAGTCCAGGAAGAGCAGACCATCAACAGCATGGTGCCGATCTGGCGCAAGAACAAAGGCGAGCTGACGGACGAAGATTACGTGAATTTTTACAACGAGAAACGGTACGGCTTCGATAAACCGCTCAAACACATTCATGTCAAAGCGGACGGTGCCGTCGTATATAACGCGATTCTGTTCATTCCCGAGAATACGCCGTTCGATTATTACACCAAGGAATACGAGAAAGGGCTTGAGCTCTATTCCAACGGCGTCCTGATCATGGACAAATGCGGCGACCTGCTGCCGGACTATTTCAGCTTCGTGAAAGGGATGGTGGATTCCGAGGATCTGTCGCTGAACATCTCACGCGAGATGCTCCAGCATGACCGTCAGCTGACGCTGATTGCCAAGAACATCAAGAGCAAAGTGAAAAGCGCGCTGCAAGGCATGATGAAGGACGAGCGGGAGAATTACGAGAAGTTCTTCGCATCCTTCGGCAGAGGACTGAAATTCGGCGTCTACAACGATTACGGCATGAACAAGGAAGATCTTCAAGATCTGCTGCTGTTCACTTCCTCCAAGGAGAAGAAACTGGTCTCCCTGGACGAGTACGTATCGAGGATGCCGGAGGATCAGAAGTATATCTATTATGCTTCCGGCGATTCCATCGACCGGATCGAGAAGCTTCCGCAGACGGAAATGGTGCTCGACAAAGGTTATGAAATTCTGTACTTCACCGACGATGTCGATGAGTTTGCGATCAAGATGCTCATGAAATACAAGGAGAAGGAATTCAAGTCGGTATCCAGCGGCGATCTTGGCCTCGATTCCGAGACGGACAAACAGGAGAATGAAGCTGAAGAGAACGACAATAAGGAGCTCTTTGAAGCTATGGGCAGCCTCTTGGCCGGCAAGGTGAAATCCGTTAAAGCCTCCAAACGACTGAAATCCCATCCGGTATGCCTGTCCACGGAGGGCGATGTCTCAATTGAGATGGAGAAGATCTTGAAGGCGATGCCGAACGGACAGGATATCCAAGCCGACAAGGTGCTGGAGATTAACACGAACCATGAGGTGTTCAAATCGCTGAAGGCACAGCAAGCGGATCAGGATAAGCTGAAGCTCTACACGAATCTGCTGTACAATCAGGCGCTGCTGATTGAAGGCTTGCCGATTGCCGATCCGGTGGAATTTACGAACGATATTTGCAAAATCATGGTGTAACCGTCGTAGCTAGCTCATGCGATGATAATAAACAAACCCGAAACGCTGGTAAGGCACCAGGAATTCGGGTTTGTTTTTTTCTGCATGTCACCTGAACACGATGCAGTTCTCTACGCCACGTCCGCGGCAAGATCCGATAACAATCCGTTCTCGGGCGCCATGCCCAAGAGGTCATATACCGATATCGGGAACATCGGAAAGCCGACATAGTACGGCGTGATGGCATATAGCGGATAGAAGATGACCAGTGACTTATCTGCCAAATAGAAGTCCTGATTCGGCGAAACGGTGACCGGACCGCTCTCCAGCACGGGAATGCCGCGTTCCTTGATCTGACGATTCACTTCGGCGGCCAAAACGGCTTGATAGCCGGCGCCCGCACGGAACAGGTCGGATAAGGCGTAGGATTTACCGGTGGCCGTGGAAAAGGTCAGGCCTTTCGTTACCGTATGTCCATGTGCCATAGGTTGGGAGTAGGTGTAGTTGATCAGCACGAGGCTAAGGATGCCTCGTTCATTCGTTTTGATTTCAAAAGTGCCCGTCGTTTGCGGGTTGGTGCCGGTCTGAACTTGCTGCTGTTCACGCTGCATATCCTGGATTTGAACAATAATGGCCCGGTTGATGGCTTCTTCTGCTCCAGGATTCATGAGGCCGTATACCTGCGGATAATGAATCACGAGACCGGGTGCCGTATGCGTGAGGGTATGGATGCTCACCGGCGGTACATATTGCGCCATGCGTACCATCGCTCCAATCTAACATCAGATACGTTAGCCTATTCGGAAGCGGGCGCGAAGGTTACGAAGTCTGGAGGCTCGGAAGTCCGGAACGGCGGAAGTACGGAACCTCGGAGGCTGGCGGGCTTGGAGGCTCGGAAACTCGGAGGCTCGGAAGCTCGGTCATCCCCCGCGGAACGGCTTTCGAGCAGACAGAACGCTCTTATGCGGCGGTTTCGGTCCGGGGCGTGTTTGCCGGAAATCGGATAGCCTTCACTCTTTGTCTGCAACGCCAGACGTAAGCAGTCTTCTTACAAAGATCGTGAATATGACCAGGGATACGACAACCGATACTGCCGTAACCGTAAACAAATATGCATAGCCGATACGCTCGGAGACCAGGCCCAGCAGGATCGCGCCAAGCCCGATGCCGAGATCGAATGCGGTCATGAAGGAGGCGTTGGCTGCGCCTCTCCGATCTTCGGGAGCAATGCGCAGGGTGGCTGCTTGAAGAGCGGGCTGGGCCGAGCCGAAGCCGATGCCGTACAGAATAGCGGCGATAATGAGTCCGGGCAATCCGCTCGACAGGCTTAAGATGATCAGAGCGCCTGCCGTTACGACAAGGGACGGAATGATGACAGCCGCTTCGCCGAAACGATCCGACAGCTTTCCGGCAAAAGGCCGAATCAAGGTAAGAGCGACGGCGTACACCAGGAAAAAGGTTCCCGGATTGACCCGGATGGACTCGGCAAACAGCGGGAGGAAGGTTGTAATTCCCCCGTAAGCGACAGCCAGAAAAAAGATGGCGACCGTGACAGGGAGAACGGATTTCTCGACAAGCTGAATCCGGCCTGCCGAAGGTTTGGCTTGATAAGGTGCTCTGGTCATGTAGGCTAGTATGAAGGCAATCAGAGAGAGCCCGGTAGCGACAAGAAACAGGGTCTGAAAGGAATATCCACCGACAATATATGTGCCCAGCATCGGGCCGATGGCCATCGCAACCGTCATCGCCATTCCATACCAGCCCATGCCTTCTCCGCGGCGGGAGGCCGGGATTAAATCCGTAATAACCGTACCGATAGAGGTTGTCGAAAAAGCCCAGCTCGCGCCGTGCAGGATCCGCAGTGCAAGCAGAAGCAGAATGCTGCCGACCCAATCGTAGAGATACATCGAAAGAACAAAGAAGATAAGACCCCAAATGTAAAAAGCTCTTCTGCCATACCGATCCACCAATCCCCCGACCATCGGGCGAAAGACCACAGCCGTCAGCGTGAACGCGCCGGCCGCCAAGCCCACCTGGGTCTCGGAGCCGCCTAAATGCTTGATATACAGCGGAAGCGTGGGCAGCAGCAGATAGAAGCCCGTAAACAGAAACAGCATCCCGACCGTCATCTGAATAAACGGTTTCGTCCATAAACGTTCCATCTTCGTATCCCTCCTTATATCCAATGTGAAAACGCTTGAACGCTATTCTTCTTCGGAGTTAACGGCCGTTATTTCTTTCTTGACCCACTCGATATTCGTCATTCCCATCTGCTTCCGGTGATCCAGCACCCTCAGCAATTGAAGCCGCTGTTTCGCTGGCTCGGGCTTGTAGAACGTGATTTTCGCCTCGAAATCCGTTACATGCTGGAGGTTAGTTTCGAGATAAATTAAATATTGCTCGAGGCAGTCGAGTCGAACCTTCTTCGGAATATACCGGAAATAGACCATTTTGAAATGGAATACCTGCTCCGTATCCATGTTGTATTCCAGGGGTTTCTCCATGAGCTCGAGAAAGTTATTCCGTCCGGAATCGGTAATCCTGTAGATTTTTCGGGGGCGTTTGCCTCCGCCGGATTCGTCAAGACTAAGATGGATCCACCCGTTATCCACCATTCTGGAGAGCAGCGGATACAACGTTCCGGAACTGATCTGACGGTAAGGCCCGCCTGCATTTTTAAGGATCTCTTGGAGCATATAGCCGTGTTTATCCCCGGTCATCAATTCACCCAGAACAAAAATTTCATACATATGAGCCCCTCCATAAATATGTCGTATCGATATAAATGTATATCGATACGACATAAAATGCAATACCAGGAGAATATTTTTGGCAATCGCTCACCAAATAACGGTCGTCCGAATTTCAGGATAGAGAGGTGCAACAATTGAAGCCGATCCCAGAAGGATCGGCTGGAAGAATGCGAAGGAGGAAAGATGCCAACTCAAATTGAGAAATATAGCAGACTTGGATCCGTTTTGCACAGCAGGGAGTAGATGCATGTGCTTGCATAGGCGAGCCGTGCCCGGCAAGAGCATTAAGGGTTTTGCTTCCTGCGTTTACAGTCCGCCTGCGTTTTTTTCGTGACTCTCTTTAGGCTGACCGTTGACCTTCTCGACATAATCCAGATGTTGAAATCCCCAGGTGCACATGTCGGTCAGAACGCTGTCCAAGCTTTTTCCATGCTGTGAGATGGAATACTCCACCTTGGGCGGAATCTCCTGATATACCTTGCGTACGACCAGCCCATCCTGTTCCAGTTCGCGCAGCTGATTCGTGAGCATGCCTTGAGTCACGCCCGGAAGCAGACGCCGGAGCTCCCCGAACCGTTTGGTTCCGTCCTGCAGCAGTATAAACAGAATCAGCGGTTTCCACTTGCCGCCGATTAATTGCAGCGTTGTCAGGATGCCGTCGGTGTTAGGCCGTTCATGATCGGTTGTTCTCATGTTCTCATCTCCCATAGGAAGTGTGTCATCGGTCTTTGTTCATTTGATGTTAGTAATGTAGCACAGTATTCGATTTAAACCCAGTACTATTCTTCTTCGTACTTAGTACGTTTTATCGTACTATGCATGGGATGAATAGGTACGCTAAAACCGACTAAGTACATAAAAAGAGCGTACTTTTCAACGAAACGGATCCGAAACATAATGGGGGTGTCAAACAAACCAAATGGGACAGGAGAGACCTGAATATGAAAATCATGGTGATTGTGGTTCATCCGAATTTAGACAACTCGCGTGCGAATCGAGTGCTGATGCAGCACAGCAGGCTGTATGCGAATGGAAATGTAGATATCCGGGATCTTTACAAGGAGTATCCGAATTGGATTATCGATATTGAGCGCGAGCAGCAGCTTCTTCTTCAGTATGATCGGGTAGTGTTCCAGTTCCCGTTTTATTGGTACAGCTGCCCGCCCCTGTTGAAGAAATGGTTCGATGACGTTCTGACCTTCGGTTGGGCGTTCGGACCAGAAGGCAACAATCTGAAGGGCAAGGAATTTATGGTGGCCACGACGGTAGCAGGCTTAGAACAAGGATATCAGGCAGGCGGGGACAATTGGTATACCGTAAGTGAGCTGCTGCGCCCGATTCAAGCTACTTTGAACCGGTGCAAAGTTCGATATTTGCCGGCCTTTGCGACCTATAACGTAGAGAAGGTAAGCGATGAAGAGCTCCAAGCGGAGGCAGGCAGATATGCCGACCAGGTTCTAGCACTTGCAGCCGAAAGCCGATACTGAGGCATGCTTCTCGTCCTGAACCGATAGAAGATTGGCACTTGCCGGCCGGCGCCATAAAAGGCATGATGGAGTCATGTATGACATGACCTGAAGCAGTGCCTCGGGTTTTTGGGCCAGCCCATTTACAGGTTGGGTTGGCTCGAACCGGCTTCATCGCACATGCTTACAAAACTTGGAGGGGGAGCTTTTATGACAATTGACGAAGCCATTCATTTGGAGTCCTACGACAAGCAGTGGGCCGATCGGTTTAGCGATGAACTTCAGACGTTAACCAGGGAGATTGGTCCATTCACGGCTGCCATCGAACATTTTGGAAGCACATCGGTACCGGGGATGACAGCCAAACCCATCATCGATATTCTGGTGGGCGTGGAGAATGCGCTGCATTCGAGTGAAATCATCCCCAGACTGACTGCTATGGGTTATGAGGATCTCGGAGAAGCCGGAATTCCAGGCCGTTTATATCTCCGCAAAAGAGGCGGCTTTGCCTATAACGTTCATATTGTGTTATATCGTGGCGACATCTGGAATCATAACATCATGATCAGGGATTACCTGCGGGCACATGCCGATGAAGCCGAGCGTTACAGCGAGATCAAACGACGGATCGTTTCGCAAGGGACCCGGACCCTGCTCCGATACTCCGATGAGAAGAATGTGTTCGTTGAGCAGCTGCTTGCCAGGGCGAAAGCATGGAAGAACGGTGTGCAATCCGAATAAGTGCATGCGAATTTATTCTCCATTCATGGCCTTGCACTGCTTACGGTAAGCAGAAGGGGTGAGGCCATGAAATTTTTTGAACGTTTTGCTGAAATGGACATAGTCCGAGAAGCCGACACGGTAGGCTGTTTCCTGGGCGGAAAGCTCAGACTCCGCCAGCAATTCCCTCGCTTTTTCCATGCGTACCTGCACCAGGTATTTTACGAAGTTCATATTCGTTTCACTCTTGAAGGTACGGCTTAAATACGTGACCGACATCCCCACCGAATCAGCTACCTCCTGCAAGGACAAATCCATCGCGTAATTCTCTTCAATGTAACGTTTGGCTTTCTGAATATTGTGGCGAGACCCTAAATTTCGGGAGCCCTTAATCAACGCCAGCATTTCCTTGATCTTATCTTGTATTTGACGGCTGCAGGCAATGGGATCGTCGCCCTGTGGCCATTGATCCTCGCCAATCTCCATCGCAAGAGACAAACCGCGTTCTTTCATCGCCGTCAGCAGATCCTGCATCAGCATATGGGCGTACCGTGACATGCTGACTTCTTCTGGCCCGCTCGTCTTGAAAAGAGCCATGATCTCGCGAATTTGTTCCAGCGCTCCCTGTTCATCGGCAGAATACAGCAGCTCAGCCAGCCTGGCCTTATGGCGCTGCTGCGCAAGCGTCCATTCCGTTTGCCGGGAGAACCGCGCCTTCCGCTCATTCAGCTCCCTGCAGGCACGTTCCAGCGTCGTTTGGAACTGGGCAGGGTCGATGGGCTTCAGCAGGAAGTCCGAAACGCCATAGCGCAGGGCCTGACGCGCGAATTCGAAATTGTCATGGCCCGACAGGATAATGAAATGCATCTGAGGATGGGATTCCCGGACACGGCGGATAAATTCCAGTCCATCCATTTCAGGCATGCAAATATCGGTGACGATGATGTCGGGCAGGCTATCCTCCAGCATTTGGAGCGCTTCAACCCCGTCCTCAGCTTCGCCGGTGACGACAATGTGAAGACCCGACCTCTCAACAAGCTTTCGCAAACTCAAATGAATGGCGTATTCGTCATCTATCAACATGATCCGGTACATGGTGTCCCTCCTCGCTAGTCCTGTACGGCAATCTGATTTCAAATATCGTGCCTTCCAAGGGCACGGATTCCACAAGCTGCAGGCCATACTCGTCACCGAAGGTAAGCTGGAGTCTTTGATGCACGTTCAAGAGGCCGATGCCGCTGGTGGTTTCCTCTCCGTCGTTTGGTTGCATGCCTTCACCCGGCTTCTCGCGGGTTTGCAGGATTTGCCTGATTTGCCACAGCGTTTCCGCCGTCATGCCAATCCCCTTGTCCCGGATGATGATGGCAAAATAGTTCGCCTCCGCACGGGAGTTGATCCCAAGGTAGCTTGGCTTCTTGCCTCGGTATCCGTGGATGAATACATTCTCTACAATCGGCTGCAGCGTGAGCCTGACGGCGTTTACACGATTCAGGTCCCGTTCGTTCAGGTTCATATCGATCCGGAGCCTGCGGAAACGGGCGCTTTGAAGGTCGAGATAATACTGGACATGCGTCATCTCCTCCCGCAGCGGAACGACGGATCCGGCATGACCGATATTGTAACGAAACATATGGGCCAGCGCCCTCGTCATGCGGCTGATTTCCATATGATCGTCCGCAATGGCATATGAATTAATAATCTCCAATGAATTGTACAAAAAATGCGGGTTGATGTGGGACTGCATGGAGCGGAGCTCGGATTCCTTCTGCTTGATCATGAGCTCCCGTTCCTTCAGCTGGGAATCCTGGACCTCCCGGATCAGCCGCTTCAGCTCTCCCGTCATGCTGTAGAAGCTGTGAAACACGGCGGTCATTTCATTGTTGCGGAACCGGTTCACGTTGGTAGGAAGCACAAAATCCCCCCGCTCAACGCGGGCCATCAGCTTCTGCAGCATGGAGAGCGGTCTTGTTAAAGACAAGGAGAAGCCGCCCACAAGCGCCAATGCAATGATCATGAGAACGGCTGCGGCCGCAAGCGAGTAATTGCGTTGGGTGATTAAACCGCCGATGAGATTGTTCAGCGGCAGGTCGGCAACAACCGTCCAGCCGGTGATCTGCGAGCGTTCATGCAGGACCATCTTTTCGGTGCCCGAAACGGTGTCTTGATGCCGGAAGAAGGAGGAGTCCCGGTTTTGAATTCGTGTTAACAGCCCCGGTTCGACTGGGGTTCCGACCCGGCTCGGATCCGGGTGGTAGATCATCTGCCCGTCCTTGCCCATAATCCAGACGTCAAAGCCCCCCAGTGAATCGTTAGAGCAGATGGCTCCGAGCTGCTTCAGATTGAGGTCGACAATCAATAAGCCTTTATAGAGAAAGGACGAATTGTCATACAGCTTCCGGGCCACGGTAAGGGCTGGCGTGTTTCCTACCCGGCTGAGGCCGATGATTTGAAAATCGTTGAATTGATCCAGCTGCGCCTGATAGGATCGGTTGCGTTTGCGGATTTCACTCATATCGAGCAGTCCCGGCGCGCTTTCGTAATCGGTAATTTGTCTTTTGTTCTCGGCGACGAGCGAGATTCCGATAATGTCGGACCTGCCGTAAATCATCTGGGCAAACAAGTCGTCCTCCACTTTTTTGGCAAGCTGAAAGTAGGCATAGGGAGTAAGCTGGGCAGCCGAGAGAAATTGCTGGATCTGCGGGTTGTGGATAAAGGGATAGGTGGAATTCTCCAGATTGGATATGTACGAATCCAGCGAGACGTTGGTTTGCTCGATGATACGCTTGTTAGCGCCTGCGGCAAACTGTTCAATCGCTTCGGTAGACGACTGGTACCAGAAGCTGCCGAGCAGAAAGAAGGGGAGGCCAATGAATAGGATGATCAGCACGAACAAACGTTGATTAATGGTCAGATTACCGGTGGAAACGCCTTGGATGTTCATCGCTCTTCCGCCTTCCTCGCATTGAAGTAGGGAATGTAAGGAACATTGTAGCAAAAAAACACAAGTTGTAAATAAAAAACCATGATGCCGCAGCAAGAAATCACAAGTGGGCTAAGAAAGCACATGGGCGCATTCGGTCGTTATCAACTACAATCGCATTAATCCATTTCAAACAATAGGGGGCGAGGATTTGTGAAAAAGAGAAAAGGGTTTTACAGCTGGTTAACGGCCTTATTGCTGATATCCGTTATGGTAAGCGGTTGCGGCAATGCTGATGAAGGAAAGACCGGCACTGCCACACCCGGCACCGGAGGCGATGAAGGGAAAAAGGTAGAAATCCTGCTCGGGTATTATTCCAGTGACAGTTCCGATGCGAAGATGAAGGAGCTGATCGAGCAGTTCGAGAAACAGCATCCGAACATTACGGTGAAGACGCAGAGCGCGCCTTACGGCCAGTTCTACCAGAAGCTGGATACGCAGATCGCGGCCGGCCAGGCGCCGGACGTATGGTTGTCCGATGGCGTCTACGTGATGAAATACGCCCAGCGGGGCGCGGCTAAGGATCTGACCGATTGGATTGCAAGGGATCTGAAAGCCGATGAGTACTACGGCCTCGATTTCAACAAGGATGCGGACGGGCGCTATTGGGGCGTGCCGCAGGGCATACAGGTCGGCGTGCTGTTTTACAACAAGGAGCTGTTTGATAAGGCCGGCGTAGCATATCCTTCGGATGAATGGACCTGGGAGGATCTGAAATCATCGGCAGCCAAGCTGACGGTGGATGCCGGCGGAAAAACGGCCGAGGACAGCGGGTTCGACGCAGCCAGCGTGAATCAGTTCGGGCTTACGTTCTTCAGCATTACCGAGGGCTGGTTCTCCGTGATGAAATCCTACGGCGGCGGAACCCTTGATGAGAAAGCGGAGAACTCGATCATCAATTCCCCTGAGAACAAGCAGGCGTTCGAATGGATGGTCGACGGCATGCAGCGCGGCATCATTACGGATCCGGTCGATCTGAAGAGCTTCCAGAGCAATACCGCCGTGTTCCCAAGCGGATCGGCTGCCATGCGGATTGGCATCTATGCCCGGGTGCAGGCAGCGAATGAAGCCGGTCTGAATTACGATGTGACGCTGCTGCCGAAGGGACCTGACGGCAAGCGGGTGTCCCCGGTCATTGCCAACTCGTGGGTGGTTAATCAGAAGTCAAGCGACGAGAAAGCGGAAGCTGCCTGGGAGTGGATTAAATACTGGGCGACGGAAGACGATGTGCAGAAGCAGTGGACGGAGCTTGGCGAAGCCGTGCCCGTGAAAAAATCCGTTGCGGAATCCGAAGTGTTCCTCAAGGCGGGAGAGCAGCCGGCTAATCGCCAGGCTTTCCTGGATAGCCTGGAGTTCGCGCAGACGCTCGACAATAACGCGGTCTGGGAAGAATGGGTAGGCAAATTCAACGAGCATGCGGAGCGTGCCTTCCTGGGGGATGCAACCATCGATCAGGCTTTAAGCGAAGCGGACGCAGCCGTTCAGGCGGTCCTCGATGATTTCTATAAAAAATAAAACCAAGGGTGGAAGAAAGGCGGGAGTGAAATGGACAATACGCTAAACGACAATGCAGCACTCAAAGCCGATCCGATGCCGCACGGAAAGCCCGCCCGAAAACGGAAATGGGATCATGAGGGGAGATGGGGGCTGCTCATGGCCTCCCCCTATGTTCTCCACTTTATCATTTATGTGGCGGGGCCTCTCGCCGCATCCCTGTACTTCAGCTTCTCCGATTACGATATGCTGAATCCGCCCGAGTGGAGCGGACTGGATAATTTCCGGCGCATGGCCGAGGATTCGATGTTCTGGCGTTCCCTGTGGAATACCTTGTATTTTGCGGTTCTGTTCGTGCCGCTCCAGACCTTTCTGGCCTTGGTGCTGGCCGTCGCGCTAAACCAGCGTTTGAAAGGGCTTAAATGGTTCCGGATGGCCCATTTTATCCCGGTGATTTCCTCATGGACCGTCATCCTGTATGTTGCTGACGCCGTATTCAACCCTCGCTTCGGTTTGGCGAATACGCTGCTTGCCAAGCTGGGGCTGGAAGGGCAAGGCTGGCTGCAGGACCCGAAGCTGGCGATTCCGCTGCTTGTCTTTATCGCGGTCTGGAAAGGGATCGGCTACATTATGGTCATTTATCTGGCGGGACTTCAGAGCGTTCCCGGGGATTTGTATGAAGCCGCGGAGATCGACGGTGCTGGAGCCCTGCGCAAATTCCGGTATATTACCGTTCCCTTGATCTCGCCGACGACCTTCCTGGTTGTCATCATGAGCACCATCTCTACCTTCCAGGCATTCGAACAGATCTACGTGCTGACTGGCAGGGGCGACATCAGCTCGGCGGGAGGTCCGAATAACTCCAGCCTGGTCATGATGCTGTATTTATATCGCGAAGGGTTCACCTTTATGAGGATGGGGTATGCTTCCGCCATTGCCTGGGTGCTGTTCATGATCCTGTTCCTGCTGACGCTGATACAGCTTCGGGCCCAAAAGAAGTGGGTGCATTATGACTGATCAAGCGATCAAGATGGAACCGGGGATTTGGAACCGCATCGGAGGAAGGAGTGGCCTCAAATGAGAAGAAAGCTGCTGGGAAAAAGTATCGGATACGTGCTGATCGGGATCAGCTCGCTCATCATGATCGTGCCGTTTCTGTCGGCACTCATGAATTCATTGAAAACCTACAAGGAATATACAACGGTTCCGCCCCGCTGGATCCCTGAAGTATTCCAATGGTCCAATTACGCCCAGGTGTTCCAGCTTGGGAATATTGGCGGCTACACGCTGAATAGCATCTTCGTAGCCGCATTGTCTGTCATCGGCGCCCTGATCTCCTGCTCGATGGTCGGTTATGCGTTCGCAAGACTTCGCTTTCCGCTGAAAAGTGCGCTGTTCGTGATGGTGCTGGGTACGATGATGATTCCGGCGGTGGTCATCATCATCCCGCATTTTATCATTTTTAATAAGCTGAACATGCTGGATACGCTCACGCCGCTATGGATTATCGAATGGCTGGCTCAGCCGTTTGGGATTTTCCTCATGCGGCAGGCTTTCATGAATATACCTAAAGAGTATGAGGAAGCGGCCAAGATGGAGGGCTGCAATCCGTTCCAGATTTATCTGCGGATCTTCATTCCGATGGCCAGGCCCACGCTGGCGACGCTGGCGATCTTTACGTTCATGGGCAAGTGGAACGAGATTCTGACGCCTGTCATCTATTTGACCTCGAACGAGAAGTATACGCTGCCCATCGGCATTCTCTCCTTGTCCGGCCAGTGGACCGGCAATGAACAGCTTATGATCGCAGCCGCACTGGTCAGTCTGGTTCCGATCCTGCTGGTATTCCTGTTTGCCGAGAAATATTTTGTGCAGAACCACAATATGGCCGGGATTAAATAATGGAACGTTACTAACGTTACTGTTGGCTCCAGAAGGGGCCATGTCTGTGATGGAAAGGATGAAAAAGAAGATGAAAATAGCGGCATTCAGCGGATCGTTAATCGATTACAGCATCCATGAAGCGATGTCGATCGCGGCCGGGCTCGGTTTTAACGGAATCGAAATTGCCTGCCGCGAACCGCACTTAATTCCGGAAGCTTCGCTGCCGCGGGTTCGCGAAATGAAGGCTGTTGCGGAAGGCCATGGCTTGGAGATTCCTGCATTGGCAGGTTATATGGGACATTTCTCGACAAGCGGAGATGCGGAATGCGCTGAGGCTTACGATCAGTTTATGGGTCTGCTTGAACGCGCCGTAATGTTGGAGGCGGGGATGATCCGGATCTTTCAGGGAGGGCCGAATGCCTTCCTGGCAGAGGATTATCATTATGCCAAAGCGGCCTTCTGGATTCGGAAATGCGCGGAGGAAGCCCGCGCTGCGGGAAAACGGATCGTGCTGGAGATTCACAACCAGAGCCTGGTGGAGACGACTGATAGCGCTCTGCGACTGCTGGATATGATCGGCGATGACCAGGTTGGTCTGATTCATGACGCAGGGAATATGTACATCACCGACACGGAATTTGGGGAAGAGTCGGTCCGGCAGCTGGGAAGCCGTTTGTTCCATGTGCACATTAAGGATGAACGGCGGATCGCGCAGGGGGGCGGCCCGGGAACGTTCAAGAATTTGACCCGTCACGGGGAAGAGTTCTTCCTGCAGTGCCGCCTTGGTGAAGGAGAAGTGGATCACGGCGGGCTGCTCAGGGGACTTCGGGAATACCGATACGGGGGTTGGCTTACGCTGGAATGCGCAGCTCCCTATCCGCCGAAGGAACGGCTTGCTTATGATCTGTCGGTCATCAAGGAGTGGCTGCAGGCTGTGGAGGTGTCGATCGGATGACGGGGAACGCGCGGAAATTTGGAATCATCGGCTGCCAGCATGCCCACATCGGCATGTTCATCGAGGAGATGCTGGCATTGGGCTACGAATGCGCTGGCGTATACGAACCGGATAATATGCCGCTGGCCCGTACTCTTGCCGACCGGTACGGTCTGGAACTGACAGGGGATCAGGGATCGCTGCTGAGCGACGAAGGCGTGAGTGTTATCGGCTGCGCGGCTATCAACCATGAGAAGATGGATGTCATTGAGCAGTGCGAGCTGCACGGCAAGCCCGTCATGATCGACAAGCCTGCCGTGACAGATCGGGCGGGACTGACCCGGCTGCGCGGCGTTCTGGAGCGGGGAAGAATCGAGGTAGGGATGATGCTGACCGAGCGCTTCCGCCCTTCACTGCATACCATTCATCGGATGATCCGGGCGGGAGAGTTAGGGGACATCGTCCACATCTCGATGCGTAAGCCGCATCGGCTGAATCCGGAATCGAGGCCAGCCTGGCATTTTGACAAGTCGCAATCCGGAGGCATCATTAACGATCTCTTCGTGCACGATTTTGACCTGTTACGATGGCTGACGGGCCGGGAGGTGGAGGCTGCATCCGGTTATCTGGCGAAGCATATGCTGCCTGAATACCCGACCTTCTATGACGCAGCCGGCGTGCAGGTATTCATGGATGGCGGGATCACGGCACAGCTGTACGCGGACTGGCATACGCCCGCCGGCAGCTGGACTTGGGGAGACGGCCGGATATTCATTACGGGGACGCACGGCATTGCGGAAATTCGGCTGGAAGGCGATCCCTTATTATCGAGTGATGAGGTTGCGCTTGTCATCACCGATCAGGAGCTGCGTTCTTTGCCTTTGACACCGCCGCCCCTCTCCCTTGCACAGGATTTCCTGAACCGGGTGGAGGGGGAAGAGGGGATCATCACGCATGAAGATATTTACAAAGCCTCGGAGTCTACGGTGATGGCCGATGAGGGAGCACGGATCCTGATCCGGGAATAGGGAATGTATACGGCTTTCATTGAAAAAGAGCGTGTGGAGGAGGCGTAGGCAACATGACAAAGGAAAAGCTGCCCGTCCGATTCGGTATGATCGGCTGCGGGATTATTGCGGATATTCATGCGAAGGGCATCTTGAATACGGAGGAGGCTGAGCTTGCCGCCGTATTCGATACGAAACGGGAATCAGCCGTCAAGCTTACCGAAACGTACGGAGGAGACATCTGCAACACCTTGGAAGAACTGCTGGCACGCGAGGATGTGGAGGTCGTCTGTATCTGCACGCCAAGCGGCATGCATGCAGAACAGACGGCGATGGTTGCCCGGGCGGGCAAGCATGTGCTGGTGGAGAAACCGATGGCGATCCGGCTTGACGATGTCGAGCGCATGATTGAGGTGTGTGCGGAAAACGGAGTGCTGCTCGCAACCGTCTTTCCGAGGCGCATGTCCCCGCAGGCCGTGTATGCCCGGCAGGTCATTCAGGAAGGACGGCTCGGGAAGCTCAGTTTATGCTCGGCCTATGTCATGCTGTACCGCGATCAGGCCTATTATGACAGTGCGGGCTGGCGCGGGACCTGGGCCATGGATGGCGGCGGGGCGATGATGAATCAGGGAATCCATACGGTGGATATGCTGCAATGGCTCGTAGGCCCTGTTGCGTCCTTGACTGCAAAGGCCAAGGCCGTGCTGCGCAATATCGAGGTCGAAGATACCGTTATCGCTGCGCTTGAATTTGCGAGCGGGGCGCTCGGCGTGCTGGAGATCACGACCACGGCCTGCGACGGCAAAGGACAGCGGCTGGTCATCCATGGGGATAAGGGCGTGCTCGTCATTGAAGAGGATACGATCGTATCCCTTGAGATCGATGGCCAGCAGATTCAGCTGCCTGAGTTCGAGCCATTTAAAGTCATACCGGACGGTCATCGCCTGCAAATTCGAGATATGGCGCTTGCCGTTCGCGAAGGCCGACAGCCTGTTATCACCGGGAAGGACGGCAGGCATTCGCTGGAGATTATTCTCGGCACCTACGAGGCTTCCCGCCAGCGCAAGGAAATCGAACTGCAGATCGGAACACCGGTGTTGTAGGGGATGGAGGTGACTTTATGATGTCTCAGCGCAGCGTAAAGCCTGTGCTTGAAAAAGTTCAGGATCAACTGAAGGTCCGCATTTATGACCAGCGCGAGGCGATGGGGAAGGCGGCTGCCGCTGATATTCGTGCAGCCATGCAGCGCCTGCTGGCCGAGAAAGAGCGCATTCGTATCGTCTTTGCAGCCGCCCCGTCCCAGAATGAGTGCCTGGCGGCGCTGGTGCAATCGGACGGATTGGACTGGAGCCGAGTCACGGCTTTTCATATGGACGAATACATCGGGCTTCCCAAGTCGGCCCCGCAGCGGTTCGGGAACTTTTTATCCCGGCGGCTGTTTGATCTCGTATCTCCAGGAGAGGTGCATCTGATCGACGGCATGAATGATCCTGAAGCGGAGTGCGACAGGTACAGCGGATTGATTACCGCTGTGCCGATCGATATGGTGGTCCTCGGCATTGGCGAGAACGGGCATATCGCCTTCAACGATCCGCCCGTTGCCGATTTTGCGGATCCGTTATGGGTAAAGCGGGTGAAGCTGGACGAGGATTGTCGCCGACAGCAGGTGAATGACGGCTGTTTCCCGAGCTTGGAGGAGGTTCCGAAATACGCGCTTACGCTTACCATTCCGGCCTTAATGTCGGCTGCCCACCTGTTCTGCGTCGTTCCGGGCGCAAGCAAGCAAGCGGCGGTACAAAGGACGCTGTACGGCGATATAAGCGAGGCTTGTCCTGCCAGCATTCTTCGGCAGCATTCGGATTGCACGCTGTACGTGGACCGGGAGTCGTACGGGGAAATCCGGAATGGATAGCCATGAACTTGTTCGTATGGGCCGTCATTACGCAACAGGGGAGCGAATAAGGCTAGAATGGGACTCTGGCGGCCGGATAGAACGGATACTTCCTCACGATGGTGAAGAGGAGACGTGGATCGCTCCCGGTTTGATCGATCTTCAGATTAACGGCGGTTACGGACATGATTTCAATTCGCTGCCGCTCACAACGGATACGATCATTCAGGCAACCCGGCGCTTATGGGAGAAAGGCGTAACGCTGTACTACCCCACCGTCATTACCAACGGAGACGAAGAGATCGAGGAATTGCTGCGGGTTATCGACGCGGCTTGCCTGGAGGTTGAAGCGGTCGGTTCAACTATTGGCGGTATACATTTGGAGGGTCCTTTTCTTTCTCCGGAGGAAGGCCCAAGGGGAGCGCATGATTCCCGGTATATCAAGGCGCCGGACTGGGCATTGTTTGCGAGATGGCAGGCGGCATCGGGGAACCGGATTCGGATCGTCACCCTATCGCCGGAGTGGCCCGATGCCGCGAGTTTTATCCGGTCATGCGTCGAATCGGGAATCGTCGTATCGATCGGGCACACCGCTGCGACGCCTGCGCAAATTCGGGAAGCCGTGGAAGCAGGAGCCACGATGTCTACTCATCTTGGCAATGGCGCACATCTGACGCTGCCGCGGCATCCGAATTATATATGGGAGCAGCTTGCGCAAGATCAGCTGTGGGCAGGAATCATTGCGGACGGGAACCATCTGCCGGATTCGGTCATCAAAGTGATGCTCCGCGCCAAGTCGTCCAAAGCGCTGCTCGTCAGCGATGCCGTCTATTTAAGCGGGATGCCGCCAGGAGAATACGAGACCCATATCGGCGGAAATGTTGTCTTAACGCCGGAAGGCCGATTGCATCTCGCCCGCAAGCCCGAGCTGTTGGCAGGCTCGGTCATGATGCTTGCCGATGCGGTTTGGCGGCTGGCTCAGTCGGGGCTGTGCACGTTTCCTGAAGCTTGGGACATGGCTTCCATGCGGCCCGCCGAGGCGATGGGGCAAGCGGAACCCTATGGCCTAATGAGAGGAGCACAGGCCGACTTCGTAGTGCTGGAGAAGCGCAAGGGGTGCCTCTGCATAGTGGAGACCGTCAAGGGAGGGCGTTCAGTTTACCAAGGGGATTGTTAGATGTTAAAATATAGAAAATGTAACCAAAACCCAGATTGCGATCTGGGTTTTTCCTTATCATGGAACAGGAGGGAGAGAAGACATGCCATTGAAATGGAGAGTTCCCGTTGTACGGCAAATCTCATTGTGGACATTTGTGCTGCCTATCCTCTTGTTCACTATAGAGATTTTGTTTATCCGCGACGGGCACTGGTTTCACTTTTATGGACTTCTGTCCACTGTCGTTATTCCGCCATTTGGTATCGCGCTATCCATACGTTCCTATGACGTAACCGATTCAGCCAAGGACCTGTTATTAATAACCTGCAATGCGCTTGCGCTATTCTCTTATTTTATCTACACCTTTTTAGGATATCTAATAATGGGTCCATAGGTTGTAATGAATGCAACTGCAGAGACCACGTAAAAAATATCCCTTCTTGAATTCAAGAAGGGATATCTGCATCCGTTTTTTTCTAATGCAACGTTTTAAACGTATGGTTTTATTTCTTTTTGATAAAAGTCATATAATTGATTTACAGAAGAACTGGACAAGATCTGAGCGGCTCGTTCAACTTTCTCGCGTTCCCAATCGAACCATCGCATTTCCTTTAACTTCTCAATTTCTCCATTCGTAAAGCGTTTCTTTATCTCTTTGGCAGGGTTACCGCCCACGATACTGTAGGGCGGGACAGCTTTTGCAACAACCGAACCAGCCGCCACAATAGCACCTTCGCCAATGGTCACACCTGGCATAATCATGGCATTCATTCCAATCCAGGCATCGCTTTCGATGATGGTATCGCCTTTTGGTGCGTAAGAAGTTTCAATCTGATCGACAAAAGGATACACGGTTATCCACTCAGGATGATGATTGTGATTTCCACCCATCAATATAACAACACCACTTGCAATGCATACGTAATTGCCAATAATCAATTTATCTATATGCCAACCATGTTCTTCGATGGGATTAAACAACCTTCGGGATTTCTCATCCCCCCAAAGGTATCTAACGCAACCATCTTCAAAATCATGAAAATCGTAATAACCGGAATAGTAAGAGTATTCTCCTACTGTAATCATTGGGTTAGTGACAATATCCTTTAAATACTTAATTTCGGACCAGTGTTCGAACCGATGTTGTTTCATTCTTATACCTCGCTTCTAAGTAGAATAGATCATTTTTACTTAGAAGCTTAATACAGTAGCGACATTCTTAAACCTGATCAAGCGACGAACCATCGTCCTCATCCTTTTCCTCAGTATTGGTGAGATTGTAACAAAAGGTTGATCTTTTCGTCAAACGCATGCTTTACAAGTCATGTTGGGTACCTCTAATCATACTTCGCCATAACCTTCTTCAGAATCCCCTTCATGCAATCCACCAGCTCCTGCGGCTCCTTCACCGTGGCTTCATTTCCTAATCAGAGGAAAAATTTAGCAAAATACAAAAGCTCGCTGGCAGGGACGTTCTGATCAAGCCGTCCGCTACCATCCGGTTGCATGTCAATATGGGGAACAGGACACAATTCGGATTCGCAGCGCTGAACGCCTTCCCGGCTCAGATCAACGACCATCCGGGTATAGACTGATTTCTCTGCCCCGTATTCCCTCCAATTGCCCAGATGGATATGCCGGTGATCCCGCGGCTCGATTCCGGTTGTATCATATACCACGGTCTGCATGCGGTCACAACGGAACAGGCGAAAATCCTCCCGCAAAAAACAATAAGCGGCACAATACCAGAAGCCGTTGCTTGCATAGATGCCCACGGGCTGGATGCTACGCGCGGCATAGCCTTCCCTGCTCTCGTATAACACCGTAACGACCCGCTGGTCGACGGCGGCATCCAGCAGAACCCCGAGAGATTCAACCTTCTGCTGCCTTGTATGCGTCAGAAAATCCACCCGGTTCTTCATCTGGTCAATCCGGTCGCGCACATCCCCGGGCATGTAATAATAAAATTTCTGAAGCGCGGTAGAGGACTCGGCTTCAAAGGGAAGAAATAGATAGTGACGCAGGGCGTGGCTGGCAAAAAACATCGCAACGGCTTCTTCCTCGCTGAAGGCGATCGGGGGGAGAATTCGTTCTTTGAGCACCTGGTATCCGCCGTGCGGTCCTACCTCGGAATAGAGGGGAACGCCCAGCTCGCTCAGCTCCTGCAGGTCCCGCAAGATCGTGCGAGAGGACACGTCGAATTGATCGGCCAATTCCCTTACCGTGAATTTCCGCATCCGGTTCACGGTCATCATCAGCTCCATGAGACGTTTGGATTTGGACATAAAATCAGCTCCGTATCTGTTTGATGATTATGACAATAGTTGTCACCATTATACGCTATACTGGCTGTAGAACCCAGAGACCCCTTATAACTAAAAAATGGAGTGATGAAACGTGAATCAATTGCATGAAATGAAGCAGCTGTTGTTCGAGGAACTGGAGCTTATCGTTAGGACCAGTTCGAATTTGATCGGCAAAATTTCACCGGAGCATTGGGATTACAGGCCTGCCCATAATATGAGATCGCTTCAGGAACTCGTGCATCATCTGGTGTCGGTGCCTGCGACGGACCTGTTAATTTTGCAAGAGAAGAGCGAAGCGGAGATCCGGGAGCTGGAAGCTAGCATCGCCGCTGACGGCGTGGACAAGGACAAACTGATATCCTGGATGACGAAGGGACTTGCGGATGTGAAGTCTTACATGGACGGACTGACAGATGAAGAATTTATGCAGAAGAAAACCAAACCCTTCTACTTGGAGCATGGTTCAACCCAAGCCAAGTGGCTGATTGAAATCGTCACGCATGCCCAGCATCACCGGGCGCAAATGTTCAATTATCTGAAAGCCCAGGGCTATGAAGTGAGTATGTTCGATTTATATTAAACGTCAGGAGTGCTGATTAAGAACAGGAGGGGGAAGGATGCCGCGACAAATACCGGGGAAATCGCCGAAGCTGCCGTTAACCGGCAAAGAGCGAGCAAAGCTGCGGTCAAACAAAATGAAGCTCAGCGATATTGCGCATATGGATATCGAGTTATTGTCCGGCGTGCTTGGTGTTTCGGATAGCCGCGCCCAATATATCCGGGGAATGGCGCAGTTTCAGACGGTTCCTTCGATCGGACCGAAAGTGGCTGAACGCGTAGTCCAGTTGGGGTATTACGCATTGGAAGATATCAAGGATGAAGACGCTGCCGCTTTAACGGACCGGATGGAAGCGAGCAGCGGTTTCTGGGTGGATCCTTGCGTGGAGGATGCGTTTCGCTGCATCGTATATCATGCCAATCATCCGGGGAGCGGGAAGAGCTGGCATGACTTTACCGAAGTGCGTAAGCAATTCAGGGAGCAGCACGGATATCCTCCAACCCGTCCAACATTATCGTGGTACGACAACAAAGATGGACAACCATAGGATCTTTAACTTGACCTATTGAGAGGCACGGCCACAAGGCGGTGTCTTTTTCCTGTTTTTTACCGGTATTGAAAAATCGCTTGAAAGTGACGCTGCGTCATCCTGTACAATGGCTTCAATGTTGAAAAGGGGTGGAGAAAGATATGAAACGATACGCAGCTGCAATATGTTGGATCCTTATCGTGATCTTACTCAGTGCATGCGGTTCGAGGGGCGAAGAAGAGGAGCAGCTCCAACGTGCAACGCTTGAGGAGGTTGAAGTGCTGGAGATCGACCATGGCAGTACGCCCTTATACGTGGAGACAGCGGATGTGGAAGCATTGGAAGTTTCGCTGCTCAGAAACAGCAGTTCCGCAGGGGCCGTTGTTAATCAGGAAAACAATCGGGTGAAGATTCATTTAGATAACGATATTACTCGGATATTGAATATCGGCAGGATGCCGGAGCTCAGCGTGAGAATTCCTGCGGATTACGCAGGGAAGGTCGTGATTGACGGCTCTTCTGGCCATGTAACGGGGACCGGGTTGCAAAACCACAGCCTCCAGGTGAAAGGGAAAAGCGGGAATATCTCGCTTGCGTTTACCCGTTTGAACAACGATGTGGAGGTATCGGCGACGAGCGGAAACGTGAACATACAGCTCGATGAAGAAACGCCTGATGCGACATGGATGCTGCAATCTGGCAGCGGACATCGGTCCATTGCCGTTCCGCTCGAGGACAGGAAGGAGAGCAACCGGAAAACGGAAGGACGCTCTGGTGACGGGCAGCATGTGGTGAAACTCAAAACCTCCTCGGGGAATATCTCGATAAAATAACATGCTAGAAAAAAAAAAGAAGCATCCCCGTACTGGTCCGCTCCAGAGTTCACAGTTTATGTGCTCTAAGAAGCAGACGATCAGGGGATGCTTGGCATGTTAACCTATTAAACTCTTATATGATTAAGAAAAATGATAGCACCTTATTCTTCGGCAGGCACTGAAGCCTTGGATGAAGCGGAGAATCTCATATATTGCGGCGGGTTTACGTCATCGATCAGCAGAATACCGTCATACTGGTCGCGGGCGATTAAGCTTTCCGGAATCATACCCCAGCTATAGGCAAAACGCGGCTCGAACATCCAGGAATTACCTGACTCACGCTTTTGGTACCGCAGATCAACGAAGGTATACGGCGAGCCTGCGGCCGACAGGATCGATTCGATGGATCCCGGCTCTGCCGGCAGAACGTCATGCACATTCCCCATGTTATCTGCGGTTTGTCCGCTGGCCGGGTACAGGCCAAGCACGTAACTGTATTTTTTCATTTCATCCGATAGTTTTTCTCCCATTAAAGTCACCGGATATGGTGAACCCATCACCTTGGTTTGGGCTTTGCGGATGTGGTCGTTATGTCCCCAAACGATGAATTTCTCCGTCGGGTATACTTCGTTTGCCAGCCACATGAGATTGTCATGCATCGCCTGATCCCGCCATTCCATCGATTCCAGGAACGGAGCATAATCCCCGCTTTCCATGCCGAGGGTCGACTTGATGGAGAGCTCCACATATTCCTGAGCTACCCGAATCCGGTCGTTCAAACTTCTTTCAAGCAGCATGGACAGTTTGGGGTTATCTGGATATAGCCGCTTCAGATGAGACTCGTTTGCCTCCGTCTTTAAGGATTTTAGGGCATCTTTGTATACTTGAATCAGCTGATTTTTCTCTTGGCGGTATGCGGCAAGATCCGTACCAAGAGAGTACTCCGATAATTTCCTCTCCGCTTCCGCTAGCCGTTTAGCCATGGCCTGATCCTGCAGCCATTGCCCATCCAACAGCGGGTGCTGCAGCTGCATGTCAAAACCGGTCAGCACGAGCGGCTGCTTGCTCTTTTGTGCTGTTTGTATGTATTCGAACAACGGCAATATCTCCTTGGACCACCAGACACCAAAGACGGAATCCTTCATCGTTTGTTCCGCGCTCTGCTGTCCGGCACGGCCGTAAGCCAAGGAGCTATTGCCAAGACCACTCTCAAAGGCCAGAACGTTGTACCCCATCTCCTGATGCAGGAACTGGATTAAACGGGTCTTAGCCAGATTGAACTCGCCAACCCCGTGGGAGCTTTCCCCCAGAAACACGAAACGTTTATCTTGCAGCAATGGTTTTAGCATAGCCAGATCCTTATATTGGTTTGGACCGCCCGCCGTCTCGGCGGGTTGAATCGTATCCAGTCGGTATGCGTGGTCTTTGGCCCAATTCTCCCACTCGGCAATCTTTTCATCCGAAGTTCGGGCTGTTTTAACTTCTGTAACCTGGCCTTGGATGGGATCGGCTGTAGAAGCATATGCATCTCCGTGAGGGATTAGGGAAGTTCCTACAATAGAAGCGGTGAGCAGAAACACGGTGAATGCTTTTCTAGCGTTATGTAGTGGCACAGAGGATCACTCCTTATAAGATGTCGTATGATTATTAAATTGTATGAACGGACGTGTAAAGATGCACGCCACTAAGTGCTTTCTGCCTTGAATGTGGGAATCACCTCCTTAACATAGCCGTAATACGGCTCGATGGTTCAACGCCGCCATGAGCTGGCCGCTTAATCCTCTTCCCAGAACAGATCGTTCAAAGTACGCGATAATGCCTTGCATATAGCAACGCACAGACTGAGTGACGGATTATATTTCCCCAGCTCGATCAGGCCGATGGTCTGCCTGGAGACACCGACGATCTGGGCCAGTTCTTCTTGCGATAGATCCTTCTCGACCCGGGCCATCTTCAATTTGATGTTTTTCATGCGGCAGTCCCCCTGATATCCCTTTCTACGAGTCGAATGGATCGTTCTGTGACATTTTCTGGCTTACCTTGTTGGCGCCGTAGTGGATCAACCAATTCCCCCCGACAAAGAGCGGGATGTAGATGATCAGTGAAACGAAAAAAACGCTAAAGAAATATTTGAGCTCGGTCGCACTGTTGTCATTGCCAAACAGGATCGCGCTGCGGATACCGAAAAAAAGAGCAAGTGCGACACCGATAAAAAGCCCCCATATCGCCGTACGCATGCTGAACGAAATTTTGCTCCGCTGGTCATGGACCTCCACTTCATCCGAGTAAATCCCCAGCGCCACGCTGCGTATCCCGAAATATAAGCTTCCTCCCAGTATGATCAGCATTTCCAGCCAGACGGACTCCGTTCGCGGGAGCGCAAAAGATTTGATGATGACGGATATGCTGCATATGATCATGATCAAGGTATACACCTCTTTATATAACTTGTTCTTTAGATTGACGATACGCTCATCTTCAGCCGTGCTCTTCTTAAACCAATTCAAGCTCATCATTCCTTCCTTTGGTTAGAGATAGGTTCTTGAGATTTTCTGGATACATGCATTGTAATAGTATTTACGTCTTTTTGCAATATATATATGTCATTTTGAATTTAATATTTGTCTTTTTAAGTGAGCAGGTGGATAGAGCTTCAAGCACTCATCATAGTCCATAGGGGGAGCTAATTCTTGATATTTTTTGCTGAACCGGATGCTTGCCCCGGAGGTTTACATTCTGTGCCCGCGTGTTAAAATTGGATTAGGGCATCTCTCTTGCCCGAATTGATGTCAGGAGCGTGTTTTTTCGTGATCCATTTCATTCGTTTACGTTAATGTGAGGTACAGATCAAAGTAGGCTCGGCCCATTTTTTTGACAACTGCGGCCGGAGTTTATTTTTCTGTGCCTTTTTCATTGCGTTCAATCGAATGAAAGGGTGATTTTGCTGTGTCCAACAATGAAAAATTGTTAAAAAAAGCGCAAAAACTTTCGATACACGAGAAGATGTTTCAATGCCCGATTTGCAGCGGTGCCATGAAGGTAGAACGGATGGCCAGCCTGGAATGCGAGAACAGGCATTGCTATGATATATCCAGACAGGGATACGTAAACCTGTTGAACCAAACACCCAGAACCAAATACGATAAGGCTTTGTTCGAGGCTCGAAAAAAAATCAGCGGCAGCGGCTTCTTCGGCCCTATGGTAGAAGCGGTAACGAGCCGCCTGATCCAGGCAATGAAGTCCAGGGAATCCCGGAAGTCTGTAAGGCTGCTTGATGCAGGCTGCGGGGAGGGCTCCCATCTATCCGCCATTTTACGTAAGCTTCGAGAGCAACGAATGGTGCCGGACGTTCTCGGAGTGGGTATGGATATTGCCAAAGAGGGCATCGTTACGGCCGCTAAGACATCCCCGGACCCCATATGGTGCGTGGCTGATTTGTCTCAGAGCCCGTTTGCCGACCAACAGTTTGATTACATTTTGAATATTCTGTCTCCTTCCAATTATTCGGAGTTCAGGCGGCTGCTAACGAGTGACGGAATGTTAGTGAAAGTAATCCCGGGGAGCATGTATTTGCAGGAGCTTCGCGCTTTGTTTTATACAGGTACAGGTAAAGAGACATATTCCAATGACGGCACGATGGAGCTGTTCATCCGTCACTTTGAACGGATCGAATTCGATGAGCTTCGGTATCGCGTCATTCTGGATTCCAATCAGATGAAGCAACTGATTCACATGACGCCACTTTCCTGGAGCATCTCACCTGAGGTTATTGAACGGATGCCAGATGGAGAGATGGAGGTAACCGCCGACTTCACACTTCTGTATGGATGGATATGAGGGTAAGTAATGTTCCTGTCTAGATTTGCGTCATATTTTGCTAAAGTGATCCTGTTGGGAGATAATATGAGTTATCTACTTTAATATGAAAATAAAAGGTGGTTAACGATCGCATGACACTTCGATTGAATCCGTATCTCATTATGGACGGGAATGCTAAGGAAGCTATTCAATTCTATGAAAAGGCGTTGGATGCCCAGATGGTCATGGTTCAGACCTTCGGCGAAATGCCGGCGAACCCTGATTTTCCGCTGCCGGAGAGCGCGAGGGATCGCGTTTCCCACGCTTTGCTGAGGGTAGGAGAGACGGATCTGATGTTTTCGGATACATTTCCCGGTCAACCGGTTGAATCCAGCAATCAGGTTCAGATCTGCATCATGACCGATGCACCCGAACACGCGAAGCGGTTCTACGAAGCGCTGCTTGAAGGTGGTCAGGTGGTTATGCCGCTGCAGGAGACGTTCTGGAGCCCGGCCTACGGGATCGTAGCGGACAAATACGGCGTATACTGGAATATTTCAACCGAAGTTGAAGCGCAGAAGTAGATTCCACTCCTGCAGGTATAATAAAAAGGGCCCTGACGATTTGCCGTCAGGGCCCTTATTCGGTTATAGCAAAAAGGGAGATCCCTTATCTACGCCCGCGTTCCATCCCACCACTTATAGTAGATATGGACATGCCCTGCAGGGCTTGCCACTAGCGGATCAATCACGATGGTCTTACCGCTCACCTTCAGCTCGATCACCTTCTTGTTCTTCTCGGCGGAGTCTATCTTCGCGAGGAAGGCGGAATCGACCTGAAAGCCATACAGTTGGAGGAGCTCGATCAGCATGCTGCGCTGCGTTTTATCGGCGGCATTGGACAGTGCGATTCCGCTGAACTGCATAATCTGCGGCTCGAATTGAACGGATACGGCATAATCCGTTTCGCCGGTTTGCTTCGTGCTGGTCATCACAATTTTGTTCAACCCGTCGTCATAGATGCGGTATCCGCTGTAATTCGAGAATACCTTCTGACGAATCACGAGATACATCTCGTCCCGATACACATCCCAAGGCGTTGGCAGCTTCGGAAGCATCGCCTCCGCACTTGGCACGGCAGGACGATCGTACAGGTTCGACATTCCGCGATCAGTCAGGTTTTTGATCAGCTGAAGCACTTCGGCGCGCGTGATGGTGCCGCTTCCTACATACCCTTCAATCGTGTTTTCGCCCTTGATTCGGCCTTGTGCGTACTTTTTGCCCAAAACGTATTGAATCGCTTGATTTCCGTCGTAGTTCACACCATCGGCGCTGGATATCAGCTCGGCCACATGGGCCCGCGTTATGTATTGGCTGCGCTTGGTTTTGTCTGCGAATCCGTGAACGGGATAGTTCTTGAAGTGCAGAAAATGATAATATTTATCCGACCATAGCTCGGTCAAATAGTTCTCCTGCAGGTCTTTGCCCGTGATGCCGACAACCAGCATGCGAATGAATTCGGCCTCGGTCACATTCTGGTTGGGCATGAACATCCCGTTGGCATAACCGTTGACAATTCCCTTATCGACGCCCCATTCGATGGTCGTTTTTGCCCAGTGATTATCAATATCCCGAAACGTAACCCCAGCGGAAGCGCTGCCAGCCCCTACGAATAAGAAGGCAACCAGGAGTATAGGCGCACATAGTGCCCTGAACTTCAACATCTGCAATCCTCCATCTATAATTTGCTAAAATACTACAAAATACATTGTATAAGTGTGTTTTTCGACCGGTCAAGCGTCTGGAAGCGCTTCTGGTCAAAGATGGGCTGTTATAACTAGCTAACTAACTTAATCGATACTTAGTGACTACAGGACTATGGAAGTGTATATATCCTCCACTTTGAAAAATGGAATTGCGAAAAAAAGGCATGATTTTCGCGAAAGAGCTAGGGAATGAAGTACGATGTATTATGAAATAATCGAGCTCGGAGCAAGCAGGCAATAGTCTAAAAGTTAGGGGTTCGGAATTCCTATTGGAAGATACCAAGCCATTAGGTAAAATATCCCTTGTTTACTATCTATAGAAAAGGGGCGAAATTCGATGAGATTGGTGCGAAAATCCGTATTGACCCTATGCAGCCTTTTGCTTGCAGTCTCGATCCTATTTCCGCAAACAACGGTTCACGCAGCGGATCAGAAATGGATGAATCAAGTATGGAGCGAGTATAAATCCTATAACAAGAAGACGGTAAATGCGTATAACAATTACCAGAAACAAGTAGACAAGAAATATAAGGTGTTTTACGATGCAAGCCATGCGTCCCTGGATCAGCTGGAGAAAAAAGTGCTGGAGGATCAAAAGCAGTGGGACGAGAAGCTTCAAGCAGATCTGGATCAGCTGAAGCTGAAGTATGAAGGGAACCGTGATTTAAAGGATAAGCTGACACAATATGAACGGTTGATCAATCCAAGTTATTTAAACAGTCCGATGTGGAAGTATGCGAAAGCCGCAGACCGGGATTATTTGAACAGTACGCTCTGGAAGCTAAGCAAAGAAATGAACGAGGATTATTTGAACAGCCTGATGTGGACATACAAGAAGACGATCACCCCGAGCTATTTGAACAGTTCCGCATGGAAATTCAGCAAAATGGTCAGTGAAAGCTATTTGAACAGCCCGATGTGGAAGCTTCGTAACGGATCCAGTACGTCGTATCTGAACAGTCCGATGTGGAAGTACAAACAGGGGAAAATCAGCAAGGCAACAGCTAAGAGCCAATACAGCAAGCTGTTTAAGGAACAGACAACCGCGATCTCCAAGGGCAATGCTGCAAGAAAATCCGAAATAACGAAAATGGCAACCGGTACGCAGAAGAAGATAGGCGAGCTATACAAGGAAACGGTAATCACACTTGAGACACGCCGCGAGGAGGCACTGAAGAGCATCTCCGACCTCCGGACCGAAATCACCGGGGAAGGCTTGCAGTGGGAAGCGCTGCTCGTGGAGAAACCATAATATCGTAATATTATCTCTTACAAGAGAGGAGCTGTCCTGCTGGTCTGAACATGACCAGAGGACAGCTTTTGTTTTTGTAAAAATGAAAACAAGAAAATGCAGGATATTCTTTGACTTTGACTGCTTTTTCAAATAATATTATGTCTGTAACCTAACAAAAACTAACATAAATAACACGAGAAATGAACGACAAATTCGCACTTAAGTAGGTAGATAACGATGAAAACGAAAGTGACGATTCAGGAAATTGCCGATTTCACGGGCGTGTCTAAATTCGCGGTATCCCGTGCTTTGTCGGGAAAGTCGGGCGTCAGTCCGCAGACCAGGGACATGATTCTGAAGGCAGCGGGCCAACTGGGGTACTTTAAGGATCAGCCGAACCAAGCCGCGGGGAAAAACCAGCAGCTTCAAGATCCGGAAAACAGAAAATGGGCGGGGGCGGTGCTTGTTCTATTCCCGAATGTCCGTTATCAAAATCGGGAATCCCCCTATTGGGGACCAGTGTTTGACGGCATATCCGCTCGCCTGAATCAGAAGGGGCTGGACATTCTCACGCTAACGGAGCCATCGAATGACCATATGTTCACTCTGTTAAATCCCCAGGGCATTCTCGGGATTGTGACGGTGGGATCGGTATCCACCCAAAATTTAATGGATATCAAGAAGCTGAACATTCCCGTGGTCATGGTGGACCACATGGACCCGGCTTTTCAATCGGACACGGTATTCACCGACAATATGCACAGCATGAAACAAATCATGACCAAGCTGATCAGCAGAGGGTATAAAAAGTATCAGTTCATCGGCAATATCGAAGATGCCCAGAGCTATTACGAGCGCTGGATCGGCTTCTCGTCCGCGCTGGCCGATTACAAAATCGAACATCGTCAGCTGCCATCTCTGATCAGCCCGGAGATTGAGAATATACACGTAGCGTTAGAAAAGGCCCTTGCCGGAAGCGAGCTTCCGGAAGTGTTTGTTTGCGCCAACGATATCACCGCCATGTTCGCCATGGAGGCGCTCAGGAATCAGGGCATCGACGTACCGGGCCGCGTACAGGTGACCGGATTTGATAATATGTACGATAACCTGCCGATTATGGCAACCGTCAACATCGATAAGGAACTGCTCGGGATGCGTGCCGTCGATCAATTGCTGTGGCGGATATTGAACCCGGATTCCAATTACGAGCGGCTTTTAATTCAAGCGGATGTCATTGTTAGGGATTTGAATAACGCAACACGCGTTACGGATGAAGTCTAAGCTGCATTGTCATATTCTCACGTTAGCCCCGATGTCTCCATGACATCGGGGTTTTTATATACTCATAACAAAAAAATAACAAATTATATGATCTTATAAAGCTCTTGTTCGCTGCATTGGTTTGAAATATATCGTTGATATATAAGGGAATGTATCGAAAAAAGCCGAGTTATGCAGAATAAATTTGTAATCGCTGTCACTAAATATTTATGTTATTTTTAATAATTGATTAGGTTTATTGTTATTATTATCATAAAATATATTGACGAAATTACAATCGAAGTGATATATTTTTTGGCAAACAGGGATAACGGATTGGGGGGCGAGGATAGCAGCAGGGAAAACCGTGAATCAATCCATTCAACATCATCTTGGGGGACATGCAGCTTTAAACAGGGCGTTTAACAAATAGGGGAGGTTTTTAGCGTGAGAAAAATGAAAGGGCTTTCTTTATTGCTTGTCTGTTTATTATTTTTGATTACGGCCTGCAGTGGAGGAGGGGCTAAACAAGCGGAGACACCGCCTGCGACTCCGGCTCCTAGCACGGAAACGGCGGCAGAGACTCCAAAAGAAGAACCCGCTGAACCTGAAGCAGAACCTGTAGATCTAGGCGGCCGGGTGATTAAGGTTGCATCTTGGTGGGATCTGAAGCCGGCAGGCACAACAGCCGGGGAGAAAGCCCGCCTGGAGAAGATTGCTGAAATCGAGAAGAAATACAATTGCAAAATCGAGTTTGTTAACGTTCCCTTTGAGGAGTACATGAATAAATTTACGACAAGCGTGCTGGCAGGCGAGCCGTTTGCCGATATCGTGCAGCTGGAGTACAAATCGGCATTGCCGGCTATTATGAAAGGGCAGATCCTGCCGATCAGCGAGTTTACGACGGATCAGAACAATATCAATAACGAAGCCGATCTGCAGACGAAATATCCTGCCATTGGCGGAGGGGAATACGGATTCGATAATCCGACCTCCATCGGACTTGGACTTCATTACAATCGCGATTTATTTAAGAAGAACGGCCTCCCGGATCTTCAGGAGCTGTATGCCAAGGGAGAATGGAACTGGGATAAACTCATGGAGATTGCCAAGCAGGCAACCAAGGATACGAATAACGACGGGAAAACCGACGTATGGGGCTTCTCCGGTTGGGCGATTGATGCGGTTAAACATTTCACCGCCGCTAACGGGGGCAAAATCGTTGATGATTCCAATGGCAAAGAAGGCTTGTCCGATCCGAAAACATTGGAAGCAGCCGAATTTGTGAACCGCCTCTACAACGTGGAGAAGGTGGTTAAAGTCAAGAGCGGCAACAAAACGAACTGGGAAGAAACAAACACCTTTAAAGACGGTGATGTAGCCATGTTTACGGCAGCGGAATGGATGCTAGGCGACATTACGTTCGAGGTCGGCGTGGTTCCGATTCCTAGCGGTCCGCAAGGCTCGCCGGAAACAACGTATGCCAATACCGCCGCATCCGCGAAGTTCATTCCAAAGGGCGTGAAAGATCCGGCCATCGTCTATCAAATTTATGAAGAGACGTTCGATATACCGCCAACAGAGGAATATCCGGGTCAGGATTACCTGGAGAGCATCTATACCAATCAGGAAGACATTGACATGATTCGCGAGCATATTGCCGGAACCGGCGTCATCACGGTCGACGAAGCTTACACGGATTACCCTACGGGCGCTTTCATTGAGGATATTATCGTGAACAATCAATCGGTAACCGCTACGGCCGAGAAATATAAACAACAGGCGCAGGCTGCTGTCGATAAAATGGGCAAATAAGATGGACGGGGGCGTTAAAGCTTAAAGCCGCGCCCCCTTCTCCTGAACAGGGGGATGAACATTGACACTTCACGTGCAGCTAAAAAAATGGATGAGCCGACTATTGATTCTTTTGGCGGTCATGGCCGCTTTGATTCTGTTTTTTAATAGAGAGGGAAATGAACCCGGATCCGGCATCAAGGCCGAAGACAGCCGGACAGAGCTTTCATTGGAACGTCCCGCATCGCTGGTCAAACTCAGCACACAGCAGGGAAAAAGTATTTCTTATGCCCAGTATTTGTCGGATCATGACGGAAAGAGTCGACCTGATCGTGTAATCACGATTCCTGCGGCGGAATACAGTCGTGCCGACGGCGGGGAATTCCGCAGACTGGAAGCCTATGACGGTCATCCTGGAACCTCGCTTTTTACGGGGGAGAAGGGGGAGGTGGAATGGAAGGTTCATGTAGAGGAAGAGGGAATGTACAATCTGTCCCTGCTCTATTATCCAGTGGAAGGAAAGAGCTCCTCTATTGAGCGTTCCATCCGCATCGACGGGAAGCTTCCCTTTCAAGAGGCTGCCTATTTGCAATTCGACCGGATATGGGATAACGCCAAGGACGGCATCGATCAGGATAACCAGGGCAATGACCTGAGACCGAAGCAAATCGAACGTCCGGCCTGGGTCGAGGCAGTGCTGAAGGATGCGGACGGATATATCACGGAGCCGTTTCTATTTTACTTTGAAAAAGGAGAGCATACCGTGTCTCTTACAGCAGCAAGAGAGCCGATGGTGATCGGGGAGCTGAAGCTTTTCAAGCAGGAGCGCCCGCTGACGTACGCCGAGCTGCATCAACAGTATGAGACTGAAGGAGCTCGAATAACCGAAGGAACTTTACTGACGATTCAGGGGGAAGATGCAGTCGCCAAATCATCACCGACCTTGTATCCGCTAAGCGAGCGTTCGAGCCCGAGCGTCAGTCCCTACAGCGCATCGAAGGTCCGAATCAATACCATTGGCGGTTTCAACTGGCGGCTGCCCGGGCAGTGGATCGAATGGGAGCTGGATGTACCCGAGAGCGGGCTCTACAAGATTGCATTCAAATCGCAGCAAAATTTTGTGCGGGGCATGTACGCGACGAGAAAGCTGACGATCGACGGGAAGGTTCCGTTTGAAGAAATGAACCACGTTCCGTTCCAATTTAAGAACGGATATCGCATGAACGTGCTTGGAGGCGATGAACCCTATCTGTTCCGGTTGGAGCAAGGTAAGCATGTGTTACGCCTCGAGGCGAGTCTGGGTGAATTCGCTCCGCTTATTCACGAGGTGGAGGACAGTCTGCTGAACCTGAATGCCATGTACCGCAAAATATTGATGATCACTGGCACGAGTCCGGATGAATTCCGCGATTACCGGGTGGAGCAGCGGATACCGGAGCTGCTGGAAATCTTCCGATTCGAAAGCGACAGACTGAAAGTCATCGCGGCCAGATTGGTTGAACTGTCGGGACAATCCGGCGATCAGGAGGCGCTGCTAAAGACCATGGCGCTTCAGCTGGATGAGATGATCGCGAAGCCGGATACGATTCCGCGCAGGCTGGAGGCTTACAAGACGAATACCGGCGGACTTGGAACATGGCTTCAGCAGGCTAGGGAGCAGCCGCTCGAGATCGATGCCCTCTATGTTGCCTCGGCCGATGTCAAGCTGCCCAAGAGCGGGATGGGTGCCGGTGATAAAGTGAAGCATGAGGTGTCGACGTTCTTCAGCTCCTTCTTCATCGATTACAACAATATCGGTAATGTTGCGGATGCGAAGAATCAGCGTTCGATCACGGTATGGATCGGCAGTGGTCGCGATCAGGCCAACACCATCAAGGCGATGATTGACGAGACCTTTACGCCGGAGACCGGCATTAACGTCAATCTGAAGCTGGTCAACATGGGGACGCTGCTCCCCGCAACTTTGTCGGGGCAGGGACCTGAGGTCGCGATGCAGATCGGCAATGATCTGCCGGTGAACTTCGCCATGCGGAATGCCGCAGCAGACCTGACGCAATTCCATGATTTCGATTCGGTAGCGGACCGATTCAGGGACAGCGCCTTGGTGCCTTACCGATACCTGGACGGCGTGTATGCGCTGCCCGAGACGCAAACCTTCAATATGATGTTCTACCGGAAGGATGTGCTGGAGGAGCTTGGACTTGAGGTTCCGAAGACCTGGGACGATGTAGCCAGCCTGCTTGCCGTATTGAACAAAAATCATATGCAATTTGGTCTTCCCGTTGTGGCGCAGGCACCGGATCAGTGGACTACACTGCCGCCGAATTCCTTGTATGCGGCGCTCCTGATGCAATCCGGCGGGCAATTCTACCGCAACAACAATCAGGAATCGGATCTGGATTCCAAGATTGGGCTGGAAGCCTTTAAACAATGGACGGAATATTACACGGATTACAAGCTGGAGCGGGAGTATGATTTTGCGAACCGGTTCCGTACAGGACAAATGCCGATCGGCATTTCCGACTATAGCACCTATAACCAGTTGTCCGTGTTCGCGCCGGAAATTCGGGGCGTATGGGGCTTTGCGCCCGTTCCGGGAACCGTTCAGGCGGACGGCACGATTGATCGCACCGTTCCAAGCGGTGGCAGTGCCGTGCTGATGCTGGATGATGCAAAGGATAAGGATGCGGCTTGGGAGTTCCTGAAATGGTGGACCAGCGATGCAACGCAGACCAACTTTGGCCGCGAGATGGAAGGCCTGATGGGCGCAGCGGCACGCTATCCGACCGCGAATATTAAGGCGCTTGACAGTCTGCCATGGCCGGTTGCCGATTATGAGAATTTGAAATCACAATTTGAATGGGTGCAGGGAATTCCGGAGGTGCCAGGCGGCTATTCGACGGGCAGACATCTGTTCAATGCCTTCTACCGAGCGGTGATCAGCGGCATCGAGCCGCGGGAGGCCTTGATGGATTCCGTGCAGTATATTCATGACGAAATCCGGACCAAGCAAGAAGAATTCGGCGAGCCGCAGGGATAGGGGGAATCCAAATTGCATAATGTCAGCCTTCAGGATCCTGAGGTTACGATCTCTGCCGCTGTTCACCCGGTGAAGCCGCAATCATGGTGGAATCGGAAGCTGGCGGAGATCAAGGCCAGCAAGCATTCCTATATTTTGCTTGCGCCTTATATGATCCTGTTCACGCTGTTTACCGTTTTTCCCGTCGTTATTTCCATGATTCTCAGCTTTACGTACTTCAACATGCTGGAATTTCCGCGGTTTGTCGGTTGGGATAATTACACGCGTTTGTTCCTGGAAGACGATATCTTTCTGGTTGCGCTGAAGAATACCCTTCTCTTCGCCGCCATTACAGGACCCATCAGCTATTTGGCTTGTTTCCTGTTTGCGTGGGTCATCAATGAGCTGGGTCCGCGGTTGCGGGCGTTCATGACTCTGATCTTCTATGCGCCTTCGATCTCCGGAAACATTTACTTCATCTGGCTGATGATCTTTTCGGGCGACCGCTATGGCATAGCGAACGGCATGCTGATTAAGCTGGGCATCATCCTGGAGCCGATCCAATGGCTGAAGACCGAAGCGTTGATTATGCCGATCATCATTCTGGTCCAGTTGTGGCTCAGCCTCGGAACCGGCTTTCTGGCCTTCATCGCCGGTCTTCAGACCGTAGATAAAACGCTCTACGAAGCCGGTGCCGTGGACGGGGTCCGCAACCGTTGGCAGGAGCTGTGGTACATTACGCTGCCTTCGATGCGGCCGCAGCTCATGTTCGGCGCGGTCATTCAGCTTACGACATCGTTTGCCGTGGCCGACGTATCGATTGCGCTTGCCGGTTTCCCGAGCGTGAATTATGCGGCGGAAACGATCGTAACGCATCTCATCGATTTTGGCACGACGCGCTTCGAGATGGGTTTTGCTTCGGCGATTGCGACCGTGCTGTTCATTCTGATGGTGGGAACCAACCTGATCGTCCAAAAATTGCTGCGCAAGGTAGGTGAGTAGACGCATGAGGGTTACATACGAACTTCCAAAAAAACGGGGCAGCCGCCTGCTGAACGTAAGTCTTAAAGGGCGCAGCAAACGGGTAAACCGTTCCTTCATGGGCACCTTCTCCCTGTTTGCGCTGCTGGCGGTGTTCGGCGCTTTCATGGCGCTGCCCTTGGTGTACGCCATTAACAATGCGTTCAAGCCGCTGGACGAGATTTTCCTGTTCCCGCCCACGTTGTTTGTCCGCAATCCCACGTGGAATAATTTTTCCGATCTGATCAATCTGCTCGGTCAGTCTTGGGTACCGTTCTCGCGGTATATCTTCAATACGGTATTCATTACCGGCGTTGGCATTGTCGGGCACGTGATCTTTGCCTCCGCTGCGGCATATCCGCTGGCCAAGCACAAGTTTCCGGGCAAGGTTTTCCTGTTCCAAATCGTGGTGTTGTCGCTGATGTTCACGCCGGTCGTGACGGCGACGCCGAACTATATGATCCTGTCGTGGCTGGGACTGATCGACACCTACTGGGCGGTAATTATACCGGCATTCGGTTATTCGCTCGGCCTATACCTGATGAAGCAGTTCATGGAGCAGATACCGGATGCCCTGCTTGAAGCGGCCAAGATCGACGGAGCCAGTGAATACCGGATCTTCTGGTCCATCGTGATGCCTAACGTGAAGCCGGCGTGGCTTACCTTGATTATTTTGCTGTTCCAGATCCTATGGGGGACCGATGGCAACGGCTTTATTTACAGCGAGCAGCTCAAGACCCTGCACTATGCGTCCAATCAGATCATTCTGGGCGGTATATCCCGGGCCGGCGCAGGTGCGGCCGTGGCAGTCATCCTGATGAGTGTGCCGATTGTGCTCTTTCTGTTCTCGCAGAGCCGGATTATCGAGACGATGGCCACATCCGGGATGAAGGATTAGGGGGGATCACATGTCAGCGAAAAAATGGTTGCTATCGCTCGCGGCGGCCTCCCTGCTGCTAACCGGCCTGATGCCGGGGAGCGTCTCCGCCAATGCTCCGTATGAGAGCTATATCTACAATTATTGGGAGGAAACGGTTGCCGTGCCTGCAGCCTATCTGCCGGTACGCTCCGTGACGGGGAAGGATCTGGGCATCGGGGAGTTTTTGGAGCCCAGCGATATGCATGTGTCAGAGGCAGGTAACATCTACGTGCTGGACAGCGGCAACAAACGAATTGTATGCCTCGATGAAGCGTGGAATGTCGTTCGCGTCATTGATGCCTTTATGAATGAAGGGAAAGAGGACGGCTTTGCCAATCCTTCCGGCATCTTCATTGACGGGGACGAGAACATTTATGTTGCTGATACCGACCATCAGCGGGTTGTCGTATTAACGGCGGAAGGCGCGCTTGTCCGGATCATTGAGCAGCCGGAATCGGATGTACTGCCTCAAGGCTTTCAATTCATCCCGCTGAAAGTAACGGTGGATGAAGCCAAGCGGGTATTCGTTGTCGCCCGGGGTGTTTATGAAGGCATTATGCAGTTTGAGGAGAACGGTACCTTTCTCGGTTACGTCGGAACGATTAAGGTAAAACGCGATTATGGCGATTATTTCTGGCGACTGGTATCAACGAGTGCCCAAAAAGCCCAGATGAGACTGTTCATCCCGACTGAATTCTCCAATCTGGATATCGACGCCAAAGGGTTCGTTTATGCCACGAATATTGATGTCGGGTCCAAGGAGCCGATTAAACGCCTTAATCCGTCAGGTGAGGATGTGCTGAAACGCTTTGGCTACTTTCCGGTTGCCGGGGATATTTATTATCGGAGAACGGTAGGCCCCTCCAAGTTCGTTGATATTAAAGTGCTTGGCGACGGGATTTACAGCGCGCTCGACTCTACCCAGGGACGCGTATTCACCTATGATGAGTCCGGAAACCTGCTGTATGTCTACGGCGGCATCGGGAATCAGCTGGGCGTGTTTAAGACGCCGGCGGCGATTGAACGGCTTGGAGACCGTCAGCTTGTGCTGGACCGGGGAAAGGCAAGCATTGTCGTGTTCGAGCCAACCGAGTTCGGGAAACAGGTTGACCTTGCCGTGCGCCACCATTATCGCGGGGAAGACGCGGAGGCGGAAAGGTACTGGGAACGCGTGCTTCAGCTCAACGCCAACTATGACATCGCTTATATCGGCATCGGGAAAGCGAAGCTCATGAAGGGGGAGAACAAGGAAGCCCTTCGATATTTTGAGCTGGGCATGGACCGCAAAAATTATTCCGTTGCTTATAAACGCTACCGCAGAGAGGTCATGAAGGAGCATTTCGGCACCATTTTATCGGTTGGGACCAGCGTTGTGCTGCTCTATGCGGTCTATAGAACGGTGAGATACCGAAAGCAGAGGAGGGAAGGGAAGCATGAAACAGGATTATCTTAGATTCCCCCTTCATTTGATCGTGCACCCCTTCGACGGGTATTGGGACCTGAAGTATGAGAACAGAGGACGTCTCGGGGTTGCTTATGTCGTATTGGCGCTTGTGGTCATAGCCATGATTCTGCAGCGGCAATATGCGGGATTTCTGGTCAATTACAATGATCCGAGAACGCTGAGCAGCATCGACGAACTGATCTATATCGTGCTCCCGTTCTTTCTGTGGTGCGTCTCCAACTGGTCGGTCACCACGCTCATGGGCGGGGAAGGGAAGTTTAAAGAAATCGTGATGGCCAGCGCGTATGCCCTGATTCCGATGGTGCTGATTTATCCGCCCATGACGCTGGCGAGCCGGTTCATGGTGCAAGAAGAGACTGTGTTCTACTATCTGCTTACGACGGTTGCGGCGATTTGGTTTATCGGGCTGCTCTTTGTCGGCACGATGACGGTTCATCAGTACTCGGCCGGCAAAACGATCGTCACGATGTTTCTGACCCTGATCGTTATGGGCATCATCGTATTTCTGGGCACGCTCGTGCTGAGCATGATGCAGCAGATTTACACGTTCGTTGTCAACGTTTACCGAGAGATCCTATTCAGGCAATAGAGGAGGCCGTAGGCCGTGAAAAAAAGAAAATGGCTGTACACGGTGCTTGCATGTACCGTTATAACGTGCATGGCTGCGGGCTTTCTGATCTACGTGAATCGGGGAGCACCGGCAGTTGACGTGGCGGCTTACCGAATCGCGGCAGCCGAGTCGACGCCGGGCGGTGAGCTGACCCTTCTAAACGATTCGACAGACGGCGTAGCCGGTATGGATCTGGTAGCGGAGACGGCGGCGCTTGCCCTGTATTATCATCCGGAAACGACCGAAGTGGCGGTACGGGATAAACGGAGCGATACGGTATGGTACAGCAATCCGTCAGACCGCATGGAGGATGGAATTGCCTCGCCGTTTGAGAAGGAAGTGTTATCTTCGCAATTGACGCTGACGTTCCGGGATGCGATCGGCACGCTTGAGACCTATCCGAACTATACGTGGAGTGTGATGAACGGGAACTACACGGTGGAAAGCTTGGACAACGGAATTCGCGTCACGTATACGCTGGGAGATGTGTCGCTCGGAATCGACGCTTTGCCGAAATACATCTCACAGGACCGATTGCAGGAGAAGGTGATCAGCAAGCTGGATGAGTCGCTGGCGAGATATGTGCAGGCCCGGTATTACCCCATGAAGGATAATCCGGCGATGCTGGAGCGATTGGATGACCAGATCAAGAAAGAGCTGGTGCTGAAAAAAATGCTGGGGGCGTTCGAGCAGGCCGGCTACACCGCGGAGGATCTTGCCTTTGATAACGAAGCGGGCGGAGGAGCCGCCGCAAGTGCCTCTTCGAAACCGCAGTTCAAGATTCCGCTCGAGTACCGGCTGGAGGAGGATTCGCTGGTCGTTTCCATACCGCTTGATCAGGTAAAGGAAAGCGAGAGTCACCGTCTGCGCAGCGTGGAGCTGCTTCGTTATTTCGGCGCGGCCGGCTCGGAGGATCAGGGATATATGCTGGTCCCGGACGGCAGCGGCAGACTCATTAAGCTGAATAACGGCAAAGTGAAGGAAGAGCAGTACGTGCAGCGGATATACGGCACCGATCCGAATAACAACAGCGGCAGCCGTGGGCAGGTGGCGGAACAGGCACGGATGCCCGTGTTCGGAATGAAGAGCGGTGACCGCGGCTGGTTTGCCGTGATTGAAGAAGGCGACGCCATCGCGAGCGTGTCCGCTGATATCGGCGGGAAGCAGAACTCGTACAATCATGTATTCAGCAGCTTTGCCGTGCGCGGCGAGGATATGCTGGAGCTTTACACCGGCAGCACGGTGCAGGAGATTCAGCTGCTGAATGACAAGCTCTACAGCGGTAATCTGGCGGTTAGATACAGCTTCCTGTCGGGTGATGAGGCCAGCTACTCGGGCATGGCGCGCTTGTATCAGGAAACGCTCGTGGAGGATAACCAGCTGACTCCACTGGAAGAAGACGAGGGGATCCCGTTCTATCTGGATATGTTGGGCAGCGTGGATAAACGGAGATCTTTTCTGGGCGTACCTTATGATGCCGTCGTCTCGATGACCACCTTCGAGCAGGCAGGGGAGATCGCCGCTCTTCTGAATGGCGAGGGCATCGCCAATCTCCGAATGCGTTACCTCGGCTGGTTCGGCAAAGGCGTCCATCACAAAACCCCGGTTAAGGTGAAGGCCGATCGGGTGGTTGGAAGCACATCGGAGTTGAAGGCCCTGTCCCAGCAATTAAAGGATTCCGGCGGCGGATTGTATCCGGATGTTGCCTTCCAGCACGTCTATCATGATGATGGGGCGTTCACGCCGTCATCCGATGCATCCCGTTTCGTGACCAGGGAAACGGCAGCGCTGCATCCCTATGACCGGAACACGAACCGGATGGACTCTTATTACGGTACGTACAGTCTCATGTCGCCGGCGAAGCTTCCCTATTACGTGGACCGATTCGCGGGGCAATATGAACGCTTTGGCATCGGGGCTGTGTCATTGCGGGACCTGGGCGATGTTCTGAGCTCGGATTACCGGGTGCAGCGGGTGGTTTTCCGTGAAACCGCGAAGCTTATCGTGACCGATCAGCTGCAGAAGCTGCATGAAGCCTACCCGGATACGATGGTTTCCGGCGCCAATGCATACAGCTGGGCTTATGCCAGCCACGTGATCGACGCACCGACGTCGAGCAGTGGATTCGGGCTGACGGATGAGGAAGTCCCCTTTTATCAAATGGTCATTCACGGATACCTAGATTATGCGGGGGCAGCAGTCAATAACCTGAATGAGCAAAATTTACGCAAGCAGCTTCTGCAGTCACTGGAATTCGGATCAGCTCCGCATTTTCTGTGGTCCTATGAACAAAGCTCGAAGCTGAAGTACACGCGTTTTGATGACATGTACTCCACCCATTACAAGGATTGGTTCGAAGAAGCGGTTTCCTTGTACAAGGAGCTGAATGAGGTGCTGGCGCCGCTTCGGACGCAGCGGATGGTGGAGCATAAGCGGCATGAAGGCGGCGTGGTTGAAGTGAGGTACGAGAACGGCACGTCGATTCTGATTAATTATACCGATCAAGCCGTCGATGTTAACGGGGTCCTTGTGGAGCCGCAAAATTATGCCGTAGGGGGTGGCCGGGCATGAAAATGAGATTGTCCCTGACTCAAAAAAGATCCATGCTCGGTCTCCTTTTCATCGCACCATGGCTGATCGGGTTCATCTTTTTGTTTGCCGGACCTTTGCTCCAGTCCATCCTGTTCAGCTTCAGTAAATTGAACATTTCCCCCACAGGCTATGAACTGGAGTCGGTTGGATGGAGCAATTTCACCACGGCGCTGTTCGTGGACGCGAATTTTAACCGGATCTTGACGGAATCGATACTGGGCATGGTGGTGGACGTTCCGCTGATCTTGTTCTTCAGTTTGTTCTCCGCCATTCTGCTGAATCAGAAATTCAGGGGGAGAGCCCTTGCGAGGGCGATATTCTTCCTGCCGGTCATCCTGGCGTCAGGCGCAATTTCCGCAACGGAAACTTCCGGTCTGATCAATCTGGTCGGAAATGCTACGGTGGCGGAGGAGCTCGGGCAAGCTTCCGGACAATTCAATGTGCTGTCGATGGTGCGCATTTTATCCGAGGCCGGATTTCCCCTTACCGTAACCGAGTATATTATCGGGGCGGTCATGAGGATCTACGATATTATCAGCAGCTCAGGCGTGCAGATTCTGATCTTTCTTGCCGCCTTGCAGGCCGTCCCGGGTTCAATGTACGAGGTTGCGAAGATCGAGGGGGCTACCGCTTATGAATCGTTCTGGAAAATCACCTTTCCGATGGTGAGTCCGCTCATCCTGACAAACATGATTTATACCATCATCGATTCGTTCGCGGACAGCACCGTGACCCGGACGATATACGAGACGGCCTTCAAAACGCAGAATTTCGGGCTCAGTGCCGCGATGGCTTGGCTGTATACCATCGTTATCAGCTTGCTGCTGATTATTATGGGGATCATCGTCTCAAGGAAAACCTTTTATCAAAACTAATGGCTAAGAGATTCCTGACGGTACAGGAAAAAAAGGAGGTCCGTATGGCATCGATTCGGGATCGCTCGGACGAAACGGCTCAGGAACGAATGAACCGGTTCAAGAACAAGGCGCTGCCTATTCTGTGGGCGGTGTTCCGCTACCTGCTGATCATCGGCATTACATTTATCATCATCTATCCGATCATCTCCAAGTTCTCTGTGGCGTTTAAAGACAAACAGGATATTTATAATCCAACGATTTATATGATTCCGGTGCATTTCACATTGGATAACTTCAAGCTCGTGCTCGACCTGCTGGATTATTGGCCGCTGCTGCTGAACACGATGATTTACGTATTCATCACGATGCTGCTGACCACGATATCGACCGCGCTTGCCGGATATGGCTTTGCCCGGTTCACCTTTCCAGGAAGCAACCTGCTGTTCGGCCTGGTCGTGCTGACGATCCTGATTCCGATGAGCACGCTGATGGTACCGATGTATTTGCATTTTCGCAGCTTTGATATTCTGGGGCTGGTTCATTTGTTTACCGGAAAAGAAGGCGTCAACCTGCTGAACAGCTACTGGCCCTCGATTATTACTTCGGCAACGGCCACCGGGCTTAAAGCCGGACTGTTCATTTATATCTTCCGTCAATTTTTCCGGGGGCTCCCGAAGGAGATTGAGGAAGCTGCGCTGATTGACGGTGCAGGCGGGATTAAGACGTTTTTTGCGATCATGCTTCCCAATGCGATTCCGCCGCTTATTACGGTGACCCTGTTCTCGTTCGTCTGGCAGTATAATGACACCTTCTATACTTCGCTCTTTATGAGTGAGCAGTCGCTGATGCCGCTGAAGATCGCTTCCCTGCCCGCGGATGCGAACCAGTTTCTCCCGGCGCTGATGGGACTTGGTTCATCGGCCAAAGCCGATCCGAACTACGTGGCACTCGTGGTAGATACGGGGATATTGCTGGCCATTCTACCTCTTATTGGACTGTATTTGTTCGTACAGCGCCACTTTGTGGAGAGCGTGGAGCGTACCGGGGTTGTCGGGTAAAGGCTGCTGCAGGACAGGTGCATCGCCGAAGGATCGATATCATCTCGCAGGATAGATGCCGTATTGGAGGAAGGGTCATGTCACAGGATGAATGTTGTGTTGCGGGATAGGTGCCGTGTCGCAGAATGAGTTTTGTGCCTTGTTCTTGTGTTGCGGGCGGCAACCTTCACCTAATAAGAACTTACAGGACAGGAGTGAATCGCATGACAAAAGCAAGCAGCACCCGCTTTGAGGTCCAGCCGGACCTGATCAACCCGGCCGCTTCCGATCAAGCCAAAACGGCTAATGGAGTATTTATGCAGCATCTACGGAAAACGGATGCTGACAGGGCAGCAGATTGGTGTTGTATCCACGCCGGAGTTCGACATGGTCCACGAGGTCACGGGGAAATACCCTGCCGTCGGCGGATTCGATTTCATGAATTACTCGCCTTCACGGGTGGAGCGCGGAGCCGAGTGTCAGGACACGGATCTGGCGATGAAGTGGTGGAATCGCGGCGGGATCGTGACCTTCTGCTGGCACTGGAACGCCCCGAAGGATTTGGTGGATTTGCCGCCGGATCGGACCTGGGGCAGAGGCTTTTACACCAATGCGACAACCTTTGATATCGCACAGGCGATGGCGGAGCCTTCATGGGAAGAGTACGGCCTTATCATCCGGGATATCGATGCTATTGCAATCGAACTTAAGCGTCTGCAGGATGCCGGCATTCCGGTGCTGTGGAGACCACTGCATGAGGCTTCGGGAGGCTGGTTCTGGTGGGGGGCCAAAGGCCCTGAGCCTTGCATTGCGCTTTGGAAGCTGATGTACGAACGCATGACGCATCACCACGAATTGAACAACCTGATCTGGGTATGGAACGGGCAGCACAAGGATTGGTATCCGGGCGATTCCTACGTCGATATCCTCGGAGAGGACATTTACCCGCCTGCCCGGGATTACGGTTCGCAATCTGAGCGGTTCCGCACGGCTTTATCGTATACGGATACGGCAAAAATCATTGCGCTGACCGAGAACGGCGTCATTCCCGACCCCGATCTCATGCTGGAGGACGGATGCCCGTGGGCATGGAATTGCACGTGGTATGGAAACTTCGTGTTCACAGGAGAAGGAAATGAACGGAGGTATTCAGAAGAGTATACGGACGAGCAGCAGTTGATTCGAACCTATCATCATCCGTTTACGGTCACGCTGGATGAGCTTCCGGATTTAAAAGGCTGAGCGGCTTGTATCTGATAAGGGTGCAAGCATAAGCCGCACTTAGCCTGAGCGTAGAGTGGAGAACAAGCTGATGCGCGGAGAAGCCATATCTGTATGGAATATGACCCGATCCGCATCAAATAAATATATAGAGATGGAGAGACTACTATCATGAATCATAACGTTATGACCTTAAACCAATGGAAATTCAAAGCGTGCGACGAATCCGAGTGGCTTCCGGCACAGGTGCCGGGCTGCGTACACACGGACCTGCTGAAAAATGACAAAATCCCGGATCCCTTCTACGGAACGAATGAGCATGACCTGCAGTGGATCGACAAGAAGGATTGGGAGTATGAGACCACATTTGATCTGGATCCGAATCTGAGCGCCCAATCCCGCATTGAACTCGTATTTGACGGACTGGATACCTACGCGGACGTATTCGTGAACGGGACGAAGGTGCTTTCCGCAGATAATATGTTCCGTTCATGGCGGATCGACGTGAAATCGCAGCTAAAGACTTCCGGCAACGTGATTCACATTCGCTTTCGTTCCCCTATCCAGGAGGATCTGCCGAAGCTTGCGAAGCTCGGATATCCGCTGCCAGCTACGAATGACCAGTCTGAGCTTGGGGGTCTGGGTGATCAGAAACTGAGCATATTTTCCCGTAAAGCACCTTATCATTATGGCTGGGATTGGGGACCGCGGTTTGTGACCAGCGGAATCTGGCGGGAAGCCCGGATTGAGGCTTGGTCCGAGGTGCGAATCGATGACTTGTTCATCCGTCAGAATGAGGTTGCGGCTCACATGGCTAAAGTGACCGCGGTAGCTGCAATCGAAGCGGGGCAACCTTGGCAAGGAGTGCTGCGCGTAACTGCAGGCAGTCAGGTATGGGAACAGCAGCTACAGCTTGAAGAAGGCCGTCACTCGGTTGAATTAAATATTGCGATTGCGGATCCGAAGCTGTGGTGGTGCCGCGGCCTGGGTGAGGCTCATCTGTATTCGTTCCATGCCGAGCTGATGGAAGCGGAACGGATCGTTGCAGGGAAAGAGGTTAGAACCGGCCTGCGCACCGTCAAGCTGGTACGCGAACAGGATAGCCGCGGCACTTCTTTTTACATCGAGCTTAACGGCACGCCTGTGTTTGCCAAGGGGGCAAACCATATCCCGAATGACAGCTTCATAACGGAGGTGACTGCTGACCGATACCGTCATGAAATCGCGTCCGCAGCGGAGTCGAACATGAACATGCTGCGCGTATGGGGCGGCGGTATTTATGAAGAGGACGTATTCTACGATCTGTGTGATGAATATGGAATCATGGTATGGCAGGATTTCATGTTCGCTTGCAGCATGTATCCGGGCGACGAGGCTTTTCTGGAGAACGTGCGGCTGGAAGCGGAGGAGAACCTGGTCCGTCTGCGGAATCATCCGAGCATCGTGCTCTGGTGCGGCAACAACGAGATTGATTCTGCATGGGCGCATTATGAAGAGAATGGCGGCTGGGGCTGGAAGCAGGACTATACCGAGGAACTCCGTGAGAAGATCTGGAGCGACTACGAAAAGGTATTCCACGAAATTCTGCCTGAGGCTGTAACTGGTTATGCACCGGGAGCGGAGTATTGGCCTTCATCCCCGCTGGTATCGCTCAGCCATGACAAGGAGCAGCATGCCAATCCGTCCACAACGAGCGGAGATATTCATTACTGGGGCGTTTGGCATAATACGGAGCCGTTTGATAACTACAATGTTTATGTCGGCCGATTCATGAGTGAATATGGATTCCAGTCCTTCCCGGAACCGAAGACGGTCCGTACCTACGCCGAAGACGGCGATATGGAGCTGGAGTCAACGGTTATGCTGGCGCACCAGAAGAACGGTGCCGGCAATCGCTTGATCAAGACTTATATGGATCAATATTATAATGAGCCGAAGGATTTTGAAGCTTTCCTGCATATGAGCCAAATTCAGCAGGCTGAAGCAATGAAGATGGCGATTGAAGCCCATCGCCGCAACAAACCGTATTGCATGGGCACATTGTACTGGCAGATGAATGACTGCTGGCCGGTCGCTTCATGGGCGGGCATGGATTATCTCGGGAGATGGAAGGCGCTGCAATATGTGGCCAAGCGCAGTTTCCGGGATGTGAGTCTGTCGATCGAGTCCAAGGACTCCGAAATTCTGGTCCATCTTGTATCCGACATTTCAGAAGAGGTCCAAGGGACTCTTAAGGTTCAGGTATTCGATTTTAATGGAAAAGAGCTTTATGTATCGGAGCAATCGATCCGTGCGGAAGAGCAAGCGTCGCTCGTTGTATTCCGAGCTGTGAACGAGGAACTGCTTCGTGGACATGATCCAGCTGAGGTCGTGCTGTTGGCGCAGTTGCTTCAGGACGGGGACGTGGTGGACAGCAAAACATTCTATTTCGTGAATGACAAACAACTTCGTCTGCACAGCCCGACCATCCACGTGAAAGAAGTTGAGGGAAGCAATGGCACCACGTTTGTGCTGGAGAGCAACGTGCTTTGCCGCCACGTATGGCTGTCGTCGGAAGCGGAAGGCTTTTACAGCGATAACTTCTTCGACTTGATACCGGGCATTCCGATGACGGTTTCCTTTAGCCTCCGAGATAACGGAGAGCAGGCATTCGTACCGGGCAAGCCAGGTCAGGTCGAGGTTCGGTCCATGGCCGATTGTATTGACCCGGCGATGGTGCTGGCGAAATAAAAAGAGACCATAATAGATCAGCAAAAAAGAGCCGCCCCTTCAACCGATTCTGGTGAAGGGGCGGCTTGTTGTCTTTAATGGAGCCATGAATTGGATGCTAACCATTTCTTTGTTTTGTTGGCTTACTCATAAGCGGGTGATCACGGGGGGCGACATGATCTGGATCCCTCTATGCGATAAAGGTATGCCGCCAAAGATTCCTGATACGGGTCGGATGTCAGCAAATAATAAGAAGTCCGGCACGCTGCAATCAGTTATTCTAGGTTGGTACACATCCTGTTGGACATGCTCATACCTCATAAGCAAAGATCGGGAAGGAGACGAAACATGAAAAAACAAGTTTTGTTCATCCATAGTGCCGGCCCGAAAGGTATTCACCAAGGCAGCAGCGGCTTGATAGCCCATCTACAAGAACAGCTCGGTGAAGCTTATCATGTCCTATCTCCCGGCATGCCGGATCCGGATTGCGTTCTGTGGAAAGCGCAGATTGCCAATGAAATCGAGGCACTGGATGAGGAGCTTTTCCTCATAGGCCATTCCCTAGGCGGCTCGGTGCTGCTGAAATATCTCTCGGAAGAAGGCTGCAAGCGAACCGTCTCTGGACTGTTCTTGGTCGCGGCCCCCTATTGGGGCAAGGACGACGATTGGCAGAATGAAAAGTATACGTTACCCAATTCATTTGCAGCCAAGCTACCGCACATATCAAAGTTAATTCTATATCACAGCCGTCACGATCCAGTAGTACCTTTCGCACATGCCCAGCACTACGCGAAGCAGCTCCCCCAAGCCGTCACCCGGGCATACGAGGGCGACGATCACTACTTCGGCGAGGGCCTGCCCGAGCTTGCAGATGATATCAAGCGCATGTAATCCAAGCCTTTAATCTTGGTAAGCCCCCCCTGTATATGTTAATTACAGGGGGCGGCTTCCTCCCCCCTCCCAAAAAAGGGAGAGAGTAGCTGCGCAGCGGCTAATCATTCGTCCTTTGTTTAGTTTAGCATCTTCGAATAAGTGTGGATGCAGGTCCGTCCCGTTAAGACTTCAGCGGAGAAGGCGGAATGATTCTGGAGAAGCGGTAGCGGTCTCCTTTGCACCCGGATTTCTACATCAGCCCCATTCATTCATGGAAATCTGGGGGCAACAGAGATCGGAAGAATCATCCGCATGCGGAGCGATGCAAAGGGTCTATCGTCCTTAGTGACGTTATAGTAGTTAGCGGCGCCCATGTAAACCTCGCATCAAAAAAGACGACATCAGCTTTTCGCTAATGTCGTCCTCTTTTTTACTTGCTCGCTTTATATGCGCTCAAGAATTCCTTTACCTTCGCCGGATCAGCCACCAGCTCGTTGCCGGTTTTTACGATTGGGCTGACGGTGGAGTAGGCTTTGATTTTGTTATTGTTGTAGTAAGTCAAAATTTCATCCTGGTTGATGGAGTAGAGCACCGCTCTTCTCAGATCATCGCTTGTTGCCACATCACGGTTCTTCGTGTTGAACAGCAAGTAGGATACGGCGTTGCTTTCGATCGTTTGCAGCTTCAGCTTGCTGTCGCCTTTAACCACATCGTATTTCGTTTCAGGCACGCCGTAGTACAAATGAATCTCGCCGCTGCGCAGTGCGGAAAGCGTGCTGTCCGCATCCTTGATAAAGCGCACCTTCACTTGCTCGATTTTCGGTTCGTGCTCGGTGCCCTTCATGTAACCAGGGTTTTTGAAGAAGGTCGCTTCATAGTCATTTTTGGAAGACAGAATATAAGGACCGCTGGCATACAGCGTGTTGTTATATTTGTCGCCTTCGGTTACCGTGTTTTGGTCCCCGTAAGGGATGTCTTTGTTCACATCGAATTTCTCGACGTCATACGTGTTGATGGATTCCACTTGTTTCTTCGATACGATACCAGCCGATTGGTGAGCCAGGTAGTTCAATACTTGCGGGAACGGCTCAGTGGTCGTCAATTTAATGACTTGGTATTTACCGTCTTTCGTACTTGCTTGATTCTTGTCGTCAACGAGGGAAGTGATCTTGGTATCCAAGCCAGCTTCCAGCGCATCCTTAATGCTTTCGCTGCCACCGGATACTTTGGTGTTCTCCAGTGCGCTCAGATCGGTTACAGCTTCAACCGTGTTGATATGCTCGTGAAGCGTGTACGTGCGGTGATCCGGTACCGAATTTTTGTCTTTGGCTCTGTTCATGGAGAAGATGACATCGTCGGCGCCTACGCGCTCGCCGGAATCTTCAGCCTTTTTGTTTGTGATTTTAGCAAAGTTAATGTCGTCTCTAAGAATGAAGTAATACTCCGAGTTGCCTTCGCCAATGGCATGGTTATAAGACAGCGAGCCTTCGGATGTGATCTTGTCATCATCGGTCAGGTTGATCAGACGTACGTTCATGTTGGTGTTGATGATGTTGATGGAACCGTCATTACCCTTGATTGGATCAAGAGAAGTCAGTTCGGAGATCGATTGGGACAGAATCAGCGGCTGCGAAGCACGCTTGGATTGGTCTTTGAAATCAACGGCTTCCCAAGGAAGGGAACGGGACTTCGAGAGACGGACGGAATTTTCGTCCAGGACATCCTTGTTGAACGCTTGGCTCTTCAGGGAGATGTACAATGGTGCGATATAAGCTTTGTCTGTTACAAGACGTTGTTCCAGTTGTTTGTAAGTTTCAACAGCGTCTTCAGGCGTTTGCGTAGCTGCTTGGTCGATCAGCTTGTCCACTTCTTCGTCGGACAGGATGCTGTAGTCGCCGCCGGTTTTGAACAGGGAACGAACGGCATAGTCAGGGTTACCGGTTACGGTAGTCCAGCTGGACAGCGCGATGTCGTAGTTGCCGGCATCCTGCTGTGCCTTGAAGCTGCCGTAGTCCGCCTGCAGATTCAGCTTCACATTGAAGCCGTTCTTCGTGAGCTGGTCGCGAATGATGTTGACATCGGATTCGTTAGAGCTCATGCCAAGCAGTTCAATATTAACAGCGGATGTGTCTGTTGATGTATCCGATGGTTCTTGCTGATTTTGCTGTGCATCATCTTTGGTTGTTACGTTGCATCCGGCCAGTACAATGACTAGCGAGAGAAACAGTAACAGCAAGGAACTCTTTTTCATTGGTGATACCCTCCTGAGTTGTATATATATAAAATATTTTTTGAAACCGATAGTTAGTGTGCCAAGGGCACGAAAAGTTTTAATCCAGTTTAGGATCCAGGGCATCCCGCAGTCCGTCGCCAAGGAAGTTGAAGGACAAGACAAGCCCGATGATGGCTAGACCCGGATAAATGGCCAAGTAGGAATGCGTCTCAAGATACGTGCTTCCGATCTTCAGGATATTCCCCCATTCCGGGATGTGCGGCTCAACGCCGAGACCCAGATAACTCAAGCTGCTCGTCGAGATGACGGCTGCACCAATGGTTAGCGTAGATTTGACAATCATGGGTGCAAGCGAGTTAGGAACGATATGCTTGAATATAATCGAAAAATTGCTGGAGCCGAAAGCTCTGGCCGCATCGACATATTCAAAGGTGGAGACCAGGAGCACGTTCGCCCTCATGGTTCTCGCATACGTGGGTATTGCACCTACGCTGAGCGCCAGAATGAGGTTGACGGTATTGGCTCCGAATGCAGCAATGATCGCAATGGCGAGCAGGATGCCCGGAATGGCGTACAGCACGTCCAGCAAACGCATGATGATGTTATCGGTATGGCGGCCATAGTAGCCGGAGATGGCACCGAGAACACCGCCGATAACAACCGGGATCGCCGTAGAGGCAAATCCGACGATCAGCGAGATTCGGGCTCCGAATACGATTCGGGAGAACAAATCCCGGCCGAAGTTGTCCGTACCGAAGGGGTACACAAGGCTTGGCGGCTGCAGGATGGCACTGTAATTGTTATCGATCGCGATGCTGTAATCAAAGGTAAACAGACTGCTTACCGACAGACAGAACAGGAAGATCACAAAGAACAATCCGGACATGGCAGTCGAGTTGGCAGTAAGCTTCACCCACACGTCGCCCCAGCGGGTCATCGCCGGATTGCCGTTCTTGCGTATCTTCGCAAGCAGGTTGATGCCGAGCACCAAGGCAAAAATATTACCCGTCACCGCAGTCAGAATGAGCGGAAAGGCAAGCCAGGCCATCCGGGGAGGTGCAGAATTCGTTGTAACATATCGGGCAACGAGTATAAGCGCGATCAGCTGAATGACTGCAATAATCAGAAGCAAGGCCATCGCCGGCAGGAATGTATTCGACACGTAAGGCTTGAACAGATTCAGTGCCGAGACCGCGATGACAAACAGCTGGGTTAACAGCATGTAGACGGCAATTGTATATTCAGGAGGCTTCTGTTTTTTGATCAGATTGAAACCGAACGTGACGGTAAACAGATTTCCTGTGGCAATGCTCAGCAGCTGGATGTATCCCAGGATCCTTGTCGAGCGCCGGATTTCTCCCTGGCTTTGAAGATCTCTACGGATCAACAGCGTAATGATGATCTGAATGATGGTGAACAATGCATATACCGCAAAGGCGGCGAACACCCACGGTTTGATGGTTCCCCCAGTGAAATCAAAGCTGTTCAGAAGCAGGATCACCGTTAAGGTCAAAGAAATAACCCATGTGAAGCTGGCTTGACTGTACTCGTGTGAGGATTTCAGCTGGTGTTTGGTTTCTTGTTTAGAAAGAAGCTTCTTGATCATGAGTACACCTGCTTTAGTATTGTTTCATCTTGGACCTGATCCGTGGATCGAAGAACGCGTACAAGATATCAATGATGACGTTCACCAGCGATATGGTAATGGCGGTGTATACCACGCCGCCCATTATGGCCGGGATGTCAGGAATGAATTGTTTATCGACGATGTAGCTGCCGATTCCGCTGATGTTGAATACCTTCTCCGTAACGGCAGAGCCGCCGAGCATTCCGCCGAACTGAAGTCCGATGACCGTAATGATCGGAATGATGGCGTTGCGGACAGCATGCTTCATCAGAATGGTGCCTTTGCTGAGCCCCTTCGCTCTGGCTGTGATCATGTAATCTTCATTAATAACCTCCAGCGTAGAGGAGCGCGTCATTCTCGCTACCGAAGCGGTGAGTCCTGTACCGAGCACGATCACCGGCATGATCATGGACAACCAGTTCTCCGGATTAAAGGTGGCGGGGAGCCACTGCAGCTTGATCGAGAAATTCAGGATGAAGATCAGTCCCTGCCAGAAGTTTGGTATGGACAGCCCGATCAGCGCGATAAACATAAACGTATAATCAAAAAACGAATTCGGTCTCGTAGCCGAGATAATCCCGATCGGCAATGCGATCACAATCGCGATCATCAGGGAAATGACCGTAAGCGTCAGCGTAATCGGGAACTTTCTGGCGATGCTTGAAGTAATCTCTTCATTGCCCGAGAAGGATTTGCCGAGATCGAAGTAGGCGATTCCTTTAATGTTGTTCCACAGCTGCGTGAGATAGCCCTGATCCAGTCCGTGCATTTTGTTAAAAGCCGCGATCTGTTCCGGCGTTGCCGTCTCGCCCAGAATGTTGGCTGCCGGGTTGAACGGCGACAAGTGGAGAATCGTAAAGACGAGCACCGCTACCCCGAAGATAACGAAGACCGTCATCACGAGTCTCTCCAGAATATATTTCAGGTAAGGATTGCTGTACAAAAAAATAAGGATGTACATCAGCAAGCCCGGAATAAGTGATATAATGAAGAACAACGGATTCTCGATGAGAGAACCAAACGTATCGGCCATGGTCAACCGTTTCCGGTTGCACAGTTTCAGTTCCTTGACAGTCCGTTCCTTAAGGACTTCCCGGAATCTTGCTTCTACGATTTTGTCGACTTCCTGCCGAAGCTGCCCTTCATTGACTTTTTGCTTGAAGAAGTCGTGCTTGCGCTTCTGCTGCTCCATCATCTCGGAGCGAAGGGCCTCCAGATCTCCGGCAGCCAGCATCTCGCTGCGTATGCGGTTCTCAGCCGCCGCGTAGTCGTCCTTCTTTCTCTGAACCAAATAAAATAGGAAGACCACGAGATTCACGGGCGCTCCCAATAATAATAGTAAGTATCTATAAGAAGGATTCAGAAGGATCTTACTGTATGTGCTGCTTATCGAACCTATGAGTCTGTTTGGTCTTGCTGCTTCTGTCCCCCCCATAAGCTGCCTTTCCTCCTTGTTTCAAATTGCATTATTCCGAGTGATATAGTATATTTTATTTTAGCCTATTTTAAAAGTCAATAGATTATAAGAGTTGTAGATGATATTACTTTAATGACATAAACGCATAATGGCAGGTGAGCAGAGTTGGAACCGATATTGCAGGTTAAAAATTTGAGTGTAGCCTTTCAATCCCGTGATTCAGAATTTCACGCGGTGCGTGGGGTCAGCTTTGAAGTGAAGAAAGGGGAAACGCTCGGGATCGTTGGGGAATCGGGAAGCGGCAAAAGCGTCACCGCACGTTCGATCATGCGGCTTCTGCCTTCCCCGCCTTCTTATATGAAAGATGGGGAGATCCTGTTCCTTGGCCAGAACCTGGCCGAGAAAACCGAGAAAGAGATGGAGAGCATCCGCGGACGCGATATCGGGATGATCTTTCAGGATCCGATGACCTCGCTTAATCCGACGATCCGAATCGGGGAACAAATATCGGAGAGCCTGGTCAAACACCAGAAGCTGTCCAAGCAGGAAGCGAAGCAGCAGGCGCTTGAGATGCTGAAGCTGGTCGGCATACCGAACAGCGAAGCGCGTTATAATCAGTACCCGCACGAGTTCTCGGGCGGCATGCGGCAGCGGGTCATGATCGCCATCGCGCTGGCGTGCAGACCTGCGCTGCTGATCGCGGACGAGCCGACGACGGCGCTTGACGTAACGATTCAGGCTCAAATCCTCAATCTGATGAAAAATATGCAGGAGCGCTTCGGTTCTTCCATTATATTGATCACGCATGACCTTGGCGTTGTTGCGGGCATGTGCGACCGCGTGGCGGTAATGAAGGACGGCGTGATTGTCGAGACGGGAACGACGGAGGAAATTTTCGAGAATCCTCAGCATCCCTACACGTTGAAGCTGTTAAACGCGCTTCCGCGCCTGGACGAGAAGAAGAAAGCGAAGCCCGCGCCGATCATCGTGCCAAGCACGGATTACAAGGGACCTCTGTTAGAGGTTAAATCCTTGAAGCAGTATTTTGATATGGGTAAAGGTAATGTGCTTAAAGCGGTAAATGATATCAGCTTTCACATTCAGGCTGGGGAAACGCTCGGGGTTGTCGGGGAATCCGGCAGCGGAAAATCGACGACGGGACGAGCCATCCTTCGCCTTCACCAGCCAACAGGCGGAGAAGTGCTGTATCAAGGAATGTCCGTAAATCGTCTTTCTCCTTCGGAAATGAAGGCCATGCGGCGCCATATGCAGATGATTTTCCAGGATCCGTATGCCTCGCTCAACCCGAGATTGAAGGTGGTGGACATTATCGGCGAAGCGCTGGATGTTCACAAATTGACCGGCAGTAAGCAGGAGCGGAAGAAACGGGTCGAGGAGCTGCTGGATATGGTCGGATTGGATCCGGCCTACGCCACGCGCTATCCGCATGAATTCTCCGGCGGCCAGCGCCAGCGAATCGGGATTGCCCGGGCGCTCGCGGTGGAGCCGAAATTCATCGTGTGCGACGAGCCGCTCTCCGCGCTCGACGTGTCGATCCAATCGCAGATCGTGAAACTGCTGGAGGAGCTGCAGCATCGTCTGGGCTTGACCTACCTGTTTATTGCGCACGACCTGTCGATGGTGAAGCATATCAGTGACCGCGTTGCCGTTATGTATATGGGCAAAATCGTGGAGCTGGCTGAAAGCGAAGAGCTGTACTCCAATCCGCAGCATGATTATACGAAGTCCTTGCTCGCGGCGATTCCGGTACCCGATCCGAAGATCGAATCCAAGAAGAAACGGGTACTGCTGGAAGAGCGCACCGGTGAGGACAAATATAATCTCGAGCATTCGGAGCTTGTGGAAGTATCGGAAGGCCATTGGGTGGCCATGCCAACCGGAGCATAATTGAACAATAACAGAACCTGTCCCGACTTTGGGGCAGGTTTTTATATGAGGAAATAAGAATAAACTTCAGGGGCTTACCATCCTGATCTCGTAAGAAAAGCTTCCGCTTAAAGCGGTCTGTCTCCTGAGAAGATACGTCGATACACGTTATTCTCTTCCAACGGGCCGTGCCAAAAAATTTGCTCATAAAATCAACGATTTGCATGGTACATAAAAAGGAATTGAGCCCTGCATGGCAAATATTTAATGCTAGGAAGCGTTCTCACGAGTAATGAGCCTACGGATTTCCAATTGTACGTACATTAGCAACATACCGATGAGGAGGAAGTGGAATGAATCGTTTGCAGCAAGGGGATGTCGTATTATTTCAAGGAGACAGCATTACGGATTGCGGTCGTGACCGGAACTTTTCCGGCAGCTTGGGGAACGGATACCCGCTATTGATCGACTCGTTGTTCGGCATGAAATTTCCTGAGTTAAACGTAACCTTTTTGAATAGAGGGATCAGCGGAAACCGGGTCGTCGACTTGAATGCTAGATGGCAGGAGGATTGCCTGGACTTGAAACCGGACTGGGTATCCATCTATATCGGAATCAATGACACTTGGCGCCGGTATGATAGCGGGGACCCGACAAGCACTGAGGATTACAAAGCCGGCTACCGTAAATTGATCGAACGCACCAAAGGGGCGCTTGACGCCAAGCTGATTCTGGTTGAGCCGTTCGTGCTGCCGCATCCGGAGGATCGCAGAGTTTGGCGCGAGGATCTGGATCCGAAAATTACGGCTGTTCGCGAATTAGCAGTGGAATACGGGGCGCTGCTGGTGCCGCTGGACGGATTGTTCGCTGCGGCGTCGGCGCGCCGCGAAGCTGCCTTCTGGGCGCCGGACGGCGTGCATCCGTCACCGGCCGGACACGGCCTGATCGCGAAGGCTTGGCTTGAAACGATGGGCGTTCGTTTGGATTAATTCATAATATAAGCGAAAAGCGGAATGCAATGCTGCAGGATAAGCTTGGGTGAGCTGATCGATTAGGATGGGAAAAGAGCTCGGGGGGAATCACTGCCTTCCCGAGCTCTTTTTTTGATAGGATTTGCACGGGATATGAAATATGGGCGCGCCGTTACCGATACATATCAAATGAAGGGGCTGGCGTTTGGAATGAAAGCGTCCCGAAGACAGAACGAGAGTTAGAAATAACTTTCATTTTTTTTGCCTTTGTGGTGTAATGCATTAAAGCAAGAAAATAAGGGTTGACGCCTCTAATTAAATCCTATAGGATTACTTGTATTAATTAGTATAGTCCTTTTAACGGAAAACAGGGGGAGAGAGAACATGAAAGGCAGTAAACACGTAAGGAAATTAACCGCGCTGGTGCTTGCGTTTATGATTGTCTTAACCGGCTGTGCTGAATCGGGCAGCGGCGGCGGTAGCGGAGCAGGCAATCTGGCGGACAAGGTCGAGAACCTGCCGGCAGGCATTGCCGAGAAGGATCCGGTGAAATTGATGGTCGTCCGGAAAATCGGGGGCGATGATCATACGGCGCAATTTTTGGCAGGCGCGAAGCAGGAAGGCGAGGCTCTCGGGTTTAAGGTAGATACCTTCTCGGCGAACGGGGATTCCGCTAAATTCCACGATGCGATCGCCCAAGCCATTGACAGCGATTACGATGGATTTATCATTTCGCACGGAGACGATCCTGCATCCGTTCAAGACGTGAAGAAGATTACGGACAAAGGAATTCCTGTCGTCACCTTTGACTCCTTGCCGGAGATCGGCGACATTGCAGGGGTAACCCAGACGTCGCAGGATGATGAGCAGCTGGCGAAGCTGGCACTGGACAAGCTGGTCGAAGAGCAAGGGCCGGAAGCCAACATCGTCTATCTCTGGGTGGACGGATTTCCGCCGATGGTACGACGTAATGCCGTATACCAGGAAACGCTGAAGAACAATCCGGGCATCAAGGAGGTGGAGCGTTTCGGCGTGGCGAGCGACCAGACTTCGCTGGAAACGCAAAATGCGGTATCCGCCATCCTGACGAAGTATCCGAAGGGCGAAATCGATGCGATCTTCGCAACCTGGGATGCGTTCGCCATCGGCGCAGCCAGAGCGCTGGAGGAAGCGGGACGCACCGAGGTTAAGATTTACGGCATCGACGTATCCAACGCGGACCTGGAGCTGATCCAGAAGCCGGACAGCCCTTGGGTGGCTACCGCAGCCGTAGATCCGAAAACGATCGGCGCGATCAACGTCCGTTTGCTTGCTAAAAAGATTGCCGGCGAGGAAACGCCTGCCACGGTCAATCTGGAGCCTGTATTGATTGAGCGCTCCAGCCTTGAGGGGGCAGCCGAAGCAGTCAACATGGTCAACCTGGCGGATATTATCCCTAGCTGGGGGACGAGCACCGAATTCGAAGAGGACTGGATGAAGGCGTTAAAAGAAGCAAGCGGCAAATAAACAGCATTATTCATACAGGCGCTCTTGTCGGTTTTCGATAAGGGCGCCCTATCCTATTTGAAGGGAAGAATACACTTGCGAAGCGTTATGGAGCCAACAACTGCCACATCGACAGACGTGTCGGATGCGGCACCCTTACTTCAAATGAAGCATATCTCAATCTCTTTTCCAGGCGTTAAGGCGTTAATCAATGTTGACTTTCAGACGGTCGCAGGAACAGCACATGCATTGATCGGCGCGAATGGCGCAGGGAAATCTACATTAATGAAGATTTTATCGGGTGCTTACAACCATTATGAGGGAGAGATCTGGATCGATGGGAGCAAGGCAGACATCCGTTCCCCGAAGGAAGCGAAGGATCTGGGCATTCAGATCGTCTATCAAGAGGTGGATACGGCGCTCATTCCGAACCTGACGGTTGGAGAGAACATTATGCTCGATCGGACGGTTCACGATATGGGCAAGCGGCACCTGATCCGCTGGAAGGAGCTCCATCAGGAAGCTGAGTCGATTCTTGCACGGATGAACATCCGGGTTCCCGGCAAGAAGCTGATCTCGGAGCTGACGCTGGCGGAGAAGCAGATGGTGCTGATCGCAAGAGCCGTCTCCAAGCAGTGCCGGATTCTGGTTCTGGACGAGCCGACCGCGCCGCTCAGCCACAGCGAGACAGATCAGCTGTTCAAGCTGGTGCGCAAGCTGAAGCAGGATGGGGTCGGCATTATTTTCATCTCGCACCGGCTGCCGGAGCTGTATGAAATCTGCGATGATATTACGATCATGCGGGATGGTCAGCTGGTGAAGAGTGACCGCATTGCGAATATCGATCAGCCCAAAGTGGTGGAGTACATGCTGGGCTCCAGGATGGAGCAGCAGTTTCCCCGTATCCAGCGAGAGATCGGCTCCGTCTGCTTCGAGGTGAAGAACATGTTCGACCCAGGCAAAATCAACAGTGTTAACCTGCACATACGCAAGGGAGAAATTGTCGGCTTGGCCGGGCTGGTCGGAGCCGGGAAAACGGAGCTGTGCCGGGCGATATTCGGAGCATCCGATACATCAACTGGTGAGATCACGCTGAACGGGAATAAACTCCGCATCCGTTCGCCGCACGATGCTGTCTCGCATGGCATCGCATTGGTCCCCGAGGAACGCCGACGCGAAGCCGTCTTCGTGGAAGAGCCGGTGTCCGTCAATTTAACGGCTGCGGTGCTGTCCCGTTTTTCCAGATGGGGATCCTGGCTTAGCTTCGGCAAGGAGAAGCAGGCGGCGAGGGAGATGATCGAGTCGCTCGGAATTAAGACCCCGAACGAGCGGGCCCGAGTGAGGAACCTGTCCGGGGGCAACCAGCAGAAGGTGGCAATCGGCAAATGGCTGCTGGTCGACGCGGATGTGTATATTTTTGATGAGCCGACCAAAGGGGTTGACGTTGGCGCGAAGCGGGACATTTTTCATCTGGTGGCCGAGCTGGCCAAGCGGGGGAAGTGCGTGCTGTACGCCTCCAGCGAGCTGTCCGAAATCGTTGGCATCACGGATCGGGTGTATGTGATGTATGACGGCGGCATCACGAAGGAGCTGACGACGCAGTCATCCAACGAAGAGGAACTATTGCTTTATTGCACAGGAGGCGGGTTAACATGAATACAGCAAGACCAATTAAGGAGAAGCCGGCGGCTAGTTTCGCTTTTGATTTTCTATATAAATACGGCACGTTGATCACGGTATTTGCACTTATTCTCGTATTTGGGACCGTTGCCGACAACTTTTTGAATACAAGCAACATTATTAACATACTCCGTTCGATCTCGATCGTGACGATTATTGCCGTGGGACTGACCGTATCGCTGGCTGTGGGCGGCTTTGACCTGTCTGTCGGCTCAACGGCTTCCCTGGCGAACGCTCTGGTTATTTCCATGTTCGTCTGGCACGGGCAAAATATCGGCATCGGCATCGGCCTCACGCTGCTGTTCTGTCTAGCCGTCGGGCTGATCAACGCGTTTCTGGTCATCAATTTCAAGATCGACGACATGCTGATGACCCTGGCGACGATGTTTATCTTCCAGGGCATTGCCTTGACATATACCCGCGGCGCTACCATTTCCCAGAATATGATCCTGCCGAGCGGAGATTTTGCCACGGGTAAAATTCCGGCGGTGTTTGAGAAGATCGGGCAGGTGCCATGGATCATTATCATCATGGTGCTCGTGGTCCTCGTGGTCCATCTGTTCCTGACCTATACCAAACACGGACGGTATATGTACATGATCGGAGGCAACCGAGAAGCGGCAGCATTATCCGGGATTCCGGTGAGCAAATACCGTTTGATTGCATACCTGGTCTCCGCATTGTTTGCCGCCATCGGCGGGATTATCCTCGGGGCTCGCGTCATGACGGCCGAGGTGGGTTCCGGCGGACCTTATCTGATGGATGCCGTCGCTGCGACTTTCATCGGATACTCCGTATTCGGAGCCGGCAAGCCGAACGCGCTCGGGACCTTTGTCGGCGCCGTGTTGATCGGTATATTGCAAAACGGCCTGATCATGCTGTCCGTGCCGTATTATGCGATGGATATCGTGAAGGGCTCGGTGCTGGCGTTGGCGCTTGCCTTAACTTACTATAAGAAGAGACATTGATGGCTAAGCGGCACGTATTTTGACCAACTTGTTCCATTCATCCTTATCAAGACCATCCCTCCAGTGATTCTGCCCTGGAGTGGGTGGTCTTTTTTCATGGCCGGCTGCATTCTTGGCAGGTTATCCATGATTTGGTTAGGTAGTTGACGGACTCAACTTGTATTGACTATCCTTGTAGAAGACTGATTTAATTGTACATACATTTGTCTCTTACAGAGAGAAAGGGGACTCATCATGAAAAAAACAACCTTCATACAACCGGATCCCGAGGCTTGGCTGGACACGTTTCACTTTGAAATTCCGATAAAGATAAGGTACTGCGAAACGGATATGCTTGGTCATGTCAATAACGTCAGCTATTTCATGTATTTTGAGCAGGGACGCATTGAGTATTTCGAGAACCTGGGATTGACCGAGGACCTGTTCAGCAAACAAAAGGTGTCGGTGGTTGCGGATCTGGAATGCCAGTATCTTGCTCAATTGTATCTGAAGGACCCGCTTAAGCTTCATGTCCGGGTGGCTGAGATCGGACGCTCCTCCATGGACGTCCAGTATGCGATCGTGGTGGACGGCACCTTAAAAGCGGCCGGTCGCGGAACCATTGTGCTCATCGATACCGCGACAGGCAAGAGCACGCCGATTCCGGATTCGGCACGCGAGCGAATTTCGACTTTTGAAGGATGGATGTAACGCAAAGTGAAAGATCACTTACTATCAGATGAGAAGGGAAGGGATTAGGGATGAACATCCGTTTTGCCGTGATCGGCACAAACTGGATTACCGAGCGGTTTCTCCAAGCTGCTCTGGAGACGGAAGAATTTATACTTGCTGCCGTATACTCCCGTACGGAAGAGAAGGGCAGGGCTTTCGCGGCCAAGTACGCGGATCCCAAAGTGTATACGGATCTTGTGACGATGCTGCAGGATGACGAGGTTGACGCAGTGTACATTGCGAGTCCGAATTCCTATCACGTAGATCAGGCGATATTATGCATGAACTACGGGAAGCATGTTCTGTGCGAGAAGCCAATGGCTTCTAACGCAGCCGAAGTGTCCGCCATGATTGAAGCAGCGAAGAATAACAACGTTCTGCTCATGGAAGCCCTGAAGTCGACGTTGATGCCGAATTTCAAGACCGTCAGGGACAACCTGTACAAGCTGGGTCCGATTCGGCGTTATTTTGCAAGCTACTGCCAATACTCTTCCCGTTACGATGCTTTCAAGCAGGGGACGGTGCTCAATGCGTTTAACCCCGAATACTCCAACGGCTCTCTTATGGATCTGGGGATATATTGCCTGTATCCGATGGTCACCCTGTTCGGTAAACCGGACTCCGTCAAAGCTTCCGGCTATATGCTATCCTCCGGGGTTGATGGCGAGGGCAGCCTGCTGTTGTCCTATCCCGAGATGGATGCCGTGATCATGCACTCCAAGATCAGCGATTCCTATGCCCCTGCCGAAATCCAGGGCGAGAACGGCACGATGATTATCGACAAGATCAATCAGCCTTATGATGTGAAGATTCATTACAGAGACGGCACCATTGAGAACGTGACACAGCTGCAGACCCATGAATCGATGTATTATGAAGCCCGGGAATTTATCCATTTAATCCAATGCGGCGAACGGGAAAGTGCAATCAATACCCATGCCAACTCACTCATTACGGCTGAAATCATGCAGGAGGCCAGACGCCAGGTAGGACTGCGGTTTCCGGCCGATTCCCGCACCAATATATGATATTTGTCATACTCCCGAAATGACGTTTATGACTACGAGTTACGTGACATTCTATCTATAATTAGATTAGACAAGTGCGTGACATCTTCACAGCGTCCTTGCGTTTCATTTCGAGGAGGAAGACAACTATGGCTAAACCCGATAACAAATTGTCCAGCTTGAAAAAGAACGTTGCCCCTTATGAAGAAATTGACACAAAGGCGAGTATAGGTCAGCTTTTCAATACACTGGTTCCCTTGATATTGCTATGGTATGCAGCCTATTTAAGTTTATCCGTATCGTACTGGCTTACCATTCCCATAGCGGTTATTGCATCGGGGTTTGTTGTTCGGACATTTATCATATTCCATGACTGTTGTCACGGATCTTTCTTTAAAAGCCGCCGGGCGAACAAAATTCTCGGCACGATTACAGGCGTTATTACATTGTGCCCTTACGAGCAATGGAAGAACACGCACGCGATTCATCACGCGACGAGTAGCAATCTCGATAAGCGGGGAATCGGCGATATGTGGGTATTGACCGTTGAAGAGTATGGAGCGGCTTCCTTTTGGCAGCGTTTATACTACCGGGTATACCGTAATCCGATCGTGATGTTCGGACTGGGTCCCATCGCCATATTTCTGGTATCCTACCGTTTTAACCGTAAAGGTGCGAGACGCAAGGAGAAAATCAGTAACTATATAACGAATATTTCGATTGTTGCGCTGTATGCATTGCTGTGCTGGGCGATCGGATGGCAGGCCTTCCTGCTCGTTCAAGCTCCTATCTTCATGGTGTCGGGAATGCTTGGCATTTGGTTGTTTTATGTACAGCATCAATTCGAAGAAACGTACTACGAGCATGATGAAGAGTGGAGTTATATCAATGCAGCCGTAGAAGGCAGCTCTTATTACAAACTTCCGAAGGTTCTCCAATGGATCACGGGTAACATCGGCTTCCATCACGTTCACCATCTGAGCCCGAAGGTTCCTAATTACAATCTGGAGAAGGCGCATGAAGCTGCTCCTCCGCTGCAAAAGGCAACAACGATTACACTCAAGACCAGTTTGAAATCTATTCGTTTCCGTCTGTGGGATGAAGAGAAAAAGGAGTTTGTCACATTTAAGCAAGCAAAGAAGTCGCTCCGTAAACCGCAGGATTCGGTATTGGCAAAAGCAGAGAAGAGCCTGGCGAGCAGCAGGCCCAGAGTGCAGGGCGAGTAATTCCTTGCGGCTATGAGGTTATAATAGGAATAAAGAAGAATACGAGTCCGTTATACAGAAACGAGGACAAAGCTAGAACCGACAGAAGGTGGGACTCCATGCAGAAATGGTATCAGATATTTCATAAAAGTACGGGGCTGAGCCCTTATGTATGGGTCGTCTTCTATATCCTTCCGTTCTATTTCATCTTCCGGTCGACCTCTACCTATCAGGTTATATTCGGTACTCTGATGATCCTGATGTTCTTTGCTTTCTACGTGCTTTCATTTCTGGCCAAAGGCTGGCTCGTCTACTTCTGGACGAGTCTGCAAATTCTGATATCGATTACGATGTCATTGGTATTCGGGTATATCTATTTCTCGTTGTTCCTCGCCTTTTTTATCGGGAACATCAAGAACAAGGCCGGGTTTATCACGCTGTATTCGATCCATCTGGTCACGACCATCATTACGGTCAATTATGGATTGTTAACGCGGAATCCGTTCTTTATCACACAGCTGCCATTTGTGCTTGTCAGTGTAGTCGGGGTGATTCTGCTGCCCGTGACGAACTATAACCGGAATAAGAATGATCAGCTGCAGGGTCAGCTGGAGGATGCCAACAAACGGATTTCGGAACTGGTGAAGCTGGAGGAACGTCAGCGGATTGCCCGCGATTTGCATGATACGCTCGGACAGAAGCTGTCTCTCATTGGCCTCAAAAGTGATTTGGCCGGTAAATTGATGACGCAGGATACGGAAAGAGCCCAGGCCGAGATCAACGATGTACGCCAGACGGCCAGAACGGCACTCAAGGAAGTGCGCGAAATGGTGACACGGATGAGGGGGACCCGGCTTACGGATGAAATTTTCCGCATTCAGCAAATTCTAAAGGCTGCCCAGATTGAATTAACCTTTGAGGGAACGCTGGAGCCGGAAAATCTGTCGTTAATGAATGAAAATGTGATCAGCATGTGCCTGAAAGAGGCCGTGAATAACATTGTGAAACATAGCAATGCCACGGCTTGCTCCATTGTGATCGAATCCACGGAAATGGATCTGGTTGCGAGGGTGAAGGACAATGGAACAGGGTTCGTGACCGATGCGAGAAACCGCGGCAACGGACTGCGGGGAATGAGAGAGCGGCTTGAATTCGTAAACGGAAGCATGGAGTTCACTTCCGGCGAGGGGACTACGCTGGTGCTACGTGTACCTAATGTGCTCAGAATGCCGGATAAGGAGGCGGGAATATGATCCGAATTGTCATAGCGGAAGATCAGCGATTGCTGCTTGGAGCCCTGGCCTCACTGCTTGATCTGGAAGAAGATATGCAGGTTGTCGGGACGGCAGGTAATGGGAAGGATGCCGTACAGCTTGTCAAACTTCATAAACCGGATATCTGTATCATGGATATTGAGATGCCGATGATGAACGGACTTGAAGCGGCTGAAGAACTAAAGGGCTCTGGCTGCAAGGTGATGATTTTGACAACCTTTGCCCGGCCGGGGTATTTTGAGCGTGCCGTGAAGGCCGGCGCCAACGCCTACCTCCTGAAGGACAGCCCTAGCGAGGAACTGGCGGCATCCATTCGGAGCATAATGGCCGGCAGACGAATATACGCCTCCGAACTGGTGGATGAAGCGTATTCCGGCGAAGAGAATCCGCTGACGGAGCGGGAAAAGGAAGTGCTGGGCCTGATTGCGGACGGCAAGAACACGAAGGAAATTGCCAATCAGCTGTTTATTACAACGGGCACCGTCCGGAATTATATTTCCGTTATTCTTGATAAGCTCGGTGTCAGCAACCGGATCGAAGCGATTACGCGTTTTAAAGAAAAAGGTTGGTTTAAATAATCATCCGAAAATAGCCGGAAGCCCCGTGGTTGCAGCCACCGGGCTTCTTTTTTGTGCGGATAAAAGATAATGGGGGATGGTCGCAAGGACGTTTTTTTCGCGATATATGTATTTTTTTACCTGGTATAGTATTCAATATTATGCATAAATATTCATTTTCTTTTATAGGGTAAAGTGTTTGGATATAATTTATATTTTTTGGAAACCATAAAATCACTAATAAAATTAACCCTGATCATTATGGGGTAAATATAGCAACTATTGGGTTATCAAGCAAGAATACTGTTGTCACTTTGTAAATGTATGCATTTTTATGTATAATAGAAATGATTGCCAGAAGTCAAATTTGAGGAGGAGGAGGTCTTCTATGGACCATATGATGTTTGAGGTTGGAACTGCTCTGATTCTGGTTGCTATAGCCTCCGTAATTGCTGGAAAGCTCAAGTTCTCGATCATACCGTTCTTGATTGTACTCGGGATGCTTGTCGGTCCGCATGCACCAACGATAGGGATTCTTGACTTTAAGTTCATCGAGAGCCAGGGGATCATCGATTTTCTGGGACAGATCGGTATTCTATTTCTGCTCTTTTACCTTGGTCTTGAATTTTCTGTTCAAAAATTGATCAAATCCGGAAAAAACATTGTGGTAGGCGGAACCGTATACGTAGTATTGAACTTCGTGTTGGGTGTGGCCTACGGTTTCGTGATCAATATGCCTCTGTACGAGACGCTGATCATTGCAGGGATGCTGTCGGTTTCCTCCAGCGCCATTGTCGCTAAGGTGCTCGTGGATCTACGGCGCACAGGGAATGCGGAGACGGAACTCATACTTGGCATGATTTTGTTCGATGATATTTTTCTTGCCGTGTTCTTATCGATTATGTCGGGACTGTTATTAGGCGGGGCTACATCGATAGGGGCAACCATCATCTCGGTTTGCATTTCCATAGGCTACATGCTGTTGTTCTTTGTTATTGCGAGAAAAGGTCCGCCTATACTTAACAAATTGCTGAATATTACGTCCAGCGAGATTTTCATTATCGTAGTATTCTCGTCGATGTTCTTTATTGCCGGGTTTTCCGAGACACTCCACGTAGCCGAAGCGATCGGAGCGCTGTTGTTCGGACTGGCTTTATCGGAGACGGATCATAGCGAACGGATCGAGCAGCTGGTGATTCCTTTCCGTGATTTTTTTGGAGCAATCTTCTTCTTCAGCTTCGGTCTCGGCATCGACCCGACCACGCTTGGGAATGCGTTATGGCTTGCTCTTGGCGCCGTGGTATTGACCATTATCGGCAACCTGGTCGCAGGCATGATAGCGGGTCGGAAGGCCGGATTATCGCATAAATCGTCACTTAACATCGGATTGACCATTATGGCTCGCGGGGAGTTCACGATCATCGTTGCGAATCTGGGACTAGCCGGCGGACTGTCCGCTATGCTGAAACCATTCTCGGCCCTCTATGTTCTGATTCTTGCGATTCTCGGTCCTCTTCTAGCCAAGGAGTCAAAACGTATCTACCGCGGAGCGAATAAAATATTCAAATGGAGCGAGCCTGTGGAGAAAGTAAAAAAAAGGAAGGCGTAAGGCTGCTGGGCTGATTTACTTTCTTCCAAGTAATCTATATAATCTAGAGATTGAATTAACCCCAGAACGGAGGATTTTCACATGAGTATTATTCGCGAATCTGATCTGCCGGGTATCGGTAAGAAATTCCTTATTCAGGCGAGATCAGGGGATAAGCTGGTTATTGTTATTCATGACGATGGCCGTAGAGAGCTGTACCATTTTGAAGATGACGATCCTGAGGAGACCATCTCCCAGATTACATTAGAGGATGATGAGGCTAGACAAATCGCCGGCATCATCGGCGGCATGACGTATAAACCGAAAGCGCTCGAGACCATCGAGGTGACACTCGAAGATCTGATCATCGAATGGGCGCGTATCGAACCGCATTACAAATGCGTGGGACAATCCATTGCAGGGCTTCAGGTTCGTCAACGTACAGGTGCTAATGTATTAGCGATAGTGAACAAGAAAGAGCAGAAAATCAATCCGGGTCCGGACGACATCCTGACAGCGGGATCGACGCTGGTGCTAGCGGGCGAGCGTAAGCAGATCAAGCAGCTGAAAGAACTGCTGGTTAACGGCTAATAGTGCTCCTTCGTGGATGCGAAGATAACCATACCGAAAGCAAGCTCCTCCTTTTGCGGGGGGCTTGCTTTTTTATGTGGAGAGCAACCTATTGATCAAAGGGATGATATCTTTTTACATAAGAAAAAGCGCCAAGGTCTCGTCCCTTTGCGCTTTTTCTGTTTAACAGCGGGATGCTGCGGGTTATGGATTGCCAGAGGGCCGGTTACTTCCGGGCCACGATCATAAAGCGGGCGGAATTCGTCCGGATCCCCCGATCTGTGCGATGGTCACTGATAAACTGCTGCAGGATGCGAAAATCCGATTCCTCCTGCCCAAACCCGGGGATAATGGGCGTGTGCTTCAGCAGAAAGATAAGATCCTCTTCACGCTCATAGTATTCATCCGCATCGTATTCGGCATATTGGATATTGCGGAACCCGGCTTGCCGAAGTTCCTCCATATATTGATCCTTTAAAGCGCCGTCTTCACGGGAAGATTGCCCTCTGCCAAAGGCTTGAGCCAGATTGGCTTTATCAGATTCGCGAACCTGCTGCGTCAAAAACACGCCATCCTCTTCTAGTACTCTTCCCACCTCTGATGCACGAAAAGGGGAGTGTCTGCAAGAGATCAAATTGAAAAACGCCTCCGGAAATTGAAGCGACCCTGCGTCCATCTGCATAAAGCGTACATTGGAAGCCGAAGCCTTCCGTTTATTACTCTGGGCAGTCTCTATCATCGAATGGGAAAGATCGATTCCAACCAGCAGGGCTGCTTGGTCGGCAATGGACAACAAGCTCTCTCCACCACCAGTGCCGATATCAAGCACCACATCGGATGATTTGCATAATTTGCCGACCTCATCGTAAAAATCCCACTCCATACCCTCCGAGATACATCTTAGCTGGCTGAAGTCCCAGCCGTTTAGGGCTCCTACTATATCATAAAACTGCTTGTATTCCTGTGAATTCATTTATATTGTTCACCTTCCATATGAGATAAAATGGGATGCTGAAAACAGATCGTCTCTTATTCGTTCGCAGCCAGCTACTGTGATTCTGACTAGGCCCGGTCCAGTATGATAGACCGGGCCTAGCTACTTCGAACGGCAAGGATCCTAATCAGCATCCAGTTCACCTCAATTCTGAAAGATTATTTTTAAGAGATAAGAAAGTATGAGCTTCAGAGGCTTACCATCCTTATCTCGCAAGAAAAACTTCCGCTATACGCGGTCTGTCTTCTGAGAAAGTACGTCGATAGATGTTTTTCTTATTGTAAGTCCAAGGATTCTTCATTATCAAGGAGAATTTTATTAGGAGGAAGGACCATAATCTTAAGCAAATGATAAGAATTTGGAAGTATGGCGTTAAGAACTGTCTACTATACTTGATGAATCTGTTCAAGGAACGAGAATAATCGGATTTTAAAGATGAGAGGGTACTGTCATGAACAAATTAAAATCTTTGTCAAGGGAACGTCTTCCCGAGCTGCAATTGGTACGCGCATTCGCCATCATCGGCGTGCTGTCCGTTCACTCCACATCGTATGCCGTATCTGCGATGACGGCTTCCAACTACTTTTTTATGTACAATTTCATGAACATCTTCATGAAATTCGGAACGCCGACATTTATATTTTTGAGCAGTCTGGTACTCTTCTATAATTACTATGACCGTCCCACAACGAAGAAGCTGATCGGCGGATTTTACAAGAAAAGACTGCTGTATATTATCATTCCGTATACGCTGTTCTCCGTGTTCTACTTCGCGCTGCTGCACTATTTGCATTATCAGGGCAGGCCGTTCGGTGAGACGATGGAGAGCTTTGTGCAAAAGCTGTTGACGGGCAAAGCGTATACGCATCTCTATTTCGTATTTATCAGCATTCAGTTTTATGTGCTGTTTCCGCTTGTATTATGGCTGTTCAAGAAGATGCCCCAGCTGGCGAAATGGGCGATACCGATTGGACTGGTGATCCAGTGGACGTTTATACTAATGAATAAGTATTATTGGCAGGTACCGAATAAAGGAAGCTGGGCATTGTCCTATATTGCCTATTTCATGCTGGGTGCTTTTATCGGCGTCTATTACCCGAAACTGAAAGCCTGGCTTGTTATTAGCCGCGGGAACGCACGGCCTCATCGCATTACCGCCTGGGTAGTGCTGTGGATCGCATGGGCGGCGGCCGGTCTCGGGCATGTGTACATTTATTACAAAAGCCGGCTGCATGGAACCGGGTATAATTCAACGCTGTATGAGTTGCTGTGGAATATGCATACGTACCTGGGGGCGCTCGTTCTGCTCCAGCTTGCGATTCTTTTTTATCGGGCAGGGGTGCGGGGATGGACGCCGGCACTGGAGAGACTGGGGGCCGTTTCTTTCGGGATATATCTCATTCATCCGTTCTTTCTGCTCGTCTACCGGGAGTTTCCGTTAACTACGGGGAATTCAATGCTGACCCACCTGTGGTATGCGGGCGGTTTTGCGGCAGCATTAGGCTGTTCATGGATCGTCGTTGAATTGACGGTTCGATTTATACCAGGCTCATGGGTGATATTCGGTAATATTCCGAAGGCGAAGAAGTCGGTTAAACCAGTCGATTCGCCGTCTGTGCCGCTTTCCGGTTCGTAGTCTGCTTCATGGCAAACCAGGACGTATCCGAAGACGAGGGCATGGCTCTGGCGAAGCGAAGAGACAACTATTACCGCACCACGCAGTCTGACATCCGTGAAGAATGACGCCGTACGGCGGTGTTCTGGCAGCCGTTGATCAAGGAGGAGCCATGTCTGGAGTTACGATATTAATGGTTGATGATGAAACCGAAATTTTGAAATTGATGGAGATTTACGTCAGGAATGAGGGTTACACGCTGCTCACCGCATCTCACGGCCTGGAAGCGCTGGAGATTCTAAGAACCCAGAAAGTGGATTTGATCATCCTTGATGTCATGATGCCGCAGATGGATGGCATTGAGGCATGCATGAGAATTCGGGAGGAGAACAACACGCCGATCATCATGCTCTCGGCAAAGAGTCAGGAGATTGACAAAATCGCCGGACTCAGCATCGGCGCGGATGATTACGTGACCAAGCCGTTCAGCCCGCTGGAATTGATCGCAAGAATCAAATCGCAGCTCCGCCGATACAAACAGCTGAACAGTAATTCGGTGAGGGATGAGAACGAAATCCAGATCGATGAGCTGGTTATTAATGTCGCTTCCCACCGGGTGACGGTGGCAGGCGTTGAGATTAAGCTGACGCCCCGCGAATTTGCTCTGCTGCATATGCTGGCCATCAATCGCGGACTCGTGCTTAGCATGGACAAAATTTATACCGAGGTGTGGAACGAACCGTTCATGGAATCGAAAAATACGGTCATGGTACATATTCGCAAGCTGCGCGAGAAGATCGAGAAGGATCCGCAGCAGCCCGAATATATTAAGACGGTGTGGGGGATTGGCTATAAAATAGAGTAAACTTAAGCAGAGGTGACGAACTTGAAAATAATGAAGCTTCATAGCATCCGCCTGAAGATGCTGCTTATGCTGCTTGCCAGCATCGGCATCACGGCCGCCCTGCTTATCATACTCTACGCATTAAGCACGCTGATACTCTCTATTCCGGCCATCAAGCCGCCGCTCGTCTGGATCATTAACAACATTGGCTCGGATCCGGTTATGCTGGTTGCAGGCATTATTCTTTTTTTGGTCAGCTATTATGTGAGCACGAAGTGGTTTGTCCTTGATCTGCAGAAGATTCAGACCGGTCTTCAGGACATTACGGCGGGCCGATTCGATTCCAGAATCGAGCTCAAATCCCAAGACGAATTAGGCGTCGTCGCTTCCAGCATAAACCGCATGACCGATCAGTTGAACGTTTATCTGGAGGAAATCAGGAATGGGCTTCGCGAGATTGCCAAGGGGAATTTCGACACCGACATTCCGGTTCAGTCAGGCAGCCAGCTGGGTGAGGTGGCCGAGAGCATCAATCAGATGAGCAGGCAGCTTCACCAATCCATTCTGGAGGAGCGTAACGCGGAGAAAACAAAGAATGATCTGATTACGGGAGTTTCCCATGACTTGCGGACGCCGCTTACATCGATACTGGGATTTCTGGAGGTTATCGAGGAAGATCGGTACCAGGATGAAGTGGAGCTGCGATATTACGTAAATATCGCTTATGAGAAGGCGCAAAGTCTGAAGAAGCTGATTGATGATTTATTCGAATACACCAGGATTAATAACGGGCTTCCGCTGGATATCCGGGAGATCGATATGGCTCAGTTCATGAGACAGCTGATCGAGGAATTCGTTCCTGCCCTGGAGAAAGCGGGGCTGGAATGTAAGCTTGCTGCAGAGGAAGGGCTCGTGGTTCGGGCAGACGGCGCCCAGCTCGTCCGGGCTTACGAGAATTTGATATCCAACGCGATCCGTTACGGGGAGTCGGGCAAAAGAATCGACATTGCCGTCCGCAACGATGGCAATCAGGTGAGCATCAGCTTCACCAACTATGGCGATCCGATTCCCGAGCGGGATTTGCCGTTCATCTTTGACCGCTTCTACCGTGTAGAGGCTTCCCGTTCGAAGCAGACCGGTGGCACCGGCCTGGGGTTGGCCATTACGAAGAGCATAGTGGAAGTCCAGGGCGGCGAAATCCGGGTGCGGAGCGATCGGCATCGAACGACTTTTGAAACGAGGTTTCCTAAAGTCGTATAGCGACTGCTTCAACTTCCTGTATTGCCTATTTTCCCAGGAAAACAGGATGTGATCTTGAATGTGTGCCCCTTAATGAGGGCACTGCAAAACGAATGCAATTTCTATAAAACACAACCCAGTGCCTCGGGCGGTACTGGGTTTGTTGTTATATTGGAAAAAGGAACAAGGGAGAGAAGTCGTTTGATTCACAAGGCAGACAATTAACCGTGTTCGTCGTAAACCTGAACTGGATGGTCGATAGAATAAAGCGTCCCATCTTTATATTCGCTCTGAACCGGGAAAGGGTTCAAAAGAAATTCAGTCTGTCTCAGACGTATCATTGTTCTCTCGAATCACTTCCATAAACTCCAGGACAATCGTTGATATGGCATCCTCTTGAGGCATATAGATATATTGACTGATTCTCATTATATCGTCTTTGTATAAATCAATGAGTTGCAGAATGGCTTGATCTTCATTCTGCTTTGCAGCTTTCAGCAAAATCATGAATTCGCGATCTGAGATAACTTTTGAATCATTTTTCTTTTCCATCGGTTCACCGCCTGTTGAGAGATATGGAGCTGCTTGGCTACTTCCGCTTCAGTGAGGTCTTCTAAGAAGAGTTTATATATAATGGTTCTTCCTTGAGGGGGCAATGAATCCAGTAATTGACCAATCCAAATGCGGTCATCGGATCTAGCATGAAATGACCCCGTCTGCACGGTACTAAAATCAGGGTATAGCGTTTCTCGTCTTCTAAGTTTTTTAGCCTGATATTGTATTCTCCAACCAATTCGATAAATTTCAGTTTTATAGCGCTCGTATGCTGTTATATGCTTTTTCATAACGCGTCCCTCCTATGCCGGTCTATCATCGTATTCATTATTTAGGGAAAAAGAGAAAGCTAACGAATTGCAAAACAGGAACGTTTGTTCTCGTTTTATTGTACCATTTTTTACATCTATTGTGAAATGGTAATCTACTCTATAAGTTGAATTATTGAATTCACTGTAGAAATCCACTCACAAAAAGGACAATAGAAAAAGGACAGCTCCGATAAATAAAATGTACCCCGTAGAGTAGACCTTTTTTAGGTGTTTACTCTACGGGGTACATTTTAAAAGCCCGAGCTGTCCTTTTTCATTCTCATATTATTGGAGTGTGACCTTAGGATTGAGCGTGATCTCAAAGGCGCGCCACCAGATGAAATCAGGATTGTCATAAACCAGCGAAGCACTGTCGTATTCTGACAATGTCCACAAAGCCCCCTTTATTTGTTTGACATTGCATGTCGGAGTGGGGGCACCGATCAGGAAAGCGTTCCTTCCGGCCAGCGTTGTTTGGTGGATCTGCATTTGATCTCGAAGAATCGTGAACACTTGCTGGTAAGCTGATTCTGTGTTAAAGAGACGCATGTTTTGATCAGCGAACGAGGCTTGAAGATTATCGTAACGAATATTGCTTGGAGTTCTGGAATAGCTTCGGACATCGACTACAGCAAGCCTCTTATAATAATAATCCTTCAAAAATCGTTTGAAGAGTAGTGACCCATGAGCGTTCACGGCCATATTCAATTCGGAGGCAGAGGTCTCTGACACCATAAAAGCGTAGCGCGCTTGTCCCATGCCAAGCGAGATGCCCATAAGGTTCCCGGCAGTGTTCCATGCACTATAACCCAATAGGCGTCCCGTGTACTGGCTGTCTAGCAGCCCTTCCGTTACCGTTGGATTGGCAGAGCCTTTTCCCGTGAAATCCATAACCACAGTTGCTACGAAGTTTGTTCCATTGGCATGGATACGGCTTACGGCACTGGACACCTGTGTTTCGTCTGTGATTGCCAGGATTTCAATGTTTGGTGTGCTAGTGACACATTGGCCACCAACAACATCAATATGACGAAGAATATTCTGATGAACAGTCATGTATTCATAGTTGTTGATGATTGTGGATCCATGAGGACCGAAATATTGCACCGAAATTTGCGTTTTTCTTCCTTCCCGATGCAATTGATTAGCCATCCGTGCTACCAGAGAATGACCCAAGCCATCTGCATCAGGCAATATAATGGCACGATTCGGATTTTGCCCCTCACAACCGCCTAGATAACGATCGATGTAGTTCTCCACAAATCGAATTTCATTGATTTGCACGCCTTCTTTATTCGCATCGTCCACCCCAACGGCCAGGAAATCAATATAACCCTGACATACAAGGCTGTCCAAGACATAATGATTGGTTTTAAACTTATGCTGCCTTGTATTGTAGTAATGGGTTTTATTGAAGTGGACGGTATCGCCCAACTCGGTGCCATCACTGGATATATTATAGCCGTTCAAAATATCGTTGAAGTCTGTATATTTTTTGCGAGCTATCCCCATGAGACTGCGAGACTCTGTGTACGCGTTGTAAGAGAGTCCTTCCACATATGTGGTCGTAGCGAGTCGCATAATGGTATCCAACACATAGATTGGCTTGTTGGGATAAAGCTGTTTAATCTCGCGGATTACGTCAAGCAAGTCTGCTGTCCCTGAATCATAATGGGGATACGTCCCTCCTCCGCTTGTTCGTAAACGTCTGCTACCGATTAAGCCTCCATAAACGAGCATATCGATCGAAATAATAAAACCCTGGACGGAAGAGGCGTGACTCAATATGAACTGACGAATATCTTCCGGTTTACCAAAGGTAGGTGCCGAGGTGCCTATAAGTTGGCTGCCTGAAGCTTCTGCGACCGAATCGAGCCGGTTACGAATATCTGCAGCAAGAGGAGTTATCAGGTTCAAGCCTGAGGCTTGTCCTAGTTTGATTACATCATCAAGGTTTACCGGGCGGTCATCCAAGGGTACATACAATACATTTCTCATTGGTCAACTCTCCTTATATATGGTTTAATGGGCCTTCATATATATAGGTGAATTTCCCATTCCTTTTACAACCACAAATCAGTTTTTTTCATTAAGCAGTCCAAAAAAAGGGGTAGAAAAGGAGTTCGAATAAGCTTGCTAAGATCTGTTATAACGTGGCGAAGGTAATTGTTCAGCTTTATTTAAGTATTCGTTAAGATTTTGGACCATGGAATGGTAAGATGTGTTCCTTATACTTTCCTTCAGGAACGTACATAAGGAGGCAGTCGGGATGGGATCCATACATCATGCGAAACGGAATATCAGGCTTACGATGGCATGGCCGGCAATCATTGTGATGGTTGTTGGTGTCATGTTGATATCGGGATGTGCAGAGTTCAAAATGTCCCGCGAAGATACGCGGATTGAGAATCGATCCGCTCAGGGGATGGTGACAGCAAGCAATAGAAGCACGTCAATGACTCCAGCATCCTTTCTCGAGCAGTTATGGGGGGACATATCGGACGGGGTGACGAACCGCACCAGAATAATGACAGGCAGGCCAACGCCGAGCCGTACTCTATCCGAAGCGAGTTGGCGTATGGAGGTACGATAATGCGGAGAAGACGGCTAATTGTGAATTTGCAGCAAGAATCATTTTAACGAGAATCTTTTGTGAATGTACATGGGCAATAAGAGATGGATAGACTCCTTTCCTGGAAGGGAGTTTTTTTGTTTTGATTTTGGAACAGTTTGCCTTATAATAGCGTTTACATTATATAGGCTTGTATTGGAGAGGATGGTTTCTGTGAGTTTACGCGTATCGATCCGAAAGCGACTATTCATCGGAATAACGGCAGCCGTCTGTATTTTACTTGTTGGGCACCCAACTCAGCGGACACAGGAAAGCGCACATGTCGTATTCGCTGATGCTGCAGAAGCTGAGGGCTTTACATCCGGCCAACGGGTTACGATTCAGCAGAAGGCTGCATTGTTTCCTAATGCGCTTAGTAAGAATAGCCATCTGACAAATCTCAAGGTGAGCTATTACGGCGCCAAGGGAGAGAGGCTCCGGCTTACCTCCGTGAAAGGGGAATTAGCCATTATTCAGGCCGATTCCCGGGGAGATTTGTGGCTCCCGACATGGTATGTATCCAAGGAAGCAGCCCAAGTGAAAGAAACGTTCCCGCTCTCGCTTCAACTGCGCAGCAGCGGTAATATATATCTTGCTCCTGGAAGCGCAATGAAATGGCCGGTATCCCAAACCGGAACGTCGCTCATCGCCGTAGCGCAGTGGAAGGACTGGTACGGCGTCATGGTCGCACCTTCCAAGTGGAAGGAAGATTACCGGATCTACCGCCCGGCAATGATGTGGGTACAGGGTAAGGACATAACGGCCAAGAAGGCGATGCCTGATGGGCTGCTCGATGGAAATTCGGAAGTAACGACGGATGTGGTACGCAACCTGACGGAGCTTCTTTTTAAGAAAGGGACTCCTTCTTCATACGTGAAAAAGCTGCTCGGTGAGCCGCAGGTAAGGGAAACATCGCGGAATCAGGAGATGAGCTCCAATAAACCGATGATACTCGGCAAGACCTGGAGATATGAGCAGCGGGATGTCCATTATACCGTGACGTTCTCCCCATCCGGAAAGCTGACATCCAGCGAGTGGGTAATCCCTGGGACCGGATCCTTTGAGCGGAGTTACAGTCCTGGCGATGATTACGAGTTTACCTATCGTTTTGCCGCCGTGCCGCCTCAAAAGACGATTGAAGCTGAACCCGACTGGCGAAATCAGGGCAATCTGAATTTCACCTTCCTGCTTGAGGCAAGCGAGGATGTCCTGCTCCTCAAGGGAGATGATGGCGGATACAGCGGGATGCACGATAATTCTTCCCTGTATGCGATTGACCGCAGCACCGGCAAGAAGCTGTGGCAGGAGGATGCGGGATTTGGCTGGTATACGGCTTTCACGGATAAGGAGCGGAAGCATGTTACGATGTACTCGGCTTATAACCCGGAGGTTAAGGATTATGTGGCCAGAGTGAGGCATATTCGAATGTCGGATGGAAGAGTGTTGTGGGAGGTTAAGCCGAAGAATGAATTTGGCCTGACAATGACGGCTGCGGCCGATACGATTATTCTGGATGAGGCTTTGAATCTGAACGAAACCAAAAGCATGCTGAGCGTGCTGGAACAGGAAACCGGAAAGCTGCGTTGGAAAAAGACGTTGTCCGGCGAACACCGCTTGCTGAATGCAGGATCGGGTGATCCGTATGTGCTCGTCGAGCAGAACGGACAGCTTACCGCTTACGATCCGGTCGCCGGCAAAGCAGTATGGAATGTAAAGGTTGGTAAGAGGGTTATGGACGATCCGACCCAGGATCCGTATTTTATCGGAGGGTACCGCTACAATCCGGTATCTCCTGCGGATATGACAACAAGATGGATGCTGCTTGGCAAGGAATGGGTTCTGCTCAATACGGAAACCGGGGTGCGCGAAGCCGTGTATCCGGCCCGTGAGATGGAAAGGTTCGAGGTGCTGAATGAGCGGTATCTATTGGTGCAGCGTGCGCTGAACGGGGAGTATTTCAGCGGGGCTACCGCTTACGAAAGCGTATTGTATGACAGCCTGGAAGATAAGGAAATGTGGACCGTGAGAGGCAAAGCCGCACGCGGCGTCATCGAGGGAGAACGGATCTACCTTATGTTGAACGGCATTCCGGCAGCGGTGGATACAGAGAGCGGTAGCATCATATGGAAAATGGAGACCACTTCCAAAGCGGGCGACGATCTGTCCCATCCGGTTGGCAGCAGCTACGAAATCATGGATTCGTACCTGCTGGTAAGTTTGGGAAGCGATCTCGTGGTGTTGAACAAGGAAGACGGCAGGAGCTTGGGCAGATTGCATAACGTAATCACCGGCAGCGTCGATTTGCGAGAGGTGTATGCCAAGAACGGCGCGCTGAACGTAACGGAACGGGAAGTGCTCGTCGGCACGGTCAACGGAGCTTTTATTCGTTATGATGCCCGGGCATTAAAGGAACGCTTGGATGAGCTGTAATAGCTGTTATCGATAAATGACAAAAACCGTAGGGAGACGTTCGCAAAGGAGGAAGACTGATGGGCAAGAGGCTTAAGATAGCAGGGATTTCGATCATCAGCCTATTGTTGATCCTATGTTTGGGCTGCGGCAGCAAACAGTCGGCCAGTTATGCGTCTCTGTTAAAGTACGATGACCAAGAGTATATCGGAAAAGGCATTGAGGGTGCCGAGGCTTTTGCTGAGGCGGATTTGACCTTAGCGGGCACGATTCAGAAGCGGCTCGAACCGGATCAATACCCGGATACGCATTTATCGTCGAACGAGCTGCCGGAAGGCACGGAAATCTACGTAGTCGATGAACATACGTTGGTGGCATTGCAGGAAGATCGAAGGTTCAAGGTGTTTGAGCGCATGGAATAAAACGAATGGATGGATAAGCGTCCCTGGCGTCTGGCGACAGATGCGGGGGCGTTTTTGGTTTTCTGCAATCTTGCAAATTTTGATATGGTTTCATTTCTATTCAATGGTATTATATTCCTGGTTCGAATGCACTAGATTTGAAAGACTTACATTCTGACAAGAGATGAGGTTCATAAACAGCGGATAAAAACCCCCTGTCTCCTTAACCCGGAGCCAGGGGGTTTTCGCTTCTAATCAACCCTGATTCCATGGAGTTCACACCGCACTCTCAGCCTCAGGGATAGGCACCTCATGCTGAACGGATTTTACCCGTTTGATGGAATAGTAGACCAGCCCGATTACAAGCCAGCCGGAGCCGAGCATCAGGGAGGAGAGATCCAGCAGCGTGATCAGATAGAACACGAAGCCGGCACCCAGCAACGGACATAACAGGCGCAGCAGCAGGTCTGTGGGCGTGCGTCGTTTTTCACGGATGATGTAATGAAAGATGACGGACACGTTCACAAACAGGAAGGCGGTTAGGGCGCCGAAATTCACGAATTTGATAGCTGTCTCCAGGCTGACAAACATGGCGGACAGCGAGATGATACTGGCAAGCACAATGTTGAAAACAGGCGTGCGGTATTTGGGATGGATGGAACCGAATTTCTTCGGCAGCAGGGACGTTCGGCCCATGACGAACAGCAGGCGGGTGACGGTGGTCATCGAGGACATGCCTTGTGACAGGACCGAGAAGATGATCACAAAGGTGAAGACCGATGCGAGCGCGCCTCCGCCGATGGATTGCATGAGCTCAAAACCTGCAGAGTCGATGTTGCCAAAGGCAAAGGACGGATACAGCTGTTGGATCAAATAAGCGGTGACAAAATACATCAGTCCGGCCAGGACCACAATGATGATGATGGCACGGGGGATGGTTTTTTTCGGATCCTTGGTTTCTTCAGCCATTGTGGTAATAGAATCGAACCCGAGGAAGGAGAAGCATACAAGCGAAGCGCCGGCAAGAATCGCCGAGAAGGAGACTCCCTCACTTGCGGCAAAAGGATTCAGGCCAGCCGTTATGCCGCCCTGCATGGCTTTATATACGAGAAGGGCGCAGAAGCCGGCAATAAAAACAATCTGCATCAGTACAAAAATTTTATTGACATTGGCGGAGGTTTTGATGCCGATAATGTTGATGGTCATTACGATGACGGTTAACAGAGTAACCCATAGGGCCGAAGGCACGGTCGGGAATTGGGCATTCAAGTTAATGCCGAACATGAGCACAGCGATGATGCAGGAGAACAGGTAGTCGAGCAGTACGGCCCAACCGACAAGGAAACCTAGAAAGGGATTCATCGCTTTGGTCACATAGGTATAGGCTGAACCTGACACTGGAAAAGCCCGGGCCATCTGGCCATAGCTTGCAGCCGTAAACACAATAGCAATAAATGCAAGCATGTAAGCCGCTAGCAGCATCCCCCCTGATCCTTCATGGAGCACTCCGAAACTCGTGAAAAAAATCATAGGTGACATCCAGGCCAAGCCCATCGTCACGACATGGGAAAGGGATAGATTTCGCTTTAATGTTATATTTTGTGACATGCGTTTTCCTCCTCCAATGAGAATGAATCTAAGGCAAATCGAAACATATGTCATGACATCTCACATTCTTACAGGGCTTTCAGAAAAAATCAAGCCTTTTTTTCACGGATCAAAGTGAATTCAGTGTGTTTATGTTCATTTACCTTACATAATCGTGAGTTTCAAGCTGAAAAACACAAACAATATTTATTTTTTAGCTTGTTTTTGTTGCAGGGTATAATTTATTGTGTTAGGATACTTAACATAAATAATTGAATAACAATGTTTTCTAGGGTTCCGAATCGCATCTGCGGTTGACTGGTCCGAGAGAAAACGCATCGATGCTCGAATGGTCGATGTACACGGCGGGAAAAAAGCCCGGGAGAATCTATCAAATGATCTTTGATGTTTCTCCCGGGCTTTTTTCTATTTTTTTATAACAGGAGGAATTCAGATGACATCATCCTTTTCAATCACCATTCAACCAGGCGGCAAGTGGTCTGCTTATATCAGCAGAGGAAAATCCATGACGCTGACGGCAGCCGGTAACCGGGCGAATCTGTCGACCCTTCTCTTCCATGCTCCGTATCCTTCGGAGCGCTACAATATGCCGGATACGCTGAAGGCTCAGCATACCGCGATGCTCACGGCGGGACATGTGCTAATGAGTGACCAGGGGAGAGTGCTGGCATCTATCACCAGGGATTCGGTCGGCTGGCATGATCCGTTATCGGGTTATACCACCCGGCAGAGTACGGACCAGAAGTATGGTCGTACCAGCTACCAGAATGAGCGGAACGCCTGGCTGCGCAGCGGAGAGGAAAATCTGATTGTGGAAATGTACCGCCACCAGCTTACGCCGCGGGATCTGAGCGCTCCGGTTAATTTTTTCTCCAAAGTGGTTTGCGAGCTGGATGGGACCCTGCGGTATGAGGAGCAGGAAACGGCAGGAAGTTCTGTGACACTGCGTACGGAAATGGATGTGCTGGTGGTGTTCTCCAATACACCGAACCTGCTCGACCCGTCCCCGGACTACCCGGATGCGGCGGTTGAGATCCGAGTGACCGATGCGGAGGCAGTGCAGGAAGATGATTCTTGCGTACAGCATTGCGGTGAGAATCGGCGTGCTTTTGAAAATACGTGGAGCGCTTATGCTTTAATGAAAGGGGCGAATTAATATGGGCATGAGTACATTTGAGCCGACACGCAGCAAACGGAATCCAGCGAATGCTGTTTATGATAAGACGATTCCAGCAGGAGAAGGATGGCTGTATGATCTGCTTCCCGGTCAAGTGCTGCGGATCGTGGATGTGGAAGGGAACCAAGCGGTGGATACCCTGTTCTACTCCACAGAAGATCCGGGTGATCATTACAGTGCGATCCGAACGATTACAGGACAGCAGAATCTGTATTTAACGACAGGATCTCTGCTAATTGCAGAATCAGGCCGGGAACTGCTGAAGATTACGGCAGATACCTGCGGTCGTCACGACACCATTGGCGGTGCGTGCTCGGCACAGAGCAACACCGTCCGCTATTCGCATGATACGCTGCCGATGCATAACTGCCGGGATACATTCATGCTTATGCTGTCCCAGCGACATGAATTTACGAAGCGGGACTTGGCCCCGAATGTGAACTTCTTCATGAATGTGCCGGTCACACCGGAGGGGGAGCTCACCTTTGCAGATGGCGTATCCGGTCCAGGACGCTATGTAGAATTGACTGCACTTGCACCGGTCACCGTGCTCATCAGCAATTGCCCTCAGCTCAACAATCCTTGCAATGCTTACAACCCAACTCCCGCACAGGTTCTGATCTGGGATGAAGAAGGGGGTAAAGGGGATGTTTAACAAAATTCTGATCGCTAACCGCGGCACGATTGCAGTACGGATTATCCGCACTTTGCGGAGCATGGGCATCTCATCGGTTGCTGTGTACACGACAGCAGATCGCGACAGCCTACATGTGGAGTTTGCAGATGAAGCGGTACTGATAGGAGAAGGCCCTGCCAAAGAGAGTTATGTCAATGCTGAGCTTATTTTGCAAGTTGCTCGTGAGACCGGAGCCGATGCCATTCATCCCGGTTATGGATTCCTGAGCGAGAACGCTGCTTTTGCCAGAGCCTGCGTGGAGCAAGGAATCACGTTTATCGGGCCAACACCTGAGCATATCGAGCTGTTCGGCCTTAAGCATACGGCCCGTTCCATGGCAGAGAAGGCAGGGGTTCCGATGCTGCCGGGGACCGGCCTGATGAAGTCGCTGGAGGAAGCAATTGAACATACGGGGAGAATCGGGTATCCGGTCATGCTCAAGAGTACAGCGGGCGGCGGCGGCATCGGGATGCGGATCTGTGCAGATGAAGCTGCTCTACGTGACGCATATGATTCGGTAACGCGGCTGGCTACGGTGAACTTTAACGATGGCGGCGTGTTCCTGGAAAAATACATCGCGCGTGCACGGCACGTCGAGGTGCAGGTTTTCGGTAATGGCGATGGGGAAGCGGTAGCGCTTGGGGAGCGCGACTGCTCCGTGCAGCGCCGCAACCAGAAGATCATTGAGGAGACGCCTGCACCGCTGCTGCCTGCGGATGTACGTAGGGAGATGCATGAGAGTGCGCGCCGCCTGGCGCTTGCCGCTGGATACCGCAGCGCGGGAACCGTGGAGTTCCTGTATGATCCGGAGCAGGAGCAGTATTATTTCCTTGAGGTGAACACCCGGCTTCAGGTCGAGCATGGAGTGACGGAGGAAGTGCTCGGGATTGATCTGGTGGAGTGGATGGTTCGTGAGGCAGGCGGAGACTTAAGCGATTTGGGTGGTCGGGTTCGAGAGCCCCAAGGTCACAGTCTTCAAGTAAGGCTCTACGCGGAGGATTGTGCCAATGACTTCCGTCCGGGTGACGGCCGGATCGACGGCATGGTATGGCCTGAGAACACGCGGGTCGAGACATGGATTCAGAGCGGACTAGAGGTAACGACGCTATATGATCCGATGCTGGCCAAAATTATTGTGCATGCAAAGACCCGTAAGGATGCAATTGAAGCGATGATTACCGCTCTGCAGGAGCTCCGAGTCTATGGCGTGACGACAAATCAGTCTTACATCGAAGCCTTTTTGCACACGGATGCTTTTGCGGAAGGTCTCGTAAATACTAATATGTTAAACGGATTCCAGCCCCCCGAGCGTGCTATTGAAGTGCTGGATGGGGGAGTTCAGACAACGGTACAGGATGTTCCGGGAAGAATCGGCTATTGGGATATCGGAGTTCCCCCTTCCGGGCCGATGGACGCCTTGGCCTTCCGGATCGGCAACCGTTTGCTCGGCAATGAAAAAGGGGCGGCCGGTCTCGAAATGACACTTCGAGGCGGAACCTACCGGTTCCGGTGCGACATGCAGTTCTGTCTGACTGGTGCGGACATGTCAGCGACGCTGGACGGGGTCCCAGTTCCCATGTACACACCAGTTACAGCAGCCTCAGGCTCCATCCTTGTGCTTGGTGAAGCGGCAGCGGGCATGCGCACGTACCTTCTTGTAGCTGGCGGGCTTGACATGCCGCTCACGCTTGGAAGTGCATCCACGTTTACGCTTGGCGGATTTGGCGGTCATACCGGCAGCGCGCTTCGTACAGGTGCGGTACTGCGCGTTCGCAAAGGTACTGGCACAGCGCTTGGTGCGCTGGCCATGCGGTCCCGTCCGGAATTGACTCGGGAATGGAGCATCGGGGTAATTCCGGGACCTCATTGTACAGAGGAATATCTGCTGCCTGCCTATATGGAGCAGCTGACCGGGACCGAATGGGAGGTTCACTTTAACAGCTCAAGGACCGGGGTCCGTCTGATAGGGCCTTCGCCGCTATGGGCCCGTGAGGATGGGGGCGATGCAGGACTGCACCCGTCGAATATCCATGATAATGCCTACGCCGTTGGTGCGCTGGACTTGACCGGTGACATGCCGATTCTGCTCGGACCGGATGGCCCGAGTCTGGGCGGATTTGTCTGCCCGGTAACGACGGCGACGGCAGAGTTCTGGAAGGTTGGTCAGCTTCGTCCCGGGGATAAGGTACGCTTTAAGCTAATCACCGTAGAGGAAGCGGGGCAGCTTAGAGCAGTACAAGAGCTGTTCCTGGATAACCTGGATGGAGGGGTGAAACTGCCTGCCCTTCCGAAAGAGTCGAAGAAAGAGTATATGCCGCTCCTCGCCTATGAGGAGGAAGGCAGACGCTTCCCGATAGCCATTCGATGCTCTGGCGATGAGAATGTTCTGATTGAGTACGGGGAGCGGGAGCTTGATCTGGTGTACCGGTTCCAGGTCTATGTGCTGATGCAGGCTGTGAAAGATAGCGGGAAGATCCCTTATATCGAAATGACGCCGGGTATCCGCTCCCTGCAGATTCATCTGGATGCTGCCCGAATGACCGTGAAAGAAGCGGCGGCGCTCATTATGGATATTGATCTTACGCTGCCAACGCTAGATTCGATTGAGGTTCCTTCCAGGATCGTGAAACTCCCATTGTCCTGGGATGATCCTGCCACAAAGCTAGCAATTGAGCGTTATCAGCAAAATGTTCGCCCCGACGCGCCGTGGTGTCCAAGCAATCTGGAATTTATCCGCCGGATGAACGGGCTCGGTTCACTGGAGGAGGTGGCGGAAATTGTGTATAACGCCTCGTATTTAGTCATGGGATTGGGAGATGTTTATCTTGGTGCACCGGTTGCGGTACCGCTTGATCCACGCCACCGGCTGGTGACCACCAAATACAATCCTGCCCGGACCTGGACCCCGGAGAATGCCGTTGGCATCGGAGGTGCTTACCTCTGTGTATATGGAATGGAAGGCCCTGGCGGATACCAGTTCGTCGGTCGTACCGTACAGATGTGGAATAAGTTCCGGCATACGGCAAATTTTGAGCAGGGCAAGCCGTGGCTGCTGCGCTTCTTCGACCAGATTCGGTTCTATCCGGTATCTGAAGAAGAGTTGTTGAAGATGAGAGAAGATTTTCCGCGCGGCGAATTCAAGGTTGAAGTCGAAGAGACGACATTTAATCTGGGCAAGTACTTGGCTTGGCTGAATACCATTGAGGAGGAATCTTCGGCGTTCAGGCAATCGCGTCAGGCTGCATTTCAGCAGGAACGTGCCTACTGGAAGGAGCTTGGGATTGCAGAACACGTGTCAGAGCCGGAAGCTGCCGCAGCACTTGCGCAGGAAGTGCTGCCGGAGGGAAGCCTCGCTGTGAACAGCTCCATGTCCGGCAGTGTATGGAAGGTGCTTGTACAACCCGGGCAAAAGGTTCGGAAGGGTGAAGATATTATAATAGAAGAAAGTATGAAAATGGAGTTTCCGCAGCAGGCTCCATTTGACGGAGTAGTTGCATCGGTGTATGTATCATCCGGGGATCAGGTAAGGGCCGGTGACTGCATTGCAGCCATATATCCTGTGGAGGAGGAGGCGACAGTATCATGACGATTGAAGCGGTTCCTGCAGCGATATCGATTGAAGCTTTACGGAAGGGGTATCGTCATGGCGGGTTTACGCCTGAAGACGTGATTATGGCTATTGTTGAGCGGGTGGATCGGGAGCGGGATAGCAGCATCTGGATTCTACCGCCAACGCTTGATCGGATAAAGCCGTATTTGGAGCGGCTGAGCGATCTGAATCCGGTTGAATCTCCTTTATGGGGAATTCCATTTGCGGTCAAGGATAATATTGAGGTGGCAGGTTGGCCCGTGACCGCGGCGTGCCCGGATTTCACTTATGTACCGGAACAACATGCTGCTGTTGTCGAGAGACTCATTGCGGCTGGAGCTATCCCTGTTGGAAAGGCCAATCTGGATCAGTTCGCCACAGGACTTGTGGGTACGCGGAGTCCATATGGCGCAACGCATAATGCGCTGAGTCCCGAGTTAATCAGCGGCGGATCGAGCTCCGGCTCAGCCGTTGCCGTAGCCTGCGGTCAGGCTGCCTTCGCGTTGGGGACGGATACCGCAGGCTCGGGCCGGGTGCCCGCTGCGCTGAACGGGCTTGTTGGTTACAAGCCGGCTGTAGGCGCCTGGCCTTCACAAGGCGTGATCCCGGCATGCCGCAGCCTGGATTGCGTCACCGTGTTTGCCCGCTCCGTAGAGGATGCAGAGCTGGTGGACGGAGTCGTTCGCGGGTACCTCGCCAGCGATCCGTATTCCAAAGACCGCCCGCTCGGCCGACCTATGCTGCCAGTCACATGGCTCTTTCCATCGGAGCCGCCGCAGTTCTTCGGCCCGTTTGCATCAGAATATGAAGCGGCATGGAATCGGGCGAAGGAAACCCTCATTCGATCCGGCGTCAAAGTAAAAGAGGTGGATGTATCCTTGCTGCAGGAAGCGGCTGCCCTGCTCTATGAAGGCCCTCTCGTTGCGGAGCGATGGTCACATCTTGCGGACTTCATCGAGAGTCATCCCGGCTCGGCAACTCCGTTGACTGAAACCATTCTTCGCTCTGGAGCCAAGGCAGAGTTTACAGCAGCAACGTTATTTCAAGCACAGCACCGCCTGGCCGACATTCGTCGTCATACGGAAGAAATGCTTAAGGGCGGTGTGCTTGTCCTTCCGACATGTGGAGGCACTTGGACCCGGGAGCAGGTGAATACTGATCCGATTGCAACGAATAGCCAAATGGGTTTGTACACAAACCACTGCAATCTGCTTGATTTAAGTGCGATTGCCATTCCCGCCGGTTTTGCCAAGGATCGTCTGCCGTTTGGCATCACGCTGTTTACGCTGCCTGAGGAGGAGGCTAATATGGTGGCCGCGTCGCGCTTTTTTCTGAAGCAGACGGAGCTGATCACCGTGGCTGTCTGTGGACTCCACATGCGAGGGATGGTACTTGAACCGCAAATGACTGGGCTTGGTGCAATTTTCGTGGAGGAGGCCGTAACTGCTCCGAAGTACCAATTGTTCCAACTGCCGACGGCCCCGCCCAAACCTGGGCTCGTGCGGGTAAGAGAAGGGGGCTCATCGATGGCCTTAGAGCTGTGGGAGATGTCGGCTGATGCCTTCGGCATATTTACAGCCTCCATTCCAGCCCCGCTGGGGATTGGCAAGATTGAATTGGTCGATGGACGCTTAGTTTCAGGATTTGTCTGTGAGTCGTATGCCGTAGAAGATGCGCTTGATCTAACCTCTGCCGGAGGGTGGAGAAACGCGATGCAGAATGTGTGAACAGAATGCTTTAACTTGTACGAGGATAGTGCCCGTTGTTCCGAGGTGCAGCTTATCTGTTGAACAAGAAAATAGAAATAGACCGCTCCTTCCATGGATAACGGTCTATTTCTTTTTTATATCGTCAATCCCGTCCATTTCCAATAAGAGAAGTAGAACAATAGCATAACTACTATATAAACGGGCATTAAAACAATACTGAGCTTCACTAAATCCTTAGCCTGATAGGAAACATGCTCATCTTCGTAAAATAGGAGCAGTGCCTTTGAACTTACTGGAAATGTAATGCAGTAGTTCATGCCTACCAGCGTCAAAAACACCACCGAAGGCGCATGAAGTCCAAGAATCTGGCTCAGCACAATAAAAGCCGGCGTCATCACTACCGCTCTGGTTGTATGCGACGTAATATATAAGTGTGAGGTAACCGATATGAGGATCACGATGAGCACCGTCATAAATGTGGGGGCCGCTTGCAGAAAACTTAGTTTACTGAATACCATATGCTGAAGCCAAGCAACCACGCCATTCTCAACAAGTGCTTTTCCCAGTGCCGTAGCTGCGGCGACAAAGAGGATCAAATTCCAAGAAACACTCTGTATGCCCTGCTTCCATCCCATTATCCCGATAGAGGGCAGCATGAAGAGCATGGAGCCAACCATGGTAATAAAGGCAATGTCATAACCGTGCAGGGCTTCAGTCATCCACAGGATCACTAAAACCGCAATCATAACGATGGTTTTCTTCTCACTGTTGGTTAGAGGGAGCTTTTCTACATTTTTATATTCAGAGGTCATGACTTCGCTGCGCGGTTCATTTCTCCAAAACATGATTTTTATGAATACAAGAGCCAGACCGCACATGACAAGCGCGAAGGGCGCTCCCCAAAGAACCCATGTTACATACGAAATATCTTCACCGGTTGCCCCGTTTAATAACCCGATGCCAATGATGTGAGAGCCCGCCCCGATGATCGTAGCCGATGAAGCGAGTAATATCATAACGGGAACGAGCATCGCGACTGCTCTTTTTTGCTGCGTATTCCTTAATACAGTCTGAAGCTCTTTCACCACAGGTAACGTTAGTGCCGCTCGGCCGGAAGTAGACGGTATAAAAAAAGTTAAGGGCTGGATGACCAAAGCGAGCCACCCCAATAAATGCTCGGGTTTGCCGGCACGCTGTAACACGAAGCGAGTAAATCGCGAGGCAAGTCCGCTGGTTTTTACACTTTCACCGATTATAAATGAACCTATCATCAACCATACGATTTCTTCAGCAATGGATTCGTAAAGTAATGAAGCGGATGAGCCCTTCAATAAGACTATGCACATCAGGGCGCCTAAAGCAATCATCCCGGCCGGTAGGCTGGAGAAAATCCACAAAACCATGGCTATGATAAAGAATAAGAGTGCTATTTTTCCTGAATAAGATAAACGATCGACAGAAGCGATCCAAACACTGCATCCTGCAATACCCAATACAATCCACCAGGTTTTTGGGGAAAAGCGTTTGGTAGACTGGACTGCCTCTGATCCGAGGGCAGGTTTGCCCAGCTGTTTTCCCGTAGATCGTACGTATTCAGGCTCCATTATGGTCGCTTCCCTTCGACAAACGACCTATGGGCAATCTGATATCCGATACGCACATGCCGGAGCGCAGCTTCGGTACTATCTGCAATCCATAGGGCTGCTTTTTTGATGGCTTGATCTAATGAGGTCGGTGTTTGAATAATGCTTGAATACGCATCGATTCCATTTTCATAATTGATTTCAGCATTTTCGCCGATCGTTCCGGTGATTGCAATAACCGGGATTCCTTTTGATTTGGCAATTCTCGCAACCTCAGAAGGTATTTTCCCGTTTGGGGTTTGGTAATCCAGACAGCCCTCTGCCGTTAACACGACATCCGCTCCAAGGATATGCTCTTCGATATTTATGTATTGCATGATGATCTCGTAACGTGGGTGAAGCTTAGCCTTGGTGAAAGCGGCTAGTCCTGCGCCTAAGCCCCCGGATGCCCCGCTTCCAGGAGCATGGGTTATATCCACTCCAAGCTGGCTGTGTATCAGATAGGCATAATGATGAAGAGCGCCTGCCAATTGCTCCACTTCTGCTTCAGTAGCTCCTTTTTGCGGGGCAAAAACGTGAGCAACGCCATCCATTCCGCAAAGGATGTTATGCCAATTGCAGGCCACGTCGATCTGCACATCCCGAAGTCTTGGATCTAATCCTGCCAATTCAATGGTCTGCACTTTATGTAAATCCCCGCCGCCCCTAACAAAGACCGGTTTCCCAGCTTCATCGCTAAACACTGCTCCCAAGGCTTGTGCCATTCCCGCACCACCGTCGCATGTTCCGGAATCTCCGCAGCCGATCAAGATATGGTCGACGCCATAGTCCAGTGCCCCTTTGATGAGCTCCCCCACGCCATAGGTGGTCGTCCATAAAGGGTTGCGACGGTCTCTTGGAACAAGCTTCAAGCCTGCTGCTGCAGCCATTTCGATGACCGCAGTCTTTTTATTATGTTCAGAGTAGACTCCGAAGCAGCTCGTGATAGGTTGACCGACTGGCCCGGTTACTTCCATATGATACAGCTGTCCTTGCTTTATATTGACGATGCTCCTAGCAAATCCTTCCCCGCCGTCAATCATAGGGATAACGGTAATGCTTGCATCCATATGTAAACGATGAACGCCCCTTTCCATGGCTTCTCCCACTTCATCTGCATCCAGGCACTCTTTAAATCCGGATGGAACCATAACGATTTTCATATCTTTTCCTCCTGTTGTCTGTTGTTGCTTAAACTTTAAAACAGAAAGAGGAGAGGACGGTTAGAGATGAATTAGAATTTGCTGTGAAATAATGCCATGACCGGGTGCCGTGAAATAAGAGGAGATTCCGAATGGTTTCTATTAAGAATATTATAACTAACATCAAAATATAGTAAAAATGACGAGCCCGATCATGCCAAGGGGATTCGCTATCCTTAAATTTAAAATACAAAGGGGGATATTTATGAAGCGAAGGATACCACCTAACCGATCTCCTGAGTTAGGAGCTGCTTCTCCTCCTCCCAGGAGGCATACCCTTTTTTGGAGGCTGTTCGCGAACTATTTCCTCCTGATTCTCATTCCGGTCATTGTTGCATGTGTGCTTGCACAGGTGCTTGTCGTTCGGATCATTGAAAAGGATGCGGAGCGCTTCAACAACGTCATGATGAGCCGGTTCTCCGAGCAGACCGACACAGAGCTGCAATCGTTGAAGACCCATATGATTAATATCCTCAGCACCTCGAGACTGCGAAGCGTGCTCCTCACACCCATGGCTTCATCCCCGGACCGTCAGCTCCTCCCGGAGCTGCTTCATTCGCTGCGGGAACAGCTCCAGCAGCTGGAATCGGATGATTTGGTTGATAGAGCATACTATTATTTTGTACACGAGGACCTGATCATTGATTCCGAAACGTATACGAATAAATCGTATTATTTCTCCTCCCGATATCCCATGGATTTGAACCGCCGCAATAAGCTGGAGGCTGAACTGTCCGGTAAGAAAATGATGGACTTTATGGATTCTTCAGCCACCTTAACGGCTTCGATTAGCTATCCATTCAATACCGCCGCCCCTGAAGTATATCTCCTGGTCGATGTGAACCCAGACAAGCTTCAAGAGCAAATTCATATTACGGAAAGCTGGGTTAACGGTACTGCAATTGTGGATGATGCAGGAAAACTGATCTCTCAAACCGGATTGACCGAGCAGGATCAGCAAGCGCTGCAGCAGCGAATCCGCACAGAGGGCATGGCCCCGCAATTTACGATATCGGACAAGATGGGGCTGTCCTTCCTAACTTCGAGCTTTGACGAGTCCTGGCATTATATCAGCATGATTGATTTAGGAACATTAATGAAGCCGGTATATATTACCCGCTTGATCAGCTGGTTGTTCCTTATCTTCTTCCTGACTGTCGGCGCTCTCGCCTCGTATTATTTAAGCCGGCGATTATATCGGCCGATCCGGGAGATTAGGGAAGGGCTGAAGCCACATTACCTCTCTGGCGAGGCGCTCCGTCACGAAGGAGATGAGTTTGATGTCATCAAACGCTACTCCCAGTTCATCATGACGGAGAATAAAGAGCTGTTCCAGATGGTGAGCGGGATGCTGCCGATTGTGCAGGAGCAGTTTTTTACGAAAATATTACTGGGCCAGTATCGTGACGCATTATCGATTGAATACTACGCCAAGGAGATTGAGTTTGCCTACAGCCATGAAGCGGCCAGAACCGTCCTGTGCATCTCCTTCCACTATGATCCGCCCGTGTACGATGGGGCATCGGAGTCGACCAAGACGTTTCTGCTCACAGAGCTGAAGGACAAGATCCACCAGCTGGCGCCCGGTATGGTGTGGATCTGCCAGACAAGGCCGGATATACTCGCTTGCATCGTTCAGCATGATCCGATTCGGGAAGACCACCCGGAGTATATGGCGGAAAGCGTTCGACTCATTTTCCTGGAATATAGCGCTTATTATAAAGCGACCATCGGTATCGGCAAAACCGTTCACGCCATGGAAGAGCTGCATCTGTCCTATGAGCATGCCGCCGCCATGCTGAAGTATCGGGGACTGCACTCTATGATTGAAATTTGCACGAGTCAGCCTAACCGGGAGCTGCAGCAATGGGACCCTTTTTTGTCCGTGCAGGAGGTCCAGCGAATTCTCAATCAGTACAAAACCAGAGAGTACGACAAGCTGCTCCAATCCGTGTTTGATCTGTTGGAGGAGGGGAAGTCCAAAGACGCGGCAGCCGTGCAAATGAAATATTTGCTCGCTGACGTGCTGAACACATGGATCCGGGCGGTGGAGTCAGAGCGCAATGAACTGAACGTTCCTTATTATTCGGGTCTGTTTGAACGAATGAATCGCTGCATGACATGGGACGAGTTAAAGCGCTGTTTCGAGGACATACACAGGTTTCTGTTCCGGATGCCGCAGGCTAACAGCCGCAGTCAGCAATTCATAGAGATTGTGGACTACATCCACAAGCATTATGATCAAGAGCTGTCGATTGAGTATTTTGCAGGCATGATGAACATGTCCATAGGACATTTCAGCCGGACCTTCAAGGAGGAGGTGGGTGAAAAATATGTGGAATATATCGCGAAGTACCGGTTGATGAAGGCCAAGCAATTTTTGCTGGAGACCGATCTGAAAATGGACGAGATTGCCGAGAAGGTGGGGTATTGGGGCAGGAATTCGCTGATTCGGGCTTTCCGCAGATACGAAGGCATAACACCTGCAAAGTACCGGAACATTCACCAATAAGGGAAGAAGAGACTGCATTATTTTCTGAAGTCTCTTTTTTTGCATTCGGCTGCCGATAAAGCCTTGTGCCAACAGGCCTGCAAAAGAAGTGTCTCGATGAAAAGATGCACGCTTTACGCCTTGAAGCACGGCTCGTATAGTGGGGACAACAACGAATCTCCGCAATCGTGGAGATGCTCAGGCTAAGATTCTTTCGTTCATCTTAAACAGAATTGGAGGTGGGGATGATTGGCGCAGCTATCGCGGATCGGGTATGTTCTGAAAAAGCATAAAGCGCTGTACTTGCTGATGCTGCCCGGCATTTTGTACTACTTGATATTCAAGTACGCGCCGATGTATGGCATTATCATCGCCTTCCAGGACTATTCGATCGGCCGGGGCATTCTGGGAAGCGAGTTTGTCGGACTGAAGCATTTGATTGAATTCTTCTACGTTACTCCCGATGCATGGAAGCTGATTCGCAACACGATCATGCTGAATGTGTACGACCTCCTGTTTCATTTTCCTGCTCCAATTATTCTGGCGGTCCTGTTCCATGAACTGAAGGGCAAATGGTTCAAACGATTTGTGCAAAACATCAGCTATATGCCGCATTTCCTCTCCACCGTCGTTATCGCGGGCATACTCGTTACCTTTCTTTCGCCGACAACCGGAGTTGTCAATCATCTGCTCGTCAAGATGTTTGGCATCGAGCCCATTATGTTTCTAGGTATGCCGGAGTGGTTCCGTACAGTCTATGTCGGCTCCGAGATCTGGCAGAAGGTGGGCTGGGGCACCATTCTCTATCTGGCAGCGATTGCCGGAATCGATCCAACGCTGTACGAAGCGGCCAAGATGGATGGGGCGAACCGCTGGCAGCAGGTCCGGCATATTACGTTCATCGGCATGGTGCCGGTCATGATTATTCTGTTCGTGCTGTCGCTCGGTAGTTTCATGGAGGCCAGCTTCGAGAAAATACTCTTGATCTACAACACGATGAATTACGAAACCTCGGATGTCATTAACACCTTTGTCTATAGGCGGGGGATTCTTGATGCCGATTTCAGCTTCGCAACAGCGGTGGGCCTGTTCCAATCCGCGATTGGCTTCATTCTGGTCGTTGCGGCGAATCGGATCGTACGCAAATATTCAGAGACCAGCCTGTGGTAAGGGAGGTGTGTGATGAAGAAGCAGGAAAGCTTGGCCTCGAAGGTGTTTGATGTATTGAATGTGGTGTTCATGCTTGTGCTTGTCATCGTGATGGCCTATCCGATGGTGTATGTATTTTCGGCATCGATCAGCAACAATGCCATGGTAGCGAGCGGTGCTGTCCTGCTCTGGCCGAAGAAGATTACGCTGATCGCTTATGAGCAGCTCATCTACAATCCGGATCTTTGGGTGAGCTATTGGAATACGATCCGCTATACATTTGTCCATACGGTATTAACCCTGATTGCAACGTCTGCGATGGCATACCCGCTTGCGAAGCGCTGGCTGCCGGGTCGGAGGGTGATTCTGCTGATGGCGGCTTTCACGCTTCTCTTCAGTGGCGGCATGATTCCAACCTTCCTGATCGTTCAGAAGCTGGGGATGCTCGACACGATCTGGGCGATCGTCCTCCCTTCCCTGATCAGCACATGGTATTTGTTCATTATGCGGACATTCTTCGAGGCGCTGCCGGAGGAGCTCGAGGACGCGGCTGCCATCGACGGGTGCGGATCCCTGCAGATTCTGGTACGGATCGTGCTGCCGTTATCCGTGCCCGTGATGGTCACGATCGGCCTGTTCACGGCCGTGAATCAATGGAACTCCTTCTTCAGCGCTTTGATCTATCTGAATGACCGCGATATGTACCCGCTGCAAATTATGATGCGCAACATCCTGATCGCCGGTACAAATGTGCAGGGCGAAGGGGACCTGACCCATTTGGAAACCTTGAAGTACGCCATGATTATGATTGGTACACTGCCGATTCTGTGCGTCTATCCGTTCATCCAGAAGTATTTTGTACAGGGCACGATGATTGGGGGGATCAAGGGGTAATCCAATAAGCTGCGAACGAGATCGAATTTTGCAAAATGCTGAGTTAGAAAAGGGGAGGTTATGGAATGAAGCGAACGGGGTTCAGAATGGCGCTCACGATTCTACTGCTCTGCGTAATGCTCGTTACAGGCTGCACAAGCGGAGACAAGAAGGATACGGGCACGTTAAGTCCGGACAATCCGGTTACATTCTCGTGGCTGGTCTATGATCGGGTGGAGGGCAAGGTACGGGATGATTGGGAAATATTCAAAGAAATTGAGGCCAAGACGGGCGTTAAGGTTGAGTTCCAGATCGTAAGCCAGGAAGGTCTTGAAGAGAAGAGACAAATTATGATCGCGACGAACACTGCTACCGACTTTATCCAGGTACCAACGCAGGACGGCAGGGAGCACGGGCCGGAGAAGGTGTTCTTGAATTTGAATGACTATCTGGATAAGGCTCCGAATCTTAAAGCATTTTACGAGAAATACCCTGAAGCCAAGGCGCTGGCAACGGGCACGGATGGAGGATTATACACCGTACCTGTCCTGGAAGGGGACGCGGAGGGCAAGGGCTTCAACTTTATATGGTATGCCCGCAAGGACATCATGGATCAGCACGGGATACAGGCTCCGACCACGGTGGATGAATTTTATCAATATTTAAAAACACTCAAAGAAAAGGTGCCGGATTCATATCCGCTGATCTCGAACGCCATTGTTGGGGATACAGGGCTGTATACAACATTCGGACGAATCTTCACCGGTATCAGCGGCTTCTACAATCTGGATCCGACAACGGATCAGTACGGGTTCGCTCCTTATCATGAGAATTATCAGGATATGCTGGTGTTTCTGAATAAGCTGTACGCAGAAAAATTGCTGGATCCGGAATTCTCGCTGCTGACGCAAGCGCAGTGGGAGGAGCGTATATTGACCGGCAAATCCCTGGTTACGTTTTTCTGGAAGGCGGATTTGGAATCCTTGGTTGCCAAGGCACGGGGTGCCGGTACGGCCGAGTATGAGCTGGACGCGATTCCTTCCTTTGCAGCCGAAGGAATTAAGAACTATCAGTTTTCCCGTCCGGTTGTCGGCACCGTCGGCAGAGCGATCTCCGCGAAAGTGAAGGATAAGGAGCGGGCGGTTCAATTCCTCGATTATTTAGTCAGCGAAGAGGGGACGAATTATCTGTCCCTGGGCATCGAGGGCAAGACGTATACGATGGAGGACGGCAAGGCGGTATACAACAAGGAATTCGGAGAGTCTCCGTTTAATGCGCTTCGCAAGGACTGGGGCGTCTGGTATGACCTGATTACGCTGAACAATGCCAAGTCCCGCGAAGTATGGGAGCGCGGCTTAAGCGAGAAGAGCAAGGATATCAATGCACGGTATGAGCAGTATATCGTCCCGGCACCTAAGCAGATCGTTAAGACGGAAGAGGAGCTGGAGCTTGAGAAATCGAAGCTGAACAATCTGAATAAATTCCTTGAGCAGAAGGTGACGGAGTTTGTAACAGGCAAAACACCGATTAATGATACAACCTACCAGCAATTTATTGACCAGGCCAAGAAACTCGGCTCCGACGAACTCCTTGCCATGTATAACAACGCATATACGCGCACGTATGGCGGGAAGTAATCTGTAATGGAGATGGAGGAATGGGACATGGACGACTACAAAATCATCGATGTCGATGTTCATAATGAACAGGATGACAGGGCACTGCTTCCTTATCTGCAGGAGCCCTGGCGCTCGCGGGTGGCCGCCTCTGGTATCGGCTATGCCGGCTCGGGTTATTACTCGCCGATCGGCGTGATGAAAAAAGACTCGATCCCTCCGGGGGGAGGCAAAGCCGGCTCCGATCCCGATTATATGATCAAGCAGCTGATCGAAGGCTACAATCTGGATTATGCCGTGCTGACGGGGGTCGTCTACAACATTTCGTCAACGCATGATCCGGATTACGCGGCAGCCATATGCTCGGCCTATAACGATTACCTGATAGCCGAGTGGCTCGGTAAACATAAAGCGTTCAAAGGCGCAATGGCGGTCGCTACCCAGGATCCGCTGCTGGCGGCACGCGAGATCGACCGCATCGGCGGGCACCCGGATATCGTGGAGGTGATGATCTCCAGTGCGGCGCGTTCGCCGCTGGGGCAGCGCTTCTATCACCCGATCTACGAAGCGGCGGAGCGTAACGGGCTGCCGCTCGCAATCCATCCGGGAGCTGAGGGAGGCGGCAGCTCGACCGCTCCCACCGCAGCCGGTTACCCGACCCGCTACATTGAGTGGCACACCTGCCTCTCCCAGATGTTTATGGCACATCTGGTGAGCATGGTATGCGAGGGCGTGTTCGTGAAGTATCCGAACCTGAAGGTGGTTCTGGTTGAAGGCGGAGTCGCTTGGCTGCCGGGCCTGATGTGGCGGCTGGATAAAAATTATAAAGCGCTGCGCGCAACCGTTCCCTGGTTAACGAAAATGCCAAGCGAGTATATTCGGGAGCATTGCTACTTATCGACGCAGCCGATTGAGGAGCCCGACAACCCGCAGCATCTCATCGATCTCTTCAATATGATCGATGCGGAGAACATGCTGCTCTATTCCAGCGATTACCCGCACTGGGACTTCGACTCGCCTGGCCATATTTTACGGGGCCTGAAGCCGGAGGCGCGGCGAAAAATTTTTTATGAGAATGCGAAGCAGTTGTACAGGTTGGCTTGAGCGGAACGGATAAATGGATAAATGGATGCACGGTATCCGTATGAAAGCTTGCTTGAATAATTGAAGCTGGGGTTATGGGTAAAGCAAGGTCAGACCAAAGACGGACCAAAGATGAGCCAGAGACAAACGAAAGACAAACGAAAGATGAGCCAGAGAAAAACGAAAGACGAACCATAGGCGAGAGAAAGTCGAAACCAAAGTAGAGAGAAAGTCGAAACCAAAGTTGAAAGAAAGGCGAAAAAACGTCGAAAACAAAGGTGAACTAAATTCAAAGCAAAGTTGAACCAGAGGCGAAAGAAGAAGTTCGAAAACATAAAAACAAAGTTGAACCAAAGGCGAAAGAAGAAGGGCGAAAACAAAGGCAAAACAAAGTTGAACTAAAGATGAACCAAAGTCAAAGCAAACTCAAAGCAAACTCAAAGCAAACTCAAAGCCAAACCCTACAAAGCTGGGCGCATAGGCAAGGAGGTGGCATATATGGCGGTACATTACGTGCTGGCGGAGGAGGACGTTCCGGAGGGCGGGCACGCGGTCGTGAACATAGAGGGACGCGAAATCGGCATCTATCAGGTCAACGGCGAGTATCACGCGATTCTGAACTACTGCCCGCATCAGGGGGCGCCAATCTGCGCAGGACTGGTCTCCGGTACGACGCTTCCTTCGGAGGTATACGACTACGAATACGGCCGGGCAGGCGAAATTGTCCGCTGTCCCTGGCATGGATGGGAGTTTGACCTGCAGACCGGCAAGTCGCTGTTTAGCGACCGCATCCGGGTGAAGAAGTATAAGGTGGAGGTCCAAGAGGGCAGGATTGGGGTGGTGATGGGGAGGAAATAGGCGGGGAAATGAAGGGATGTAATTCATGGGGCTGAAGGTACATTACTACCCATGGGCACTCAAGTTACTTGTGTCAACTTTTAACGGACCCTAGATCCGTTATTTAAGATCAAAACTCGATTTTTTACAATGTACCGGACTCCAGATCCGCTATTGTGCGAATTACGGGTGCCAATACCAATAAAAACAGCAAATAAGGTCCTCTGTGTCCGCTAAAGCTACCCAAAGGGCTATTTTGTACAAAATAAGGTATTCTGAGTCCGTTAGAAAGTCCTCACGACCATAGAGCAAGAGGACTTAGGGACATATGGAATGATATTTGTACATCGTGCGCACGATTCGTGGTTCGGGGCATGCTTGGATGGCTGTTGACCATATGGCGATCATATTTTTGGACGTCCGGTTCACAGTGACCTGCTGCTCATTGCACTGTTCGTCTAAGTGGGTCATAGGTACGGTGCGTAGTCCGGTGACGGCTTGGATGGCTCTCGATTGAAAAAAGGGCGAGTATGGTGGGAGTGAGCCCCTCATACTCGCTCTTTTGGTCATAGCGATTGTTTCGAACGGGTTACTGTTGTCCGAAACAAGTTTACGCTAGCATATTGGGTGCTCCTCTTAAGAATGAAATACACTAATGTTCAACCGGCTTCATAGATCTGGCGACTTCAATCATTTGTTCCTTAGTCAAAACGACGCTGCTCATTTCAATGTAAGTATTATCTTGAATCCATTTTAGAAAACCGCCATTCTGTTCTTTAGTGGCCCATGACTCAAATCGCGCTTCGACATCATCCCATGTGACCAGTTCGCCCCTAGAATCAAATGTAAATGTACGCTCTTTTTGTTTAGTTGAGCTGGTGTTATTTTTGATATCTATGTTTGTAATGGACTGAGTGAACCTGTAACCGTACGCTTTATGTTGTTCGACTCCCATTAAATAAATGGATCCAGACATATCAAAGTAACTAAATCTGGTAAAGGTAATTTTTTTCTCGCCGGGTTTATACGGATAAGGCACTGGAATGTCCAGTTTCCAATCGGTCTTCGGCAGTTGAGGCGCATAAATAACAAAATCAGTGTCTTTACTGAGCTGGTGCAAAACTTGCTCATCTGCAAACGCCGACTGCGCTAATCCAAATGAAAGCAGGACACACATTAGGGCTAATGTGATCTTCTTCATCTTCTTTTTATTCCCTCCAGACCTAGAATGTTTATCCTAGTTTTACCATGCTCAACCGATTTATCCTTTCGAATACAATACCAGGTTGAAATAAAATAAAAGACTACGGTATTCCGTAGCCTTCTCTTTAGATAATCTATTAGTGAGTGTAAATAAATTTACTGAAAAAGAATCCCCCCTCACACCACCTGCGACAACACCAAGCCCCCGTAAGCAAACGCGGCCAGGATCACCAATGCCGGGTGGATCTTGCGAATGTTCATGGCCCAGAAGGCGACGGCGGCGATGCCGAGGGATTGCAGGAGGCCGATGGAGATGACGGAGCTTTGGCCGATCTGCCACGTCAGAGTCAACATCATGATGGCGATGACCGGCTGAACCAGCAGGGTCATGCCTTTGACTACGGGCGACGTGCGGTATTTCTGCAGCAGATTCAGCAGCCAGATGAGCGCTACCGCGGAAGGGATGATCGTCGCCGCGAGGGCGAGGGTCATGCCCATCCAGCCGGATACCCCGTACCCGACAAAAGCGGCAATTTTGGTGGCGATCGGCCCGGGAAGCGCGTTGCCAAGGGCAAGCATGTTGGAGAATTCCGGGTCGGTCAGCCAGCCGTGATTCGTGACGATTTCCTTATACATGAGCGGGATCGAAGCAGGGCCGCCGCCATACCCGAGCACGTTGGAGACAAAAAAGCTGACCAGCAGCTGAAGCCATTCTTCCATCAGGCGGACCCCTCCTTATCCCGTCTTTGTTTTTTGAGTTTGGCTACGGTTCTAAAATGCACGGTGCCATAAGCAAGGAACAGCATAATGACGAGGGCCGGATGGAGCTGGAAACGCTCCAGCAGGAGAAACGACACCATGAAAAATCCAATCCCGGCATAGATGCCTAGCCCCTTTACAGCCTTCTCGCCAAATTCGTAAGCCATCGTGCCCAGCATGACGGCAATGACCGGCGTAACGCCGGCAATCATCCCCGCCACCACTTTGGAGCTGCTGAGGAATGTCACGGCCGACAGCAGCGCGATCATCGCGATGCAGGTCGGGAGGATATGCGCAAGAACCGCGACCACCGCGCCAAGCACTCCTTTTTTTCGGTAACCAAGATAGGCGGCCATCTTCGTGGCAATCGGGCCCGGGAGCGCGTTGGCCAGCGCGAGCACCTCCCCAAATTCATCGTCGCTGAGCCAGTGGTAACGAACGACGGCCTCGTGACGGATCAACGGAATAACCGAAGGCCCGCCGCCGTAGCCGAGTATCCCGGTTCGGAACATGCCGAACGTTAATTCCATGAATGGATTGCTATTTTTACTGCTCAAGGTATGAGTCCTTTCTCCGTGAGGCTACAGTCTGATGCCCATTCGGCTTTTATAACGCTTGATTAAAATCTGCGTGTCCACACTCGTAATGCCCGGGAGCGGATAAAGCTTCTCATTTAAAAACATTTCCATTTCCTTATGATCGGTAAAAAGTCCGTGCATATGCAGCTTACTGGGACCGGTCATATGATACAGACTTGTTACATACGGCTCGTTCTCCAATGTGTCCGCCACCTGCTGCAAATATTTGGGCTCCACCTCCACATTAAAAAAAGCGGACACCGAAATCCCCACTTTCTCCGGATTAATGACGGCCGCGAAGCGCTCAATGACGCCGTCATCGAGCAGCGCATTGACCCTGGCCTGTATGGCAACACGGGACAATCCGATCTCCTTGGCCAAATCCGTGTACGAGATTCGCCCGTTCTTGCCGAGGATCGCAATGATTTTGCGGTCCGTATCATCAATCATGGGAGATGAGTTCTCGCCGGCAGCGTGAATATTCATGGGTTGCAGCTCCTTTTGTTTTACTTATATGTAAGACTTACCTCATCTAAATATTACGAAACGTAATTAAAATTAAGATTTCAATTACGATACGTTTAAATATATAAGCAAGTTGCGATGTTTTCAATATAATTTGCGAAAATTGAAACTTTTTCTCCGCATTTCAAGTCTAAGGCTATGGGTAGTGCTGGAAGGGCTGACTGGTTAGCATCCAGATTAGGATTCTATTAAATGGTTTGTTTGATATAAATACCCTTTTCTATCAATTTATGATAGGATAAATATGGTAAATGACTAGCTTCTTAGAAGTTCTTATTTGGAAAGGCGGCATGGAGATGAAGAGATTATTTTGCCTCATTTTGGTTATCGTTATGCTTCTCCCGGTCAGCGTCGTTTCGGCGGCAGGCACGGATGGAAAAGAGACTCAGAGCAAAGTCCAGGAGACTAATAATAAAGCGGGCACAACCACTCAGGCCAAGTCGAAGAGTAAACCGATAGATCTTGTTTTTGCAGGTGACATTCTGTTAGACGGATACGTGGGGAACCAGATTGATAGATTCGGGAACCTATATCCTTTTAAGAAGGTAGCCCCCATCTTGAAAAAAGCGGATATGGCGTTTGCCAACCTGGAGACGCCGGTCTCCATTCGCGGTAAGGCAGCCGATAAAACCTTTGCCTTCCGTTCGAAGCCGGACACGCTCAAGGGCCTGGTATACGCGGGAATCGACGGCGTAACGCTGGCGAACAACCACATCCTGGACTATGGCCAGCAGGCCATGCTGGATACGATTACCCATCTGAAGCGTCAGAAGATCGGGTACACGGGAGCCGGGCGCAATATTGACGAGGCCTTCCAGCCTTACGTGAAGAACATTGACGGAAAGAAAATTGCGGTGCTGGGCGTCAGCCGGGTGCTGTCGGACAATTCCTGGATCGCGGGCAAGAACCATCCGGGCGCTGCTTCCGCCTACACGATGGAGCCGATGCTGACCCATATCAAGAAATCGGCAAAGACCAACGATTACACAATCGTGTACATCCACTGGAACGAGGAGTTCGCTGACTATCCGGAAGAATATGCGCGCACGATGGCGAAGAAAATGATTGACGCCGGGGCCGACATCATAATCGGATCGCACAGTCATACGTTGATGGGCATCGAATATTACAAGAACAAGCCGATTTATTATTCACTCGGCAACTTCGTGTTCAACCGCTCGACCCGGGGCGGGGACAAAACCTTGCTGTCGATGATGGTGCATGTTGAGATTCAAGGCTCCAAGATCACGAGCCGGATTACGCCGGTGAAGATTATTCAAGGCCAACCGAATCTGATGGACAAGAAGTACAACAAAGAGATCATCGCGAAACTGAACAAACTCTCCTACAATGCAAAGATTGATGCCAACGGCAACGTCAGCAAAAAATAATTGGGAATGTTGAAAGCAACTGGGGCTATATGCTGCGGTTGTTTTTTTGTGTGCTTTTGGAAGCTCACCTTAAAAATAAGTCGGAAATTGGCAGCAAGGCGTTTGTTTTCATTCCCCGCATTCGACAAAAGCTCCGCTTACGTCATCCGACCGGAAATTCCTGCTAAAAAAATAAAATAAAATTTTATAAAATATATTGTATTTTAAAATAAAATTTCAATATGATGAAGGGAAGAAGACGGGTTAATTTCGTTCGTCGGAAGCGGAGAATACGGATCGGCAGCATACTTTTTTGCAGCCCTTCCAGCTAATGACTGAATGTAAAGCCGATACCGGCAGAGTTAACTTCGTCTTAACACAGATTGGAGGTGGAATTAACAAGCGAGCGCTATACTCCCGAGTAGGTCTTTCGTTCATGAGCGGACTTACAACCGAGAGGAACCAGAGTCCAAGCATAGAGAAGGAGGAATTCATGTACATGTTAAGGAGCAAAAAGAGAATATCATCGCTGCTCAGCGGTGTGATGTTTCTATCGCTGCTGTTTCCCGCAGGACAAGCTGCTGCCGACCCAGCGGCCGCCGCTGCATCGGTCATTGATATGCGGCAGATGGAGATCGGGCCGGGGGCTACATACACGTGGGCGAATATGCAAAAAGGCAGCGGCGAGCAGAAGGTCCATATGGTGGAGTTTGATCCATCGCAAGGAAATCTGGAGCTTCAGCCGGGTCTCACGGACGGCAAGGTATACGGCATGCAGGGAGTCAGCAAAATGGCGTCCGATGCCGACAGGGCAGGCAATCGCGTCATCGCCGCGGTAAACGGAGATTTCTATGACATGTCCACCGGAATTCCGCTCGGATTGTTTATGGGGGACGGGGAGTTGTTGACCGACCCGCCCAGCGGCCGGAACGCCTTTGGTATTAAGCAGGACGGGACGAGCCTTTACGGCAGTCCGAAATTAACGAAAAACGTGACGATAGGCGGAACGGTCAGCAGCCTGTCCTCTATCAACCGTCTAAGAGGGACGGACGCACTTGTTCTTTATACCGAAAAATTCAATGCCACCACGATGACCAATACTCTGGGAGACGAAGTGATTCTGGATATCGTGAGCGGCAGGGTCGCCAGCGGGGAGACCTTGACGATGAAGGTGGCTTCCGTTCTTAAGGATCAGGGGAACTCGCCGATTGGCCAAAGTCAAGTGGTTCTGTCCGCTTCGGGCTCGCAGCGGAGCAAGCTTGCCGGGCTGAAGGCAGGGGATGAAGTGACGGCGAGTTTTCAGCTGGATAACGAATGGCAGGACGTCACGATGGCGATTGGCGGCACCGTAATGCTGGTCAAGGATGGCGTCGTGCAGCAGCATACCGATCCGGCTGTACACCCGAGAACGGTGGTGGGCACCAAAGCGGACGGCTCTGTCGTGCTGTTTGAGGTTGATGGCCGCCAGCCTGGGTTCAGTGAAGGACTTAATTACATCGAGCTTGGTGAAATGCTGCAGGAGCTTGGCGTAGTGAACGCACTGAATCTGGACGGAGGCGGTTCGGCTACCTTCGTTGCCCGCTTACCGGGAGAAACGGAGCGCAAGGTGCTCAACTCGCCGTCGGACGGCGGGGAACGCAAAACGGCCAACGGTATTTTGCTGGTGAACAAGGCGCCTGAAGGAGCGGCGAATAAACTCGTTGTAGCACCCACGCTTGAGAGAGTGCTGACCGGTTCATCCGCTACCTTCAAAACGGCGGCCGTGGATCAGAATCTGCATCCGGCGAAAATGACGGAGGCCGCGGTTTGGAGCGTTGACCCAGCCTATGGGACAATCGACGCCAGCGGGACGTTTAAGGCAGGCAACCAACCTGGATTGACCGAGGTATCCGTACAATCCGGTAATCTGACGGGTAAAGCCGCATTGGAAGTCGTCGATGAGCTGACCGAGCTCAAGTTCTCCGACGCCGTGAAGACCTTCTCCTCCGGCTCGACCGAGACGCTCAAGGTCACGGCGCTTCGCAATGGTCAAGTGGTACAGGCCGACAATAGCCGTTTGGAGTGGCGTACCGAAGGCGATATCGGGACGATTGACGGCAACGGAACGTTTACCGCTACGGACAAACAGGACGTCAGCGGCAAAATCTTCGTGAAGTACGGTCAAATCGAGACTTCAATCGAAGTGAACGTCGGGCTTCCGCCGGTGATGCTCGAGGATTTCGAGAACGGCCTTAGCCGTTATAAACCAAGCGCAGGTGCGCGGTTCAAGTCGACCCAGGTATCCATTGAAACCGATGAGACCTATATTCGTTCCGGGAATGGCGCCTTGAAGCTGGAGTATGATTTTACCGGAACGACAGGCACCTCCGGCGCTTATCTGGAGACGACAGGAACCGCGGATTATATCGAAATTCCGGGCTATCCCGAGAAGATCAGCATGTGGGTGTACGGGGATGGCAACACGCACTGGCTACGTGCCCAACTGCGTGACAGCAAAGGCACAATCGGGCTTGATTTTACCGATCAGACAACCGGCGTCGACTTTAAGGGATGGAAATATCTCGAGGCGTCCGTACCCAAAGGAAGAACCCTTCCGCTGGTGATGGACGCACCTGTACGATATATGGAAACAAATAACGCGAAAAAAGACGCCGGAGCCATCTACGTGGACGAAATTCGCGCATTGTACGGTCCGGCCAATGACGATATCGATCCGCCGGTTCTGAAGAGATTTTCGCCAGCTGACGGTGCGGAGATTACAGAGAACACGCCGACCATAACGGTGTATGCCGAGGATGCAGGCTATGATCCTGTCGCACACCCGGGAACGACGCTGATCGATCCGGACAAAATCCGATTCTATCTGGATGGAAGTCTGGTGCAGCATACCCTGTATCCGCCGGAAGGAAGAATCCATTACACGCCGAATGTTCCACTCGCCGATGGCGTTCATCAGGCGAAAGTCACCGTCCGTGATCTGTCGGGCAACCAAACGACCCATGAATGGAACTTCACCGTAAATACCGGTGCAGCCAAAGTGGTATACAATACGCCGGATACAATCTATGTTGGCGGTAGTTACACGCTGGATATCGGCGGTGTGAAGACATCCCAAATTCGCAGTGGTCATGTCGATTTCCAATTCGATCCTGCCAAAGTGGAGAATCTGGAGCTCATACCGGGGAACAAGCTGAGCCCATCCCAGGTTAGCGCGAGCATTGACGCTACGACAGGAAAGGTGAGGATAACCTGGAAGGACATCCATACCGCATCCCTGCAGGATACGGATTGGATCGGCCAAATCCGGTATGACGTGAAAAAGAACGCAACCGGCAGCAGCATCATAGCGCTCACGTCCGGGTCGGTATCCTTCACCGATACGGGCAATACCGAATTTTCGTTCTACGGTCTTCCGATCGAATCGCAGATCGCAGCGCATTATGCGCTGAGCTGGAATGAGGAGGGAACGGTACAGGGTTATGAAACCGAATTTAAAGTGACCGATGCCCAAGGTCAGCCTGTGGAAGGCGTGCAGATCATGGCTGACGCGGCAGCGGTAGGCACAACGGATGCGGCGGGTATCCTGAAGACCGGGGCGCTGACGTCCCAGGTCAAGACGTATACCGTGCAGGCCGTGAAAGGCAATCAATACAGTCCGGCCTTGGAGTTTAAGATTTCGCCGCTGGCTGGAAGCCCGACACCGTTCAACATCAGCGTAGGTATGGGCGAAGATCCAACTACGACGCGGATGCTGAACTGGCACACGGACCCGGCAACGGATGGGACCGTTGTGGAATTGGCCAAGCGGTCCGAATTTACGGATTTCGATGCGCCGAACGTCCAGAAGTTCAATGGTGCCAGCGAGCTGTACCATACTTTGGATCTCGGCACGGTCCGCGTCCATAAAGCGACGGCATCTGGCCTTGAGCCGGGCACAGAATATGTGTACCGTGTGGGTGACGGCCAAGGCCATTACAGTGCCCAAGGCTCGTTTAAAACGACAGAGCTCGCGGGAGACACAACGAAATTCTTGTATTTTGCGGATTCCCAGGCATCCACCGCAAAAGAGTTCGAGCTGTGGGGGAATACGATCGATAAGGCCGCAGCAGAGCATCCGGACGCCGAATTCATGGTCCATGCCGGGGATATGGTGGACAAAGGCTTCCTGGAGGAGCAGTGGAACTATTGGTTCGATGAAGCCCAGAAGCATTTCCTGAATACAACGTTAGTGTCGGCCATCGGCAACCATGAAGTGATGGGGAATAAGGAGAACGGGGATTTCCTGGCTCACTTTAACCAGCCGGGCAATGGCTTGGACAGCCTGAAGGGAACCAACTTCTCTTTTGATTACAAGGACGTTCATTTCATTATGCTGAACAGCGAGTATCAGCTGGAGGAGCAGAAAAAGTGGCTCCAGCAGGATCTGGCTAGCAATGACAAGAATTGGACCATCGTGATGTTCCACCGCGGACCTTACGGCAGCATTTATGATTCCGCTGAGGTACGCAGCCTGTGGGCGCCGGTGCTGGAGGAATTCGGCGTGGATCTCGTATTAAACGGACATGATCATATTTATATTCGTTCCTACCCGATGATGAACAACCAGATTGCCGCGGAAGGGAAGGGCACGACCTACGTCGTGGCGGGATCGTCAGGTCCTAAATTCTACTCCCACACGGAGCGGGGCTGGCATGAGGTGGTCGATGAAGAAAAGACTCAAATGTATGCCTCCGTGGAAGTGAAGGGAGACGAGCTTCATTTCGTAACCAAAACGGTTGGCGGACGCGTCGTGGACGAGTTTACGCTGACGAAATCGGATACGAAGCCGGAGCCGCAGCGGATTGAAGTAACTCCAAACCAGCTGACGCTAGCTGTAGGCGAGAGTCAAAAGTTACTGGCTGATGTGAAGCCGAGCGGTGCGGAGCGAACCGTTGTGTGGTCCGTATACCATTCTGAACCGTCGAATGACGTCGTCAGCGTGTCCGCAGACGGCATCGTGACGGCTCGAGGGTTGGGCAATGCCGTAGTCAGAGCGACCAGCACGGCGGCACCGGATGTCTATACAGACGTGAGTATTACGGTAGACCGAATCCCGAACGGCAGCATCGAATCGATACGCCTAAGCGGCAAATCCGAGCTGAAAGTCGGGGGCGACGATCAGACGGTAACAGAGGCGGTATATACCGACGGCAGCCGTATCCGTTTAATCGAAGGCATTACCTATGCGAGCAGTAAGCCGGACGTAGCTTCCATTGATGAACAGGGCTCGGTACGGGCTTTGGCAGCAGGGGCGACCGTCATTTCGGCAACCTACGAAGGGTTCAAATCGGAGTACGATTTGAAGGTAATCGCCCGTGGCGGGGGGAATCCTGATCCGGGACCGGAGCCGCCGGTAGACCCGCCGGTAGACCCGCCCGTGCAGCCACCGGTAACACCACCGGTAACACCACCGGTAATACCACCAGTAACGCCGCCGGTGACACCACCGTCAGGCAGCATCACCTTATCGGCCAGCGAGCTTGCAGCTAAGCTGTCGAACGGGCAAGTAACCTTGTCGGTGGATGGAAGCTTTACGGATATTACGCTGCCAGGGAATGCCTCTAATCTTATTAAGGACGGTTTCGTACGAATCGAAGCGAAGAATTTGTCCCTAACGATCCCGGCCGAAGTGCTTCGTCAGCTGGGTGATCTTGCAGATGCTGGCCAGCTGGAGAAGGGCACGATAAAACTGAGTGCCACCACATTAACGGAGACCGAGATGAAGCAGCGAATCGCGCAAGCTGCCCGCGTCTCCGGTGCGAAGCTGACAGCAGCCGGAGCCATGCAGGAGTTCGAGCTTAAACTGACGACAGCGGATGGCAAAGTCCACAGCTTAACTGAATTCGATCGTCCGATCACGCTGGAACTGCCGATATCTTCAGATACTAATGGCAAAAGAATCTCCATGTACTATTTATCAGGCAACGGAGAGCTGGAGTATATTGGCGATGTAAACAAAGACGGCCGCGTGGCCGCGGGAATCCGCCATTTCAGCGCTTACGGTTTGCTGGATTACGAGAAAACCTTTGCGGATGTTCCATCTTCATTCTGGGCCGCGGAGGTGATCGGCGATTTGGCTGCGAAGCAGCTCATCGAAGGCGTCAGCGCTGACCGCTTCGCACCGGCCCAGCAAGTGACCCGGGCTGAATTTGCCGCGATGCTGGTTCGTCTGCTGGATCTTAAGGCGGAAGGACCTGCGCCGTTTGCCGATGTAGCTTCAAGCAAATGGTACGCCAAGGCCGTGTCAGCAGCTGCCCAGTCCGGCATCGTGAACGGAACCAGCAAAGACCGCTTTACTCCCGACGCACCGATCAAGCGCCAGGAAATGGCGGCGATGCTGGTGCGTGCTTATGCCCACGCGATGAAACTGCAGCAGGAGAGCATCAGCGCGGGAAGCGGATTTACTGATCTCGCCGAGTCCCCGGACTGGGTTCGGGAAGCGGTAGAAACGGCGCATGCCCTCGGTTTTGTTCAGGGTCATACGCCGAGCCGCTTTGAACCGGAAGGCCTGACCACGCGTGCGGAAAGCGCGCAGGTCATTTATAATCTGCTGAATAAGCTGAAGTAAATTCTAGAAGTCATAATACCGCTTCTCTTCTCCTGTAGACCATCACAGTGGAGAGAGGCGGTTTCTTTTTTTAAAACTAACCGCGGTCTATCTTCATGGCATATAGGTCGAAAGACATTTTTCTTACAGGTTAAAGAATGGCGGAAGTTCCGATATAATGATTACATGGTCAATGAGTGAATGTAAATCGGAGTAATGGCTAATCTGGTAACCGGGAAGAGGGAAAGAGGATGACGGAATACGCGAACACGCCGAAGCCGCCGTATTATGCCTGCATTTTTGTGTCCAAGCGTACAGAGGGTGACCGGGGTTATGGGGCGATGGCCGATAAAATGGTAGAGCTCGCAGCGCAGCAGCCCGGCTATTTGGGGGTGGAGTCTGCCCGGGATGAGGGACTCGGGATCACGGTATCGTACTGGGATTCCTTGGAGGCCATTCGTTTATGGAAGGAGAATGCCGCACATCAGGTAGCGCAGGAACGGGGCAAGAACGAGTGGTATGAAAGCTTTGGCTTGCGAATTTGCAAGGTGGAGAGGGATAGCTTCTACAAGCTTTAGGCAAGGCCAATCAAGGAAGAGGATGAGGAGGAGTAATGATGAAGCAGAATCCGGGCAAGATCAGATGGGGAATCATGGGGACAGGCTGGATTGCGGAGCAGTTCGCAGCCGATCTGGCGTATGTGGAGAATGCTCAGTTTGTGGCCGTAGGCTCACGTACGGCGAGCAGTGCAGGTGAGTTTGCGTCCAAGTATGATATACCACAGGCTTATGGCAGTTACGAGGAGCTCGTGAGAGATCCCGACGTCGATGTTGTGTACATAGCGACCCCGCATCCGCTGCACCGGGAGCATGCCTTAATGTGTCTTCAGGCCGGCAAAGCCGTCCTGTGCGAGAAACCCTTTACGATTAACGGGGATGAACTGGAGGAATTAGTGGCGGCTGCACGGGAGCAGAAGCTGTTCCTGATGGAGGCCATGTGGACGCGTTTCCTTACGCCGATCCGGCAGGTGCGCGAATGGCTGAACGCTGGACTTATCGGCGACGTTCGGCTCCTGAAGGCCGATTTTGGTTTTCGGAGCGGCTGGAATCCGCAGGGCCGTTTGCTGAATTTGGAGCTTGGCGGCGGCGCGCTGCTGGATGCGGGTATTTATCCGGTATCGTTTGCATCCATGATTTTTGGAACCGAGCCGGAGAAGATATGGAGTACCGCGCATATCGGCGAAACGGGCGTCGATGAGCAGTTCTCGGTTATTCTATCTTATGAATCCGGGAAGACTGCTTCGTTAAACGGGGCGATCCGGCTAGGATTGACGAATGAAGCTTATATTTATGGCACAAACGGGTATATTCACATTCCGTCCTTCCTGAATGCAACATCCGCTTCGCTTCATGTTGATGGCGAGGAACCGGTGGTTGTTACGGATGATCGTCAGGAAAAAGGGTATAGCTTCGAGGCTTACGAAGTGGGGCAGTGTCTGTTGGAAGGGCGGCTGGAGAGCGACGTGATGCCGCTTGATGAGTCGCTTGCGATTATGAGGCTGCTGGATCAGATCCGGGGGCAGTGGGGCCTGAAGTATCCTTCGGAAGATTAAGCGTTGACGCTGATTATCGACCTTTTGGAATATGTGAACTGAATGAATTATGAAGCCAATACGGGGGATTGTCCCGTGTTGGCTTCTTTTTTGTGTTTGCTACGTCATGGGCAGCTTAAATTCCTGCCTGATTTATAAAATTATATTTTATTAAAACTATTGATATTTGAAATAAAATTTCAATATGATAGAGATAGAGATGAACATGTATGTACAAACCATCATGATCATCTACTCCAGCAGATCGACAGGAGGTGAGCTGCAGCCGATTTCGCTTGGAATTGGACTTCAGTTTGGATAGCAAGCACTCATACTAAAGGGAGTGAATTCGTGAATGATAATCAAAAGGCGTGTCTATCGAAGTAAGTCGATCCTATCCGTGACGCTGGCGTTAGCCGTGATGTTCAGCTCGGCTGTTTATGCTTGGGGTTATTCCGTTGATGAGTACGCAAGCACCGGAGAACCAGGGGCGGTCGTTATGGAAGATTTTGAATCGGTAACAAATTTGTCCGCATCCTCTGCAAGGGGGAAGGCCCAGCTGGATGTAGTGGGGAGGCCGGAGCCAATCTATTACGGACATCACGCTGCAGCTCTAACTTATGATTTTGTGGGCAGCGAATCCGGCACCTCGGCAGCATATCTCAACTTCAAAGACCCGGACGGTTCTACCGGCAGAAGCGTCCCCGGTTCACCGACTGCCCTCGGCTTATGGGTTTACGGCGATGGCGGGAACCACTGGCTCCGGGCCCAGCTTCAGGATTCTTCCGGCGGCAAGCATGCCGTGGATTTAACGTCTACCTCCGGTTTTAGCTGGAAGGGCTGGAAATACGTCAAATTTAACGTTCCCTCTACCATCAAGGCTCCTCTCAAAGTGAATCAAATCTATATCACCGAATTAAAAGATACGAATAAAAACAAAGGCACCGTGTACTTCGACAGGCTGTCGGCATTCTATACGGGTTCCCAGGTGTACGGACTCGACATTGGCGGGCTGACGCCCATGGGCGTTGGAGAAACGGTGAAACCCCAAGTATATGCAACCTATGAAGGACAAACGGAACCTGCATTATTAACAACCGGCGTGAAACTCACCAGCAGTGACGACAACATCGCTACGGTGACAGGCGCTACATACGACACCATTAAAGCATTGGCGCCGGGAACGGTAACCATAACGGCTGAATACGGAGATGCACCACAATCTCAGTATGAGCTTCATATTACGCAGGATGTGCCAGCCCCTGAAGAATTGCTGTTATCCGGGCCACTGCATATGGAGACCAGTCTTACCGGAAAAATGAGAACCAGTGTGGTTTACTCCGTCTACGGAAACCAGACGGATCCTGTATGGCTGACTGAAGAAATTAGTTATGCAAGCGATCAACCGGGCGTTGTATCGGTAGATCAAGCTGGTCAATTGACCGCAGTTTCTGCGGGAACGGCAGACATTACAGCAATGTACCGCGGAGTAACCGCACAGCATGCCATTACGGTGACGGACCCGGTTCCGGTTCTGCAGAGCATCGAACTTCAAGGTCTTACAGCGGTTACGGTTGGAGACTCCTTCGAGACGGCGGTGTCCGCAACCTACTCCTGGATGGAGGAGCCGGTGATCATAACGGAAGGTGTTACGTTTACCAGCAGTAATCCGAGTGTAGCCGCTGTCGATGATAAAGGAGTGGTATCCGGCTTGAAGATAGGTTCCGCTAGAGTAACAGCCACATTCCAAGGAAAGACCAGCTCACTTTACATTACGGTGAATAAAGCTTCGGAGCATCCGAAAGCCGAGATGAGAGCGGCGTGGATTGCAACCGTCGACAATATTGACTGGCCCGCCAAAGGAGTCACCGATCCGGATCAGCAGAAACAGCAATTTATCAGCCTGCTTGATCAGCTGGAGGATGCGGGAATGAACGCGGTCATTATGCAGATCAAGCCGACGGCGGATGCATTCTACCCGTCCAACTACGGGCCATGGTCAGAATGGCTGACGGGAGTTCAGGGCAAGGATCCGGGGTACGATCCGCTGGCATTCCTGCTGGAGGAAGTCCACAAGCGGAACATGGAGTTTCATGCCTGGTTTAATCCATACCGCATCAGTCTTCAAGGAGATGTTAACAAACTTGTGGCAGACCACCCGGCCAGGCAGCATCCGGAGTGGGTCGAAGTTTATGGCGGCAAGCTGTATTTCAACCCGGGGATACCGGAGGCACAGCAGTTTATCATCGACGGGATTATGGAGGTCGTTCGGAATTACGACATCGACGCTGTGCATTTTGACGATTACTTCTACCCGTATCCCGTAACCGGCGTGGATTTCCCGGATACGGATACATTTAACCAGTACAAAGGCTCTTATACGAATAAGGGCGACTGGAGAAGAAATAACGTCAATCAATTCATTCAGAAGGTGAACGAAGCTATCAAGGCCGAGAAGAGCTACGTGAAATTCGGCATCAGCCCGTTTGGTATCTGGAAAAATAAATCCAGCGATCCGACCGGCTCTGAAACCAATGGTCTCGAGAGTTACAATGCCATCTATGCCGACTCGAAGAAATGGGTTGAAGAAGAGTGGATCGATTATATCACGCCTCAGATTTATTGGAATATCGGTTATTCCGCCGCCGCTTACGATAAGCTGATCGATTGGTGGAGCGGGATTGTGTCCGGCAAGAATGTTCATCTATACAGCGGGCAAGCCGTATACAAAATCGGGTCGAATGCCGATTGGTCCAATCCCGAAGAGATGCCGAACCAGATCCATTACAACCGCAACTTTGAGGAAGTCCGGGGCAGCATGTACTTCAGTTCCAAATGGTTTAAGGATAATGCGCTCGGATTTACCGACAGACTGAAGAACGATCTGTATCGATATCCGGCATTGATTCCGGCGATGCCTTGGATCGATTCGGAAGCGCCGACAGCGCCCAAGAAGCCCAAGGCTGATCACGAGCAGGATGGTGTGAAGCTAAGCTGGAAGTCGACAGATGAGGAGACGTATTATGCGGTCTATCGTTTTGATGGAAGAGGCACCGGCAGTGTTCAAGATCCGTCGCATTTGTTAGGAACTCTCCGAAAAACCGCCGATAAGACGCAATTCTTTGTTGATCATACCGCAGCGGAGGGACAAACTTACACGTATGTTTTGACGGCTGTCGATCGTCTGCATAACGAGAGTGCCGCAAGCAAACCGGTCACGGTGAATGTGAAACATCATGGTAAGCCTGGAAAGCCTCCGGTGAACCCACCGGGGAAACCGAACAAACCGTGAGTTTACATCCTTACTGTTAACGGTTGGTTTACTTCCCTAAGTAAGGAGTCGCTTTAGAGGGCGGACTGGCCCGCATCAGGAAAAAGGGACACCCCGGCTTATAGCCTTGGGGCGTCCCTTTTGCGTTTGTTCCAATGGACATGCTGCGTGATACAATAGGTGCATTACGACCTGGAGTGTGGTGTATGTTCAAGAAATTAGGAATGGCATTGGTTTACGCCGCCATAGGTGGTCTTGTGTATTTTTATGGAGATACCATATTGGTCTGGATTCGATCGACAGATAGTATGACGCTGATCATGTTCATGGCTGTCATCATGGCCTTGTTTCCGGTGATCCCTTATCCGGTGGTAGGAGGTGTAATCGGTGCTGCCCTCGGGCCGGTTATCGGTGGAATCGTCACTTGGGTCGGCTCTACCGTTGCTTCCATCCTTATGTTTATGTTTATCCGATACGGGTTTCAGGAATGGGGCGGCCGGGTGCTTTACCGTTATAACAGGCTGGGAAAAGTGACAACGATGTTCGAACGAAACGCCTTTATGACCATCCTGTTTACCCGGTTGATCCCGTTTATTCCTTCCATTGTCATCAATGTGTACGCGGCTCTCAGCAAGGTAACGTTCGCATCTTACAGCATCGCGTCCGCGCTAGGCAAAATCCCTGCCATGCTGCTGTTCTCGATGGTAGGCGATCATCTGATGACCGACCCTTCCCACATCATGATAACCATTGGGGTATACGGCGTATTTCTCGCGATAACCCTGCTGGTTTATCGGTTATCAGGCTTTGGCCGTTCAGGAAGAACGGAGGGCAAACGGTTATAACTGCTCAATGGATGAGGCGGGACCGCTTCGTTCTGCAGATGCGGAGGTCTCGCCCTTTTTCTTTTGGAACCATGCCCGAACCGCCTCGATCTCTCGCTGATCCATGCCGTTTAAGCTTTCGTTGATCTCGCTGAATATCATCTTCACCTGCAGAGACAGGAGCCCTCTTCTTCGCTGTCTGCGGGTACCGCTGACCTCCATGGCGATAATCTGCGGCCGGCGTATATACCTGGTGGACATTGCAATGAAACGGCTGCGGATCGTCAGCTGTTTGTCCGTTACATTAAGTCCGGAATCCCGGTGCGAAAGGAGTCCCCAAGCTAACGAGAGCGGGAGGAGCAGAAGCGATAACAAACCGAGTCTGTCAAAATACCAAATGCATGCGCCACTAACGATCGCGGCAAAAGCCAGCTTCCACCGCAGGTACATCCATTTTGCGCGGGGCGGCGGCGAAGCGGTAATAGGCTGAGCGCTGAATTGAGGTGTGACCCGGTTCAGCAGCGCTGGAATATCTACGGTCTTCAGTAGAGGATGAAGCATGAAATGCTTGTCGGACTCGGACGTAAGCACATGAACCTTCACTTCAGCGTAACCGAACCAGCGCCGGAATACGCCTTCTTTTACGGTAATGGCCAGCACTCGTTCGGGAGAGAAGAGCAGCCTTTTTCTCTCCAGCAGCCCGCAGCTGACCGAGATTTGTTTTCCGATGCGCTCGACGGTAAATCCCGCATATTTGATCGTGTAGAGCACGGCGGAGAGCAGCCAGGATATAATAAGCGCCACCGCGGCAATGCTGATCCAGCTCCCGGGCAGCAGCTTCCCTGCCGATTGAAACAGCGATTGGTACATTTGATCCGGGAGCAGGTCATCGGCAAATGATATAATACCGCCTACAAAGGCTAAAGCCAGTGACAGGTTGGGCGAGGAGAGCGCGGCAATGAGCAGGCGTCCGGAGGATAGCTGGAGCAGCGTGCTGCGTTCTTCCTCTGCCGTCCCTGGATCGTCTGCGGTATGTCTCCCGGCGGCGCCGCCGGAATCGGAATCCTCCAAAAGACCGCTTCCGTATCCCATGTTCTGATTCGACGGTTGAATGGATTCGTGATTCTCTCGGGTTTCCGACGGTTGAACAGCTGCCCTCTCGCTCGGAGCGGGAAAGCTCTGATCGGTTGGGTCGGAACTCTCATGAGCTTGGTGAACCTCCCGTTCCGTCTGCCTTGTTCGGGTTTGCTCGCGCAGCCAGCGCTGCAGCCGTTCGCCTTCGCTATTGGTGATGGCAGGCAGTATGCCGCCGCCTTCCGTTTTGCCCGGTGTTTCAATTCGGACCTGGGTAAGTCCCAGTATACGCTGCAGCAAGGGCTGCTCCATATTCATAGAATGAATGCGGCCCGTATAGATGGACAGCTCCTCACGGAACAGAACACCGCGGCGGATGAGGATTTTGTCCTCTTCTAACGTATAGACGAAGCGTTTCCACTTCAGATACCCGTACAGAAGCAGAAGCGAGACCATGATGACGATGACGGCGGACAGCCAGTACCAAGGGATGTCCCGCAGCGATTTTCCGTTAAGGAATTTGATGGATACGAGAGCGGCGATGGGAATGAGTGATTTTACGCTGCCTACGAGCGGGAACAGGATGAACAGCCGGTGCAGTCTTGTCGGTTCATTCATCGTGATCCACCACTTTGGCCAGCTCGCCGATCTGTTTTTTCAGTTCCTCTGCATCTTCCAGCTTGAGCGCCTGAATAACATGAGTCGTTGCGGCGGTAACGACCTTTACCTTGGCTAGACCATATTTACGAAGGAGCGGCCCTCGCTCAAGCTCCACATGCTGTACACGCGTCATCGGGACAAGGGTGTCACTGAGCCAGATCCAGCCGGAGCGAAGCTCCAACTCTTCCTCGCTTACCTTGAAGCCGAATTGTTTGTAGGTGAAAGAGGGCACGGCCCAAGTAAACCAGGCTCCGAGAACCAGCAGTCCGATGGTGATCCAGCCCGGTATCAGGGTCCACCCGAATATAGCGGCGATGATCAGATAAGCTGCAGCAGCGAGCAGGATCACTCCATCCGTAATGAAACCCGTGATGCGGGAGATCGTTACGGAGTCCGGGTGACATCTGCGCATAGCGTCAAGCCGATTGTCCATATGTATGTTCCTCCTTGATGTTTAAGATTCAAACAGTCCTTGCATTTATATGTATGTCTACGTTGCTCGGGAAGGATTCGTTTCATCCCGTCTCCCGACTTGCTTGCCGTGCTTATCATTGTAGCATAACAGGCTAACGAGCAATTGAACCTGACCTAACGGTTGCATGAACATATGCTGAATCTGTTAAGCTTGAGTTAAGGAAGAACTTGAAATGATCGAGAATGAAAGGATCGCGTGTAATGAAAATAGACCGGCTATTAGCCATAACCGTCCTGCTTCTGAACCGGGGGAGACTGAGCGCCAAGGAGTTGGCCGATCGGTTTGAAGTATCAAGCAAAACCATATATCGCGACATGGATACGCTATGCCAAGCCGGGATCCCGATTGTGGCCCACCAGGGAATATCCGGCGGGTTTGAAATTATGGAGCATTATATGATTGACAAGTACTGGCTGTCCGCCGAGGAGATGAGTGCGCTGGTTACAGCGGTTAAAGGGATGAGCAGTGCACTGGAGGATCAGCAGATGGGCATCCTGCTTGAGAAGGTAAAATCGCTGCTGCACAGGGTAGAGCAGGGGCTTGGCGATGAATATCGAAGGGAACCGGTGGTCATGGACTTTCAGCCTTGGGGACAGCGTCAAGGACTGAAACCGGCCGTGGGCTTGCTCAAAAAGGCTATTCAAGAAAAGCGCAGGGTCGTGATGGAGTATATCGATAATCGGGGCAACGCGGAGCGAAGAACCATTGAACCGGCATCCCTGATTCTGAAGGGCAATATTTGGTATGTACAAGCCTTTTGCCTGGAGCGGGAAGACTTTCGAATCTTTCGGTTATCGCGCATGCAGCATATCGAGATGCTGGATGAGACTTCGGAGACAAGAATGATACCGAGTATGGAACGCTTGGAATGGGAGTCCTCTTGGTCAAGCGCGCTGGAGCAGGAGACGGTGCTGCTATTCGAAGCTGCCGCGCGTCAGCGGGTGGCGGATATTTTTCCGTCCGAACAAGTAACCGTCAACCCGGACGGCTCTTTACGCGTTCGAGTGTTATACAAATTGGATGAATGGTTTTACAGCATGATACTAAGCTTTGGTGATCAGGTGCTGATTGAGGAGCCAGGCGAAGCAGCCGAGAAAGTGAAACGAAGAGCGCAATTGATTATGCAGCGCTACGTTAACCAGGACAGATAGATGTCCACGTTACCTCTTTAAAATTGAAATATATTCATCTCAAGGAGGAAACAACATATGAGTCATAGTCAACAGCAGAATCAAAGTGAACGATGGGTCGAGACTAGACCCGCCATGTTCATTCAGGGTGTCGGCGTTCGAACGACGAACGAAGCGGAGGCAGGACCGCAAGGCAAAATACCGCAGTTATGGGATCGGTATTTCCAAAGCGGGTTGCAGACGCAATTATCTGATAAGGATCAAGCCATCTATGCGTTGTACACGGATTACGAGAGCGATGCATCCGGGGCGTACACCTTAATTATAGGCAACAGGATAGATGAAGCTGTGGTAGTTGCGGCTTCTACCGAGGAGCTGCAGCAGGCGGCCGTCCCGGCAGCCAAGTACATGGTATTCCGGACTAGACGTGGTCCTTTGCTGGAAGTCGTTCCGCAGGTGTGGCATGAAATTTGGAGTTATTTCCAGCAATCAGCCGATAAAAGGACGTATACCGGGGATTACGAACGCTATGACATGCAGCAGTTTGATCCTGCGAATACTGTGGTGGACGTATATATCGCGATTGAATAGGAGTTAATATCGGCAGGGCGTTCCAGTGCCTGGAGTGGAAAGCGACTATTCTTCGGATGATATGACCTAACCCGGGAATACGCGATATTGGCCAATGATGAAGAAGAGGGTGATCCCGCAGCGGGATTACCCTCTTTATTTTACAATCCGGAGCCCGGCTTCTTGATCATCGTTATGAACGTAGTGCCGCCATAATCAAACGTTGCAACTTCCGAGAAGCCCAGCTGGGTATACAAGCGAATGGCTCGTTCATTGAATTTGGCAACGGTCAGCCGAAACGATTGGCGCTTGTGAAATTCAGCGATGGATGCCAGCACGAACGAGAGAAACTCTTTTCCCCGGCATTGTCCGGTCGATTCCGGTTTCATCCCAAGTCCGAAATCCAGCAGATCCTCGTCATATGCACCTAACGGGATTGCGATCGGAATTTGGGCTGATGAGCCTGTACAGCAAAAGCCGAAGAGCTGCCCTTCCTTGTCCAGTATGGCGTAATACGAGCACTCCAGAAGTTCTTTCCGAAACTCCTCATCCGGTTCGCTGTTGTAGAAATCATAGGGAGGTTCATAGCTCCATTGCATAATTTGATCGGCATACGTTTCGGTCATGGCCGTGATACGAAGAGGCATTATTCTCATCCTTTGGGTTTGTTGATATAGGTTTCTTCCCCATATACTTTAATTCGATTTGGAAGCGAAAAAACCTTCTCTTCCGCGTACATGGCCGGGCATATGCCCGCCACGCCGAGAAGAGAAGGTTTTCTTTTGTCACAGCGACCATTCATGATCCGCTGGCATGGGTCTGCACCACATGCTGCCTGCGGTAGGCGCCCGGCGTCATGCCGACGGCCTTCTTGAACGTCCGGTTGAAGGAGGTAATGTTGAGATAGCCGACACGCTGGCTGATCTCATTGACGGTCAAGTCCGTGCATGCCAGCAGTTCCTTCGCTTTGTTCATACGGATGCCAAGCAGATGGTCGCTGAAGTTAAGACCGGTCTTCTCCTTGATATAGACAGAGAGGTAGGCGCTCGACAGGTTCAGCTTGGCTGACAGATAGTCGAGAGACAGATCATCGGCATACTGGTTATGGATAATGTTCATGAACATGGCGATGAGCGGCTCTTCGCCAGTATCCTTTTTCTTGCGAATGAGGGCGCAGGAGGCTTCGACGAGCTGACGGAATACCCCCTGGTAATCTGTTAGGCAATGGCATTCTGCCAATCTTGCGCTCCACTGCTTTAAGGATTGGACAGATGTTTTGTCAATCTGGGCCGTCTCCATATAACTTAGAATCTTGGAAGCGACCGAATCGGCGAAGAAACGGAATTGCGAGATGCCGGCCTCCTTGCGCTGCATGGCCTCGAGCGCCTGATCGATGATTTGCAAGGAACGGCTGTCGCTGCCGGATTGCAGCGCGTCAAGCAGTCCTTTTTCCTGAGACGGGCTTAGGTTGACAGTGTTTGGGAGGACCCGCTGCTTGGTTACCATCTGTGATTCCTCCAAGAGTTGTGCCTGTGCGGTCAGTCCTTTGACCTGATGGTAGGCTTGATTGAATTCGGACGAATGGCTCACTTGGGAACTGACGGCGATGGTGACAAGGAACAATTCCTTTTCCTCATTTAACATGTCCTTGATTTCCTGCAGCAGTTCCTCCAGGCGGGCGGCTTCCTCCCGTTTAAAGATGGATACGATCTCATTCTTTTCGATCTGGAACGTGTGGGATCCCGGATAGCGTTCTGCCGTGATCAGATGAATATGCTCCAGCATATGGCGGACGGCCTGATCGGTCTGGAGGGGGAGCTCATAAACCGGATTCATCCGGAAACGGATGTGATACAGAACCACGATAAAGCTTCCGTCGTCCGACAGGAAATCCTCCCACTCGCTAATATCGGTATTGATGCTCTTCAGCTGACTAATATAAGAGTAGCTGGTTAGAACGGATTTATGCTTGTTCATGCGCTCCCGTATTTCTTCCTTCTCCCGGAACAGCTCTTGAATCCGGTTCTGGATCAGATCGTATTCGGTGATGCTTCCGGATTCCGGCATGGATGAGCTGTTGGCTCTGTTCAGCACGGTTGTTAAAATCTGCTTCACCGGCTTGTGCAATCTGCGACTCAGGAAAAAGGAAGCGGCAAGGGCCACGCCAAGCGACAGGCAGAAGATGAGCAGCAAACCGCCGGTTAACCGGCTGAGCTGCGAAGAGACATGGCTGTAAGGCACGGCGGAGACATAGGTCAGTCCATCGGACCCGGCTTCGGCAAAATAGTAGGTTCCATCTTTGAGCACGGCCTTCTGTCCGGCTTCAAACGTCGGAAGCTGATCCTGGTTCATGGAGCCCAGCGTATAGAGCACTTGGCCTTCGTCATTCAGAATGGCGAGTGCACGATCATCGGATTCGCCGAAGAAGGACTGAGCGGCCTTGTCGATATCGATAAGGGCAATGACCTCATAAGGACTGTCCGGCTGCTTGTAGACAAAAGGCATCAGTGTTTTCTCGGACAAATCGTTGTTGACTCGATAAGTGGCCGCAGGGAGAAGTTTGAAGGATTCCTGAGGGCCCTCGTAGCTGCTCCAGAACGAATAAGGATACCTCGGGCTTGCATAGGAACGATTGAACATATAGGAAGCATCGCCGCTTCCGGATTTGCTCAGTACAAAATCAAACTCCCGGAGATAAATCAGGGTATCCTCCAGAAAGAACAGCGGGTTATAGATATCGCTCCGCATCTGCATCATCACATCTCGAGCCTTCAAGTAATTGACTTCGCTTCCGGCCTGGTGGCGAAGCTGATTATTGAAGCCGATTAATTCGGATTGATTGTATATATCGAACATTAATACCTGCAATCTGCTGAATTGGTTGTTGAACCGCTCTGCCGTATCGTGAACCGCCTGCTGGCTCGTATCGATGATTTCTTTCTGCAGGCTGGTCTTAAAGAGTTGGAAAATGACCGTATAGAACAATCCGAATAACACGATGATGGCCAGAAAGCTCAGAAAAATTTTAAAGAATACACTGCGGCTTTTATGTCTGATCCAATTCACAGCCTTCCCCCCTTTATATTTTTCTGACGTTCAAGGTTTCACAACATTATATAGGACAAGTGTTAAGGATTGTGCCCGATTCATGTTAATCGTTCGTAAAAAATGGATAGTCAATATTTTAGATTTTAAGCAATGCTTTAGGAAAACGGCGCTTCTGCCCATCCATCCAATGAAAGGCGAGACATCATTAAAATGGTCAATACCCCATATGCGTTCGGGTCGTTTATGATGCAGACGTGGACCTTTAAGACACACGAAGACGCATAGACGAAAGAGGGGGGATTGCCGATTTTACAACGTCATCTAAACACCTTGGAAGCGCATTCAAACATTCGCAGGAAAAGTGCTTGGCGAAGATGGATGATGCAGGTTCGCAGAAACTGGCAGCTGTACGCTTTATTTGCACCAGTTCTGTTATACTTCATTGTATTTCATTATGTACCCATGTATGGCGTCCAGATTGCATTTAAGGATTTTATTGCGAACAAAGGGATTATGGATAGTCCATGGGTAGGCTTCAAGCATTTTGAACGCTTTTTTGACAGCTTTTATTTTTGGCGCATTATCAAAAATACGATGGGCATCGGGTTATATGAGCTGGCGGTCGGATTTCCGATTCCGATTATCCTGGCATTGATGATTAATGAAGCCAGATCGGGCCGGTTCCGCCGATTTGTACAAACCGTAACTTATGCACCCCATTTCTTATCTACGGTGGTCGTCGTCGGCATGATCATGATGTTCCTGTCGCCGGTCAGCGGCCTGGTCAATTCGATTATCACCTCCTTCGGCGGAGAGCCGATCGCCTTCATGACGGAGCCATCCTGGTTCAAGAGCATCTACGTATGGTCCGGCGTATGGCAGGGTATGGGCTGGAGCTCTATTATCTACTTGGCGGCACTCGCCGGGATTGATCCGCAGCTGCATGAGGCGGCCAAGGTGGATGGAGCAGGCTGGTTCCGGCGAATATGGCATATCAATCTGCCGGGCATTGCTCCAACGATGACCATTCTGCTGATTCTGAACATCGGTTCCGTTCTGGGCGTCGGCTTCGAGAAGATCTTCCTGATGCAAAATTCACTCAATATGGAAGCGTCTGACGTCATTGCTACGAATGTATACCGGAGTGGTATACTGGGTGCCCAGTACAGCTTCTCGGCTGCGGTTGGCCTGTTTAACTCCGTTGTAAACTTCATCCTGCTGATTACCGTAAACCGGATCGCCCGAAAAGTCAGCGAGAACAGCCTATGGTAAGGAGGAATGATGCGTATGCCGCAAAGCCGAAGTGAACGAATAGCCGGAGTATTTATTTACATTATACTATCTTTTATCACGCTCCTTGTACTGTATCCTTTATTTTTTGTACTTATTGCTTCCATTAGTGCACCAGAAACGGTCATGCGAGGGGAAGTATGGCTCTGGCCCAAGGAGCTGTCATTTGTCGGATATGAGCGGTTGTTTGCCAATTCGGAGCTTGTACGAGGATTTCTGAACACCTTGCTCTATACCACGACGGGAACGGCGCTGAATGTTCTGATGACCATTGCGGCAGCCTATCCGCTCTCCAGGGTTGATTTCAAGGGTCGACATGTATTTACACTAATCATTGTATTTACCATGTTCTTCAGCGGTGGGATGATCCCCAATTACTTGCTGGTGAAGGAACTGGGAATGCTGGATACGATTTGGGCCATCATTATTCCTTCGGCCGTATCGGTGTGGAACATTATCATCATGCGGACCTTCTTCCAGAGTTCCATTCCGAAGGAAATGCAGGAGGCCGCGTTCATTGATGGGGCGTCCAATATGCGGGTACTGCTGCGGATTGTGCTGCCGTTATCCGGACCGATATTGGCCGTGATGGTGCTGTTCTACGCCGTAGGTCACTGGAATTCGTATTTCAGCGCGCTGATCTACTTATCTGATCGTGCCAATTATCCGATGCAGCTGTTCCTGCGCGAGATTCTGGTACAGGGACAGATGCAGGAGATGGTGGATATCAGCGATGATTCACTGGCGCGAAGTCTGATGGACGCGGAAGCCATCAAATATGCGGCGGTCATTGTGACGAATCTGCCGATGCTGCTGCTGTACCCGTTCCTGCAAAAGTATTTTGTGAAGGGCGTTATGATTGGTGCAATTAAAGGTTGATTACGTACATTTCATGAGGAGGAATTGAATTTTATGGTGATGAGAAAATGGACTTCACTCACATTGGCAGCTGTACTGGCAGCCGGATTGCTGGCAGGCTGCGGTAGTAAAAGCGGGGAAGGTGCAACGGATAAGGGTGAGACGCCGCAAGCCAATTTTAACGAGACCGGCATGCCGATTGTGAACGAGCCCCTCGATCTGACGTTCTTCACGGGCAAGTCGCCATCAAACGGGAGCAAATTCGAGGAAACGCTCGTATGGAAAACCTATCAAGAGATGTCCAATGTGAATGTGACCTGGAACCTCATTCCATTCGATACCCTGACCGAGAAGCGGAACTTAGCGCTGGCAGGTGGAGATTATCCGGATGTATTCTACTCCGCAAGGGTCAGCTCCGCAGAGTTAACCCGTTATGGGGAGCAAGGAGTATTTATACCGCTGAATGATCTGATCGATAAATACGCACCGAATTTCAAAAAGCTGATGGAAGAGTACCCGGATATTCGAAAAGGCCTGACGATGCCGGACGGCAACATTTATTCCCTGCCTTCTTTCTACGATCCTGCGCTGCTCTCCATGTTGATTGGTACACCGATTTGGATTAATCAGGAGTGGCTGGATCAGCTCGGGATGAAAGAGCCGCAGACGACAGAAGAATTCTATGCGTATTTGAAGGCGGTAAAAGAAACCGATCTAAACGGTAACGGAAAGCATGATGAGATTCCTTTCGCTTCAGCAGGCATTACCGGAATCATCGATCACTTGAAAGGCTCTTGGGGACTTGGCACAAGCGGACTTGGCCATAAATTGGTGGACATAGATCCGGACACAGGAAAACTTCGCTTCACCAAAGCTTTGCCGGAGTATAAGGAAATGCTCCAGTTCGTAAACAAGCTGCACCAGGAAGGACTGCTCGATAAAGAGATCTTCACGATTGAGGGCGGCGCATTGAATGCCAAAGGGCAGGAGGGCCTGCTCGGTGCCACAATTGTGCCGAATCCGGAGATGGTGATGGGTCGCAAAGAATACATCGGGCTCGGGGCGCTTAAGGGACCGCATGGTGATCAGCTCTATTCCCACGTCAAAGTGCCGATGGTTCACGTAGGTGCATTTGCGATTACCGATAAGAACCCGAATCCGGAAGCAACGATCCGCTGGATGGATTACTTCTACGGGGATGAGGGCGCCCAGTTCTATTTCATGGGTAAAGAAGGCGAGACATTTACGAAGAACGCTGACGGCCAACTGGAGTATGTGAAGGAGATTACGGAGAATCCAAATGGATTAACGCAGGATCAGGCGTTGGCCAAGTATTTCACTTGGCTCGGGGGCAGCTATCCGGGCTTTGTACGGGAGAAATGGTTTAAAGCCTCGGAGACACGACCTAACGCCATGGCCGCAGCCGAAAAGGCAGAGCCGTATGCCGTGAAGGAGATCCTGTACAACTTTAACTTTACATTGGAGGAAACGGACGTCATGACCTCGATCGGTAAAGATATCGAGGATTACGTTAAGGAAATGGAAGCGAAATTCGTGAACGGCTCGGCCTCGTTCAGCCAATGGGATGAGTATGTGAATACACTCAACAAGATGGGACTGGACCGATACATGGAGGTTTACCAGGCCGCTTATGAGCGCTACCAGGCGGAGTAAGTAGTAAGTAACAGTTAGATCCTTTAAAAGACGCGGTGTGGAGAGATTCCTGCATCGCGTTTTTTGCCTGCTCAAATAATTGGTGAAATATCCCAAATGGGGTGATAAGATCAGATTACGGTAACAGACTGAGAATATCAATTTACAGGAGGAGGGCGAAGTCAGCCGCGTGAGAATCGTTTTAATTGTTATAGGTGCGTTCAAAGGGTTGGCCCATTGGTTTTTCAAACCTAGGCGAAGATATACCTCAATTAAGAAGGTCGAATGGATTGTTGAGCGATTGATTCAAGGCTTCCTTATCATGTGGGCGATTCTGTTCATACGTTGGGTTATATTGATAATTATAGCAACGATGCGGCATTTTGGAGCCTTTGATTAAGGTGGGAAAATCTCTTGATCAAGTGCCGTCCTCTTCAAACCGTTCGGGTAGTTTGCTTATTTTAAAGAGCGACTGTATATGATAGGCTTACACTATGTTACTGTATTCATCTATTTAAAGGAGAAGTCCATGCAGCATAGACCATCTTTAGAAGCTCAAGTGTACGACACGATTCGTGATAATATGATCAAGGGTGAGTACTTGCCTGGAACCATGCTGTCAGAGAACGAACTGGCTAAAGAGCTCGGTGTTAGTCGGACCCCGGTACGGGCAGCCATTTCCATACTGGAAAAAGAAGGTCTGGTTGAATCCTTTAAGGGCAGAGGGGTGCTTGTGAAGGAGATTTCCTTCCAGCAATTCTATCAAATTTTTGAGGTGCTTGTATCCATGCAGTTATTCGTCATGGATATAGCTATCGAACGAAAGCTGTCCTTCGATTTGGAGACCCTTCGTCTCTGTCTGGATCGGCAAAAGGCTGCACTGGAACAGAATGACAACTTCGGATACTACGATAATTCCTTGCTGTTTACGGAGAGCATTTTGCGGACGCTCCGTAATGATTATATGGTGGGTGTCCTGGGCATGTACCGGACCAAGTTTCTAACCAAGATGGTATCCCACCGCAAGCGCTATCCGGATGATAAACCGGAATGGGCCATCGCAACCAACAGTTTGATGTATGAGAGGTTATGTCTGCATGACGTAGCCGGTGCCAAGAAGGCACTGAGCGAGCAGTATCATTATATGGCCGAGAAACTGATGTGGGGCAGTATTTTTTAATCCGCTGTTTTTCGGAGGAATCCAAGATACATCTATTTCAATAATGTAAAACGTATGCTTCCATCAAGGTATTACTGGAAGCATACCAAACAACGCTTTTTGGGCTGTTTCGACACCCCGGAAGGCGTTTTTTTATGCTTACGTGACAGGATTTTATGTTTGATTCCTTCATTTTACGGGATACATTCAATGCTGGAAAATTAACAATGGAATAACATAGTTCTTGTTTTCAACTTACATACAACCTGCATACTTGTTGTTGAAGCGATGAAAAACAACCATTTCCGAAAGAGGGTATGATCATGAAACCATTTCAGTTACAGCACATGAATGGAGAGCATGCGGTTTGGTTTGCGTCGGAGAGCGGGACGACGGATCGGCGTCCGTGGTTTGGGGAGTTGAAGGATATTCCAACAGAGGATTTCAGCTTCGCGGTATTAGGTGACCGATGCGGTATGGCAACAGCGGGCATATTTGAAAAGGCGCTCGAGACCGTGCGTGATTTGAAGCCGGATTTTGTGCTCAGTGTTGGGGATTTGATTGAAGGCTACTGGAGAGAAGCGTCATCTGCCAGAGCGGAATGGGATGAGATCGACCATCTTATCGAAGCAACTGGTTTGCCCTTCTTCCAAATAGTCGGCAACCATGATTGCGGCAGTCAAGTGATGCTGGATGTATGGAGGGAACGGAAGGGTTTAGAATATTATGCTTTTCGTATCGGCGATATCCTCTATCTTATGCTGAATACGGAGGACCCGCCGTCTGAGCTGCCTGATGCGTTTATAGACATTATTAAAAAAGCAACCTTTCAGATACAGCATGACCCAGCGAGTACGGACGAGCATATGCAAGCATTTTACCAGGACATCTTGACTCTTTTGCCTGAAGATCAGCTGCAAGATCTGGGACGGATTGAGTTGTCGATCAGCGATGAGCAGTTGGACTTTGCGAGAATCATACTGGAGGAGAACTCGGATGCCAGATGGACCTTCGTGAGCATGCATAAGCCTGGCTGGAAATCGGAAGATCCGCAGTTCAAAAGGCTGGAGGAAATGCTGGGTTCCCGATCGTATACGATTTTTGCCGGACATTTGCATGCCATGGAGTACAGCTCGGAAGGGAATCGGGAATATATTCAGCTTGGCAGAACGGGGGGACATGCTCACGGCACCGGCCCTGAAAGTCAAAATGTGATGCTGTGGGTCAACATGCGTGGCGGCAAGCCCTCCTATCGTGTTATTCAACTGGATGGTGTGCAGGAAGCGGGAATTTATAAACCGAGTTCGTCGGGTCAACATTTAGAACCTCAGGAGGTATAAACGATGCAGGATACGGTGTTCTTTGTTCACATGACGGATACCCATATTAATATTCCGGGGAAAAACCCATTATTTAAAATCGATGCTTCTCAAAAGCTGCGTGATGTTTTTACCGAGCTGGAAAAGCTGGAGCGGAAGCCTGATTTTGTTGTGATCAGCGGTGATTTGACCCAAGACGGCAATGTCGAGGATTACAGCTATTTACGGCTGCTGCTGGAGGAAGAGATGTCTAAACTCGGTGTGCCGCTGTATCTTGCACTGGGGAACCATGATTCCCGTCCATATTTCCGGGAGGGTTATCTGGAGGAAGAGCCCACTGAAGAATCCTATTATTATTCGGTCATGGAATCCGGGCTTCGGCTCATCGTGCTGAACACCCAGGTTCCAGGGTTGAATGAGGGTCATCTGGATGAAGAGCAGCTGGAATGGCTGCGGGAGACTCTCTCCACTCCTGCACCGAAGGGAAGCATCATCGTGCTTCATCATCCCGTGGTGCCCACACCCACAGCGCTAATGGACAGCCACCTGCTGTGCAATCCGCAGGATCTGGCAGATGCCATTGCCGGCAGCGATGTGATCGGACTGTTATCCGGGCATATTCACGTGAATAACATCGGACTGTTCGAGGGGATTCCAAGCGCGGCGGCTACCGGCGTAGCCTTCGGCATTGAACCGACAGCAGCGCATAGCATGAAGTTTATTGATAACAGCGGCTACAATCTGGTTTTGGTGAAAGACGGCCGGATGATCGTTCACCCGATGGCGATGCCTGGTGAGCAGCGGCTCGTATTCGAATGGAAGATGGAGATGGAACAAGCTCATTCGTAAGCAGCTATTAAAGCCCCTCCCCCGAATTAATCTACATATAAAAGGAGATGGAGTATGAAACACCATAGCAAAAAGTGGACGGCAGCTGCCCTGCTGCTTACGGTATTGACCTCTACTGCCTGCGGCAATGCCGGTTCGACGGAGGATACAGCCAGTGCTGCATCGGACACGAAAATCAAGGTTTCGTTCTATAGCTACAATCTGGCCATCGCAAGCCAGGTGCCAGGTACCGAAAAGCTGATTCGGGAGTTTGAAGAAGCTCACCCGAATATCGATATCGAACCGATTCCGGTGTCTTCGACAGACATCAATTCCAAGGTACAAGCCGATATTGTTGCAGGTTCCACGCCGGACATCGCCCAAATTACATTCGATGGCCTGGATTTTGCGGTTAACAATTTCAATGCAAAACCCCTGGAGGACATCGTTCCCGCCGATGAATTGGCATCCAACTTTCAGGGCTTCTCGGAGAATGGCTTGAAGCTGGGTCAACTGAACGGCAAAACCTATGGTCTTCCGTTCACCTTCAGCACCCCAGTGTTGTTCTATAATGCAGATCTCTTCAAGAAGGCAGGTCTTGATCCGGAGCAGCCACCGAAGTCCTGGGAGGAAGTGAAAGAGTACGGCCTTCAAATAGCCAAGTCATCCGGTGCATCCGGGGTTCATGTAGGAGGAGCCACGGGCGGGGACTGGATTATTCAAGCCCTCATCGGAAGCAATGGGGGGCGCGTATTGTCCGAGGACCGGACGACTCTGCAATTCGGACAGCCTGAGGCCATTGGCGCTATTCAAATGTGGCAGGATCTGATTGCCAGCGGCGCAAATGGCAAACTGAACGACGGCGAAGCGATCGAAGCATTCAGTCAAGGCAAGGTCGGCATGCTGCTGTTCACGAGTGCGCTGCAAAGCTCACTGCTTGCAGCAGCAGAAGGTGGCGGGTGGGAGCTGAAAGCCGGCAAAATGCCGTCCTTTGGCGACCGGGAGACAACGCCGGTCAACTCCGGCAGCGCCTTGTTCATTCTATCAGACGACAAGGAGAAGCAGCAGGCCGCATGGGAGTTTCTTAAATTCGCTACAAGCGAACGCGGTTATACCATCATTACGTCGGAAATTGGGTATTTACCGCTTCGGCCAGCCATTGTTGACGACCCTGCCTACCTCAAAGACTGGGTAGAAGCCAATCCGCTCATAAAACCGAATCTGGAACAGCTGGAGAGCTTGAAGCCATGGGTGTCCTATCCGGGAACGAACTGGAAGCAAATCGAGACGATTCTGAATGACGCGGTATCAGAGGCTATTATCAGTCAAGGTGACATCGCACCGATTATGCGAGGTGCCGAGGAGCGGGCTCAAGCCTTAATGCCATAGCGAAGGAGATGTAAGCGAACATGAGTTATGAGATTGCCGGAGCCCCATCTTCTTCCGCTGCTCCCTCCGCCAAGACCAGGGACCAGGCTAAGCTGAAGAAGCGATTAAAAGGATTCAAGCCGTATTTGTACATGCTGCCAGCCCTGTTTTCCCTTGGCTTTTGGATTTATAAACCGCTGGTGGAAACATTCCGGCTAAGCCTCTATGAGTGGAACCTGCTGCCAACGTCTCCAAAAACCTATGTGGGAACGAGAAATTTCGAGCAGCTGTTCTCGCTTCCGGAGATGGGGATATCCATCTGGAACACGCTTCTGTATATGATTGGTGTTCTCCCGTTTTCCATTATACTGCCGCTATTTATTGCTATTGCGACGGACAATATCGGGAAGAGGTCACGAAATGTGTATCGTGCGCTCATTTTCCTTCCGATGATCATGGCTCCGGTGGCGGTTTCATCGGTATGGCGCTGGATTCTGCATCCGACGAACGGCATATTAAATCAAACGCTGGGCCGGTTTATTCCGATGGATGAGCCCATCCGCTATTTTACAGATGAGCGTATCGCGATATGGAGCATTATTTTTATAACAGGATGGAAAATGATCGGTTTCAGTACACTGATCTTCTCGGCTGCGCTCACTGGCATTAATAAGGAGTATATCGAAGCGGCCAGAATGGATCGTGCCAACGGATTCCAGGTTATATGGAGCATTATCCTGCCGCTGCTGTCGCCAACGATTCTGTTTATGACCATGATGAGCACCTTGTTCGCTGCGGAATGGACCTTCGCGTATATCAATGTTCTGACACAAGGCGGCCCGTTCAACTCGACCACGAATATTTATTATCTGCTCTGGACCTATGGATTTCAGACCTTTAACATTGGCTCAGGTTCCGCTGCTGCCGTTATGTTCTTCCTGGCTTTCGGGCTCTTGGCCTTTGGCTTCATGAAATTAACGAAGAAGCTCTCATTCTATGATAACTAGAGGAGGAAGGTAAGCGTGCAGAGGTTATATACTTCAATGAAAGATCGAATATCCTCCATAGGCCAACATGCGCTGCTTCTCTTGCTTAGCTTTTTGGCTGTATTTCCGCTCTACTGGATGGCGGCTACATCCTTCAAGCCGGAAGCGGAGGTATTCTCGGCGAGCCTGCTGCCTGCCCAATGGACCTTTAACAACTATGTACAGGCCTGGAACGCGATTCCGATGGCCCGCATGCTCAGCAATTCCATGCTGGTGGCAGTCAGCCAAACATTATTGCAGCTGCTTACAAGCATATTGGCAGCGTATGCGATGGTGCGGTGGCAATTCAGGGGCAGCCGCCTGATATATGGTATGATTGCCTTGACCTGGCTTGTGCCGTTTCAAGTCATTATGATACCTAATTATGTGGTCATCAGCGGTCTCGGATGGAGAGATTCCTTAATGGGGCTCATTGTGCCAAATATCGTTTCTGCCTTTGCGATTTTGCAGCTGTATCATGCGTTTAAATCATATCCCAAAGCATTGATTGAGGCGGCTCATCTGGATGGAGCAACCGACTGGGGTGTGCTGTGGAGAACCATGATACCTAACCTGCGTTCCTCCATTGCTTCTATAGGAATTCTGCTGTTTATCACGGTATGGAATGATTATTTCTGGCCGCTGCTTGTGACAACCAAGCTGGAAAACTCAACGGTACAGAAGGGGCTTCAAATGTTCATATCGTCTGATGCCAATATGTGGGGACCTCTCATGGCGGCAACTACGATTGCCAGTTTTCCAGTGCTGGCTATTTATCTGGTACTGCAGAGACAAATTATTGATTCCTTTGTAAAGGGTGGTCTGAAATGACAATTCAGCAAGATGTGAGTATGACACCACGGGTGGTTCCGCTGGAAGGGGCATTTAATGTACGTGATCTTGGCGGGTATCGTACCGGGGATGGGCGAATCGTAAACCGGGGACGTTTCTATCGGGGAGATGGACTGCACAAGCTAACAACTCAGGATCAGAAGGATCTGCTCAGCCGGGACATAACAACGGTGATCGATTTGAGAAATGCGAAGGAGCTGGAAACTGCCGTTAATGTGTTTGCCTCGAATTCGAAGGTTTCCTATTATAACGTGAGCCTGCTTAATCCTGCTCATCCATCCGGAACGATGATTAACTCCTTAGGTGACCTGTATGTCATGATGCTCGATATGTGCGGTCCGTTATTTCGTGAAGTGATGATTCTGATGGCTGAGTCAAACGACGAAGCTGTGTTGTTTCACTGCTCGGCCGGCAAAGACCGGACAGGGATGATATCCGCGCTGCTGCTTGATCTTGCAGGTGTTCCCAAGGAGACGATCATTGAGGATTATGCATTGACCAGCCAGTGTCTTGCACCCATCATGGATGAACTGCGGTTAGGACGACCGGCTGGTATCTCGGCTGAGGACTATGAGAAATTCTTAGGCTGTGACCCGGCTCATATGGAGCGGATGATGTCACATCTATACAGCCGTTACGGCGGTGCGTTAAGCTATCTTACCAGCATTGGTGTGCAGCAAGAGCAATTAGATATACTGAAAAACAAGCTGATCGGGACGTAGATGCTCTGATTATCCTGAAGAATGAGGCTGAAGCCGCTGACAATGATGTCGCGGCTTTTTTGCTGCTTAGCGTCCATTTTACACAAACCGTGACTGATATTGAGCATGCGTTAACACTTCTTCCTTACACTTGGAATTAAATAAGGATAGAAGAGGGGATATGGAGTTGAAGCATAAAAGCATGAAAGTAGTCTCGCTGTTGATGGCGGTGGAAATCACGATGGCCTCTTTATTTTCGGCAGGCACCGTGATGGCTGAAGAGGGACAGGAGATACTCCAGACGGCCAGCGCGGAAACAGCATCACAAGATGCAGCTATCGATATCGCTGCCGTTGATTTCGGCATTACCGATAAGATCTTTCCGGATGCGCATGCAGAAGAGGCATATACGGTAACCGTTGATGTGTATGGTGGACAAGCGCCCTATACCTTCTCGGCGACGGGTCTGCCGGCAGGCTTTAACATTGCGTCTGATACAGGATTCATTACGGGTACGCCTGCTGCTGGGCAAGAGGGCGAATATACCGTTGAGGTAACGGTGCAGGATAGCGCAGCCGTACCTGCGACCGCTCAGTCGCTTGTGAAATTGCAAGTATTGGGGAAACGCCCAGATCCGGTGGCTGACAAGCTGGCCATGAGGATGATCGGTCATTATTCCGTAGGTACCTCCAATAAGGATGGCGGCGTGGCGGAAATTGTAAAATACAACAAAGATAACGGAAAGCTCTATCTAGTCAATGGTTCAACCCAGCCGGCAAGTCTCGAAATCGTGTCACTTGGCGCTGACGGCAGTTTGTTGAAGGACAAGCAGATCAATGTAGAAGATTTGGCGAGCACGGGCGGTTTCCTGTATGGAGACCTGACCAGCGTGGATATCAACACCAAGACGAAGCAGGTTGTGGTCGCTGTACAGGAGCAGGATCATGCAAAAGCCGGCAAGGTTTTGGTACTTGATTATGACGGCGGCTTGATCAAATCTTATGAAACCGGCATCCAGCCGGACATGGTCAAATATACGTCCGATGGCCGTTATATCCTGACGGCGGATGAAGGCGAGCCTCGTACGGAGACCGCTCCTGATCCGGAAGGAAGCATTACGATTATCGACACATTATCAGGCGAAGCAAGTCATCTGAAGTTTGATGACCCGTCGATTATTGACGATCTGGTACATATTCGCGGACCTGTGGAAGCGGACGGGCAAATTCGCAGCACCGGAACCAAAGGTGAAGCGATTCGTGATCTGGAACCCGAGTACATCTCGTTGTCCGAGGATGAGCTGACGGCATATGTCGCCTTGCAGGAGAATAATGCGATTGCCGTGGTCGATATCGCCGCGAAGCGTATTCAATCGGTCAAAGGGCTCGGGTATAAAGATTTCAATCAACCAGAGAACCAGCTCGACCTCCTGAAGGATGGACAAATCAAGTTTGAGAACGTTCCTTTTTACGGCATGTATATGCCGGACGGAATTGCGACCTACAGCGTGAACGGACAGCAGTATATCCTGTCCGCGAACGAAGGGGATGCTACTGGCTGGGATGACCGAAGCAATGAAAGCAATATTGGCAAAATGAAGCCTAGTCTGGATCCGTTGTCTCCGGCAGCTCAATTTTTGGCTGACAAGGGAACCACCTATGACAAGGTTGAAGTTGCCAGCGATATGGGCACTGGAGGGCTATATCTGTATGGGGGTCGTTCATTCTCCATCTGGAATGCAGCCGACATGTCCCAGGTGTACGACAGCGGCAGTGATTTTGAGAAGATTACGGCCGAGCGCTTGCCGAATCATTTCAATGCCAGCAATGACAAAACTGATCTGGACAGTCGCAGCGCCAAGAAAGGACCTGAGCCGGAATATGTTGCCGTGGGTAAGGTCGGACAGAAAACGCTGGCTTTTGTCGGACTGGAGCGCATTGGCGGGGTTATGACGTATGATGTCACGAATCCATCCGATCCTGCGTTTCTGAACTATATCAACACACGGAATTTTAACGGCGGTATTGAGTCGGATTCCGGCCCGGAGGGACTGGACTTTATTCCGGCCGCGGACAGCAAGACAGGACGACCGCTGCTGCTGGTCGCTAATGAGGTCAGTGGAACGGTGGCCCTGCTGGAGCTCCAGGTGACCAAAATTACGCTGGACAAGACATCGCTGAAGCTGAGTCCAGGCGGCGCACCGGAACTGTTGCAGGCGAGCGTGGAGCCGATCCAAGGCGGTTCAACCGAGCTGGCTTGGAGTTCCTCCGATGAAACGGTAGCCACCGTGGATTCGAACGGCCTGGTCACGCCGGTATCTGTTGGTGAAGCCGTAATTACCGTCCTGAGCAAGGATGGCTACGGATCAGCGGAAGTACCGGTTAAGGTAACGGACGGTTCAGTGGATGGAGAACCGTGGAAGTTAACAGTGATGCATACCAATGATACCCATGCGCATCTGGCGGAAGTGGCCAGACGGGCCACGCTGGTTCAGGAGGTCCGAAGCGAAGGCGGGAACAGCCTGCTGCTGGATGCAGGGGATGTATTCTCCGGCGATCTGTATTTCACCAAATGGTTTGGGCTGGCGGATCTGGCCTTCATGAACTATATGGGTTATGACGCAATGACGTTCGGTAACCACGAATTCGATCAAGGAACCAAGACGCTTGCAGATTTCGTGAGCAAGGCGCAATTCCCGCTTGTCAGCGCGAATGTGGATCTTAGTCAGGATGCTAACATCTCGCACCTGATTCGTAAGCCGGCGGTGATCGATACCGATCAGCCAAAGACAACGGCAAATAACGGGGTATATCCATACGTAACATTGCTGGTTGACGGCCAAAGGGTCGGGGTATTCGGCCTAACGACTGAGGATACGGCCGAGACGTCCAGCCCGGGGAAAGACGTAGTCTTCCGCAATGCGGTGACTTCGGCCCAGGCAACGGTTGAAGCGATGGAGAAGGACGGGCTTGATAAGATCATCGCCTTGTCTCACCTGGGTTATGCCAAAGATCAGGCGCTGGCCGAGGCCGTCGAAGGCATCGACCTCATTGTCGGAGGCCATACCCATACGACGCTCAATGCACCGGAAGTGGTGACGGACAGTCAACACGGTACACCAACCGTCATCGTGCAGGCGAATGAATGGGGCAAGTTCCTCGGCCGGGTAGACCTGCAGTTTGACAAAAACGGCGTTGTTCTCGTTGGCGACGGCGAACTCGGCGGCAAGCTGATTCCGGTAGACAGTACGGTCCAGGAAGACACGCAGGCCAAGGATATGCTGGCTCCTTACAAAGCGGAATTGGGAGAACTGATGAAGCAGGTTATCGGTACTGCAGGCGTCGTACTTGACGGCAAACGCGAGAATGTCCGCTCCAAGGAGACGAATCTCGGCAATCTGATTGCGGATGGCATGCTGACTAAAGCCAAAGAGCTTAAAAATGCTGATATTGCCCTCACCAATGGTGGAGGTATTCGCGCCGCAATCGATGAGGGCGAAATCACGATGGGCGAGCTGCGTACGGTGATGCCTTTCGGAAATACGCTGTTTGTTATGGACGTCACCGGACAGCAGCTGAAAGACGGATTGGAGAACGGAATAAGCGGTGCCAAACTGGCGGATCTGCCAGGAAAGTTCCCGCAAATCGCCGGGATGAAATTCAAATGGGATCCTAGCGCTCCGGCAGGCGATAAAGTGTTCGACGTACAGATCATGAAGGACGGAAGCTACAAACCTCTGGTATTGACCGAGACGTACCGGATGGCAACGAACAGCTTTGTAGCCAAGGGCGGGGATGGATATAAATCCTTTGCCGATGCGATTGCCGAAGGAAAATACAACGAGGATTTGGGTTACCCGGATTATGAAATTTTCATGGAGTATGTGAACAAGCTGGGCGGTAAGGTTACGCCTAAGGTCGAGGGTAGAATTACGGAGCAGAAGAAACCGGCGAATCCGGGCGACGGCTCTTCTCCTGGATCAGGATCAGGCGGGTCGGGAGGCGGCTCCGTAACACCGCCGGTATCACAGTCTAATCCTCCTTCCTCTGGCGGAAACACATCATTGCCAAACGTAATGGCAGGCAAGGATCTGAATATAAGTGATGCAGGCGGAGCAGTGGACCGCATTACGGTGAAGGAAGAGGCGTGGAAGAAGGCAGTTGCCGGATTGTCTGCGAACGGGAAGCAGGAGCTCATTATTCGAGCTCCAGAGTTGAACCGTGCCGCCGAGTTATCCCTTTCGGCAGCAGATCTGAAGTTGGCCATGGAACAGAATTCGAATGTGACCCTGGTGCTGGAGACCGCGCTTGGCGCATTCCGTCTTCCAGTAACGGCTCTACATTTGGATGAGGCTTTGAAGCCGGCACAAGGCTCCGGGAGCATCCAAGTGAAGGTATCCGTGGCTCCGGTAGCAAGCAAGGTAGCGGATGCTATGACAAGCAAGGCAGCTTCCATGGGCGCCTCGATGGCAGGAAGCGGAGCGCTTCAGTTTGGCGTAGCGGTTGGAGCACCAGGCGCAGAGCAAGAACTGAAGGATTTTGGGAATCGCGTAATCAGCCGTATCCTGCCGCTGCCGGCAGGGACAACAGCTCTGAATTCGTTCACTGCGGTAATTTTTGACGCAGATGCGGGAAGCTTCCGATTTGTACCGGCTACAGCGACGACGTGGAATGGTAAACCGGCTATCGAAGTGAAGCATGCCGGAAACGGCATTTACGCACTGCTGCAGTATAAGAAGACCTTTGCCGATCTAAACGGCCACTGGGCGAAAGCGGAAATCGAATCCATGGCTTCCAAGCTGCTCGTGAACGGAGTTAACGCTAACTCGTACGCGCCGGGCAAAGTAATCACGCGAGCAGAGTTTACGGCTATGCTGGTCCGCGCGATGGGACTTAGTCCGGTCATCGAGAGCGGAGCATTCAAGGATGTTCAGGATGCCTCCGGTTATGCCGGCGAGATCGGCGCAGCGTTGCGTTACGGCTTGATCGAGGGCGGCACTGGGGGGGCCTTCTCGCCCAATGCCAGCATGACTCGAGCGGAAATGGCTGTCATGATCACCCGGGCCATGGAGGCGGTGAATCCGACAGGCCTATCGGATCAGGGTGCGAATGCCATTATTGAATTCAAAGATCAGGCATCCATCCCTGCCTGGGCGGCTGCCTATATTGCCAGACTTACGGAGCAAGGCATCCTGCGGGGTGACAACCATGGTCATTTCGGAGCACTCGATTCGGTTACCCGTGCGCAAGCGGCACTTGTTCTGAAACGTACTTTGGCAGCATTGAAATTTATGAACTAAGCGAAGCAGGAATTCATTAGAAATTATAAGACCGTCCTTAAGGTTGCTGTGAACTGTGACCCAGTTTGTGGACAGTTTGAAATAAACCGCCTAGAGCTTAGCTAGCAAGCAGATGACCTCTGAATTCATCGGGGGTCATCTTTTTTAATGTCCACTGGTATCGTTCTGAGTTGTA
>NZ_JFOM01000025.1:0-63464 GCF_001860525.1 Paenibacillus sp. LC231 | reverse complement strand
GTTGACGCTCCGAACGGATGCCGTAAAAATAACCGAGGAAAATCATCTTAAATAACACGACAGGATCGATGGCTGGTCGCCCATTATCAGCACAGTAAAGCGGACGGACCTTTTCGTCGATGAAAGAAAAATCGATATACTTGTCCACTTTACGGAGCAGATGATCTTGTGGAACCAATTCTTCAATCGAAACAAACTCGTAAGCCTGCTGTTTTTCTCGGTTAGAACGCAACATGTTTAACACCCTTCCGAACGGTTTATTTACTAATATTATATAATATTAACGCGGTGTCGTATTGAATTAAATACACAAAAAAATAGCTGTCGCGACTTTCTCGACAGCCTGAGAGCCTCTTCAAAAGAGGCTCTTCTCATTATGCCTGATGCTGGATCGAGGCTTTTACAAATTCACGGAACAGCGGCTGCGGACGGTTCGGTCGGGAAGTGAATTCCGGATGGAATTGCACGGCGAGGAACCAAGGGTGTCCTGGCAGCTCTACAATTTCAACCAGACGTCCATCCGGAGAAGTACCGGATATGCGCAGACCTGCTTTTTCAATATCTTCGCGGTACTGGTTGTTGAACTCATACCGGTGGCGATGTCTTTCATAAACGAGCTCGTCCTGGTAGCAGGACTCTGCAAGCGATCCTGGAACCAGCTTACATGGATACAGACCCAAACGCATCGTTCCGCCAAGATCCTCGATATCCTTCTGCTCCGGCAGCAGGTCGATGACTGGATATTCGGTAGCCGGATCAATTTCCGAGCTGTTCGCGCCGTTCAGACCGACAATCGAACGGGCATATTCAATAACAGACACTTGCATCCCAAGACAAATGCCGAAGAATGGAATGTTGCGCTCACGGGCATAACGAATCGCGCTGATCTTACCTTCGATACCCCGATCTCCAAATCCACCTGGTACAAGGATACCACCAATGCCACTCAAGGCCTCTTCCACGTTGTCTGCCGTAATCTCTTCGGCATTCACCCAGCGGATCTTCACGTCAGCATTAGCATCAAAGCCTGCATGAGACAGGGATTCAACAACACTGAGGTATGCATCGTGCAGTGCGACATATTTACCAACGATCGCAATCTCAACGGTCTTCTCCAGTTTGGATACACGCTCCACCAGATCTTCCCACTCGCTCATATCCGGCGCAGGGGTAGTCAATTTCAAATGATTGACTACAATTTCATCAAGACCTTCTTCACGCAAATTCAGCGGCACCTCATACAGCGAGGAGGCATCGCGACATTCTACAACCGCGTTAGGATCGATATCGCAGAAGAGCGCGATTTTTGCTTTCATCTCGGTTGAAAGCTCATGCTCCGTACGGCACACGATAACATTCGGCTGAATGCCGATACTGCGGAGTTCTTTTACACTGTGCTGGGTCGGCTTCGTTTTTACTTCACCGGCTGCCTTAATATATGGAATGAGGGTTACATGAATATACATCACGTTCTCACGGCCAACGTCGCTCTTAATTTGACGGATCGCCTCAAGGAAAGGAAGGCTTTCGATATCGCCGACCGTTCCGCCGATTTCGGTAATAACCACATCCGAACCCGCTTCACGGCCTGCACGGAACACGCGCTCCTTGATTTCGTTCGTAATATGAGGGATTACCTGCACGGTACCGCCCAAATATTCTCCCCGACGTTCCTTGCTGATAACAGAAGAGTATACTTTCCCTGTTGTCACATTGCTGTTCTTCGACAGGTTAATATCGATGAAGCGCTCATAGTGTCCCAGGTCCAGGTCGGTTTCCGCACCGTCGTCCGTAACGAATACTTCGCCATGCTGGTAAGGACTCATGGTGCCCGGATCTATATTAATGTACGGATCGAATTTCTGAATCGTTACCTTGAGCCCTCTGTTCTTAAGCAATCTACCGAGCGAAGCGGCGGTAATTCCCTTACCAAGAGATGACACGACCCCGCCTGTTACAAAAATATACTTTGTCACTGTAAAAACCCTCCTATATAATCTCCATAACTTCAGGCGACATATGATGTTTATCCTAACCCGTTTTCCCCTGATTCATCAGAGGGACCAACAAAAAAGCATCGCTCGCTTCCAAAAATGGTGAGCGAGCTGACCTCCGACCTATTACAAACCGCATATATTGACGCTTAAATGATCCTCATATCATGTCGAGCTGCTTAACACGGCATGCGTTATGAGGCATCAAGACGAGCGGTTTCCATACCTCATCTTAAACAACTGCAAACTTGAATCTTAGTTGACATAAGGTTTAGCAGAAGATGTCCCCTACCGGCGGAATACTCACTGCAAGAGACCATGAAAGTCCAGTCCCTACAGGAAGGATGCCTCCACAGTCCAAAGAAAAAATGTCTATCGACAAACTTCCAGAAGACAGACCGCTTTTGATAAGGTAGTTTCTCTTGCGTTATTAGGTCCAGAAGCTAGCGTCGTTTACACTTTCTGAGCCTTAAAAACAAAAAAAGTGACCCCGAATAGATAACGGGGCACTTTTATATTAAACATATTTAATCCACAATCATAAGCCCAAGCAATAGTTTACTCTGTGCCTTGTCTGCTTGTCAAGAGAAGAAGCAACCTCAAAATTCCCCAATCGGCTGACAATGTAAAACACAGTCATAATCAGCTCAGACAAGTGCTAAAGTCCCTGCTGCATGAGGGATTAATCCTTATCGTCTTCCTCAAATGCTTCATCTTCCAGATCATCTTCCTCATCGGATTCGGAATCCTCGTCTTCCAATTCGTCATCATCCAGAACAACCTCTTCGTCTACTTCATCGTCAGCATCGTCATCATCCGGGAAGAGATCGTCGTGATCACCATCTTCTTCATCGATGCTGTCGAAATCCTCCTCGACATCGTCACCGCTATAAGTATCTTCTTCATCGGTGAAGTCATCGTCATCATCATCTTCATCGTTGATGATCCGCGGACGCTTGGCGTTCGCAATCGGATCCTCGGACTTCTCGAGCGGATACCAGCGCTTTAGTCCCCACAGATTCGTTCCTACACATGCGAAACGTCCGTCTATATTGATCTCGGTATATAACTGGGCAATCGTTTCGTTAATTTCCTGTTCCGTAAAGCCGCGAAGCTTAGCCACCTCATTCATAAGGTCACGGTAATAATACGGCGTATTCGCCGCCTTCAGAACCATAAAAGCCAGGTCAACCATTGGGATTTCCTGAATCTTCTCCGGATCGATCTTTAAATTGAGCGGATTACTCACTAACGCACACTTCCTCTCACACAATCTTCACGTTATACCCTCAACATATCCATTATCAAAACTAAGTAAAACCTATTTGGAAATAAAAATCAAGTTTTTCTGCGCTACATTACCCATCAGGTACCAAAAGGAAAAAGACGGAGACAATTGTCTCCGTCTTCTGACTGTATCCGCCCCAAGGATCGACTCCTTACGGGATTAGATAAGAGAACCTTGATGTTCCCTCCATGTATCTTATGTTAGCCCTGCTGCTTTGACACGGTAAACAGGGCCTATTTCCCGGAAAAAGGGCAACATCCCATTCGGGCACTCTCCCCGGTTCATACAATACTGAAGCAACGGTTCATCGAGAAGGGAGATTGCCACATATGGATTACACCCGGATCATGCAATCACTACTTACAGAGACGAACCCTATGCGGAACGTCCGGGAAATGAACCGGCGGCTCCTCACGTTTCATGACCCTCAGCTGTACCAGGAATGTATCCGCGAATGGATAAGACTTGTCGGGAAAAGGCGTTTCCCGAGCTCAGTCAGCTATTCGCCGCTTACCCAAACCATCATCGCTCCAGCTCCCCAAACCGCGAAGTTTGAAGCGGAGTTTCGGAATGAACTGATGGTAGAAGAGGATGACCAGGTTCATATCCAAGCCATACAAGGGACAATTGGAACGCTAACCGGGATCCCATGGGGTATCAAGCAGATCAAAGCCCCTCAAGCCTGGTCGATCTCGACAGGACACCGCATGAAGATTGCGGTTATCGACACCGGGGTGGATTTCGCTCACCCCGATCTGAAGTATTCGCTGACTCGAGGGATTAATCTCGTCCATCGGAACATACCGCCATATGATGACAATGGACACGGAACACATATTTCGGGTACCATCGCTGCTGCGAACAGCACGCAGGGCATGATTGGCGTTGCTCCAAGATCTGTGGTGTATCCAGTCAAAGCCTTTGATCACAACGGATCCGCCTTTGTGTCGGATATCATTCTGGCCATCGACTGGTGCGTGCGGGCCGAGATCGATATCATTAATATGAGTTTCGGTATGCAGACCCGAAGCCGCGCGTTGCTGGATGTTGTAGGCAAGGCCAATCAAGCAGGCGTCATTATTGTAGCCTCATCCGGCAATGACGGCAAACGCCGTACTGCTGACTATCCTGCCCGTTATCCTCAAACCATATCCGTCGGAGCTACCGACCGTAACCGGAAGATCCCTGCCTTTAGCAATCGCGGGCAATTTGTCGATATTTATGCACCTGGAGATAAAATCGTGTCCGCTTGGCTGCAAGGAAAATACCACGAGATGAGTGGCACCTCTATGGCGACTTCGCACGTCAGCGGAGCGATCGCCCTGCTGCTTGCGCAAAAGCCTGACCTAAAAAAAACGGCTACCATTAAGGCCCTGCTGCGACGCACCTCCTCTCCCCTTAAGCTTAAAAAAGGATACAGCGTCTCCGATGGAGAGGTAAATGCCTTGAAATTTTTGCGCGAGGGCATGAAATTATAGACTGATTCTTCAGCACCTACAAAAGAAAGTCCGTTTACAAATTAAAAACAGCCGCCTTTCCACGGAAAGACGGCTGCTGTCACATATTCAAATTAAGGCTCCTTACATCCGTTCCGGCGCCGATACGCCCATCAGGCGAAGCACGTTAGCAATAACCGTACGAACAGCTCGAAGCAAAGTCAGGCGAGCCTGCGTTTGATCCGCATCCTCCGTAATCACGCGCTCAGCTCGATAGTAGCTGTGGAACAAGGAGGCCAGCTCGTATACATACCGGATAAGTCGGTGCGGAGCATAGTTCTCTGCAGCAAGCGACACTTCCTGCGGGAGCTCTCCTATTTTGCGCAAAATGTCGTATTCGTGCTCGGTTGTCAGAACGCTCAGGTTCACTTCCGAAAGCGGCAGGAGGTTAACGCCCTGCTCCTCCGCTTGGCGGAATACGCTGCAGATACGTGCGTGAGCATACTGCACATAGAAGACCGGATTCTCATTGGACGTTGACACCGCCAGATCCATATCGAAATCCAGATGCGAATCCATGCTGCGCATAGTGAAGAAATAGCGGATTGCGTCAACGCCGACTTCATCCATCAGGTCTTCCATCGTGACCGCTTTACCGGTACGCTTGGACATTTTCACTTTCTCGCCATCCTGGAACAGGCTGACCATCTGGGCGATCAATACAATCAGTTTGTCCGGATCATTGCCCAGCGCCTCCATAGCTGCCTTCATCCGCGGAATGTAACCATGGTGATCGGCTCCCCAAATATTGAGGATCTTGTCGTAGCCGCGCTCGTATTTATTGCGGTGGTACGCAATATCCGGCGTTAGGTAAGTATAGGTTCCGTCATTCTTCACGAGGACGCGGTCTTTGTCATCCCCATAGTCGGTGGTACGAAGCCAGGTTGCCCCATCCTTCTCATAAGCTTCGCCCTTCGATTTCAGCTCTTCCAGGGATTTCTCCACGAGTCCGTTCTCGTACAGAGATGTCTCACTAAACCATTCGTCAAAATGAACGCGGAATCGATTCAAATCGCGTTTGATTTTATCCAGTTCCTTCTCAAGCCCGAACTGACGAAGGAATGCCGCTCTCTCGCCTGGATCCATGGACAGCAAAGAGTCGCCCTTCTCAGCTACAAGCTCTTTAGCAAACCCTTTGATATCTTCGCCGTGGTATCCATCTTCCGGCATTTCGGCATTCTGACCGAGCTCCTGCAGATAACGGGCTTCGAGGGATTTTATCAGGTTCACGACTTGGTTGCCTGCATCATTAATGTAGTATTCGCGCGTCACTTCGTATCCAGCAAAATCAAGCACATTGCAAAGGGCATCGCCTACCGCCGCTCCGCGGGCATGTCCCAGGTGCAAACTTCCGGTGGGATTGGCGCTGACAAACTCCATCTGAACCTTTTGCCCCTCTCCGGTAGCAATTCGCCCGTAGTTGTCGCCCTGTTCTTCTACCAACGCAACGATCGGATAGAGATACCCCTTGTCCAAGGTAAAGTTGATGAATCCTGGCCCGGCTATTTCTGCTTTTTGAATGGAAGCCTTCGCCATGTCCAGATGTTCCAGGATAGCCTCTGCAATTTGTCGCGGGTTCTTCTTGGCGATTCGTGTCAACTGCATCGCTACGTTCGTAGCCAAGTCGCCATGCGACTTATCCTTGGGAACTTCAAGCGTAATGCCTGGCAATTCCTCACGGGAAACCAGTCCTGCAGCTACGGCAGCGTCCGCCACCGCCTCAGCAACCAGCCCGTTAATGTGATCTAATGGATTCATTGTCATGATTCATGTGCCTCCTGAATAGTCAAACTGATAGAAAAGTGTCCCGAAAACTCATCAAACACATATAAATCATACGCCCAAGCCGCTCGTCCGGACACGCCTTCAAGCGCAAGCTCCAGACGCTGGGTATGCGTAGACAGATTAAATGAAGTGAACGGGGAGCGGTAATACCCAGGCAATCGCTGACCCAGCTTAAATGCCTGCTCGGACTCCACCTCGCCGTGACGGATCAGCTTCAGCTCGTCCTCCGTCAGCTTGAGCATGGCCCGGGTTTCCCCTTGATGCGGTCCAAGCGCTGGTTCGGTATAGCGAACATACAGGACATTCCCTTTGATAAACGCCTCTGCCGGAAGCTCCTGTATCGTATTCTCCCCTTCGTGAAGGCTTTGAAGACGGATGCTCACTTGTTTTCGGTCGTTCATGTTCGTTCCTCTTTTCCTTACCTATTGTATCACTATATCCAGTATAGCCCTGCAATTCAAATGAGGATTTTAGCAAATGTGAAGTAAACGTCTATCCGCGTGCTTACACGAAAGATCGGGTGCATCCTCAATCCCCGTATTTCTCGGCCCATTGCTTGTGCCACTCACGGTAACGTACACCTGTGTTTTCCTCCAGAGTCTTCTCGCCCAATGGAGTAGGGGGCACGGGCTAAATTTCCCCGATCAAGGAAACAAGGTTCCCCCGATAACCTTGCCCTCTGCCATCCTACGACTAGAATGCCAAATACCACATGCTGTAGGCATAACCGGAAAAGAATATGCCTGATCCGTAACGAATCAGGCATGAACTATCGTATAAGTTACAACGGAAGCAAGGCTACCTTCTCCCGCAATTCCAGCTTGGACACCATGTCGTTCCAGGCCTGTGGTTTCTCAGGCAGTACCGAATAGTAACGTCTCAGGAAGTTAACGATCAGCTCCGTAGACAGCTCATCAACGGCATCATCGCCAGGCATAAAGCACAAATCGAGCCCGCTCACCGCTTCGCCATCATTGTTCCAGGAAGGATGAACGTAGGCGATATCTGTGCGTTTGTAGCCAAGATGCGAGAGGACTTCGCGGCGAACAAAAGGATCCATCGGCTTCACGCCGCCAAATGCATGGTCCTGCACCCGGTACGGATCGTAAATCTCGGCAAACATGCCGAACAGCTCTTTGCCGTTCGCGGCAGCCAGCTGATTCAGATCCTTTAAGCGATGCTGTGCCAAGAATCGGCCGATGCCAAGCCCTTCACGCCCGATGATGGTAAAATCGGTCATCGCTACATTCCAGTCCTCGTAATAGCGGTATTCCGTTGTACCCATCACTTCGTCCTCATGCAGGGCAACAAACACCCGAATACCCGGATCCTCCAACGGTTCTTTCCATAGACTGAATTCCAGCACCTCTTCCGGAGGGAACACTTCCTTCATTAGATTGTGCATTTTTCGGAACAAGGGATCGTCGATGCTTGTAATACGGATATATTCCATTAGATAAAAGCCTCCTTATATATGTAATCAAAAAATCCATTTTATATATGAAGCCAATTCATTATCGTTCTAGCGAAACTACTTATCCAGTGAAAGGGTTCTTCCATTCCATCAGAGCCCCGTAGTTGCAGGACTCTTCATCCTCCAAATAATCTGCCGCTACCCCAACGGGCGTCCGGCCGCAACGAAGCAGGAAGGTAATCACCGGATCCTTGAGATCACCCCGGACAACAGCGTCCAGATACTCCGCAGCCGACATTTGATGGGCATGCCGATGATAGCCGGGCATCCGTCCACCGCCAAGCAGTCGGTCCAGTCCCCGATTCACCGTCACATGGTACAGCGACTGAATCAGCCATTTGCCGAGTCCAAGCTTACGAAAGCGCGGCCTGACGCAAATGTCGGCAATGTATAGCGTATTCCCGTCCGGCTTATGCGTCCGGATATACCCGTTATCCGTGGTATCCGCCCAGGAGTGGGCAGGCTCCATCGGATCATAATCCACGATGAGCGAAGTGATGGACCCGGCGAGCATGCCTTCCACTTCAACGCACAGAGCCCCCTCAGGGAACAGGGTGACATGCTGCTTCAGCTGCTCATTGTTCCACCACTGCTCCGGCGGATACGGGGGCGGGAACGTCTCGGATTGGATGACGATCAGCTCGTCAAAATCCGCTTCCGTGTAGCTTCGAATGATAACCGGCACCGGCCGGGCATCGTCAAATACATAAAACTGTTGATGAAACCGGACCATTTCCTCTGCACCGCCTTTGTCCTATTTTCCTCAAATCATGATAAACGGCTTACTCCCAATCCGGATACAAATCAGTACGCCGGTCACGCCATGTCGTGACGGAGCCCTTCTCGCGCACTTGATACAATAAATCCAGATCGAGATCGGCGGTAATGATCATGTCGTTGTTCAGCTCTCCCTCTGCCAGCAGGCCCTGTGGAGGAAACGGGATATCGTTCGGGGTAATGATGGCCGCCTGTCCGAAGTTGGCACGCATCAGATCCACGGTTGGCAGCGAACCAACGGTACCGGTCAGCACCACATAGATTTGATTCTCAATGGCGCGGGCATGGCTGGTGTAACGAACGCGGTGGAATCCGTGACGATCATCCGTACAGGACGGACAGAAAATGACGTCGGCCCCTTTAGCCTTGGCCATGCGCACAATCTCAGGAAATTCGATGTCATAACAGGTCAGCATCGCAACGGTGCCTTTTTCTGTCTCGAACACTTCGAGCCCTTCGCCCGCACCCATATTCCATCCGCTAATCTCCGAAGGTGTGATATGAATCTTGGCCTGCTCCGCAATGCGGCCGTCCGGATAGAACAGATGCGCTACATTGTACAGCTTCCCTTGCCGGCGAATGACGTGCGTCCCGCCAATGATATGCATATGATATTGCTTCGCAAAGCCTTGAAACAGCTCGCGGTAACGGTCTGTGAAATCCGGAAGATCATTGATCGTCAATGCCTTGCCTTGATCATCCCCGATGGACATCAGCTGGGTCGTAAAAAATTCCGGAAACAGCACAAAGTCGGCTTCAAATTCCTCCGCCGTCCGGATATAATGCTCCGACTGATGGGCAAAATCGTCAAAGGATTGAATGGTGTGCAGATGATATTGCACGGCAGAAACGCGAAATTTCATGCTTCTCCTCCTTAGGCATAGTTAGATGCTTTCATTATATCGGATTCCGAGCTTCGAGAACATGGGAACATGAAGTCATCCTCCCTTGGAAACCATAATCCTGTGAAGCAAGCTTCCAACACGCTCAAACGGATATCATCAACTCGCCGTGCGACAAAGAAAGCTCAATTTATGAAAAAATACACGTCATTCATACCCACGCTTTACAATTCTCCTGTATACTGTCGTATGTAAGCCTCTTGTCTACACTATGAATCTTTAGCCCTTACAAGCATATATTGCAGCCCGGTTGGACTTTGGGCTGACAGCTTACAAAATTATAATGTGAGGTGTACTGTTCACAATGATTACTCGTTCGATGGATTGGCTTCAGCAACATGACCACCTTATCTTCCGCTGGTTAAACCGCAAGATCAGCAACAAAACGGTGGATTCGATGCTCGCGCTGGTCACCCATATGGGGGGTGCTATCTTTACCATTGTGCTGACACTTTCGATAGCGTTTTTTGCACCTGAGCCGTGGAATACGATGGGGTGGCAGAGCTTTATTGCGCTTTCCCTCAGCTTCCTGATTACGGCCCTCATCAAAAGGAAGATGCGGCGCATCAGGCCTTATCTGGCACTTGAAAAGGTGCGGTTCGAAAAAAAACCAATGAAGGATCACTCGTTTCCTTCCGGGCACTCGACGGCCATCTTTTCCATTATCACGCCGTTTCTGTTCATAACGCCGTGGCTGTCATTGCTCTTGATCCTGCTGGCCCTTACGGTCAGCCTGTCACGCATTTATCTTGGCTTTCACTATCCTTCGGATTGTTTGGCCGGCTGTTTCGTCGGAACGACCTCGGCGCTGCTTATCGTACTCAGTTAAAATACAGGCATCTCCCTCATGGCTTTACGGCTATGGATGGAATGCCTTTTTTTGTGCTTCCCTCACTTGTGTTTGCTGACCCTCTATCCAGGCTGCTACATAGGAATTTTCACATCTTTCCCACACGTATAGATTATAATTTCGCAGAAATACGAAAAAAGATTGAACCATTCCGGCTGGTAAATCGTACTAATAGTACATTCTTAATAAGGAGGTATTTATTCATTGAAGAAAAGACTATCACGGATGCTGGTTACCCTACTCGCCGTTACGATGATCCTTCCGGCTGGGGTAATGGCAGCAGATAACAGCCAAGCTGCCGCTGGAGGAAGCCTTGAGAAAACCGCCGCAGAGAAAGCCAAGCTGCTCACCGGGACGTATGGAACGACAAGCGTTCAATATGCCCTTATCGACAACGGAGTGATTACCGTGTCCGGGCAAGAGGGCATCAATGATATGGAAGGAAAGAAACCGCTGACTAAAGATACGATGTATGCCATCGGTTCCACGAGTAAAGTGTTCACCGCCGCTGCGGTAATGAAATTGGTGGATGAGGGGAAAATCAACCTGGATACGCCTGTGGTTCAGTACATACCCGAATTCACGATGAAAGACGAACGTTACAAAAAAATCACGCCGCGCATGCTGCTTAACCATTCCTCCGGACTGCAAGGCTCAAGCCTGAATAATGCATTTTTGTTCGAGGATAATGACCCTCATGCACATGACACGCTGCTGAAGCAGCTGTCCACCCAAAACCTGAAAGCGGATCCGGGTGCGTTCTCCGTTTATTGTAATGATGGATTCACGTTAGCTGAGATACTGGTAGAGAAAGTGAGCGGCAAGGATTTTACTGCCTTCATTCATCAATATTTTACCGAGCCGTTAGATTTGGACCACACGAAGACATCCCAAGATACATTGGATTTAAGCCAAATGGCGGGTCTGTATTATCCTACTCACCAAGGACAGCTTCCTAACGAGACGGTCAATGTGATCGGAACCGGCGGCATCTATTCTACGGCTGAAGACTTGGTACAGTTCGCGCAGATCTTCACCGGAGAAGCCGAAGGCATTCTTTCCGACAAATCCGTTAAGGCCATGGAGCAGGAAGAGTATAAAAGGGGTCTGTGGCCCGAGGATGCCGATAACTCGTTCGATTACGGGCTTGGCTGGGACAGCGTGAGACTGTTCCCGTTCAATCAGTATGACATGAAAGCCGTGACCAAAGGTGGCGACACCATTCTGTATCACGCTTCGCTCGTTGTTCTTCCGGAGCAGAACATGGCTGCTGCCGTGTTATCGTCGGGCGGTTCCAGCTCAACGAACCAATTGCTGGCCAACGAAATTCTGCTGCATGCGTTGAAGGAAAAAGGCACCATCAAGGAATTTAAGCCGGAAAAATCATTCGGCAAACCGGTCAAAGCGGAGATACCTGGCAACATCGCGGAATTCGCCGGTTACTATGGCGTGACGAATCAGCAGATGAAAGTCGACATCAAGGACGGCGAACTATCCATTACCGTACCGATGGTGCCGGATTATCCTGCGGAGAAATATGTATACACTGCGGATGGAACCTTTGTCAGCGCGGATGGCAGCACGAAGGTCAGCTTCGTCAAAGAAAAGAATGACCGTATCTATTTATGGGTAAGACAATATGTAACGATTCCTGGACTTGGGCAAATGGCTTTATCGCATTATACCGCCGAGAAAATGGAAGCGAACCCGTTATCCAAGGAAACCGCTGCTGCTTGGGCCAAGCGGGAAGGCGAAACGTTCTATCCATTGAACGAGAAATTCACATCGCTGATGTACTTCATTACGAAACCGACGGTTGAGATTAACAGCGAGAGCGGTCTGGAAGGTTATATGATCGACAAAAAGATCATAGACCAGGATACCGCAGTAAGCCAGCATCAGGTTCCGGCTATTGGCAGCCGGGATACGTCCGAATTCCGCTTCTATAAGGAAAAAGGCGTAGAGTATCTCGAAGGCGCAGGCTCCCTGTTTGTGAGCGGTAAGAACGTAAAGTCGCTTTATAAAGGAAAAAAATCAACCGTCACCTTGCAAGCCGATGGTTATGCCAAATGGTACACCGTCCCTAAACAAGCTGAAGGCAAAACCATGACCGTCACCCTGCCAGCACAAGGCGCATTCGCCGTGTATGACGAAAAAGGTGCCGTTGTGAACTACAGCATCGTCAGCGGCAGTAACGAAGTGAAGCTTCCTGCTAATGGAGCTGTCGTATTTGCCGGTGCCCCAGGTTCGGCATTCGGTATCACCCTGCAGCCGTAATGAGGGTGGGCAGCCTAGGAACATGTTCTCAGTTAAGCCAAGTTAACTTATAAAGGAAAAGCACCTCAACCAAAAGCTAATGCCCATGGTTGAGGTGCCTTTTTTTTGCGTTAACCGGTCTTCGCCAGCTACAATTTCAAGGTCCGATTACGTCCCCGTCGACCTGCGGGCTGCAATGGATCGACAGCTGTGTCCCTGGCTCCAGACGAACCGTATGAACAAGGGGTCCCCGAGATGAAGGCTGGATGAAGGCTCCCTGACCGGATATGGAGCTTTTTCCTGCCCAAGGCGGCAGGGAAACGAGGATGTTCGTCTCCCGTTCAGCCTCAAGCTTGGCGTGGAACATACCGGCATCCCGGTCCCATTCCACGGTGATCCGACCGGTATGGAACCTCCAGTCTGAGAGCCGGCCACTACGCCAGCGCTCCGGCAGCGCCGGCAGGAGCTTCACCATATCCGGCGACACCTGCAGCAGCATCTCCTGTACGGCATTCACCCAACCCATGTTCGCATCGAGCTGTATCGGCGCTGCCGGCATATCCATGCATATCCCCATCCCCCTCCAATCGTTATGGAGGGTAAACAGATTCGGCAGCAGGCATGATTGCGCCAGTGTATCAAGACAGGCCAGCGCACGATCGCCTTCCCCCAGCCGCGCGTAGATGGATGCCATATGAGCCAGCGACCAGCCGCTTTGGGCGCCGAGCCGGCGCAGACGTACCGCCTTCTCGAAGGCGACATACAGCTCCGGCGCTGATTCCCGGGTCACTTCATCACCCGGGAACAAGGGGTAGATATGTGAGAGATGACGGTGATCGTATCGGTCCTTAAACGCGGGATCCAGCCATTCCGCAAGAGCACCGTCCTCGTTCGTCCGGTAAGGCGGCATGCGGTCCAGCATTCGCTTCCACCGCTCCTCCTCATCCTTCGAACCTGGGCCTCCGACGAGCCGATTCGCTTCGATCAGATGGGTAAGCAGCTCCTTCATAATCGCAATATCCATCGTTGCATTGGCGGTTGTCGGCATCGGGTGAGCCAGCTGCTTTCCGTCCTCCGGCATGAAATTAAGTGGGGTATTCTCCGGCGATACCGAAGGATACAGACGATAGGAGCCGTCTTCACCAACGACTGCGAAATCCTCGTAGAATTGAAGAGCTTCGCGCATGAACGGCAGCGCTTCCTCCCGCAAAAACCGGATATCGCCCGTATACAAAAAATGCTCGTAATAATGCCGGGCGAGCCACCCGGCTGCTCCCGTCCAGTTTAGAATGACGGGTACGATTTGATTCGGCGTTCCGATCCCCGGTGTGGTCCCAGCCGGGATGTAGATTCCGCGACATCCGTACAGCTTGCGGGCATTGCCGCGGAAATCGTCCATCAGGCTGCCATAGTAGCGGAACAGGGAAGGGACGAGCTCTCCTAAACCGCCGACATGCGCGTGCCAATACATCATTTGAATATTCTCATTCGCCATATGGTGGCACCATATAAGCCGGTAGTCTCCGCCCCACAAGCCGTACAGTCCGAACGGCCCCGATTCGGCTGCCGTCCCGCTAATAAACAAGTACCTTCCATAAGCCCACATTTTACGGACAAGCGATACGGGCGCCTCGCCCTCGTAAGCCTCCAGCAGCAGCTCCTCGCTCGAACGCACGTCCCTGTTGGCAGTGTTCAGCTCCAGGGATGCGGAATGGAACAAAGGACCATGGAGTTCGGTGTGGCGCTTGAGCAACAGGTCATATTCACACGTTTCAGGGAAGGTTTTGAGTTCACGCTCAAGCTGCTCCCATTCCTGTTCACGCTTGCCACGAATAAATACTTTCACCAGTACAAGCACCCGCCGGGCCTTAGTAAAATTCAACATCGTTCCTTCCTTAGTTGACTGCAAGCTTCCACCTTCACAAATAAGCCGCAGCACGGCACCGAAATCGGTACCGTCATCATTGCGGCCGGCGTACCGGATATACGCGCCCTTCGCCGAAGTGACCACGGATTCGGCCAATTCCTTGAATTCCGGTGTATCTCCCCACCGATCACTTGGGTAGAGCGTCAGCCCGATCTCTCCCGAAATACAGTGACTCACCCCGGCTTGATCCTTGATAAGCTTGCCGGTTCCTTTCCTGTCTCCAGGGTGTACTTCTTCATTGGCACATTCTTCGGAGCCAATCTCATAGATGACAGCCCCATCTGCACGGGATACGAACAGCCGCCTTACGTACCGGTTCGAACCGTCCGTCCAGCCTACCGAAACTTCGCCGGTCTCCATATTGAGGGATCTTCGGTAACGACGGAATGGCCGTGTAGTGGGCATGAACAACTTAATCGCCGCAAGCGGAAAGCGGGAGGCCAGCTTCGTCCCGTATCCCCGCTCACGTAAAGCGTTCGCCAAGTTCCAGCTGGCCCCCGTATAGTGTCCTTCATCCATCAGCCTTCGTGTTTCGGCGAGCGTCATGCTCACGTCCGGCAGCGGATCCTTTCGGCCCCAATGCCACAACCCCTCGTGATTCAGCAGTACCGTCTCTTCCTGCACGCCCCCGAATACCGAGGCCCCGACAATCCCATTGCCTGATGGCAGCGCCTCACGCCACATATTACGCCACCAAGAGGCGGGATACCTCATGGTTAACAGGTTCTCTTGACTCATCCCCGATGCCCGCCTTTGCCCCCCGCCTGCAGCCTCTCCATTTCGATGCTGGCCAGCAGAAGCGGAGCGACGCCCATGAGCGAATCACTGACAACCTTTTCACTTAAATAATAATCGTATGATCCGTCGCGGTATTTGCGCCCGCCCAATCCGGCGCCGTGGCAGATGCCGTGAAGGTGCAGCCCCTCGCCGTCGACGGTGATAAAATGTTTCTGGATGCCGTCATAGGCGCGTTTGACCACCCCGATGTCGATCTCGGCCAAATAATGAAGCCGAATGCCCTTGGCCAAGGCATAGGTCAACATGCAGGAGCCCGAAGCTTCCACATAATTGCCCTGCCGGCCATTGCAGTCCATCACCTGATACCACAGCCCGCTGTCTTGATCCTGAACGCGTACGAGCGCATTGGCCATCCGTTCGAAAATGCCCATCAGCTGCCCGCGCTGTGGATGGCTCACGGGGAAAAACTCCAGCGCGTCCACGAGCGCCATCGCATACCAGCCCATGGCACGGCCCCATACATGGCGCGAGCGGCCCGTTTCCTTGTCGCACCAGCGCTGCTCCCGGCTCTCATCATAGGCGTGATGCAGCAGCCCCGTCTGCGGATTCCGGGTACGCCGCTCGATGAGCAGCAGCTGCCGGGCAGCTTCGTCGAACCATGCCGGCTCATCAAACGTTTCTGCATATTCTGCCATAAACGGTGACGACATATAGAGGCCGTCCAGCCACATCTGAAACGGATAGATTTTCTTATGCCAAAATCCGCCTTCGTCGGTCCGCGGTTGTCCAACCAGCTGAGATGCCAGCAGCTCGGCAGCCCGGCGATATTTCTCCTCTCCTGTCGTGCGCCACAAGGGCAGCAGATTTTTGCCTTTATTGATGTGATCGAGATTATAGTCCTCCAGTGTGTAGCCGGCTATTGCCCCGTCTTCCTGTATGAAGACGTCCATATGACGCTTGACCACTTCATTGTAACGCTCCTCACCCGTCCAATCGGCCAGGCGGCCCAATGCAGTCAAAGCCATGCCGGCCACGTAGCCCCATTTGTTGGCTATATTCGGATGGTATCCGTCCACGCAAGCGGACAGGATCGTTTCTGCAACCTGGACCGGTATTCGTTCCAAGACTGTAACTTCAGCCACGGTTAACCACTCCCCTCTCCTTCGCTTTAGACCGACAGCAGCGGCAGTGAATCGAAATCTTCCGGCATGTCGACCAGATACAGATTGCCATAACCATTTTTATCACTTGTAAACAAGAGTCGTTTACCGCCCGGATCAAAACGCGGATGCGCGTGCACCTTCTGGGAATGAAAGCTGCATCGAAGCTCGCACAGCATCCTTGGCCCCTGATAGACTCCTTTGGCGTCTTTACGCCATACGGAGAGGGTTTTGATTGCCCCCTTGCCGTCCACAACGGCCTGACCGAAGCCGTCGGCATACGCATGCCACGTATCAAAGCCGAAATCCGTCTCTTCCATAGCCGTATTGTCATACCGGATGCTTCCGAAGAAATTAGTTCCATCCATACGGAAGCCATGGTAACCGATGGTCACACCGTCAGGATAAAAAAATTCATGGCCGACCTTTTCTCCGGGTTCAAGACGCTGGCGAATTCTCCAGGCCTCTCCGCTCCGGAGATCCAGCCCCCATATCCGGTGATCGACCAAATGCCAGGGTCCTTCGTGGCAAAAGGTGATCAACCATGGCTCGACGGGCGACGCATTAATATGGGTTATAAAGCGATGGGCTTCATAGAGGGTTTCCGGCTGCGTCTGCCCTTCCGAGTCGATCCGCACGATCTGGCTGTGGGGAGCGGCCTCCATCAGCTCCCTATGGCCGACATAGCCGTTGCCTAGATCGAGCGGCATGCGATGGGACAGATCCTCCTGTATGCAGGTGACGACTGAGCGTCCATCCGCAGGACAGCTCAGATTGCCGATGTTGTACCCCTCCGGGGCTTCGTAGATCAGTTCTTCCTCCAATGTTGCCAGATCGAGGCGGCGTACGCTCCGATCGGTTTTGACAAAGGCAGCCCGGCCATCCGGTAAAAGACAAGCATCCACAGCATCATTGTCCGGGTAATCCGTCAGCTGAAGCATCTCACCGCTGTTGACATCCATGCTGTACAAGTTTGAGCTGTTGTTCCTGTCCGATACGAACAACAGCCGCTTCCCGCCGTCATACCATCCGCTTTCCGTAAAGTACAGATGATGACTGTGAGCTTTGTAGTCGGTCAGCTGCACCACTTCGACTCCCGTCAACCGGTCGCGGTATAACTTACGTTCCGGCCTCCACACCGTTCCCTTGGCCATATTCAGCCCTCCTGTCCGCAAGTTGTATACGCCGAAGCTATAGCCACGGCTTCAGCCCCTCCCACTGCACCGTCCAGCCGCTTGCCGGAAATCCCGGGCAGTTCAGGTCCTCTTCGCCTTCCCAGCCGCAGGCCATCATAGCGACCGCCGTAAGCAGTCCGCCGTTACCCGGCAAGTAAGCGGATAAGCCTGGGCGCTGATAGTTATGCCCGTTTGGCAAATACGTGTTTTTTATTTCGTCCATTAACAGAAAATCGACAGCCAGATCGCGTTCGCCGAGCCGAGCAGCGGTCATGGCGCATACGGGAAAATCCCATCCCCAGGCCGTCTCCCATTTCCAAGCATCCTTAACCTTCCACAATGTACGCCGCATGGTTTCGCGGTCGATCAGCTTGCCGGGAAGCACGCCTAATGCGCATAGCATGGACGGGTGGTCATGGTTCTTCTCCGTAAACGTGTCCGGCGCAAGCTCATGCGCCAGGTAAACGCCGTCGAGTCGGGGCGGTGCCGCCAGATTGCTTGCTACCTCGGCCCAACGCGGATTCGGCTGAATTCCCAACCGATCAGCCCACTTTATAGCGATATCAAGGCCGTATTTCCAATACTCCAGCTCGTAAGGCGGGTTCGCGCTTGCATTCATCGGATGACATTCTTGAGCCGGAATGAGCGGCGGTCCAAGATCGAAAGCGCCTGTTGCCTCATTCCAGTGAACATAGGAAACCATAAAGTCAGCCGATTCAAAGACGATGTCACGGAACCGGCGCAGCGTTTCTTGTGCTGAGTCGGCCTTATAGCACAGCTCCGCCATGGCGATCGGATGCGGCTGCTGCCAGATCAAGCCCGGAGCGACCGGCGACGGGCACGGGATGCCGTCAAAACCGACCATTTTCGGCCAGCGTGCTCCCTCGTATCCCTGGGATAGCGCCAGCTCGCGGGCGACCGGCAGTATGCCGTTGTACCAGTCCAAACTTCTCCGCAGGATGGAAGCCCGGCCCCACAGCGCGAAATGGGCGGCATGCCACCAATGCATCTCCAAATGCGATTTGCCAAACCAGCTGTTATACATAAGACCGGTCTCCTGGGGCGGCATAGAGCCCCCACTGTGAATGGCGCATAACCATTGCGACAAGACAACGCGTCGCTCCAGCTCAAAGGCTCGCGGATCGGAACTGCCAGCGAAGCTGACTGCACCGCCGCTCTGCCAAAAGGATGCCCAGTGCCGGGCGCTGGCCGAAACGATGGCCTCAAAGTCAGCCGCACCGGGCGACCCGGCGGCAAAGCCGACGGAAAACGCCAGCTCCTCCGGAGATTGATCCGGGGATTCGCCGGGAAACAGCGTAAATTCATGGGTTTCCGTCTGCTCCAACCGGCCAGAGCTCCAATGCCAGCGGACCGCATAACGTTCTTCGTCCAGCGTCCGCTCAATCAAGGCCGTTCCTTCCTCCAGCCGGACGAGAACGGTATCATGTCGTTGATCGTTTTCCCAATCGGGAAACACCGATTTCGACCAAGACGAATGCGTCATATCCGGTGCGGGGAAGCGGATAAATACCTGAAGCCGCCCTTCCCGGATGAGGGGCGAGACAACCCGCACGCCTATAATATCAGCATCCGGGTGGCACGCCGTCGTAACTTCGACCGGCACGCCGCAAATTTCGAACTTGCTCGATAGAATGCCCGTCCACAGATCGAGATTTTGACGGAATTGGCCTGCAGCGCTGTAATCGAGCTCTTCTCCCGGTTCGTCCAGAAATCGGAACGACAGCCGGCCTAAGTGAAGACGGTGGGGATTTTGCCGCAGCCATTGGTAAGCTTCCGGCTTATCCCCCGGCTTCATCGGATAGCCGACCTGCCGGCCGTGGGTCTCGAACATCTGCAACGCTGCATCCTTCGCGGAGAACCTTTCGCGCCCCCCCGTAAAATGCCAGCCCCAGTTCGACTGGGTGCCAAGCGGCACCTCGTATTGTTCTGGAAATGTCTGCAGCCCGGTAATATCTGCGGTAAACGCAAATTCCCCGTTGCCTACCGACAGTGGCGAAAGCGGATCTAGCCTGTCGAATTCAGGATTATGCCGCCTAACAATCTGCTCTCTCTCCATCTCCATAGCTCCTCCCTTCCCGGCCCTTCATTCAAACAAGGCGTCTATCCGGGTTCTCATCATATCCCGGTATTTGCCCGGGGTGATATCCTTGAATTTGCGGAAGCTGCGAATGAAGCTGTTTTCATGCTGGTAACCGACCATTTGGGCGATATCGGATATTTTGCGGTCGGTTTTGACCAGCAGCTCGCTAGCCCGCTCCATCCGCAGCCGGGTTAAGTAGTTATAGATCGTTTCGTTTGTTTCCTGCTTAAACAGCTGGCTGGCCAAGCTGCTGCTGATGCCGGTCGATTCCGCAATTTCCGGAATGCCGATCGGATCGCCGAGGTGCTGCTCCATGAATTCGATCATCCGCTGGCACATCAAAAAATCCTTGCTGCCGATTAAACGGCGGTAGCGGTCGGCCAAGGCCGAAATCAGGCCGGAAAGCTCCGCCTCGATATCTTCGATGTACAGCGTGCCCAGTCGACCGGCCGGATCCCCCTCGGAACCATCGCCCTCTGGGCATATCCCTTTAAGACGTTCCAGCAGCGCCTGAAGCAAGGCAAGCGCCTCCGAAGGATACCAGTAATGGCTGCGGATATCCCCAATAATACGCCCAAGCAGCTCTATAGCCCGCTCCCCATCACCGGTCTCCACAGCCGTCATCAATTCCCGTACGCCATCTTCCTGCGGCTGCATATCCGTCACTTCGTGACTGGATACATCCTGAAACGGCACGAGCTGACCATACCCTTTATATAAACGGTAGGTTAACGCATTCTCCGCTTCCAGCATGGCCTGCTTTAACCGGCAAACCTCACTCTGTGGCATGCTCACGCCGGCGGATACACTGAATTTCAGCAAACGGGACACCGTTTCGATCGCCTCGACCAGCGGAGGCCGCGTTTCGCCGCTCCGCGGCTGCAGCAGAATAGCCATCCGGTCCGCCCCAAAATCGGCGCAGGCCACCCTCCATTCGGGCTCATGCAGCTCTGCCATAATATTGGCGAGCGCAAACTTCAGCAGCGAGTGGTCACTGGCCGGAAATCTGCGCGACCACGAATCGTAGCGGTCGATCGACAGCACCGCTACCGTGACGGGTGCATCCGTCCATTCCGCGAAATATCGTCTCCACTTCTCGCGAATTTCGCGTCTGCCGCTCATATGACCCGAGTGAATGTCATACAGAAACTTGGAAGCCGCATCGGATATCGTCTCGCGGATCAACTGAGACAGATGCGCATGATTGCTGAGCAGTTCGCCGGCCAGCTTTTCCAGATCGATGCGATCCGGGCTGGTCGCTTTCCCGTCGTAGGCACTGAACAGCTGCTTAAGCCTGCGCACCGGCCGGAAGGCCGCGGAGTTTACGTATAGAATGGTCAGCAAGCCAAGCGCAAGTGCCGCCACCGATACATACAGCACCGTGTCTCGCACCTTTTTGGACTGGGCAAGCAAGCTGTCCTGGGAGACGATGGATACGTATTTCCATCCGGTCAGCGGCGATTCGATCTGGTTGACCAGCAGCTTCCGACCCTCATGGAAAAAATCGCCGAAGCGGTCCTCCTTCAGCTCGTGCAGCGCCTGCCTCACGGCTTCCGGTTTGAATTCCGAGTTCGAGACCGAATAAAGAATGTTGTCATGCTGGTCCACGATGTACCGCATGCTGTCGAGCTGCGACAGCGCCGGCGGGTTTAGTTTTGCGAACAGTTCCGCATCCCGCAAATTGACCGCTACGACACCTCTTAATCGGCCCTGAATCATCATTTTGCGGAACAGCGTCAGCTCCGACCCTTTATTGCCCGCTCCCTCCGGGACATGCCTTTTTCGGATGATCATCATGTCGTCCCCGAATTCGTCAGCGATACTGGTCCATTCGGAATCCACGAAGGTGAGCCTGCTAGAGCTATACCCCTGCGGAAGCGAAATAAAGCTTCCCCGCTCGACATCGTATACGTATATGCTGTTAATGTATTTCGAATTGCTGATCCAGGTGGATAGCAGTCGGTACAATGTCGATATATTGGCCACCGAGTTCTGATTCTCGCTAGTCAGAAAATCATAGATATAGTCATTCACCGCGACCTGGACCGCAATCTTGTCGCTCTCCCGGATTAAATCGTCAATATATTTCATACTGATCTGCAGCATTTGGTGCTGCGGCTCGCTGAGCTCTTCCTGAAGCACCGATTTGGAGGTGTAATATGAGGTCAGGCTGACGGCCAAAATGATCATAAAAACGGAAACGGTCAAAATGAGCACCAGCCGCGCTTGCGTATGGGCCAGCGTGTATTTTAGCCACTTGCCGATCGATTGGAACATATCAACCCCCGCTTTACTACCAGAATGGTTCCATTATAGCTCACGATCCGCTCCTGCCGTCACGTAAACTTAAGCGTTTACAATATGGTTTGACCGCATGAATTCAAGAAGCTCGACCCCGGCCAACAGCACGATGCCGATTCCGTGCGTATCATTCAAGTTCCACGATAAGTCATGCTTGTAATAAGCATGGGAGGTTGACCAGCTGCTGCCCTTGCACACACCGTACACATTTCCCCTGCCGTCGATGGCCCTGCTGGTTAAACCGCCCCACCCCGCAATGGCAGATTGCAAGTACGGATCCGGATTCTCCAGCCAGCCATGGCGTACCCCCCGCGCCAAACCAAAAATAAACATCGCGGTACAGGAGGCTTCCTCATAGGATTCAGGGTCCGTCAGCACTTGGTGCCATAACCCATGTACTCCCTGCACGCGGAGGTATCCCTCCGCCAGACTGCGATAAAAAAGAAGCAGTTCCACATAGTCGGGATGGCCGACCGGAAGCACGGCAAGCAGCTCTGACAGGGAGAAAAACACCCATCCGTTGCCCCTTCCCCATACCGTCCGGGAAGGCTGCCCATGACGTACATCGTATACGTGCGACATTAACTGCAGGTCCGGCATGTACAGGTATGACTTATACAGCAGAAGCTGGCGTGCAGCTTCGTCCAGATAGCGGGAATCGCCGGACAGCTCGGCGTATCGGCACAGGAACGGTACGCTCATGTACATGTCGTCGCACCACATCGTCAGGTGCATGCTTGGGGAAACGCCGACCTCGCGATAAAGTGCCCCGTCCGCAAGACGTGATTGTGTATCCATGATGTACCGGGCGATATCGTCTGCTGCCTTGCGCACTCCTTTCAAGGATCGAATTCGGTCTGCAAGAATGGCTAGCGCGCCAAATGATCCGCAATCGTCCAGACTGTCAATGTCGGACAGCTGGTTGTTCAGCCCTGCCGCACCGAATTCCTCGCGGTCCCACAAGGAATACTCGTAATGGCCCGCGGTAAACTCGACGTGGCGGAGCACATATTCCTGGATGTCCAGGCGATTAAGCAGCCTTCCCGTCTCCAGCAAGCCGTACATCGTGACGCCGAGCGGATAATTCCAGCGGCCAAAAAGCTCATTCTCCAAAAACGGCCTCACGTACGCTCCCGGCTCGCTCCCTGTCCAGAACAGTTTCTCTTCGCCGTCAACAGCGACCGTGTCCAGACCAGAATAGTCGGACAGCTCAAGCTCGGCTTCTGCGCGGAACGGACCCAGATAAAGCCACTCACCGGTCAGGCCGTGCACCCTTCGCGGAGCGATCAGCATCCCTTCAGGCGAAGCTTCGCCGATCTCAAACCCCCAGCCCTCTGCGCCGCATTCGCTGCGTGCGGTAAGCTCCCCGCGGCCCGGAGGCACATCGATGACGATACTGAACGCGCCTGCCTCGCGGCTGGTGTAAACCTCCCTGCCGTTCCATTCAAACCGGACCGGGCCATAGGAGGTTCCCGACAAGGTCACCTTCTTGGCCGCCAAGGTCCGGTTGACAACGGCAGTCCAGGCGTAAGCGGCATACCCCGGCTTCCGCCCGTACATTCTCCACATCGGGCCGCGATCTGCTTCCCCATCGTGCTTTGCAAGCACGGGCAGCCACTGTGCCCCCGTCCATGATTCGCGCTCCATTGAATCGGGGATGCGGGCAAGCGCCTGGTCCAGCGGCACCGTCACAATCCATCCTTCCTCACCTTCCCGCTCCATGGAAGGAGCCAGAAAGTGAAACGGCTTGTTCTTGCGGTTGCTTGTGCCAAATACCGCTCTGCAGCCGCTTGGGCCCCGGCGGAATTCCAGAACGAAGTGATTCCACCCCTTGGTAAGCTGAATCCCCAGCTTCAGGGGCAATCCGTCCGCTGTCGCTTCTTCCCCGGGCGCCGATCCGAACCGCTTCCGGCCGTTATGGTACAGCCGAACGTGCCCCGTCCATTCCATCAGAAAGGGAAAGCTCTGCGGCTCAGCCGCCCACAGCTTCGTCCAGGCGTAGACTACCTGGCTCTCCGTCATTTCGGGGAACATATCCGCGATGGGGAGCTGATAGCGGTGGTCGGCCCGCTTGCGGATCGGACTCTTGCGCGTCACCCGGTAAACCGGTGCATGAGGCGGATGGTCACCGACATAACGCTGGGCAATGACCATAAGCGCATGCTCGATGTTACTGCCCTCTGTTTGGGAAGCCAGGCTTTCCGCCGGGTCAAAATATCCTTTATCGTTCAATAGGCTCACTCTCCTTCCACCCGCCCAGAACATCCGCTATCGCCACCGGACGGTGTTCCTTCACGGAACGCCACACGGCTTCCCCCGCCGCCACGGAATAGGCGCCATCCACAGCACCGGACAAAATCGGGAACGGCCCTTCCCGGTTCTCACCGAGAAACAGGTCATTCAGCAGCAGCGGGTCGCCTCCCCCGTGGCCGCCTTCCCGATGAACGACATGGATGGTTTCCTTGGAGCCGAACAACGGGAAGTAGTCGATCGTCTGGACCGGCGTCGGAAAAGGGGTTCTGGACGGAGCATGGTATTCCATCGTCTCCAGCCGGCCTTTCGTACCGTTGATCGCCAAGCGATACCCTTCATACGGCAGCGAAAAGTTGACGGAATAACTGAGCAGTGCTCCTCCGTCGTACTTGACGGTGGCCGCATACGTATCCTCGATGTCGATCTCATCATCAAAAATACATCGGTCCGGGCGGTAGCCTGTATAAGGGAATTGCGGCCCTCCGCTCTCCAGCAGACCGAGATGGTCATCCGGCACATGACTTGCGTTCCAGCGTGAGTAATAGGCGCAGCGGCTGGCTGAGAGGCAGGTTCCGCAATGACGGCCGGCTTCTTTGCCCGGATTCAGCTCCCCTTCGGCACCGTAATAATGGAGCGCCCCGTAGGCGAAGGCCTCGACCGGCTTCTGCCCGATCCACCAGTTCACGAGGTCGAAATGATGCGTGCTTTTGTGGATGGAGAGACCTCCTGACATTTCGCGCCGGCGGTTCCACCGTTTGAAATAGCTGGAGCCGTGGTACGTATCCAGATACCAGTTGAGATCGACGGAAGTAATCCGACCGAGCTTGCCCTCCCATACCATCTCTTTGATTTTGGTGTGAATCGGGGCGTAACGGTAATTAAACGTGACCGTCACCGAGCCTTTGCTCACCCGCTCCGCATCCAGCACTCGCCGGGCGTCCTCACCCGTCGTGACCATCGGTTTTTCCGTGATGACATCCAAATCCCTTTCCAGGGCGGCAACAATATAACGCGCATGCGTATCGTCGCGCCCCGCCACGATGACCACATCCGGCCGAGTCTCGTCAATCATCTTCCCGAATTCCTCTTCACCGTAAGTTGCAACGGCGGTATGCTCGGGGAAGCGGGAGCGGTAGAGCTCGAAGCGGGCCGGATCACAGTCCAGCATGCCGACCAGGTCGCAGCGCCGGGCATGGGTCGTCAGAATCGGCTTGGCGAACATGCCGAGCGCACGACCGCTTACACCGCATATGGCATATTTCTTTTTCACTGTATGATCACATCCTTGAGTACCATTCCTCTACCCTCTTCGTCACTTCGTCTCCCCCTGCCTTATACCAGCGGTCGACGAATTCATCGAACTTCTCCAGCGGCCATTCGCCGATAACGATCTTGGTTACATACTCCTGAAAGAGCTTATGCGATTGGATATCCGGGAAGCCTTCATACACCGTACTCGGAAGTCCGTCTCCGGCGATCCGCTTCGCGTCTGCGGTACTTACCTCGAATATATCCTTCACCATCTGCTGCATGTCTTCCGGAATCGTCTCCTGAATCCGAATGTCCATGTCCTCCTTCGTTGTCAGGTTGCGCATACCAAGCGCCAGCGGACGGCTGTCCTCTGCCGGAAGCAGCACTTTTTTGCCGTCGATAACTTCATGCTGCTGTCCTTCGATGCCAAAGCGGATAAATTCGTCATTCGACCGATCATAGAAGAAATCGAGCAGCTTCAAGGCTGCGGGGGCCTTATCCTGGGCCTTTGCCGGAATGATCCACTCCGGCTCGCCCATGCTCTTCTGCGTGACAAAGCCCTCAAACCCTTCGGCCTTGGGAAGCGGCATGCCAACGATATAAGCATCCGGTGCTTTTTGCTGCATGGCTGTAAACCGATCGCGCAGGTTGGCGGGAAGATGGTACCAGCTGCCAACCAAATTGTTATTGATTTTCGCCGTCCATACATCGCCTTTGTTCAGAAACGTCTCATTGTCCAGCAGCTTCTCGTCATATAGCTCACGGGCAAATGCAATGGCTGCCTTCATATTGTCCGTTACGCCGGCATATTGGATTTTACCGTCGTAGATGTCCCATTCCGGATTCCCCTCCCACATCGCGACACCGAACATGGCAAACAAATGATCCATCCATTTGCCGAATTCACGGCCTGTTGTGGGCAATTCGTCCTTCAGGCCGTTGCCGTTCGGGTCTTTGTCAAGAAAGGCTCGCAGCACCTCCTTGTATTCCTCCGTTGTCTTCGGCATGGACATGCCTACCTTGTCAAGCCAATCCTGACGGATGAGCGGTGCTCTTTCCGGAACCAGGAACACTTTAGGCACATAATAGATTTTGCCGTCCGGTGAAGCGGATCGAACGATATCCCATGCCTCCTGTGGGATATTCTTCCAGACGTTCGGGGCATACTGGGGCAGCAAATCGTCCAGTGCCAGCGCACCTCCTTGGCGGATCAGGGTCTGCTCGATCCCGCCGATCGGGCGAAGAATATCCGGCAAGTCGTCGGATGCAATCATCAGATTGAGATATTCAGTCGGCTCCGAGCCGGGCGGGGTCGTTACCAGCTGATATTCCACGCCGGTCCGTTCCGCCACATATTGGACATGCGGATTATCTGCACCCGGAATCGTGCCGACACCCATGTGGCTTTTGAACACCTTTACCTGTGTAAGTTCTTGATTTCCCTCCCCACTCTGGCCCGCTTGCGATTCGCCGTCGCCCTTGCCGCCGCAGCCAAACAGCATCGCTGCCGCAAGTGTCGCCGTGAGCGCCGGTTTCCATGCCCCTTTTTGGAAAAACCATTTCGACATGAGTAAATCCTCCCCTTTTTCGGATTGGTAGTTATATCAAACCAGCCGTAGGGCCGATTTCATATCGCATGCCCCGCTTTGCTTTATTCCTTTAACGAACCCAGCATGGACCCTTTGACAAAGTATTTTTGCAGATACGGGTATACCAGAATGATCGGAATGGTAGCAAACAGGATTGTTGCCGCTTTCAATGTTGTTGTGTTGAAATCGTAATCCCCAAGAAACAGATTGACCGCAGCCAGCTCCTCGGGAGACTGAAGGTATGCTCTCAGCTTCATTTGAAGCGGCCATTTCTCCGGATCCCTTATAAACAGCACGGCACGGGAGAAGGTATTCCAATATCCGACCGCGTAAAACAGGCTGACCGTCGCCATGACCGGCTTGGACAAAGGCAAATACATGCGGAACAATATGCCGAACTCGCTGCATCCGTCGATTCGAGCCGAATCATCCAGCTCACTGGGAATGCCTATGAAAAAGGTCCGGATAATGATCATGTTGAACGTGCCAACCAGGCCGGGAATAATGAGCGCCCACAGGGAGTTCATCATGCCAAGCTCGCGAACGGTCAAAAAAAACGGAATCATCGGCGCATTGAAAATCATCGTTAACACAATGCCGAACATGACCTGTTTGCGGATCAGAAATTCCCGTCGTGAGAGCGGGTATGCCGTCATGACCGAAAACAGCATGCTGAGCAGTGTCCCGGCGATCGTAATATATACGGTAATCCCAAAAGATGTCCACAAGCCTTTATTTTTTAATACATGCTCCCAAGATGCGGTTGTAAACTCCACGGGCAGCAGGAATACTTCCTTCGAATCGGCAGCTACCGGGGAGCTGAGCGATACGGCAAGCAGTTGAAGAAGCGGGAACAGCATCGTCACTGCAGCAGCGAACAGAAACACATAATTCAGCGTCTGAAACATTTTTTCTCCGAATGTCGCTTTCATCACCACAACCCCTGATCCGTTTTTCTGGCCAATCGGTTAAAAATCCACAGCAGTATAAACCCAATGACAGACTGGAACAGCCCGATGGCCGTCGTCATGCTGTATTGCCCCTGAAGCACACCCGCACGATAGACGTACGTCTCGATGATATCCCCTACCGAGTACGTCATCGGTGTCAATAAATTGTAAATCTGATCGAAGCCGAGCTCCAGGAAGTTACCGATTTGCAGCAGGAACAGCACCAGAATCGTTGGAAACATGGTGGGCAGCGTAATATAGATCGTTTGTTTCCACCGGCTTGCTCCATCCATGACGGCTGCTTCATATAAATTCGGATTGATGCCGGCGATGGCAGCCAAATAAATAATCGTGCCCCAGCCAACTTCCTTCCAGATCGAGGACAGGACGACAATCCCTCGGAAATACCGCTCCTCCTGCATGAACAGAATGGGTTCGTAGCCGAACCAGTCCCGCACCGCATTCACAACGCCTTGGTTGGACAACAGCTCGAAAACGATCCCGCCGACAACGACCCATGATAAAAAGTGCGGGAGATAGAACATGCTTTGCACAACCCGCTTCGCCAGCATGATGCGGATTTCATTGAACAGCAGAGCCAGCACGATCGGGGCCGGAAAACCAAAAGCAAGCTGATAGAAAGCGATCACCGCCGTATTGCGCAGCACGTTGTAAAAATCCTGATAGGAAAAAATAAACCCAAAGTTGTCCAGGCCCACCCACGGACTGCCAAGGATGCCTTTGAAAATCTGATAGTCCTGAAATGCGATGACACTGCCCGCCAGCGGTACATATTTAAACACAATATAATAGAGAATTCCGGGAATGATCATGAGATACAGCATCCAATGCTTGCGGATGTTGGCTATGTACCGGTTGCGGGATGTCCCTGGGTGCCGGGCGGTTATCAAATCCTCGCGCTTTATTTCGGGTGACTGGGCTGCCATCGTATTCGTACCTCCTTTTCGTCGATATGGTCGATGTAACGCCAATATTAACGGCTTCCGGTATATCGGCACAATCGTTCAATCCGACACGCAATGAGCAGATCGCCGATTCTTCCCACAACTACGCGTACCGTGTACCCATGAATGGACTTGAAGTCGAACTTGAAATTAAGGAGGGAGCAAGCAAACGGAGGGAGGGTAAAAAGGATTTGTTGATGGGATGGAGGATGGGTTTGGTTTCATCCGGAAAGAAAAAAACCAGCTACCTGCAGCAATAGAGAAGGTGGCTGGTTCTTCATTCAGATATTGTTATGAAAAACATATAAATTAGTGTTAAGACGACCATAACTGCAAGTAAGCCATAGATGAATTTGTATGCTGCTCTCTCCTGTTTCCAATATCATTATCATTGCAATTAGTATAACATTCAGGGCTTAAACTCGGTAAAATCTACAAAACGGCTTGTCCATGAACTGCCTCATCACAAATCGTTTGTTTCGTTATACAGCCGAGCCACCGTCTATTGTCCCTCCGTAGATTCAGCGAGATTCTCGAGGGTGGACCTCAAGCCTTCATCGTGATCTTCCTTCCGTACGCCTTCGGGCACATTCTCACACACGATCGTGACTTGGGTGCCTTCCGCAAGCGGCTCCAATGCCCATGTCATCTTCATAAACCCCGCATAATTGGGATCCTCAGACTCAAATTCGACCAGCTGCACAACCTTCTCATCATGAACAAACTCCAGAAACTTTCCTTCAATGACGTCCGTATTGTCCGAAGACTTACCGGGTGCCGAGTGATCGGTATCGTTATAGGTGAGGATCATTCGATAAGTCCCACCCTCGCGGGCATCAAACGTGTCGATATGGCCTGTCATCCCTTTTGGCGGAAGCCACGAAGCCAGCGCCTCCGGATTCAAGAATGCCTGATAAATCGTAGACGGCGACTCCATAATAACTCTTGATGCCGTATCGGTTCTCTTCTTGCTCGAAGCATTCGTCATGATGTAACCCTCCTTAATGAATTTGAATCTACCTTGAGTTTACATCATAGAATCGCCGAGGATTTCTTCTCAATTGCTCAGCAAGGCGTTCCCGTAGAGGAGCCATTCGAGGGGGACACGCCCACGCGAAAAAGCAAGCCATCCCCGATAGCCGAAGGCTCAGGTAGGGGAGGCTTGCTTTTTCTTCAACAGCCGAGGGGCAGTGCCAACCCGGCTGATACTCCCGGCCCCCGAGCATGCCCGTCAGGGCAGCTCACACGAGGGGGCCTCCAACAAGTGCGAAAAAGCAAGCCGACCCCGATAGCCGAAGGCTTAGGTAGGGGAGGCTTGCTTTTTCTTCAACAGCCGAGGGGCAGTGCCAACCCGGCTGATACTCCCGGCCCCCGAGCATGCCTGTCAGGGCAGCTCACGCGAGGGGGCCTCCAACAAGTGCGAAAAAGCAAGCCGACCCCGATAGCCGAAGGCTTAGGTAGGGGAGGCTTGCTTTTTCTTCAACAGCCGAGGGGCAGTGCCAACCCGGCTGATTCTCCGGCCCCCGAGCATGCCCGTCAGGCAGCTCACGCGAGGGGGCCTCCAACAAGTGCGAAAAAGCAAGCCGACCCCGATAGCCGAAGGCTTAGGTAGGGGAGGCTTGCTTTTTCTTCAACAGCCGAGGGGCAGTGCCAACCCGGCTGATACTCCCGGCCCCCGAGCATGCCTGTCAGGGCAGCTCACGCGAGGGGGCCTCCAACAAGTGCGAAAAAGCAAGCCGACCCCGATAGCCGAAGGCTTAGGTAGGGGAGGCTTGCTTTTTCTTCAACAGCCGAGGGGCAGTGCCAACCCGGCTGATACTCCCGGCCCCCGAGCATGCCTGTCAGGGCAGCTCACGCGAGGGGGCCTCCAACAAGTGCGAAAAAGCAAGCCGACCCCGATAGCCGAAGGCTTAGGTAGGGGAGGCTTGCTTTTTCTTCAACAGCCGAGGGGCAGTGCCAACCCGGCTGATTCTCCGGCCCCCGAGCATGCCCGTCAGGCAGCTCACGCGAGAGGGCCTCCAACAAGTGCGAAAAAGCAAGCCGACCCCGATAGCCGAAGGCTCAGGTAGGGGAGGCTTGCTTTTTCTTCAACAGCCGAGGGGCAGTGCCAACCCGGCTGATACTCCCGGCCCCCGAGCATGCCTGTCAGGGCAGCTCACGCGAGGGGGCCTCCAACAAGTGCGAAAAAGCAAGCCGACCCCGATAGCCGAAGGCTTAGGTAGGGGAGGCTTGCTTTTTCTTCAACAGCCGAGGAGCGATTAGCTTCGGCTAATATATGGGCGCACAAGAGGCCACGAGGGCGTTCCCGCAGGGGAGAGCGAGCGGTGGCCGGGCACAAGCACCAGCGCTGCTGATATCCTCATCCCAACTCCGAACACCAAAGTTCCGGGTGTCCAGAGGGCAGCGCCCTTGGGGCCCTCCCTGGCAGGGAGGGTTTGGGTGGGTGGACTATTTCACGAATCCCAGCAGCATCTCACGAATCAGCTTCGCAGCCACGATCTGGGTCTGCTCGGACGGATCATAGATCGGCGCCACTTCCACGAGATCGCAACCGACAACATTCACGTCGGAGCCCGCAATAAGATGCACAGCTTCCAGCAGCTCTTTCGATGAGATGCCGCCCGCTTCCGCCGTACCGGTGCCCGGTGCGGCAGAAGGATCAAGCACATCGATGTCGATCGTCACGTACACCGGACGGTTGCCCATGGAAGGCAAAGCTTCCTTTAGTGGAGCAGCAACCTCAAACGGATAGAAGTTGATGTTCTCGCGTCCGTACTGGAACTCCTCGCGGGAGCCCGAACGGATACCGAATTGATAGATATTCTTCCCGCCCATAATACCAGCCGCCTTGCGGACCGGTGTGGAGTGAGACAAGGGCTCACCTTCGTAGTGCTCACGCAGGTCAGCATGCGCATCAATATGGATCAGAATGAGATCAGGGTACTTCTCGTACACCTTCTGAATGATCGGCCAAGAAACGAGGTGCTCACCGCCGAGTCCGATCGGGAATTTCCCGTCATCCAGCAGCTTGCCTACATAATCGCCAATCACTTCAAGACTGCGGCCCGCATTGCCGAAAGGCAGCATCAGGTCGCCTGCATCGAAATACGTCATGTCTTCAATGCTTTTATCTAAGTAAGGGCTGTATTCCTCCAAACCTACGGACGCCTGGCGAATACGGGCAGGGCCAAAACGGGAGCCGGGACGGTAGCTGACGGTGAAATCCATCGGCATACCGTAAATGACGGCTTTGGACCCTTCATAATCCTCGGAGCTCAGAATAAACACGTTGCCGGAATAACCTTGATCCAGTTTCATCAGTTTATACGCGCCTCCTTATTTCACCAGGTCTTCAACGAATTTCGGCAGCACGAATGCCGCTTTGTGCAGACGAGGGGAATAGTATTTCGTATCCATTTCATCAATGGTGGACTCATCCACTTCGAGCGGATCATACGTTTTGCTGCCCATGGTGAATGTCCACAGACCGCTTGGGTACGTAGGGATGTTCGCGCCATATACGCGTACAATCGGGAAGATTTCCTTCACGTCTTTGTTGACCTGCTGAATCAGGTCCGCTTTGAACCAAGGGTTGTCCGTTTGGGCAACGAAAATACCGTCTTCCTTCAGCGCCTCATAGATCCCTTGATAGAATCCGCGCTCAAACAACGGAGCTGCCGGGCCTACAGGCTCGGTGGAGTCCACCATAATGACGTCGTATTCGTTCTTATGCTCAATAATGTGCATATATCCATCGTTAACCAGCACTTCGACCTTCGGATCATCCAGCTTGCCGGCGATCTCAGGCAAATACTGCTTCGAATATTCAATAACTTTTCCATCAATTTCAACGAGTACTGCTTTCTCTACGCCCGGATGCTTGATCACTTCGCGAATGACGCCACCGTCTCCTCCGCCGACAACAAGAACCTTCTTCGGATTTGGATGCGTGTTCAGCGCGGGGTGAGCGACCATCTCATGATAGACGAATTCATCCTTAATTGTAGTCATAACCATACCGTCCAAAACGAGCATGCGCCCGAATTCCTCAGTATCGATCATATCCAGTTGTTGAAACTCCGTCTTCTCATGTACAAAAGTCTCCCGGATTTTAGCCGTGATGCCAAAAGTCGGGGTTTGCTTCTCTGTGTACCATAATTCCATCGTCACTACCTTCTTTCCGCTAGAATAATGTTCAGCCGTCCAGATCCAAGCCGTAAAACTTTATTCGGGGCAGATGCCTTTAGCTTACAGTTTCACACTTTTCCTATTGTACCAAACAAATTAGATTATATTAAATCAAGCCCAAATTGCAACCAAAAGTTCCAGATCGCACGGACAGAAGCAAAATCCTCATGGATTCCCATGAATATCCTGCCCGCTCCAGCCCCATACTATATAGAAAAAGAAGGCAGCCAAGGGGAATTCCAACACATCTCGATCCTTGGCAGCTTAAAGCCTTCAACTTTACAAAAAGGACTGGAAGGAGAACCATCATGCCGGGACAAAAAAAATCACCCAAGCGCAAACGTCGTTTCGTCCGGCTTGCTACATTTCTGTTCGTACTTCTTGGCATTTCCATCATCGCCGGCGGCATTCTGCTCGCCTATTTATTTATAACGCCACTGCCCGTCGCGGAAACATCCCGCTACTCCCGTCTGCTCGACAACCAAGGAGATTTAATCGCCACCTTCTCCACCACGGGACATACCTCCGAGCAAGTGAGCTTAACCGATATATCTCCGCACCTGATCCAGGCTACCTTGGCAGTGGAGGACCGGAAGTTCTATGATCATCCGGGGTTTGACATGAAGGGTATGGCCCGAGCCGTACTCGTCAACCTGCAGCATATGGATCGCAAACAGGGGGCAAGCACGTTAACCCAGCAGCTTGCACGAAACTTATACCTATCTCATGAAAAAACGTGGACACGGAAGCTCAAGGAGGCCAAATTCACCGTCCAGCTTGAGATGAAATATACGAAAGATGAAATACTTGAGATGTACCTCAACGAAATTTATTACGGACACGGTGCTTACGGCATCGAGTCGGCGTCCTTGCTCTACTTCGGCAAGTCGGCAAAAAACCTGACGTTGGCCGAAAGCGCGATGCTTGCCGGCATTCCAAAGGGTCCGACCTATTACTCGCCCTATAACCATATCGACAACGCGCTCAAAAGACAGCAGATTATCTTGAATGCGATGGCGGAGACGGGATTCATTACCGAGGCAGAAGCCGATAAAGCCGCCTCGGCCAAGCTCGCCCTGCTTCCTCAGGACCGACAGGAGAATAAAGTGATTGCCTCCTATTTCCGGGACTACGTCCGGAGTCTCGTCACCAAGCAGCTGAACATTACGGATCAGCAGCTCGAACAGGGTGGTCTGAACATCTATACGACCCTGGACCCGCGGGCCCAGAAGGCAGCCGAAGAGGCTGTATCTGCGGGCATGGACAGCAAGAGCGAGCTGGAAACGGCGCTGGTATCCATCGACCCGCGTAACGGGCACATTAAAGCCATGGTTGGCGGTAAGAACTACCGGGAGAATCAGTACAACCACGCGTTAGCCAAAACAAGGCAGCCCGGGTCGTCATTTAAGCCGATCATGTACTTAACGGCCATTGCATCCAAGGAAATGACAAGCACCAGCGTGTTCAACAGCCAGCCCACCCTGTTTCATTACGATAACAACCGCAAGACGTATCAGCCCAGCAACTTCGGCGATAAATATTTAGGCGAAATTCCCATGAGGGAAGCTATCGCCGCTTCGGATAATATTTATGCCGTGAACACCATCATGAAGATCGGCCCGGCTAAAGTCGCCGACATGGCGAAAAAGATGGGTATCACGAGTCCGCTGGAGCCTGTTCCTTCCCTGGCCCTCGGCACCTCGCCCGTGAGCCCGCTGGAGATGGCCTCGGCTTACGCCGTCATGGCTAACAGCGGCATACGGGTCTCCCCTGTCGCGGTGCTGAGTATCACCGACGCTGCCGGCCGCAGCTTGTATTCAGCGCCGGAAGATGCAGGTGAACAAGTGGTTGAGCCTTCCGCTGCTTACGTGATGACGCGCATGATGGAGGGGGTATTCGAGACTGGCGGCACGGGTAACCGAGTCTCGACACTAATGAAACGACCGGTGGCCGGAAAGACGGGCACCACCGACACCGACGCTTGGCTTGTTGGCTATACGCCGGAGCTGTCGACGGCGGTATGGGTGGGGTATGACAAAGGACGGGAGATTAGCAAAGTGGACGGACGGCGGGCAGCTCCGATTTTTGCGCAGTATACGGAGAAGGCTTTGGAGAACGTACCGCCTAAAATTTTTCCGATCCCGGACGAAGTCGTCAACGCATATGTGGATCCCAAGACCGGCAAGCTCGCCGGCGCCGGCTGTCCGGACAAAGTTCTGGAGGTCTTCGTCAAAGGAACGGAGCCTACGGAATATTGCGACGAACATGCAGGCGGGGAGCCCGCCAAGAAGGCCAACCCTGCAGATGCGGCCGAGAAACAGGAAGAGCGTTCCTGGTGGAAGGATTTCAAACGATGGTGGGTCGAGTAACTCGGATCGAACCCGTCACATAAAAAAAAACAGCAAGCTCCTTTTACGGGACGTTCCCGCACGAGGACCTGCTGTTTTTCTTTTTTTCACGATATGTAATGTAGATGGCTTCATTATAAAACGGTTATATATTCGATCATGGAACTACCCAGAATCACGATCACGAGCATCAGTGCAACGTAGACCAGGAGGATCGCATACAGCGGATCCAGGCCGCCAACCATTCTTTTTTTGTAGCTGGTCATGACGAATAACGGGACGGTCATCACGGTGCTGATGAACGACAGAAGGATGATAACCTTCGAGATATCGCCATTCAGGAACAGAAACAGAAAGCTGACCCCATACAACACGAGGAACAAGGGCAACAAAGCGCCGAATCTTGCCATCACTTCTTTTAGCTTTGCAGCCGGGTTGAAGGACAGCTTGACCGCAGCGAAGGTAAAGACGTTCAGCAAGAATAGGAAAATCGCAGTCCAAACGGTTGGTTTTAGGACAAGATCTGCAAATGCCCCCTCAGGCAGCCCTTGCAGCTCATGATGAAGCGCTGCATACAGTGCGAGTGGAAAAAGAACAACATAGAACAGCATGGACACGATCGCGTTGAAGAACTGGCTGCTTTCCGTTCCGGCAGCTGCGCCAAAGGGATTTCTTAATCCCTTCAGAAAATAATCCCCATAGAGCTGTCCGTACAATTTTAAGCTGGTCCAATAAGGATTGGGTTCCTCTTCTTCTTCAGAATGCTGCCGGCCTGCCGCTCGGAACGGAATATCCGGCGGGGTATATACCGGCAGAACAGATTCGGTCTGGCGTACATGAGATAGCTCCCCTCTACTGCCGCCATTTCGCCTAGTGACACTGTACGCCTCCGACGTTGCTGCTTGCTCTTTCATGGCGGCAAATACGGGCGAATCCTCGATAATCAGCCTTGCCCCGCATTTCTTGCAATACTTCCCATCTCCCGTTTCATATCGACATATTGGACAAGTCATACTTTGGCCTCCCCTGTTCATACACATCCGCAAATCGAAGATAGGTATTAGATAATGTACACATTCAAGTCGAAACGTTTGGCCCGTGCAAGGATGCTATGTAGCATGAGGCGCTCTGGGCCCAGGTATTCTTTCTATGCGAATTTACATCTTTTTGCTAATAGTATAAGTTGGCGTGTTATGAAATGGAAGGATTTTCTGAGGGACGATACTGCGCCTAACCCTTGGAATTGGTTAATACTATATGACTTGCTGATTCAATCTCGTTCTGTGAAATGCTTGTGAACAATCAAATATTCGTTTGAATATCGAGTGTAAATCGGGTATATTATGACTAACAATCAAATCAACGTTTGAATATATATAGAATAAAGAGCACTTATTGCTCCTACTCCAAGGAGGTTGTTCTTATGAATGTACGGACGATGAACGAAGAAATCGCCCTCGAGCTGTGTGAAACGGAATGTCCTTCAACTGAAAGAATTGCTTCCTTAAAAGAAACGATCTCCGATGAGGATATGATCGGCATGGCAGAAATCTTCAAGGCTTTGGCCGACCCGACGCGGGTCAAGGTAGCTTATATGCTGGATCGCGGCGGCGAGTTATGTGTTTGCGATGTAGCCGAAGTACTCGGAAGCTCAACGGCAACGGCCTCCCATCATCTGCGTACGCTGAAGAACAAAGATATCGCCAAATCGCGCAAGGCCGGAAAGAATGTATACTACTCGCTCAAAGATGATCATATCCGAACATTGCTTCACATGACGCTGGAGCACCAGAAGGAGAAGATGTAGATGAGCAAGGACAACCATCAACATTCCAAATCCTCTTCGGAGACGAGCGGCGAACTTATTGAATACCGGGTACAAGGGCTCTCCTGCCCTAACTGTACACGCGAAATGCAGGAGGAGATCCAGAAGCTGGATCATGGGAACAATGCCCGACTGAGTTACAACAGCGGGAAGCTGACCCTCTCTCCCCATGTCAATCTAAGCCGAGTAGAAACCATTCTGAAAAGTGACGGTGCGCGCATCGTTTATGCTCCGCAGACAGCCTTATCGGCCGCCAGTGCTGAAGTGCAGCCTATCCATTCATCGCATGCTCACGGATCGGCACAAGGACATGATCACGAACATGGCCATGATCATGCTCATGAACGTAGTCATGGCGGCATAGGGAGTATGAAATGGCTGCTGTCCATCTCCGCTGTTTTCTATCTCTTCACCTTTCTATTGGAAGGAAAAGTCGCCGAACCGGTTGTGATCGCATTATATGCAGGCGCTATGATTTTGAGCGGATATACGACATTTTTGCGCGGACTGCGTAATCTGACCCGCTTTAAATTCAATATGGATACCCTGATGACCGTTGCGCTCGTGGGTGCCGTCATCATTGGGGAGTGGAGAGAAGCCACACTGGTTGCCATTCTGTTTGGTCTTAACGAGCTGCTGGAAGGCTACGGCATGAATCGGGCCCGGCAATCGATGGAAGCGCTGCTGGCCGCAGCGCCCAAAGAAGCGGAACTATGGAAAGACGGTCAAACCCAGCGCGTGCCGATCGAGAGTCTCACTCCCGGGGACGTTGTCCGGGTAAGACCCGGGGAGAAAATCCCTTCCGATGGAGCCATAACCCAAGGAACCGGGGCGGTGAACGAAGCCGCCATTACCGGGGAATCGGTACCTGTTACGAAACGGGAAGGCGATGCTGTGTTTGGCGGCAGTGTAAGCACCGATGGTGTGCTCTATATCGCCATATCGAAGGCCTATGAGGATTCCTCCCTGGCCAAGATCATGCATCTTGTACAGGAGGCACAGGACAGCAAGACACCGACAGAGCTCTTCATCGATAAATTTGCTAAGTACTATACTCCCGCAATTATGATCATCGCGCTGGCGGTTACGCTGATTCCTCCGCTGCTGCTGAATCAGCCCTGGATGACCTGGATCTATCAGGGGTTGTCCATCCTCATTGTCGGATGCCCTTGTTCGCTTGTGCTTTCCTCTCCGATTGCATTGGTCAGCGGGATGACCCGCGCGGCACGCAACGGTATTCTGATCAAAGGCGGGGTCCACCTGGAGCAGCTTGGCCGGCTGGAAGCCATCGCTTTTGACAAGACGGGAACCTTGACCAAAGGCGAGCCTGCCGTCTATGCAGAGACGGTATATGATGAAACCAAATTTTATGCCGTTGTAGGCGCACTGGAGCAATCGTCTCTCCATCCGTTGGCTAAAGCCGTCATGAAACATCTGGAGATCAAGAATCCGCAGTGCATGTTCAATGAACCTCAACAGATAACGGTACTGCCAGGCGAAGGCATTCGGGCTGAAGTTGGAGGGAAATTGTTCTGGGTCGGAAGCGAGGAAGTGCTGAAGCATGTGAACGGCCAGCAAGATCATATCCGTGCCGTGGAGGATGACATTCGGCGCATGAAGGCCCAAGGTTATACGATTGTTGCTGCTGTAAGCGAAGATCGTGTATTAGGCCAGTTCGGCCTTGCCGACGAGATCAGACCGGAGACGGCAACCGTCGTCCGCAAGCTTCACGAGGCCGGTATCACGGATACGGTCATGCTGACAGGCGACCATGAGCAGTCCGCACAGGCCATCGCGAAACAATCCGGTGTAGCTCGGGTATTCGCAAGCCTCCTGCCGGAACAGAAGGTTGCCAAGATCAAGGAGCTTTCTTCCCGCAAAAAAACCGGCATGGTTGGCGATGGCATTAACGACGCCCCTGCATTGGCCGCTGCCGATCTGGGTATCGCGATGGGAAAAGGGACTGACAGTGCCATAGAAACCGCCGACGTTGTATTGATGCAGGATCACCTTGGCAAGCTTCCGGGGGCCATCAAAACCGCAAGACGGGTCAATCAGATTATCAAGTGGAATATCGGACTTTCTCTGTCGCTGAAGGCCATTGCTTTGCTGCTAACGATTCCAGGTTGGCTGACCCTGTGGATTGCAATCATATCGGACATGGGCGCCACCATTATCGTTACCTTGCTTGGTCTCACCATCCTGCTTGGCAAGGATCAGGAGCTGAAATCAGGATATTAATATAACCGGAGCTTCGCCCTTTCAGGGCAGCTCCGGTTTTTTCAGTTCGTCCTTTGGCCACTAGCTCTGATCTTTACGCCATAAGCATATATCAATTTTTACATGATTTTGCGATATGGTGAAACATTTCCCATTATTTAGTCGTTTATATAGGCGGGAGTGTAAACCATAAGGAGGAACTGATATGAAATCCGTGCAACTCATCAAATTAGCAGGTACCGCGTCCATAGCCATGTCTTTATTGCTTACGTCCTCATCGCTCGCAACGATTCCTGCCCATGCGGCAGCAGCTTCCACATCACAGAGCAAGGCAAACTGGAGCACGCTGGACGTGAAACATAAACCTTATACGAATAAAGGCGTCGTATTCATTCCATTGAAGGAAGTTTCCGAACAACTGCAGCTGCAGTTGACGATCCCGGGGAAAAAAGAGCTGTATATTAACAGCCCGACACAGTCTGTTCGCATTATCATCGGTCAGTCGCGCGCAGTCAATGCCAAGGGGACCCCTCTCAAGCTTGAGGCGGCTCCGGTCGTGAAGAAAGGCGTGACTTATGTTCCAGCCAGTCTGATTACCAAAGCTTTCGGCATCCCTCTGAAATATGACAGCAAATCCGGACTTAGAACGACCTTTGATGCTTGGTCAAAATACGCCTATGCTTCCAAGGCCAATATGCTGTTCTGGGTAAATCGCGAGAATGGTATGCTCTCGATGGGTAAAGCCGGATCCACGCCAGCCCAAGTTGGTATAATCCCGGTTGAGGAGATCGATCAAGTCAGCTTAAGCGCACATCGCATCAATAGCAATACCTACGTGGTCGACTTGTCCAATTATTACGGCGAACCTCATATTCATGAGGGAAGATACCGGGTGCTCATTCAGGACAAGAAAATCCTGAAGCTATCCAAAACCAATCATTCCAATTTTGCCGGGATCAACTACCATCCGGACCAACTCAGCTACAAAGGCAATATTGCCATGATGAACGGCAGTACGCTTGAGCTGGTTCATCCGATGGGCAAGACGGTCAAAACTTATGACCTGGCCGCGCTCACGGGAGTAAAGGATAGTTTTATCGTAGAAGCGATTGAACAGGACTTCCTGCTCGTCCGACCTTACACGAAGGCGACCCTGTATATCGTCCATCCGACTGGCAAGACAGCCGAGCTTATCTATCCTGAGCTTCTGGACGAGGAAACCATCAAGGTCATTGAGGAAATGCCGCCGAATGAGGTGGAGTTCATTGGTGACGGCCTTGCGTATCTCGGATATGCCGGCGGCAAGCTGACGTTCCAATACAACAACCCGTTTCTCGATCAAAAAGAAAAGCTGACCTACACCCTTCCATTCTAATCGATATGCAAATAAGTAGAAGACCGGCCGGATTCATTCACGAATCCAATCGGTCTTCTTCATGTTCGTCTCTTTTTGGAAAGGCTGCTTTAATTTATTGTATCATTCCGCTGTCTGAAGAGCTTCCCTGAATTCCTCTGGCGATGCATTCCACCATTCCTCGTTACGCGAAATCAGCAGCTCGCGCAGTGCTTTCTTCTCGACGTCGCCTAGACCATCCAGAATGATCTTGCGCTTCATCGCCGCATCCATTTTATTCACATGATCGGCGAGGATCTTCCAGCCGCGACGGGCCTCCTGGTCGATCCACATTTCACAGGCGGTCATGCCTGCATAATGCTGTCCTTCCGCCGTACGATCTACAGCCACCCACACGATCCATACCTGTCGTCCATTGGGCACTTCATCCCGGTTCATGCTGAAACGGATACCCTTCTCCACCTTACTCTTGGCATGCATGGCCCCAATATCCACTCGGGCCTCGCCATTATCGATAATGACGGGTGACAGACTGTTCAGATCGATGGAGCCTGATCCAAACCCTTTATGCTTACTCTTGCTATTAATAATATTCAAAGCAATCGGTTTCTTCGCACCCTGCTTCTGCTCTTCATTCTCCACTGCTGCCGACCTCCTATATCAGAGCCGATCCTTACGTATCAGCTGCTAAATTGATAACCATGTCCCAATAATTTTATTTTAACTAATAATCCCCCAAAAGCAAACATATACATGCACTAGATGCTTGTCAACGGGAGGTTGTTCGATATGGTCCCACCACGTGCCAAAGTCTTTCTATCATCCCTGCTTGCCCTAGGTTTGCTTGCAGGATCGATGCCGATATTTCTGAATCCAGGGTCCTCAGCGTCTGCTCTTGCCCCAAATGCGGGCAAGCCCTCCGCCTCTGCCGTGGAGAAGGCCCCGCTCTCACCGCCTAAGGTGCAGCCTAATATTCCCGCTCCGGCCTTAAGCGACCGGCTGGTGGAATATCATATGGATGTTCGGTACGAGCCTGAGGAGAACAAGCTTAAGGGCAAACAGACACTCACTTGGACTCATCCAGGCAAAAAAAGCGTAAACGAGCTGTACTTTCATCTGTATCCCAATGCTTTTGCTTCCAATGATACGACTTTTATGAAGGAATCGGGCGGCAGGCTTCGTTCCGATCCCATGCCAGATGACGGATACGGCTCCATGACCATTACCAGCGTGAAAACAACCGAAGGACTGGCCCTGACCCATCGCCTTCAATTTGTTCAACCCGATGACGGCAACATCAAGGATCACAGCCTTGCCAAGCTAAGGTTGCCTAAACCCATCAAGAGCGGGGAGAGTGTTACCATTCATTTGGAGTTCGAGGTGGAGCTTCCCAAAATATTTGCCCGCATGGGAACCACCGAGAATTTTATTATGGCTGGCCAATGGTTTCCGAAAATTTCGGTCTATGAACCGACCGGTCTTCGCGGAAGAGCAGAGGAAGGCTGGAATCTTCATCAATACCACGGCAACTCCGAATTCTATTCCAACTTCGGCATTTACAGCGTTCGCATTCGAGTGCCCGAAAATTACATTGTCGCCGCGACCGGATTCCCTACCAAGCCTGCCCAAAAATCAAACGGGGAAAAAATTTATCAGTTTTACGCGGATGACGTGCATGATTTTGCCTGGTCGGCATCGCCAAACTTTGTCACGGCAGAAGAAGCATTCTCCGCACCTGGCGTACCTGGCGTCCGCATCAAGCTGTATCTCGATCCAGCCCATAAAGACTTAAAGGAGCGTTACTTTGATGCCGCCAAGTCGGCACTCGCTTCGTTTGGAAAATGGTACGGAACCTATCCGTATTCCACGTTGTCCATCGTCGTACCGCCTGAATCGGGCAACGGTGCAGGCGGCATGGAATACCCGACGCTGGTCACAGCCTTCGGTGCCAAGAACGATTCGCCGGGATATGAACTGGAGCGGACCGTTATTCATGAGATCGCCCATCAATATTTTTACGGAATGATTGCAAGTAACGAATTTGAGGAAGCGTGGCTGGACGAGGCCTTTGCGACCTATGCAGAAGAACGAGTGATGGAAAAAGAATACGGGATTACCTCCAATACGGCGGCTCAGGGAGCATCCATTACTTCCCCTGCACCGCTGAAGATGGAATCCTGGAAATACAGCTCTCACGAAAACTACGCACTGAATGTTTATACGAGGGGCAAGTTGGTGCTGCAAGGCATCGAACGGCAGGTCGGTCCACAGATGATGGGCAAGATTATGCATACCTATGCCCAGAAATACCGCTTCAAGCATCCAACCACATCTGACTTTCAGAAAGTCGTCGAGCAAGTAAGCCAAACGTCCTGGCAGTCGTATTTTGACCAATATGTATATGGAAGCCAGATGGCGGATGTCGCCATCGACGTGATCAAAACCAAAAATAAAGGCACGGCTGAAAATCCTCGGTATGAGTCCACGGTCCAGATTACGAGCAAGGACGGGGATATCACCGATGTGCCGATCGTGTTCGCCTTTGAGGACGGCAAAACGGTGGAACGAACCTGGAGCGGCAAAGACGGCAAAGTTGCTTACACCCTGGAATACAGCTCTCCGCTCGCCTGGGCCATGGTTGATCCGAAGTACTCCATCGTCCTGGAGAATAAACACATTAATAACTATATGAAGGCAGGAATGGATCCGACGGTGGTTACACGCTGGAATCTCAGTATTACCAAGCTTGTGGAGACGCTGTTCGGCAGCCTGTCATGGTGAGGGGGGAGCACATGAAAAGTTACGCAGGCCAAGGATGGATCAGTGTTAAAGACCAGCTATACGTCTCGATTCTGCTCTTCTTATACCGTTTGCTGTGGGGATATTGCCTGTACCGACTCGTAAAATCGGCAGTCGTCCCCCTTCTGATGCGATATCCGGATGCCGCTCCTAACGAGCTCAGCCGTCTTTTATTCTTCTACGAGGGCGAGATGAGCCTGTCCTTGAGCAGCACAGTACACACCTACGGATGGCTTCTGGCCGGTTTGCTTCTGATCCGGATGGTCCTCACCCCGCTCATTCGGGCCGGCATCTTCTACAACCTTCACCAGGAAGCCAAGGGCGAGCGCGGTTTATTCTTCTTCACTGGCATGCGGAAACTGTGGAAACCCGTAACGCTATTCTATCTGGTTGAGCTTATTCTCACCTTCGCGCCCGGTTACTGGATTCTGCCCAAAATCCTCCCGATTCTGCTGAATGGAATTCAGGAGCCTGTACTGCTGCTTCATGCACTGCCCTATGCAGCTGGCTGGTTCTTGTACGCCTATCTGATCCGCCTGTTATTGCTCTATATGCAATTTGGCCGTACCGGCGATTCCAGCATGATCAGCTCTATCCATGCGCTCTTCCGCCGCTTGGGCACAGCAATGCTGTTATCCATCACCATCGGCGGATCCGCCTGTGTCATTCTGCTGCTCCTGAGCTCGGCCTCGCTCTTCTGGGCCGGGTTGATCGGCTTAATTATTCAGCAGGCCTCTTATTTCCTGAATGGACTTTTCCAAATTTGGGCAATGTCCGCTCAATATCATTTGTGGAGAGATTCCTCCTCACTGCATCCTTAATGGTTACAATTTGGCACCTAAAATAATGAAACACGCTCGCGAATAAGCTGTAATCAGAAGCGACACGTTTCTATCCCGCGCTAGATTTTACAGAGAATAAGAGTTCATTTATCCTTAATATTACAAATTTCTGAACGCCATATTACAAAAAAACCTGTTCCCTTAAGATGGGGACAGGTTTTTTTGTTTAAAAATAATGTTTCCTCGTTTGCCAAATTGTTAATACTCTGCTAAAATAACGAATATGTTAGTAACAACTTTGTCATCTTTACTGTAACTTTTATGTAGGAACGTTGTAATTCGCTAACTATGTTGGAACGTCAAACGTCAATGAATGGGTTCATCAACATTTTAAGGAGCCGAATTCCCATAACGATATGGGAAGCGGGGGATCCGTTTTGGGTGAATTGATCTCGCAAGAGAGGGATCATAGGGGACCTTCAACCGAACCCTTAAGCTAACCTCGCAGGCAATGGAAGGAGCTTTTGTTTTGAAAAAGAAGTTAACGGCTGTTTCTCTAGGCCTCGCACTCGCACTCACATTAGGGACCGGAAGCGCTTTCGCCGATTCCAAATTAAATACTGCAATCAAACCAGCCATTGGTGTTTCTTACAAAACAGGTGGAACTACAACGAATGGATTTGACTGCTCCGGATTCACCAGCTATGTTTACAAGAAGCTTGGTCTTAGCCTGCCCCGTACGTCTGCAGCTCAATACAAAGTAGGTACGGCCGTATCCAAGAGCAAACTGAAAGCTGGCGATCTCGTGTTCTTCAACACATCCGGTAGAGGTGTATCTCATGTGGGTATTTATGTCGGGAGCGGCAAATTCGCTCATTCTTCATCTTCGCGCGGTGTCATTATCAGTCCGCTGAGCCAGAGCTATTACGCCAACCGATATGTAGGCGCTAAGAGAATTATGAGTCAGAATACGTACAAATCTGTAGCTGTGAACTACAATTAATGTTGGAACTTAATTGATTTACTCTTACAAGAAAGCCCTGGGTTTATGAGATTGTGCCGATCTCATCCAGCGGCTTTTTTCTTTTGTTGATTGTGTGTATACCTTTATAACGTTCAGCACAGCAAAAAAGTTCCCGCTTTTTCGAAAAAAAATGAAATTTATTATACAAGTTCACTTCAGTTCCACTTCACTTCGCCATGTCTTCACATCATCTATCCTTTATTTACCCTTCTCTCTCATCATTAAACACCCATTTTGGAAAAATATTGATTTTCCTTGGTGCTTCGACAGTTAATGCTATTGAAAAATAGCGAAATCCATCAAGAAATAATTGCCAATCTCGCTTGCTGTCTGATAGAATGGACGCAGTAACAACTTTGTCATTAATGTAAGTGCTTTAATATATAGATTGCTATGCCTCCCGGCAACGAAAAGGAGCTTTCCATGCTGAAGAAAACATTATCGACAGCAGCCCTAAGTATCACGCTGTTGTTCACTTTGGGCGTTGGCAGCGTGTTTGCTGATGGTGCGCTGGATCAGGAAATCGATAAGGTTCTAGGTACAAGATACAGCTACGGTGGTACAACCACGAGCGGATTTGACTGTTCCGGCTTCACCATGTACGTTTACGCTAAACTCGGTCTAAAGCTCCCGCATCAATCCGGCTCTCAATTCGACATGGGGACAAGCGTGTCCCGTAAGGAGCTGCGCGCTGGCGATTTGGTGTTCTTTAACACATCGGGCCAGGGCATCTCCCACGTCGGCATTTATGTCGGCGATGGCAAATTCGCCCATGCTTCCTCCAACCGCGGCGTGGTTATCAACCGCCTGGCAGAGGATTACTACGATCAGCGATACGTCGGTGCAAAGCGTATCATGAGCGATGATAAGTATGAAGAGTCGGTCGGTGAATCATCCTAAGCTGTAGAGGCTAATCTTCCCTATACATACTGCTTGCCCGTTAAAGGAGCCCTTACCTCTCTTTTGCGGGCTTTTTTGATGCGACTTGGATGTTCGTAATATGATTATTATTTTATGCAGACGATAGGAGGACTTCGCAAATGGATGCCACACCGATTACATTTCACACCGTAGTCATGCGTGAAGAGCACGCCGAAGAAATATGCGCTTGGGCCTACCCTCCTCCCTATAATATCTATGGCTTTCTTCCCTGGGAGCAGATGAAAGGGCTTGAGGTGGAGTTTGGCGATCCGGACATTCGCCAGAGACAGTACATCTCGGTTCTGGATGAGCGGGAGGCCCTCTGGGGATTTGCCCAGCTGTTTCCGATGCATGAGGTTACACGAATCGGACTTGGCATGCGTCCTGATTGGTGCGGGCGTGGAATGGGTAAACGATTTATGCAGACGATTGTCCGGGAAGCCAGACGGAGGCGGCCTGCCGACGAAATTGACCTTGAGGTAATGACCTGGAATGAGCGAGCAATCCGCGCTTATCAAAGGGCAGGCTTTCACATCACCGATACGTATGAGCGGCTTACGCCAACGGGCAACGCCCTTTTCCACTGTATGGTGTATGAGCACCCGACAAATGAGGAATAGTAATCTTTGTCTATATGAAAAAGCACAATTTTGTGTACTTTTTATGAAGCTGCGCCGTATAGTTGCTTTTTTTGTCACAACTGGCTATGCTGTCTATGGATGTTGGTTTATAATGGAGACAAGTGCAAAAGTGCAGTATACATAGAAGGGACGATATGACGATGCAAAAATGGATCATGAGCGGATTGTTCTTCGTCGCATGTGCGTTGGCTATCGCGCTGATGTTTACGCTCCCAGGTAAGGAACAGGTAGCTCAGGAAGAGAAGCCGACCATGCCGGAAGTGACTCTCGATGCAGCCGCAGCGGAAGCCACACTGAAAGCAAGCTGCATTAGCTGTCACGGCGACCAACTTCAAGGCGGCGCTGGACCGGCTTTGAATCAAGTAGGCGGACACATGGATGCGGACGCGATCTTCAACGTTGTAACCAAAGGTCGTAAGGGAATGCCTTCCTTTAAAGACCAACTTAAACCTGAAGAAATCGCAAACATCGCGCTGTACCTTGCTGAGAAAAAATAAATCAGCTTATACGCAAAACACGCTTGCACCTGGAGTTGTTCCCGGTGCAAGCGTGTTTTTTTACATATTCGGGACCTCTAAAGGGACTAATGGTCTCCCCTTCTATTGTCCCGCCTTGCCATCCTTCGAACGACTCTTCTCATAGGCTTCGTTAAACTGCTGCGCTTCCTTAATATCCACAGCCGTAATGCCACCGTCGTCCCAAGAAGTGAGACGAAGTGTAACGACTTTATAATCTATGGTGATGTAGGGGTGATGTCCGAAAGCTTCCGAAATAGCTGCCACTTCATCAACAAAAGCGATTCCCTTCATGAAGGAGGAGAAGGTATACTTTCGTACAATCCATCTCCCTTGTTCAAATTCCCAACCCTCAAGCTTTTCCAGATGAGCCTCTACTTCTTGCTGCGTATAAAGCATCTTTTATCTTCCTCCCCGAAAAAAACCTATCTTAAAGCCGACTAACCGTAATATGGGCTATCTGTCATCTATTCTATTCTGCCCTGTATCTGTTGATAACTGGAGTGATTACACAAGGGCCACAAAAGCCAACTCTTCTTCACCAATCAAAATATGTATTCGATGGTTCGTCTGATCATGCATGACCACGCCGCTGCCAACATTAATCACCGGCTCTGTGCCCAGCGCATAGAACAAATCCTCTGCCAGCGCCTCATGAACCTCATTTTGCTCGGCTTCGCCCAAATTGCCCCAATCCTCAGCTTCCATTTCAAAGAAGACATAGCTGTCAGAAATTCGCCCAACCGCCTCGGTCAGTTCTGCCAGAATTTCGCCATAATCCCTTCCGTGTTTAACGCCCATCTTAATCACTCCTTTCCTTGCCGTACTTAGCTTCATTTCCCTTCCTTCCATTATACCGGAAATTACAACTAAAAAAAAAAGCCCGACCTGACGATAAATAGGATAACGCCCCACATAAGGGGCCCGGTTCTCCATGAGAGCCGTTCTGACGAATGGATTCGTTATTTTATTTCTCACGGATGAGGTGTGGTATGGAAATTTCAACAATTATAGGCTTAATCCTCGGTATCGTCGCGGTACTGGTGGGCATGATTCTTAAAGGTGCCTCCCTTCTCGCTTTGTATAACCCGGCAGCCTATCTAATCATTCTTGGCGGTACGGCAGCAACTTTATTCATCGGATTTCCGCTATCCGAGCTGAAAAAGGTTCCGAAGCTGGTCAAAATGACCTTCATGAAACAGAATTTGATGGACAAGACGGACATGATCAAGCTGTTTATGGAATGGGCTTCGATCACACGCCGTGAAGGACTTCTGGCTCTGGAAACCAAAGTTGATGAAATCGATGACAGCTTCCTGCGTAATGGGATGCGCATGATCATCGACGGCAACGATCAGGAATTCGTACGTGACGTTTTAATGGAAGATATTAATGCCACCGAGGAGCGCCATCGTTCCGGTTCATTGATCTTCTCGCAGGCCGGCATGTATGCACCTTCCCTCGGGGTACTCGGAGCCGTTATCGGTTTGATCGCTGCACTGTCCCACATGGAAGATATGGGCGAACTCGCTCATGCTATCGGGGCTGCGTTTATTGCTACCCTGCTCGGTATCTTCACCGGTTATGTTATCTGTCACCCGATTGCGAATAAACTCAAGCGTCTATCCAAACGCGAGGTTGAAATCCGCCTGATGATGGTAGAAGGCCTGCTGTCTATTCAATCCGGTGTATCCACCATTGCAATCAATCAAAAGCTCTCCGTGTTCCTGACACCGTCCGAACGGGCTGAGCTCAGCGAGAGGGAGGCTGGTGCTAGTGAGCAAAAAGACTAGGCACGAGCCGCATGAGGAGCATGCCGACGAATCCTGGCTTCTTCCTTACGCAGACCTACTGACCTTGCTTCTGGCCCTGTTCCTGGTGCTATACGCCATGAGCGCGACAGACGCACGCAAATTTCAAGAAATGAGCGAAGCCTTCAGCGTTGCTCTCACTGGCGGGACCGGCGTGCTGGATTACAGCAAAACGGAATCCAGTGATGATCCGCCCAATATTAAAGATCATAAAGCGACATCCCCTTCCGTTCCCGCAACAACACCTGACCAAAGACGTGCAGAGCTGATGCGTCAGGAACAACAGGATCTGGAGAAGCTAAAGAAGCAGCTCGATAATTATATTAAAAATAACGGTTTAACCTCGGAGCTCAGCACCAAGTTGAACCACTCCCAGCTTGTCATTACGATACGGGATAACGCCTTGTTCCCTTCCGGCGAAGCTGTTGTGAAACCGGAGGCCCGCAAATTGGCCAAGGCAATCTCACAAATGCTTCATAAGTTCCCGGACTATGAAATTATTGTATCCGGACATACGGACAATGTGCCAATCTCTAACAGCCGATATCCGTCGAATTGGGATTTAAGCTCGGATCGTGCCTTGCAGTTCATGAAGATTCTGCTCACCAACTCGGAGTTGGATCCTAAACGGTTCATGCCGATCGGTTATGGTGAATACCATCCGATTGCCGATAACAACACCGCTGCTGGACGAGCGAAGAACCGCAGAGTCGAGGTTTCCATTATACGTAAATACCAGGATAGTGCGACCTTTACCAGCGTGAATGAATAACTCAAAAGGGAACGGTCCCTACAGACTATAACACACAATAAACAACCGATGCATCTGGTCTCCAGATCCATCGGTTGTTTTTGTGTAGGGTTATAGATGTATTTCAGCCTGCTACTCGAGCCTATAGTTCAGCAGCCGACCAAGCTCTTCCTTTTCCTTCTCGTTAAGATCACGCCAAGCGCCAATGCGTTGACTGCCGAGACGGATATTCATAATCCGGATTCGCTGTAATTTTCGGACCTCATAACCAAAAGCGCTGCACATTCTGCGGATTTGACGATTTTTCCCCTCTGTCAGAATGATTCGGAACACTCGCTCAGACATTCGAGTGACCTCACAGGGCAGCGTCATCTCACCTAAAATCTTGACGCCGCTGGACATCCCGCTAAGGAAGGATTCCGTTACCGGGCGATCCACCGTCACAATGTATTCTTTCTCATGTTTCCCCTCGGAGCGAAGGATCTTATTGACGATATCCCCATCATTCGTCAGCAGAATCAGTCCCTCGGAGTCCTTATCTAATCGTCCGATAGGAAAAATACGCTCCTTATGGCCTACGAAGTCTACAATATTGCCCTTAATATGCGGTTCGGTGGTGCTTGTAATCCCGACCGGCTTATTAAGAGCAATATACACATGCTTCTTCTTATCTTGAAGCGGCTTTCCCTGAATCCGGACATCATCTCCTTCTTCTGCCTGGCTTCCAAGGACTGCAACCACGCCATTAATGGTAACCTTCCCGCTCTCCACCAGTTTGTCCGCTTCACGCCGTGAGCAATATCCCGTTTCACTGATAAATTTATTGATTCTCAAGATGCCATCCCCTTATCTGTAACTACTTCTTGCTTATCCCTCAATCGCATTCCGCTGAACCGCAGGCAGAACTATACTCACCTTCGTTCCTGCTCCCACTTCACTCTCGATTTCCATCATACCCCGGTGACCCTGAATAATACGCTGGCTTACCATCAATCCCAGCCCTGTGCCCGTTTCCTTATTCGTAATAAACGGTTCGCCAAGATGCGGCATCAGATCCTCCGGAATGCCTTGCCCTTCATCCCGAATGTCGATTTGGACCCATTCACCCTTCGGCCTTGAAAGCTGAATCCAGATCCTGCCGCCATCCGGCATCGCTTCAATCGCATTCTTGAGCAGATTGATGAACACCTGCTTGAGCTGGTTCTCCTCACAGTGTACGTAGGTTAGTGCTTCAGTAAACTTCAATTTGAACTCGATGCTGTACAAATGGGCTTGGCTGTCGAGGAAAGAAATGACATCTCTCAAAATGATTCGTACATCCCTCTCTTGGAAATGAATCGCCTGCGGCTTCGCTAATATCAGAAATTCACTGACAATCAGATTAATTCGATCCAGCTCCGACAGCATCAGATCAATATGGTCCGGATTGACCTTGTGGGTCTGCTGCTGAAGCTGCAGAAATCCACGGAGGGTCGTCAGCGGATTCCGGATCTCATGGGCAACGCCGGCAGCCAGCTGGCCAACAGTATTGAGCTTCTCCGAACGTCGCAGCAGCTCCTCGATGCGATTGCGTTCCGTCACATCCCGAGACACGCTAATCATGGAGGTAACCTCACCGTTCTCATCGCGCACCAGCGAGGTGCTGATGCTGACCTCAATAGCGCTTCCATCTTTGTGAAGGCGGACGGTCTCCACTGGAGGAAGCCGTTCTCCGGCCCGCAGGCGGCGGATGCGTTCCTTTTCTTCTTCCTCTTTAGCCGGAGGAACAAGTGCAGGCTTCCGTCCAACCACTTCGTGCGCCTTCCAACCATACAATTGCTCAAACGCTTTGTTTACACTAATAACCCGTTCATAGGTATCGGTTGTATGAATGGCGTCGGCTGTCTGATTAATGACAGACTCCAGATATTCCTTAACGGACTGATTCTCATCGACCATTTGCTTCAACTGGCTCGTATAGTTGCCCAGATTACGTGTCATCGCATTGATTCGACCTGCAAGCTGACCCAGCTCGTCCCGGCTGCTTACCTCCAGCCTTCGATCAAAGTGACCATCCGACACATCATTTACAGTTCCAAGGATAGCCTGAATCGGCTTGGTAAAATACCCTGCAACAATATAACTGCCGAATATCACAATTTCCAATAAAACCAATGAGATCGCTACAAGACTGATCATTTGCTCCCTCATCACAGAGGAGATGGCCTCATAGTCCATAACGACACTAATGACACTGGTCGGCTTATTTTCGGATACGATAGGGATGAAGCTTTTCAGCACCTTCTTATTATTGATGGTGCTGACAAATACCACATTATCGCTGGTAGAAACAGCTTTCTGCACAGCTTCTGCATCTTGGTCCAGGCTCCCATAGTCATAGGTGCCGAATGTAATCGGTCGATTGCGAAGCTTGTGGTGAACGTCATCCGTTCCATCTTCCCTCATATATTCATTGCCAAACGTTTCAGGGTTGATGCCTGTTACTTCCAATATCCGCGGATTCGACTTCAAGGTCTCTTTCACAACGGTGTCCGGACTTGTAATCTTCACAAAGTCCTTGATATTGGAATTCCTTATGTAGGGATCAATAATATAATTGCGCTTGCTATCGTAATAGTATCCCCATTTATCAATGAATTCCGGATTGGAAGTAGAGAACTCAAACGGTCCCGACCAAAAATGATCGGCGCGCTGGCCCTCAGTAACTGAGATGACTTTACCATACTGGAACAATTCCAGAAAAGCCGTATGCCAATACCCCCAGTTCTTTGTTGAAAGGCCGATTTCATCTTGCGAGGAGGATCGGGCAACAACGATATCATCTTTCGTCCGAACCATTAATGAAATGTGAGTGACGCCAATCTCCTTACTCAATTCCACCAATTGCTGATTGGTTATATTGTTAATATCCGGATCCAAAGCTTTTGCCGCGTTGACCGCGGCCACCTTCAGCATATCACCGAATATGTTATCCACATATGCAGAACTAAAGCCGGTTTGCTGGACCGTAATGGCGATCTGAGTAGCGGCCATCACCATCTTAGTTTCACTATCCTGCTGCAAATTTTCCTGGGTCGTGTAATAGTTCAGCGTAATGTTGAGCAGAAGTATAAATAATACCGATATGGACATGATCATCGATAACTTCGTCTTAATCGACAAGTGGCATCTTCACCTTTCTGCTGTCACATAGACGACTTGCGAATCTAATACCCTCATGATACCTTGATCACGAACGTTTGAAAAGACAAGCGGCGTTATGGCTATATGGTTTTTTCCACAATCGCATTGCTATTGAAATAAGGAATCCTTACAATATAAGAGGTCAATCCCGGTAAAATAAACAACGTATCCACAGATTGCGCACAAATACACAACTTATCTGGGGATAGTGTGCATAACTTTGTGTATAATATTTTACTTATCCACAATTCTGTCCACAACATGTTAACAAACGAATAAATGTTCGTTGAACATTGGGTATAAATACAGGGTTTTAACGTGCTGTGAAAGGAGACTTTAGTTTGATATCAAATTCAATAGACCCACTGGCTGTGGATAACGATAATCATGAACACTGGATGAGAGAAGCCATTGCGGAAGCACGGAAAGCCGAAGAGCTCGGTGAAGTTCCGATTGGTGCTGTCATCGTTCGGGGCGATGAGATTATTGGCCGTGGATACAATTTGCGTGAAACGACTTATGATGGTACAGCCCATGCCGAGATGGTAGCTATTCGGGAGGCAAGCCAGCATCTTGGAGCATGGCGGCTGCTGGACTGCCGATTATACGTGACGCTGGAGCCCTGTCCCATGTGTGCAGGAGCTATCGTCCAATCCCGGGTCCCACAGCTGATCTATGGCACTGGTGATCCCAAAGCCGGTTGTGCCGGCACACTGATGAATTTGCTTCAAGAGCCGCGTTTTAATCACCGGACTAACGTGGTTAAGGGCGTGCTGCAGGAAGAATGCGCATCACTGCTCACTCAGTTCTTCCGACGTTTACGCGGGAAACTATGATCCTTATGTAGAGTATAAGTATAACAACGTAAAAACCCGGCCATGAAGGCCGGGTTTTGTTGTCTGTGATGAATAATATTAATAAGTGCCCATTTGGCTCATGGATTCCTCAAATTGCTCCATCGTGATGACATCAGCATCTTTTGGAATACCGATTTTGAATTCTTGTTTAGCGTTGATGTTGTTGTATTGGGTGCTACCCTTCACAGCCAACTTCACGTTCTCATTGGTTTCTGGATCGTTGAAATCAACGTTCAACACAACATCCTGGTACGCAGGGAAATCCTTTTTATCGATAGCCGTGTTGATGTTGAATGTGTTGATCTTCAGATACTTCTGCATCTCCTCCAAGCCCGCTTTGAATTCGTCTTGGTTAACGTTAGATACTTCAGCTTTAGCAGCGTCAATATCTTCTTGGGTCAGACCCAGCAATTCGCGGTACTCGTCTTTAGCTGCAATGTCAACAACCTTAGGTGCAACCTTGTTAACCATAATATCCAGTGCTTCATTCAGGTTATCATTGGTTACAAAGAATTGAACCACTTGTTTAGCGTCTACGCCTTCTGGAAGGCCAGCATCTTTAACATTGATCTCTTTGAAGTATTTCGCTTGGTCATACTCGCTCAGCAAGGCTTCAAGAATTTCGTTAACGAATTTCTGGGACTTCTCGGTATCCAGGCTTTCTGGGCTAAACGTTTCACCGGATTGCTCAGCAAGCTCTTTCATGTCCATCATGAGGAACTTGCCAACAACGTCCTCTGGGAATGGCAGCATTGGAATGCTTGGAACTTTAACGTAGATTTTCTCTTTCGTCATCACCATATCAATATTGAAGGACATCGCCATGTCACCCTTCAGATTGATACCCATGTTCATCTCGGTTTGCATTGGATCAGCTTGGTAGATACCATCAAGCGTAACCTCAGCATTCTTCAACATCGTCATCGCCTGTGTTACACTTGGATCGCCTTCAACTGCAGGTATGTTAACTTGAAGGTCTTCAATGACAAATTTACTCTTCATTTCGTAGGATGTCATCTTCATCGCGTTCGTAGCAGCATTCGTCATCGCTGCCTTAGGCTCTTCTTTTTTGGCGCAGCCAGAAAGTACAACTGTCACTGTGAGCAGCAGTGTCAGCATGATAGCTGCAAACTTCTTGTTCATTAAAATTTCTCTCCCCTCTAACAGTCAAAAAAATAACAGACCTTCTAATCATAAACCATTTAACCAAAATGAGAAACACTTTCTGGAATATTTACTGAAATTTTATTTCCTTTCTTTTTCCATCCATCTTAATTTCAAACTTCTTAACATGCGAATAAGGTGGGGCCCCAAAATATTACACTTGAACACTAATACGGAAGTTGGACGCAAAAGGTTTCAGAACGAAAAAAAGAACTTCCTGTCGAATGACAGAAAGTTCCCTCGATTCTTGCTTTCTAGCTCTCAGCATTCATTCCTACAGGCTTCTAGCCCTCCGGATTGAAATGTCCATCCTGATTACGGATCTTCGCTCTATGCGAGCCTGACAGCGGCTCCTGGCCGCCACGGTCATGGTCCTTGCGCTGCTTCGGCTGCTCCTGTGCTTCCGGTACCGGAATCGCTTTTGGTTTGCTCATCTGATAGCCCTCCATTTCATGGATCACAACGATGTCTTACGCTATCCTGCCTTTGATGTCCATACCATGATGGACAGTATGGAAACTGTCTCCATCATTTATGGAACTAGTGATGCGTGATTTGTTGCAGCGTTTGGGCACACTCATGAATATGGCGCGTATAGTCGCCGACCATGCCCTGAATGTTCTCATTACGCTCATCCGTCGTTGCGCCATCACGCTCTACATCGACCAAATCGACTTTTACTTCCCGTGAATCCACATACGTGCATTGAAAATCAAATGAATACTCCTGGCGACCTGCTGCATCAATGTGAATGCGGATGGCGTTCGGATCCCCTTCGTCTGAAGCCACTTCTGCGCGATCTCCCGGCTTTAATATGGTGGGCAGCCTTTCCTGCCAGGCATTGACCAGCGTCGACTGATCCACATTCAGTTCTGAGTTCATGTTCACACCTCCCCTTCTCTATAAATTGCGATAACAGGTGATGTTTTATACAGCCCCCTCCATAAAGCAGAATCCAACTGATTGGAAGACCACGCAATGATTCCTAATAAAAAAAAGAGCAAAAAAACCGTTTCCCTAAGGAAACGGTTTGCGTTTGGTATGTATGGCGGAGAGGATGGGATTCGAACCCATGTGGAGTTGCCCCCTAACGGTTTTCAAGACCGCCCCGTTATGACCGCTTCGGTACCTCTCCGTGTGGTAATGATCCATGCAAATGAATCACGTGCAAAAACCATTATACCACAAGACAAACTGTTTTATCAACTCATTTTTTCTGTTCGATGATACTAACGTTCCCCATGTACGGGCGAAGTACTTCAGGAATAACCACGGATCCGTCAGCCTGTTGATAATTCTCCAGAATCGCAGCAACGGTACGTCCTACCGCAAGCCCGGAACCATTCAAGGTGTGGACAAATTCAGGCTTGCTCTTCGGTTCCGGACGGAAGCGAATGTTGGCACGGCGTGCCTGGAAGTCCCCGATGTTCGAACATGAGGAGATTTCGCGATATACACCGCTCTCCGGAAGCCAAACTTCCAGATCGTATGTCTTCATGGATCCAAAGCCCATATCCCCAGTACAGAGAGCCATAACACGATAAGGAAGATTCAGCAGCTGAAGCACGCGTTCCGCATCCGCTGTCATCTTCTCAAGCTCATCAAACGATGTTTCCGGGTGTACAATTTTCACCATCTCAACTTTGTTGAACTGATGCTGACGAATAAGTCCCCGTGTATCGCGCCCTGCCGCACCGGCTTCCGAACGGAAACAGGAGCTGTACGCCACGTAATATTTAGGCAGATCCTCGCTATTTAAGATTTCCTCGCGATGGTAGTTCGTTACAGGAACCTCAGCGGTTGGAATCAGGTAATAGTCGGTATCGCTAATCTTGAATAAATCCTCTTCGAATTTAGGCAGCTGTCCTGTTCCGTACAAGCTGTCCCGGTTGACGATATATGGAGGCAGCATCTCCTCATAGCCGTGTTTGTCGCTGTGCAGATCCATCATGAAACTGATCAAGGCACGCTCAAGGCGAGCACCTAAACCTTTATAGAACGTAAACCGCGAACCCGTTACCTTCGCACCTGCTTCAAAATCCAAAATACTCAGATTCTGAGCAAGCTCCCAGTGGGCCTTAGGCTCGAAATCGAAAGTTTTTGGCTCAGCCCAGCGGCGGATTTCAACGTTCTCCTCCTCCGAGGCGCCTACCGGCACACTCTCATGAGGGATATTCGGAATCGCCAAAGTAAGCTCGGATATGCTGGCTTCCAGCTCACGAACTTCCTCATCCATCGCTTTAATCTGGTCCGACACTTGTCGCATTTCCAGTATCAGATCATCTGCATTCTCACGATTCTTCTTCAGCTTGGCTACTTCAGCCGACACGGTGTTGCGGCGATTCTTCAAACTTTCGCTTTCCTGCAGCAATTCCCGGCGCCGGGCGTCAAGCTTAGGAAAATCCGCAATCAGATCGAGCGATTTGCCTCGATTCTTCAGCGCTTCTTCTACACGACTGTACTCGCTGCGCAATATTTTTACGTCTAACACGGGAAACCCTCCTAAAGTAAAACATCCATCAAGTATATCGAAGCAGCTGCCCTATATGTTGATAAAAAGCCTTGGGACAAGGCTGCAGTGTACATTATTACATACGATACATCTTATTGTATTTCAGCGAAAAAGACAACTTGACTCCCACATACTGCCAAAGAGTCAAGATGTCTTCTACTGTAACTATTACGTCTGTGGTGCCGCAGATCGGGATCGAACCATCTCCACAAAATATTGATGAAGTCGGTAATCGTCCGTCAGCTCCGGATGATAGGAAGCTGCAAGCAGATGCCCCTGTCTGGCTGTAACGATCTCATCCTTATAGGTGGACAAAACCTCAACGCCAGCACCCACCTCGAGAATGAGCGGCGCACGAATAAAGACTGCGCGTACCGTTTCCTCGATTCCTTTTACAGGCAAATCGGTCTCGAAGCTTTCACGCTGACGTCCAAATGCGTTCCGCGCCACCGTGATGTCCATCAGCTTCAGATGGGCCTCTTCGTCGCCTTGAATTCGTTCAGCCAGCACGATCAGTCCGGCGCATGTTCCGAATATCGGTTTACCCTGGGCTGAGAACTGACGTATCGCATCCATAAAATCATACTTGCGCATCAGCTTGCTGATGGTAGTGCTCTCACCGCCAGGTATAATCAAGCCGTCAATGCCGTCCAACTGCTCGACCTTCTTGATTGGCACTCCCTCGGCACCAGCAAGCGTGATGCTTCGAATATGCTCTGCAACGGCACCCTGAAGTGCCAGTACGCCGACCTTCATGTTACCCCTTCTCTCTTACCAGCCGCGATCCTGCATGCGCTCAGCCGGACTAAGCTTGGATATCTCGATGCCTTTCATCGGAGTACCCAGGTTCTTGGATACTTCAGCAATCAATTTATAATCATCATAATGCGTAGTCGCTTCAACGATCGCACGAGCGAATTTCTCAGGGCTGTCCGATTTGAAAATACCGGATCCAACAAAGACGCCGTCAGCGCCCAAATGCATCATCAATGCGGCATCTGCAGGTGTTGCCACGCCGCCAGCTGCAAAGTTAACGACAGGGAGCTTGCCTGTCTCATGAATGCCCTTCAGGAGGTCATAGGAAACACCGAGGTTCTTCGCTTCGGCATACAGCTCGTCCTTCGACATGTTGCGAACTTTACGGATTTGGCTGTTGATGAGGCGCATATGCCGAACGGCTTCCACGATATTACCTGTTCCCGGCTCGCCTTTCGTACGGAGCATGGATGCACCCTCACCAATACGTCGCAGCGCTTCACCAAGGTCCTTTGCGCCGCATACGAACGGTACCGTGAAATCCCATTTATCGATATGGAACACTTCATCCGCCGGTGTCAGCACTTCGCTCTCGTCGAGATAATCCACGCCCAGAGATTCAAGCACTTTCGCCTCGACATAATGACCGATGCGAGCTTTGGCCATAACTGGAATGGATACAACTTTCATGACTTCCTCAACGATGGTTGGGTCAGCCATCCGTGCTACGCCCCCAGCAGCGCGAATATCAGAAGGAACGCGCTCCAGCGCCATAACTGCCGTTGCACCGGCAGCTTCAGCGATCTTTGCTTGTTCCGCATTCATGACGTCCATAATGACGCCGCCTTTTTGCATTTCCGCCATACCTCTTTTTACAGTTGATGTTCCTGTTTCCATGTCCCCTAGCCCCCCGATTATATGTTGTATCTCATCGCCTTTACAGCATTCCCTGGCGATATGGACTGTACCCGTATAGGTGCATACTTGCAATGAATCTAACTCGATATTTTACCGCATCAAAATCAAATACACAACCCATTTACTCGGAATTTATCGGCTGTTAGAAAAGATTTTTGATGGAATCAAACAAATCGGCAAAAAAGTCTCCAATCGCCCGCAGGAACAGCTTGAACCAGCCGGCCTTCTCAACTTCCTCCGCTGTGATTAAATTCACCGTTTCGGTCTGAGCTTCCTTCATGCCTTCTATTTTATAGGTATAGGTTACCGTGCCCACCTTCGTATCTTTAGCAACAGGCGCCGTCATGCTGGACGAGTCCACCTTGGCTTCGAAAGTAATATTCTTGCCGCTTGAACCTTTTGGAACAACAAAAGTGAGAGCCTTGTCGGTTACGAGCGCAGCTTCTTTGCCTTTGCCCTTCTTCACTTCGACCGTTTCAAAGCCTTGCACGGTTGCCCCGGCAGCTTGCACTTCCTTCACTTCAAAGTTGTCAAAGCCGTAATCCAGGACTTTTTTGGTCTCCTTAAAACGGGCTCCTTCAGATTTCGTTCCCATAACCACGCTGATCAAACGCATGCCGTCACGCTCAGCAGTACCGGCAAAGCAATAACCCGCCGCATTGGTATGACCGGTTTTCAAACCGTCCAAACCTTCGTAAGCATAGGCCTTGAAGTTCGTAATGCTTTTGTTGGCCTCCAGCATCCAGTTGTAGTTGATGATCGGACTCGTATCGCGCGGCCGGAATTTATGCGATTGAATGGCCGTAAATCTCGAAAAATCAGGATGATCCTCAACGATATACTTGGCAAGTAATGCAGTATCCATTGCCGACATTACAGTCTCTTTATCTTCTGCAGGACGGTATTTCTCAGGCATATCTGCACGGCTAAGGCCTGTGGAATTAATGAAGAAAGCGGTCTTCAGCCCCATCTTCTTCGCCGTATCGTTCATCATGGTAACAAACTCTGCTTCGGAACCAGCGACATGTTCAGCCAATGCTACCGTTGCATCATTCGCCGAGCCGACAGCCATGGCTATGTAGAGCTCTTCCACTGTATGTTGGTCTCCTTCAGCTAAAAATATCCGTGAGCCCACGGTTTTTTCAGCATTTTCCCCTACCGTGACTACGTCATCCCATGCTAACTCACCTTGTTTTACCTTCTCTGCCACGATGTATTCCGTCATCATCTTTGTCATGCTAGCCGGTGGCAATGCTTCATCCGCATTAATAGATAACAATACTTGTCCTGTAGACGGCTCTATCAGTACGGCAGAGCTTACATCCAAATTTAGTTGATCAATCGATGGCACTTTATCCGGCTTCGCATTATTCGTTGACGCCTTGTCTTCTGTCGCTTTCGTCGTATCTGCTGTTGCCAGCATATGAGGCGCCGCAAGCGAAACCGCAGGCGCAGCAGAGAAACACAGTATATTAAACAGCATCAAGGATGCCAGCGTTCTTTGAATGCGTTGTCGCTTATTCTTCTTTACAGACTTGTCTATCAATGGAATTACTCCCCTCTAGTTCTCAATAAGTCATTAACTTGTTCTATTCTATCATAGGGGGGGTATCAAAAAAAGACAAGCTAGATGAATTTCATCCAGCTTGTCCAGGAAATAAATGACATATATATTGTTTATCCTTGTTCTTTCGAGTGAATTACAAGGAATAGTTAGGTGCTTCTTTGGTAATTTGGATATCATGCGGATGGCTCTCGCGGAGTCCTGCACCAGAGATACGGATGAACTGGGTGTCATTCCGCAGTTCCTCCAGGTTTTGTGTACCGCAATAGCCCATACCGGAGCGCAATCCACCGATCAGCTGATGGATGGTATCTGCCAAAGGCCCTTTGTAAGCAACACGGCCCTCGATGCCTTCCGGTACCAGTTTCTTGTCGTCATCTTGGAAGTAACGGTCTTTACTGCCTTGTTTCATGGCAGCAAGGGAACCCATACCGCGGTAAGCCTTGAAACGGCGTCCTTGATAGATCTCTGCTTCGCCCGGACTCTCCTCCGTACCGGCAAACATACTGCCCAGCATAACTGCACTTGCTCCGGCTGCGATCGCTTTAGTAATTTCACCGGAGTATTTGATACCGCCATCTGCGATAATCGGCACTCCGTATTCCTTAGCAACCGTTGCACAATCATAGATCGCTGTGATTTGCGGTACGCCAATCCCGGCAATGACACGCGTCGTACAAATCGAACCAGGACCAATTCCGACTTTAACGACGGATGCACCGGCTTCGATAAGTTCTCTTGTACCCTCGCCTGTAGCCACGTTACCAGCGATAATCGTCAGATCCGGATATACTTCGCGCAATTTGCGAACGGAATCAATGATATTGATGTGGTGACCGTGGGCAGAGTCAACGGTAATGACGTCTACGCCAGCTTTCACAAGCGCTTCTGCTCTTTCGAAGGTATCTTTGGAAATTCCGATCGCTGCACCTACAAGCAGGCGGCCTTGAGCGTCCTTGGCAGCTCTAGGGAACTGAATCGCTTTCTCGATATCTTTAATCGTGATAAGTCCTTTAAGAACATTATCTTCGTCTACCAAAGGCAGCTTCTCAATCTTATGCTTCTGCAGAATCATTTCGGCATCTTGAAGAGTCGTTCCGACCGGAGCTGTCACCAGATTCTCGCTGGTCATTACTTCACTAATTACCGTATTGTAGTCATGAACAAAACGAAGGTCACGATTCGTCAAAATACCGATCAGCTTATTGTTCTTATCTACGATCGGTACGCCGGAAATCCGGAACTTACTCATGAGTTTCTCTGCATCGGATACAAGATGATCAGCATGGAGTGAGAACGGATTCGTAATAACACCACTTTCCGAACGCTTAACCCGATCTACCTCTTCTGCTTGTTGTTCAACGGTCATATTTTTATGAATAATGCCAATTCCGCCTTCTCTAGCAATGGCAATGGCCAAAGGAGCTTCCGTTACGGTGTCCATTCCTGCACTGATGAGCGGGATATTCAATTTTACATGCTCGCTCAATTTGGTGCTAACATCTACTTCTTTTGGAAGCACCTCGGATTTTCTAGGAACCAACAATACATCGTCAAAAGTGAAGCCTTCCTTGCTAAACTTATCTTCCCACACCTGGGTTATTCCTCCTTTTTGTCGTCTTCCTGCGGACTACAACTACTGTCAGAGCTGGACCGGACGGCATTTTCAAGTATTTTCAGAAATATATTATTGCCATCTTAGCAAAGGGCCCATAGGCTGTCAAGGATTGAAATTCGCCCTTTGCTCGAAGTTCGCAAGTATCCATCCAGCGCGTTATCCTGTCTCTTTGGAATGGACAAACAGACCGGGTTTCTTCTATTAAATGGAGACTTACCCAGGTTAAAGCCCTGTCTGCCAATATGCCAACCGTTGGGGCACCATCCTAGGGACAATGAATCGCTGTCGTTTAGTATCACCCAACCCGGTACGGGATAGTCCTCGATTTCGTAAACACATGTTATTGAATATAGGAAAAGACCGTTATCGATGACTCGATAACGGTCTTTATGGTTGTTCGCTTGGCGACGTCCTACTCTCCCGGGACCCTTCGGTCCAAGTACCATCGGCGCTGGAAGGCTTAACGGTCGTGTTCGGTATG
>NZ_JFOM01000024.1:0-63500 GCF_001860525.1 Paenibacillus sp. LC231 | reverse complement strand
GGAACCGTTTGGTGGCGATGGCGGAAGGGTTCCACGCGTTCCCATACCGAACACGACCGTTAAGCCTTCCAGCGCCGATGGTACTTGGACCGAAGGGTCCCGGGAGAGTAGGACGTCGCCAAGCGAAAAACCACTGTCGATGTAATCGATGGTGGTTTTTATTTGTTTTCATCGAAGTTTTGATGAAGTGCAGACTTAGAGATTGTCCGACTAATGATATATGCTGCAGCGTGATGTCAGCAGCTTCTCTGTTATATAACATGATCCTAAAATTGACGTAAACAGATGAAGATTTTGTTACCGATACCATGCCAAAAATCAGTATAATAGAATTAGGTATAATCGGTAATGTGTTTACCGATATGCGCAGGCTGTAGGAAATAAGGCCTGATTGGAAGGTTCTCCATTAACCAACCAACTATGAATACTCATCTGGAGACCGGTTATTGTGGGGGAAGGAGGACAATTACATGTTGTGTAAACGTGGTCTGCATGTGGCAGGGATGATCTGTGCGGTTACGATCGTGTTGATCGGATCCGGATGTGGGGCATCCACAAAACCAAGCTGGGAAACCTTTGACGGCGCGGCGAATGTGAAGTCATTCCCGGTTCCGAAGGAAGCGAATAAAACGGAGCAAACCACAGGCAATAGTGACTTGGATTATGTACGGTATGCGCTTCCGGGCTTAAAGGGAGACGACAGCATTCCTGAAGCCTACCTGGAAGAGATTGAGTCGTGGGGATGGAAGCAGAAGGAAGTTGAAGATAACGGTTCTTCGTTAGTATTTGAAAAAGGTAAAAGTATCGTCCACCTATCGGTGCATGACGATTTTCTTATAATCACGGTTCCGGCACAGCTTAAAAAACAAGCCATACAAGGATTGGAAAGCAATAAAGCAAATGAATAAAGACCTCGTTCCGACTTCGGAATGAGGTCTTTATTTAATTTTGAAACGGAAATAGGGTTTATAGCGCTATGTAGTGATGGATGCAGAAACTTCAACATTATTGCAGGTAGTAGGAGATGTCCTGTTCATTCATTTTCAACATGCCATCTTTACGCTGGCCGCTCAGACGCAGCATCGTATAACCGCGCGGGAGAAGGAGCCAAAGATGCCAGAACAGAAGCGTAATGGCAAAAGGCAACGGAGACCAGAAGGCCATGATAGCGCTTAAGACTATCCCCACCCAACAGGTATAGAACTGCACTAAATTAAATACGCGACGGCTGACGTGTTGATCCGGAATATAACCAAGCCAAGGCAACCTCAGACGGAAGCGCCAACGTTTACGGTAGCTTGCTCCCAATAGGACGAGCACGGTATGTCCGACGACATACTGGATCCATAACATAAGCGGAAAGGCGATTAGCAGATAGAGCAGGAAATACGGTGACACCCAAAATGTCCCTGCTGCCGCTGCTAGCCAAGGCAAACTTAAGTAGAGGATGAGCAAGCTTTTGGAAATTTGGATTTTCTTAATTAATCGATAGTGATAAAAGGTGGCTTGACCGTGTGGATCTGCCATTGGGCTATGCCGTCCCCCTTTAAGTAGAAGTGAATTTCGATAGACGAGAAGATTAAGTCTTTTATGTCTTTATCGGACAAAATCATATTTTTATTAAGCTGAAAAAAAGGTACAGACACAAGGCCACCAAGGGGTACATATACATAAAGCGTAGACCGATATCCTATGAAAAGGTTTAAAATAATAGAAACTGTGTCATACTAATAGGAAAAGGATCAAGGTGGGATGGTTATGGAAGAATTGACCGAACACGTGTGTATCATATGCAATCAGACGAAGACAGAGGGAATCACCATCGTCTCGCAATTCGTGTGCGAGGAATGTGAATCCGAAATCGTTCATACCAGTGCGGAAGATGCCAAATATCATTTTTTCATTCGTCAATTAAAACAGATTGCCATGCCGAAAAATGCATAGATGCGGGTACACGCGTCAAATGGGCCTGAATGAAAGGCCTTTTTTTGTTTAGAAGGACTTTCCGTGATGGAGACGTAGGCGTAGGTTTCAAATTGCGTTAAAATAGGTTAGAGAATGTAATCCGAAGGGATATGTCGATGACTACACATAGAGAGCGTGCCCCACTTGCAGAAGCTTTAATATGGTATCGAGAACGTGGGGCTTCATCTTTTCATGTACCTGGTCATAAAAATGGCAGGGCATATGCAGAAGAAGGTAACGCTGCGGAGATGCTGCAAGAGGCCATGCGCATTGACGTGACGGAAATTAGCGGAACCGATGATTTATTTCATCCGGAAGGCGTTATTCAGGAAGCACAGGAGCTGGCCGCAGATTGTTTTGGTGCAGAGGAAAGCTTCTTCCTGGTAGGGGGAAGTACAGCCGGCAATTTGGCGCTAATCCTGACGGTTTGCCGTGAACCGGGCGATATCATGCTTGTACAGCGGAACGTACACAAGTCTGTGTTGAACGGATTGTTGTTGGCGGGTGCAAGGGCGGTGTTTCTTCAGCCAGAGATGGACAAGCCAAGCGGATTAGCCATTGCTCCATCTGCGGCTACGCTGTCAGCGGCTCTTGAGGCCTATCCTGAGGCACGAGGGGCGATCGTCACGATGCCGAACTACTACGGGATGGGGAGCGACTTAAGGCCGCTCGCGGAAGCGTGCCATAAGCGCGACATTCCGCTCCTGGTGGACGAAGCGCATGGAGCTCATTACGGACAGCACCCCCAGCTGCCGATGAACGCTTTGTCATGCGGAGCGGATGGTGTGGTTCAATCCACACACAAGATGTTAGCCGCCATGACGATGGGAGCCATGCTGCATGTACAGGGCGGGCTGCTGGACCGAAGCCTGCTGCGCCAGCGGCTGGCCATGGTGCAGAGCTCCAGCCCCTCGTACCCGCTCATGGCTTCGCTGGATCTGGCGCGGCGCCTGCTGCACACGCAGGGCGCAGGCGCCTTCACGGCTGGCCTTGCCGCCGTGGAGACCTTTCGGCGCGGCCTCGCGAAGCTGCCGCGCTTCGGGCTGCTGCAGCCGCCGCAGCCCGGGGGGCACGCCGCGGGCACGGCCGCTGCGGCGTATACCCGCCAGGACCCGTTTAAGGCGGTCATTTATGACCGCACCGGGTCCCTGAGCGGGTATGCACTCCAGCGCGCACTAGAGGCGCGCGGCTGTGTGCCGGAGATGAGCGACGAGTTGCGCGTCGTCTTATTGTTTACGCTGGCATCGACTCGGGAAGACGCGAATCACGTCTTATGGGCTCTTGTGCATATTGTAGAGCAGGGGGAGAAGACAGAAGGGATCGGAACCGGACCAGGCGCTACGGCAGAGAGCACGGAATTACTGATCCGGACATTGCGGGATCAGGGGGATTTCATGAGCTATGAGCCGCGAGTGACCCACGAGAATATGGATTCCAATCATTTCGATGACGATGCTAAATTATTAAATGAATCCAGACTAGTCTCCGATGTTTCCACGTGGAACAATTTGTCCGCGGAGATTCCTTATTCGGCCCCAATTCTCTTCACACTCAAGCCGATTGACAGGGAAAGGTTGGAATCCGTGCCGTTAGCGAAGAGCGCTGGGCGAAAGGCGGCGGAGATGGTTATTCCCTACCCGCCAGGCATACCGATCTTATACCCAGGCGAAGACATCACAGCGGAAATGGAACAGAGGCTCCTGGCATTAAGGCATGCAGGGGCGAAATGCCAGGGGATATCAGATCCAACGCTGCAAACCATTGTCGTTTATAAGGAAACGTGAAGGAAGGAACTCCACTCTACGCTGGTATACCGGAGTGTATAACTTAGAGCTCCTCGATCAACAAATGATGAAAGCAGGATACGCTATGAATAATCGCAGACCACTATTTATTACCATCGAAGGAGGAGACGGATCCGGAAAAACGACCATGATGGGCAGACTCGCCGCCTTTATGCAGAACCATTCGATTCCGTATCTGATTACACGTGAGCCCGGCGGCATTGAGATTGCGGAGAAGATCCGCTCCATTATTCTCGATCCGGAGCATACCGCGATGGATGCACGCACCGAAGCATTGTTGTATGCGGCAGCCCGCCGCCAGCATCTTGTGGAGAAGGTGGAGCCGGCTTTGAGCCAGGGCTTGACGGTACTGTGTGACCGGTTCGTGGACAGCAGTCTGGTTTACCAGGGATATGCACGCGGACTGGGCATGGAGGAGGTATGGAACATCAATCAATTTGCGATTGATACCCGCATGCCGGATCTAACGCTGTTGTTTGATGTGGAGCCGAAGATTGGCATGTCCCGGATCACGGCAAATGCAGAACGGGAATTGAATCGGCTGGATATGGAGACTATGGCATTTCACGAGAAAGTTAGGGAAGGCTATCTATTGGTAGCAGAGCGTAATCAGGATCGAATTCGCATTGTGGACGCTTCCAAAACGCCGACTCAGGTGGAAAGAGAAATGATTCGTCACTTGGAAGACGCGATATTAAAGGATTTTTGAGGTTGTTTGTCAAATAAGTACTGTTAAGGACATGCGATGTCCAAATAAACAAGGAGGGTTTACCATGAAATTGATAGTTGCGATTGTCCAGGATAAAGATAGCAACCGTCTCTCCGCCGCATTGGTCAAAGCTAATTTTCGGGCAACAAAGCTTGCAAGTACAGGCGGCTTCCTGAAGGCGGGCAACACCACCTTTATGATCGGGGTAGACGATTCACAGGTTGAAAGTGTGCTCAGTGTCATTCGCACAAGCTGTAAAGTTCGTGAACAGCTGGTCACCCCGGTAACCCCTATGAGTGGTACAACCGATTCCTACTTGCCGCTTCCGGTCGAAGTGCAGGTTGGTGGCGCAACCGTGTTTGTTCTCCCTGTAGAACGATTCGAGCATTTCTAAATTCATTTTCTGGATCTGTGATAGATACGTAACGGATGTTTTTATTGGGATATTTGACGGCTGTGTTCTCCTGTCACCAAAGTCTTCTGAACCACTTCTGTATCATAATAAAAATAGTTACCGTAGATCGCCGCACTCGGGAGATGATCTTAATAGATGGATGATTTCATCGAATTCCGGATAATCGTCCAATTTATCGATAATTGTCAGTAAATCGCTTGACAAGCAATCCATTTCAAGGTACGTTCACGTGAGGCACAGGTTTGTTCGATATGAACGTACCGGATGCCTCCGTTTTATTAGATGCAAGAAATAACGCAATAGGCGGTGGATTCAGGTGAAGATCAATCCGGGCTTTCGGCCCATGAAAAGTGAACTCACGGTGCCGGATGGCAACGCCAGACCGATTCAGAAGCGATCGTTCTCGGATATGATGCAGCAGCAGGGAGAACGTGCGACCCATGAAGAGCTGAGTCGTCAAATGCGTGAAATTGCAATGCAAGGAGATCGATTGGCTAAGGCGATGACCGTTCGAGAGCTCAAAGCATATAAATTGATGGTTCGCCGATTCCTGGAGGAAACAGTACGTCGCGGTGTAAAAATGAAGGAAACGCGCGGCTGGGACCGCCGGGGACGCGGAAAGCGTTATAATGTAATCGATGAAGTCGATTCTGCGCTGCTCGCCATGGCGGATGAACTGCTGGATACGGAGCAGGGGAGAATTGATCTGCTGAACCGAGTTGGTGAAATTCGGGGCATGCTGATCAATCTTGTATTCTAGCTGCAAAAAGCAAGGAAGCGTATCGTAATTCATGACTGCTCCAACATGGAGGAGGATCATGAAGGATTGATAGAAAGTGAGGACTTATGTCTTTTAATGATATCGTAGGTCAAGAGACTGCGAAGCAACTGCTGCAAAATGCCTTGCGCCGTAATGCGGTCAGTCATGCCTATCTGTTTAGCGGCCCTCATGGTGCCGGACAGATGCAGACGGCGCTTACGTTTGCCAAGGCTTTGTTTTGTACGGAACTTGAAGACGATGCCTGCGGCCAATGTTTGGAATGCCGCAAGGTAGATCATGGCAACCATCCCGATCTTACATTGGTTGAGCCTGATGGAGCAAGCATTAAGATCGATCAGATTCGCGATCTTCAGCGTATATTCTCTTATCGATCGGAGAATCGCAATCCTAAGGTTTATATCATTGACCGGGCGGAGAAGATGACCACACAGGCAGCCAACAGCCTGCTGAAATTTCTGGAGGAACCCCAAGCGCCGGCTGTAGCGATTCTGATTGCCGAGAACGGACAGGCCCTTTTGCCCACCATTCAATCGAGATCCCAGCAGGTCCCATTCCGGGCTTTAGATCCGCAGATGATGGAGAAGGTTCTTGTAGGGGAAGGTTATCCTGCCGCACTTGTACGCTGCGCTGTTCACCTTTCATCAGGTCTTGATGAGTGCAGGAAAATATTGAGTGAGAATTGGTTTGCAGAAATTAGAAACGTAGTGTTACAATTAGGGAAGGAGTCTTTGAACCGCAGCGGCTCAGCGATCATCACAGCGAGTCAAAAAGTGTTCAAAACCGAACTCTCAGATCATCTGGACCTATTGTTCAGTATGTTTCATTTATGGTTTAAGGACATGATCCATGTCCAGTATGGAAGGAAAGAGTCTCTCGTTTTCATAGATCAGGCAGAGTATATCTCTGGTCATGCATCAGCCCGCAGCACAGCACAGTGGGTGTCATACATGGATTTGGCCGCAGAGTGTCAGAAGAAGTTACGCTATAATGTCAATGGACAGCTCAGTTTAGAGCAGTTATTGATGGGTTTGGGCGGTAACACTCCGGCGTGAGAAGACCCCCAGGCCCGCAGAATGGCCATTATGTACAGGCACAAGGGGGTTTATTTTTGTACAGTGTAGTAGGTGTCCGCTTCAAGAAGGCGGGCAAAATATATTACTTCGATCCGCTCGACCTGCCCGTGGAGAAAGAACAATCCGTCATTGTGGAAACCGCGAGAGGTATTGAGTATGGTCAAGTTGTGATAGGAAAGAAGGAGGTCGGTGAATCAGACGTTGTCCTTCCGCTCAAGAAGGTCATTCGGATCGCTGGTGATTCTGATGCCCGTGTGGTTGAAGAGAACAAACAAGCGGCTAAGGATGCATTCACCACCTGTTTAAATAAAATTCGGGATCACGAACTGAAAATGAAGCTGGTCGATGTGGAATTTACCTTTGACCGCAACAAAATCATTTTCTATTTCACGGCGGAAGGCCGTGTGGATTTCCGTGAGCTGGTCAAGGATCTGGCCAGTATATTCCGAACAAGAATCGAACTTCGCCAGATTGGAGTTCGCGATGAAGCGAAAATGCTCGGCGGTCTTGGACCTTGCGGACGCGTACTGTGCTGTTCCTCATGGCTTGGTGATTTTGAGCCGGTATCGATCAAGATGGCAAAGGATCAAAGCCTATCGCTCAATCCGACTAAAATTTCCGGGCTATGTGGAAGATTGATGTGCTGCCTGAAGTTTGAGCATGATAATTATGAAAGCGTGAAAGAAGAGCTTCCATCCGCTGGGAAAATGGTCGTTACTTCGCTTGGAGAAGGCAAAGTAGTCGGACTGAATGCGGATAAGCGGACGGTTCATGTTCAGCTGTTTGAAATTGGTAAGGTTAAGGAACTTCCAATGGATGACGTTGTCATTAAATAGTCCAATAGAATGTTTATTTTCGGGGTGTAGACTTGGAGAAGAAAAACATTTTTGTGCTCATTCAAGAGTTGGAAACACAGATGGGACATATACACAGTGAACTGGGTGGACTTAAGCTGGTCATCAAGGAACTGCTGGAAGAGAACCATCGCCTCAGTCTTGAAAATGAACAGCTCCGGAAAATTTTAAAGCGGGAAGTCAATCCGGCAGAATTGGAAAACCCAGTGGCTTTACAACCTCAGCCTCATGTGAAGGATGAGGAACATGAAGATGTGGTCGGCGAGGGGTATGATAACCTGGCACGGCTGTATCATGAAGGCTTCCACATCTGCAATGTCTATTACGGACATCTGCGGACGGAAGGGGATTGCCTGTTCTGCTTATCTTTTTTGAATAAATAAGAAGCCGTAGGAGAAACTGCCTACGGTTTTTTTCTAGAATGGAAAGGTTATACTGTAAGGATCGCGATTGAAAAAATACCATACGGCTGCTTGTCATGCAATGTGAAGAGCAGCCTTTTATGTATTTCATTTTATCAGGTACTATGTAGAGAGCCGATACACCAGAAGAGCGTGTTTGGAATTATGGAGATAAAGGGTTGAAACTATGAAATTGAAAGAAGTGTTATTGCAACCATCCGAGCGGATTGATGATCTGCTTACCCATGAGCTTGGCATCATCCAGAGTGAGGAGGTATTCAGCTTTTCCATGGATGCCGTCCTGCTCGCCAGGTTTGCCAGCATTCCGCGCAGGGGCCGTATTTTGGATATGTGCACAGGAAACGGAGTTGTTCCGATCCTGTTGTCAACACGTACAGGCGCGCCGATCGAGGGGATTGAGATTCAGCCCAGACTTGCAGACATGGCCAGACGGAGCGTCGAGATGAATGATCTGCAGGATCAGATCACGATTCATGAGGGAGATCTGCGGGAACTGTACAAGGAAAAAGGGTATGGAGCGTACGACCTGATTACGGTCAACCCGCCTTATATGCCGATGAATGGCAGCGACTTGAAGCTGAATGAGCACCAGGCGATTGCCAGGCATGAAATTCACTGTACGCTTGAGGAAGTAATTGAATCCTGTGCAAGACTGCTTCGCCAAGGCGGGAAGATGAGCATGGTCCACAAGCCCTTGCGGCTGGCAGAAATTATTACCCTGATGAGCAAATACCGGATTGAGCCCAAAGTCATCCGCTTTGTCCATCCGCGCGTGAGCATGGAAGCGAACATGGTGCTTATCGAGGGAATTCGGGACGGGAAGCCTGAGGTTCGGCTGAAGCCCCCGCTGATCGTGTATGATGAGCAAGGAAACTACGGACCGGATTTTATGGAAATTTACTACGGAACACATAAGGATGAGACGAACGAATGAGAAATCTTGTACAGCAAAGTTATGCCGACCAGGGAGAGGGAAGCCCGGGTACTCTGTATTTGGTGGCAACGCCGATCGGTAATTTGGAGGATATGACTTATCGCGCCGTGCGCATCCTTCAGGAATGCGATATTATCGCGGCAGAGGATACCAGGCAATCACGCAAGCTGCTGACCCATTTTGAAATTCCGGCTAAACCACTGTTTAGTTATCACGAGCATAATAAGACGGCCAGCGGGCCTGAAATCATACGCTATATAATAGAAGGAAAAAATGTGGCACTCGTCAGCGACGCCGGTCTGCCGGCGATTTCGGACCCTGGCAGTGATCTGGTTTCACTAGCGATTGAAGCGGGGATTTCGGTCATTCCGATCCCGGGGGCCAATGCCGCTCTTTCCGCCCTAATCGTTTCGGGTTTGCCGACCGAACGGTTTACGTTTATCGGCTTTTTGCCGCGGGAGCGCAAAGATATCGTCCAGCAGCTGCAAGCTTTGCAATCGGCGCAGGGAACGTTATTATTTTATGAATCTCCGCATCGCGTGAAAAAGACCCTGGAGATCTTGCAGGAGGTACTGGGAAATCGGAAGGTGACCTTGGCTCGCGAACTAACCAAGCGCTACGAGGAATTCTTGCGCGGAAGCATCTCCGAATGCCTGGACTGGCTCACGGAGCATCCGCCCCTGGGAGAATATTGTTTGGTGGTTGAGGCCGGCAGTGCAGAAGAGGAGCTTAAAGAGAAAAATGCCTGGTGGCAGGAGCTTTCGCTCCAGGAGCATGTGGAACATTATGAGCGGGAAGGATTAAGCCGCAAGGATGCCATGAAAAAAACCGCGAGTGATCGCGGTGTATCGAAGCGGGATATTTATAACGCACTCCTGACGGAGTCGTGATCTTGCGTAATTTGGCGCGGGGGGACAACAAATAGCCCCACAAAGTGGGGCCTATGCTTCGATATTTATTCAAATCCTTTACGGGGACCCCGATACATATAAACAAATGTGTTTATAGAATTCGCTGAAAGCTTATAAATTCTTTAGTATCAAAAAAAAGACCCTCCTGCGGCCGGGTTCATAGCCGAGGAAGGCACCAAGGAGATATGAAAAAGGTTAGAATTAACAAAATGTAATAATGCTATTATATACTAAAAATCTTAATTTGTCACAGGTGTAGGGATTTCCGAGATACATTCATGGCAAACAATTTTACCTTTGAAGTAAGTGACATTCTCAGCGTTACCACAGAAGATGCAGGCAGGCTCATATTTCTTAAGCATGATGCGTTCGCCGTCTACATAAATCTCCAATGCATCTTTCTCACCAATTCCGAGCGTACGGCGTAACTCAATTGGAATGACGACCCGTCCAAGCTCATCGACTTTCCTTACAATTCCTGTTGATTTCATCATAACTTATAAATGCCCCTCTCGCCATAATTTAAAAAAGTCATAATTCGACATAGTTCTAGTTTTTATGTTACTTATAGTACCAACGATTCCCAAAACAGTCAACCTATATTTTTGAAAAATCGGAACCTATTTACGAAAGTATAGTGAACAAAACCCTTGTATAGCAACGTAATTACCATAATCGAACCAATTTTTGCTGCGATTTTCTATTTGTCGATTTGGAAAGCGTAATTTTATCTTATTCGACATCGTTCGACATTAGATGTCAAAAGAAGTGTTTGTCGGCAAAAACCCAAATCAAAACGATAAGGAGTTGAGATGGAATGCATTCACCAATTTCGGAAGAAAAAGTGTTTAAGGATCCCGTCCATAATTATATTCATGTGCAAGACGATATCATATGGCGATTAATCGATACCCCGGAATTCCAGCGGCTCCGCCGGGTGAGACAGCTTGGGACTTCATTTCTGACCTTTCACGGGGCCGAACACAGCCGATTCTCCCATTCACTGGGAGTCTATGAAATTACGAGAAGAATCATCTCTCAATTCGAACGGAGAGGGTACTCCGATTGGCCTGCCGAGGAAAGGCAAGTTGCCCTCTGCGCGGCCCTGCTGCATGATTTGGGGCATGGGCCCTTTTCTCATTCTATAGAAGAAGCTTTTCATATGAATCACGAGGATTGGACATGCCGGATCCTGCTTGGAGATACTTGCGTCAATCAGGTACTGCGGGAGCTTGGAGCGGATTTCCCCGAGAAAGTGGCTTCGGTTATTAACAAAACCTACGACAAGCCGATTGTGATAAACCTGGTCACTAGTCCGCTGGATGCAGACCGGATGGATTATTTGTTAAGGGACGCCTATTATACGGGAGTCAATTACGGAACGATTGATATTGACCGGATCTTGCGGATGCTGCGGCCGTATCGGGATCGGGTCGTCGTGAAGGAATCGGGTATGCATGCCGTAGAGGATTACCTGATGTCAAGGTATCAGATGTACTGGCAGGTGTATTTTCATCCCGTCACCCGAAGCTCCGAAATCATCCTGCGCCAAATCTTCCGCCGGGCCAAGGAACTGCATGACCGTGGATATGGTTTCCGGTTCATGATCGAACCGCTTCCTGCGTTGTTTTCGGGGGATATCGGGGTGAATCAATATCTGCGCCTTGATGAAGCTCTGATCCAAACGGCCTTTCTGCAATGGACGGAGGAGGAAGATCCTCTTCTTAGCGAATTATGCGGCCGTTTCATGCACCGAAAGCTCTACAAATATGTAGAAATCGACAACATCGATCTGGAGACCATCGACGGGATACGCCACGCATTCAGTGCCGTGGGATTGCATCCGGAATATGACCTGGAGATTGATTTTCCAACGGATCTTCCTTATGATAAGGTTCATTCCGATATGCCGCTTAACGAGAAGCAAATCCTGCTTCTGGATCGGCATGATGAGCTGAAGGAAATCTCGGAGGTATCCGATATTGTACGCTCGATCAGCGGCATTCATAAAGGACGGTACCATCTTTATTATCCGGAGGAGAAGGTAAGTCCGCTGCTGCCTCAAATGCCGGAGAAGATAGCCAGTGTTTTCAAACAACAACATTAACCTAGGTGGAATACAGAAACGTTGGGTTTATTTGCAATTTACCCAGCTAATGGAAGATATACGACACAGAAACGACAGGAAGGAGAGTGTGGATTTTATGTTGTTCGACACGCACACTCATATGGATGCTCCCCAATTCGACGAAGACCGGGAAAAGGCAATCCAGCGGGCGCTCGAAGCCGGCGTGACCCGGATGATCAATATTGGATTTAACCGGGAGACGATTCCGACTACGATGAAGCTGGCAGAAACTTATGATTTTATATATGCAGCGGTAGGCTGGCATCCTGTAGACGCCATTACCATGGAGGATCATGACCTGGATTGGATCGCCTCTTTGTGTAGTCACGAGAAAGTGGTGGCTATAGGAGAGATCGGTTTGGACTATTATTGGGATACGTCTCCGAAAGAAGTTCAGCACCGAGTGCTTCGGCGCCAGATCGGACTGGCCCGGGAATTGAACATGCCGATTGTCATTCATAATCGGGATGCGCATGAAGATATCGTGAGAATTTTGCGCGAGGAAAAAGCCTCCGAGGTGGGCGGTGTCATGCATTCCTTCTCCGGAAGCTGGGAAACGGCCAAAATATGTCTCGATATGGGATTCCATATTTCGTTTGGCGGGCCGATTACCTTCAAAAATGCAAAGCAGCCCAAAGAGGTTTTGGCGCAGGTTCCGCTTGACCGATTATTGATCGAAACGGACTCCCCTTACCTAACACCTCATCCCTTCCGCGGGAAACGAAATGAGACTGCTTATGTAAAATTGGTGGCGGAGGCGGCAGCCGAAATTAAGGGGTTGTCCTATGAGGAATTGGCCCAAATTACCACCCAAAATGCGCTGGAACGATTTGGTATTTAACGAAAACGAGAGCAAAAGCGATGAAAAAGAGAGCATTTTCGATTAATTAAAGTTTTTTAATCAGAAAAGGCGTTGATATTACAATATTTTAACCTTTTACATGAGAAAATGTGGTTGAATGTTGCTTTACAACCTGCATACAAACAGGATATCATCTTTTCAGTGATAAGAAGCTGCGATGTGCAGATCGCGGCCGAATATTTCATGAACCGTCTCGCTTAATCTCCGAAATTCTGGGGAACGGGGGAACCGATACCGCCGTGCATACTGGTCTGAATGCGCGCAGCTGTATTTGATTTCTTTTTCGGGTCTTTGGGGTGAATTTGAAGGATCTCGCCATGAGCGGGTATCCGGATCTAGGGCGTCTCTCTTACGTCCGAACCCGACAGCTAACTCCGTAAGCGAAATAAGAGGGGAATTCTCGTGCATACCATTTCCATGATTCTAATCATCAGGAAGCCACGTTAGAGCCTCTAGTACTCTTTCAATGGCTTTCTTTTATTTTTGAATAATGGAGAGGGGATCATCATACTCTTGGTAAACAAGGGGTGGTGGTACATGGACGGAAAGACGGGAATTGACGCAGGGTGTAGATAGATAGCAGGGCGCCTTGTGAGAAAAATTGCTATAGTCACGTCAAATGCATTCATGCGTTTACCTAGACGGCGGGACTATGAAGGAGGATGGAATAGTGGGCATTTTTCAACCTGAAGAAACCCATGAATCACAATCATCCAGCATGTCTTACGCATTGAGATGGAAGCATGACAATTTGCGTCAACTGATGTTGCTCGGTGCCATGGGTGCCGTTACGGTATCACTTCTCATATCGTTGGTCGTACATGATCAGGCAGGCAAGGAAGTCCAGCTTGTCGTCGATGGTCGTGTCACCACAGTTGAAACACGTGGATCATTGCTGCAGGAATTGCTGGATGAGCAAGCGATCACGTTGAGTCCCCAGGATCAGATTTCGATGCCTTTAAACGGCGCGATCGAGGATGGAGACCGGATCATCATTGACCGGGCAATTCCAGTCAAAGTTACAGTAGGCAGCACAACCAAAACCATATTTACATCCCAGGATACGGTTGATCATGTACTTAAAGAGGCTGGTATTACGATCCAGGGTGAAGATATAGTACAACCGGCACAGAACACGAAGCTGACCAGCAATATGAATATCGATGTCGTTCGCGTCACGAAACAAAAAGTTAAGGAGACGGAGGATCGCAATTTCCGCGTGATCAAAACAGCCGACCCATCGCTTGAGAGAGGGGATAACCGCGTTATTCAGCGGGGCGAGCCTGGTCTCATGGTGAACCATTATGAGAAGGTCTACCACAATGGCAAGCTGGTTTCCAAGACGAAGGTCTCCCAAGAGATTGAACGCAGAACGAAGGATAAAATCATTGCCGTTGGCACGAAAAAAGTGGAGAAGCCTGTCATCGTCCAGGCGGCAGCCACCGATGTAAAGGCTAAACCGGCTAAATTGTCCGGCACGAAAAAAGTAACGACCGCCAAGGCAGTCGAGAACAATGTGGTTTCTCGGGCAGGCGTTGATTTTAAATACAGCAAGGTATTGAACAACGTGTCGATGACGGCGTATTCCGCTGAGCAGCAGGGAATCGGTACACGCACGGCATCCGGCACACGCGTTACAGAAGGACGCACCATCGCCGTTGATCCTAACATCATCCCGATCGGCTGGTGGGTCTATATCGAAGGCATTGGCTTCCGTCGTGCAGAAGATACGGGCGGTGCCATCAAAGGCAACAAAATCGATGTTTATTATGATTCACTGAAATCGGCCATAAATTTCGGCCGGAAGAGCGGCCGCACCGTTTACGTGATCGGTCCGGTTAAACCTGAATTGAACTAGACGCATGAATTCCAATTTACAATACCATTCTAATGCTATACTATTTAGCTTATAATATATAATGATGAAGAAGAGGGAATATTTCCTCTTCTTTTGTTTTGTTAAGAACGGAGTATATAGGGCTAAGATGGTAGAACCTAGAGGTTGTACAAGCCTGTTTTCTTGGGAAGGAAGAGAACAAACGCATGATTAAAGAAGTGATTGTTGTGGAAGGCAGAGACGATACCGTTGCCATTAAAAGGGCCGTAGAAGCGGATACGATTGAAACGGGCGGCTCAGCGATCAATAAACAAATCCTGAAACGCATAGCGCTTGCTCAGGAGCGCAGAGGCGTTATTATATTAACCGATCCTGACCATGCAGGGGAGCGGATCCGCAAAATTGTGGATCAGGGTGTCCCTGGCTGCAAGCATGCCTTTATTCCGGAAGCGGATGCTACCCGCAAAGGGGATATCGGCGTAGAGAATGCCTCGCCGGAAGCGATACGGCGTGCGCTGGAACGGGTCCATACCTCCTTTGAGGGCGGAGAGAGCCTGATCAGTCTGGAGGACATGCTGGAGGCTGGATTATCAGCCCATCCGGAGGCTGCTGCAAGGCGTATGACAATGGGAGACCTGCTCGGGATCGGATATTGCAACAGCAAGCAATTCCATAAACGATTGGCCATGTTTCAAATATCGCGGGAAGAATTTCTGGCCGCACTTGCACAGCTGGAAGAAGGGGGCGTAAGCCAATGAATCGGATCGAGGATATATCAACACCAAGACGGACGAAGGAGATCATCTCACGGCATGGATTCTCCTTCAAGAAGAGTCTGGGTCAAAACTTTCTCATCGATCAGAATATATTGTATAAAATCGTGGAGGCTGCAGGACTGGATGAAGATAAGGGAGCGCTTGAGATAGGGCCTGGGATCGGTGCGTTAACCGAGAAGCTGGCACAGACGGCAGGAACCGTCACCGCGGTCGAAATTGATCAGCGCCTGATTCCCATCCTGCGGGAGGTGCTGGAGCCCTATGAGAATGTGAAGGTGCATCATGGGGATGTCCTGAAGGTGGATCTTCATGAGCTGTTCCGTCAGGATTTTGCGGGCGTATCGAAGGTAAGTGTGGTTGCGAATCTGCCATATTATGTGACGACGCCGATTCTCATGAAGCTGCTGGAGGAGAAGCTGCCGCTGGAGAACATCGTGGTGATGATTCAGAAAGAAGTGGCAGAGCGGATGGCGGCCGCACCGGGAAGCAAGGATTACGGTAGCCTTAGCATTGCCGTTCAATATTACAGTGAGCCTAAGCTGGTCTGTATTGTGCCGCATACGGTGTTTATCCCGCAGCCGAATGTCGCTTCGGCCGTTATTCGCTTGGTGGTCCGGGAACAGCCTCCTGTCAACGTAGAAGATGAAAGCTTCTTCTTCGAGGTGGTCCAGGCCTCTTTCGCACAGCGGAGGAAGACGATTGCCAACAATCTGAAGAGCCGGTTCTTTCCGGGAGAGGGCCGTGAACGGCTGGAGCAGCTGCTGCAGGAGGCGGGCATCGAGCCTTCACGGCGCGGTGAGACCCTTAGTATTGAAGAGTATGCCCGGCTTAGCAACATATTGTACAACGCGGATATTCGCTAATACAGCCATTAGAGCGCCCATAGACCCGAGGAGGGTCTCGACGCGATAAATTGATGTTTCCAAGAACCAATAGTCACAGTGGCCCATACCATAGGGTAGGGGTGATGTTGTGATGAACTTGGGAGACTTGGTCGTTCGTAAATCCTACGGCGGCGATGTAACGTTCCGGGTAGAAGGCATGCGGCAAAATAACAATATCGTCATCAAAGGGACGGAATTCCGGTTACTGGCCGATGCTCCCGTTGATGATCTGGTCACGGTCCCGCATCCCACCTTAAGCGAACGAACAAAGCAGGCACAGATCAAAGCCAATGAGTCGCTCGACCGCCTGCAGAAGCACAGACAGGAGCAGAGCGAGCGTCAACTGGCCAGCCTGCGCAATATCGAAGGCGGCCAGCTTGCGGATAAAGGATATTTTGACGTGCCGGGCAAAGTGCTGCATTTGGATGGGGATCCCCAATACCTGAAGAAGAGTTTGACCTTGTACAATCAGCTTCGGGTCCCAGCGGAAGGCCATTATATCAATGAGTCGGGGATGGCCGATTCATTATATCGTCTTCTTCCGCGGGTAAGACCTGATATCGTGGTAATTACAGGTCATGATGGAGTTCTGAAGAGACGACAGCCATACGATTTATATAGCCTGGACAGCTATAAGAATTCACACAACTTTGTCACGGCCATTCAGGTAGCACGTCAATATGAGCGGAATCTGGATTCCCTGGTCATTGTGGCCGGGGCGTGTCAATCGCATTTTGAAGCGCTGCTGCAGGCAGGAGCCAATTTTGCCAGCTCGCCGGGGCGGATCCTCATTCATGCGCTGGATCCCGTCTACGTTGCCGCCAAGGCAGCCTATACGTCGGTCAGGGATACCGTGAACATTCATGATGTCGTTCATCATACGATCAGCGGCAGCCAGGGCGTGGGCGGAATCGAGACGAGAGGCAGCTACCGGATCGGTCTGCCCAAGCTGCAGGATTTGTCCACATTGAAGGTTACGCCTTCGGTCAGTTAGGCTCATACTGTGTTCTGAAAGACGCTTATCGGCCGTTGAAGAAAGACCCGAGAAGAACCCCACAAGCTGGGGTTTTTTATTTTTTGTTTCAATTCTTTAAGAAAGTTGTCAAAAAAAATACATAAAGCTTGTCAATTTAGCACATATTAAAGCAAATGCACACGAGAAATACAGGGTCAAAAAAAATACGTTGACAATATATTTTTGATGCTGATATAATTAATGTTTTTGAATTGACAAATGACTGAATCTTTTGTATAATGGACAAGGAAAGAGGTGGTCGTCGACAATGGCTAAAAACGCGCTGTTGGAAATCAAACGCAGTCTCGATGCCCATTTAGGGCAAAAAATTACGCTTCGGGCTAACGGTGGCCGTCGGAAGACCGTCGAGCGTACTGGTGTTTTGGAAGAAACGTACCCTTCTGTTTTCATTGTGAAGCTGGATCAAGACCAGCAAACTTTTAAACGTGTGTCCTACAGTTATGCCGATATTCTGACCGAAACCGTGGAAATCATGGTAACCGGTGATGACAACGAGATGCGAATCACCTATATCAAGTCATAACGATATGTCATGAGAGAGCAGTCTCCACTTACAGGGAGGCTGTTTTTTGTTGCCATCGAACCGGGGAGAATGACAAGCGGAAGTTGAACACATACTAAGGCTGCGCGAAGCCTTCTTTATCCGTTCTATATTCGGTGATGGAGGTTAAGCTTGCAGAGGATCGTAAAAGGTCACTGCATCGCGCCGGATGCTATTCATGCCATACTCAATACATTTTCCAAGGAGGCGGGATTGATGAGCAGGAGAAGACGAAGCATTATGTCCGATCAATTGAAGACCGAATTGGCTAAGGAATTGGGATTCTACGATACCGTGGAAAAAGAAGGCTGGGGAGGCATTAAGGCCAAGGATGCCGGCAACATGGTAAAACGGGCGATTGAGCTCGCCGAGCGGGCAGCCCGCAAATCCGATCTGTAAGAGAAAGACCATAACGCGGCAGGGGCTTCCGGTTAAGCGGAAGCCCCTGTTTGTTTACCTCCATCAAACGGTCCCATGACTTCAAAGCCTGAGTTTGTTAATATAGAGGCATTAGATGTTTTTCCTCGAATATGTTAAGTTCAAGCATATGGGAAAAGCTAAGGATAGGTGAACGTTCTTGAAAATATACGAAAAAGCACCGGCCAAAATCAATTTAATGCTGGATGTACTTCATAAACGTCCTGACGGCTTTCATGAGGTAGAGATGGTCATGACGATGATCGACCTCGCCGATCGGCTCGAAATGTCCGAACAGAAGCGGGACACCATCATCATCACCTCACAGGCAGGGTACATACCGCTGGACGAGAAGAATTTGGCCTTTCAGGCAGCAAGACTAATTAAAGAGCGCTACGACGTGAAACAGGGTGTACATATTCACCTGGACAAGAAAATTCCCGTTGCGGCGGGACTCGCAGGAGGCAGCAGTGATGCAGCGGCGACACTGCGCGGCTTGAACCGCCTCTGGGGACTGGGTATCCCCCAGGAGGAGTTGCTCGCGCTGGGCGCAGAGCTCGGCTCGGATGTGCCGTTCTGCGTAACGGGCGGCACCGCACTGGCTACAGGGCGCGGGGAGGTACTCACGCCGATCCCGAACCCGCCGCAGTGCTGGGTGATCGTGGCGAAGCCGCCGATCAACGTGTCGACGGCGGAAGTGTACGGCCGTTTGCGCAGCGATCAGATTCAGCGCCATCCATCGGCAGAGCGCATGGTAGAGGCGCTTACGCAAGGCAGCTTCCAGCAGATGTGCCAATCGCTGGGTAACGTTCTGGAGGAGGTTACCTTGAAGATGCACCCGGAAGTTCAGCAGCTAAAGGAAGGAATGCTGAAATTGGGAGCTGACGGCGCGCTCATGTCCGGAAGCGGTCCTACGGTCTTCGGCTTGGTCTCCAAGGAATCCAAGGTAGCCCGGATTTACAATGGCCTGCGGGGGTTCTGCAAGGAAGTGTATGCCGTTCGCCTGCTGACTTAGAAACGGTTATGTTTGACAATTCGGGGTCGAATTTCAAACAAAGTTGTATAAATACGTACAAAGGTGTTATATTTAACATATAATATTCGGATTTAGCGAGGAACCCTAGGTGAAAAAATTAAAACGAAGCGAACGATTGGTCGATATGACCCAATATTTACTATCTAAACCGCATACGCTGATTCCGCTGACGACGTTCGCCGAGCGATATGGAGCAGCCAAGTCATCCATCAGTGAGGATTTGGCGATTATTAAGGACGTGTTCGAGAGCGAGGGACTCGGAGAACTTCAGACCCTGGCCGGCGCAGCGGGAGGAGTCAGATACATTCCGAAGCTGCGCAAAGATCATGCCCTACGGTTTGCGGAGGAGCTGTGCCAGCAGCTCCAGCAATCGGATCGGATTTTGCCGGGCGGATATTTGTACATGTCTGATCTGCTCGGACAACCTTCGCTGATGAACGAGGCGGGCAAGATCATTGCCACGGCGTTCGCCGACCGGGATATCGATGTAGTCATGACCGTGGAAACCAAAGGGATTCCACTGGCCTATGCGACAGCGGCCCAACTGAACCTGCCGGTCGTACTAGTTCGCCGGGACCATCAAGTGACCGAAGGGTCGGCCGTAAGCATCAATTATGTGTCGGGCTCGCACAAGAGCATCCATACCATGTCATTATCCCGCCGGGCGCTCAAGGAACGCTCCCGCGTGCTGATCGTGGATGATTTTATGAAGGCAGGCGGGACCATTCAGGGAATGGTTGATCTGCTGGGTGAATTTAATGCTGAAGTCGCAGGTGTCGGTGTGCTGGTAGAGTCGGGAGCGGTGGAAACCGAGGAAAGACTTCTGGAGGACTATATTTCACTGGCCATCTTAAGCGATGTGGACTCCAAAACGAAGAGAATTACCGTCAACCCTGGTAATTATTTCGAAAAATAGAGTCGCGATATTTGTCGATATAATAGCGTTTTCATTCGAATTAGCCCGAAGTCTGTCGAAAATATCACATTCTAAAAAAAATTCCTGTTTTTAGGACATTTTGTATTAGAAAAAAGAAGGATTTCTGGTTTGCTGTGTGGAATTATACACCAAGTCTCTGATGGAAAAAGGTGGTGAACACATATGCAAATTACGGATGTCAGACTCCGCCGTGTTAACTCTGAGGGGAGAATGAAGGCAATCGCATCCATTACCATCGATAATGAATTTGTCGTTCACGACATTCGCGTCATCGACGGAAACAATGGAATGTTTGTTGCAATGCCGAGCAAACGCACTCCTGATGGAGAATTCCGCGACATTGCCCATCCCATTTCTTCCGGTACTCGCGAGAAAATTCAATCGGCTGTATTGGCCGAGTATGAGCGAGCGGCTACTGAAGAAGAAGTGATTGAAGAAGGCGCTTAAGATTTACAATTGGGGTTCAAGGAAAAGAGAGCCATACCTGTGGCTCTCTTTTCTTTTTTTGTAGAATGATATATATTCAGTAGTGAGTTCAAGAGGAGGAGGCATGGCCCTTGAAAAGATTTGCTATTGTGCTCGCCGCTGGGCAGGGCAAACGTATGAAATCCAAACTATATAAAGTGCTGCATCCTGTTTGTGGCAAGCCGATGGTCGGACATGTATTGCAAACCGTACAACAGGTAAACTGTGAACGCAGTGTTGTGGTCGTAGGCCACGGCGCGGAAGCGGTTCGCACCTATCTGCAAGACGCAGCCGAGTATGTACTGCAGGAGCAGCAGCTCGGAACGGGTCACGCCGTGAAGCAAGCCAAGGAATTACTTGGCGGCGAAGAAGGCTCCACGATTGTCATTTGCGGGGATACTCCTCTGGTGACGTCCGAGACACTGGAGAATCTTTTGAAGCTGCATGAGAGCAACAATGCGGCCGCTACGGTGCTTACCGCGCATATGGATAACCCGAAAGGCTACGGCCGGGTCATTCGAGGCGAGGATGGCAGCGCACTTCGGATTGTTGAGCAGAAAGATTGCAGTCCGGAAGAGGACGCCGTTACTGAAATTAATACCGGTACCTATTGTTTTGACAATAAAAAGCTATTTGCTGCACTGGACAATGTAACCAACCAGAATGCGCAGCAGGAATATTACCTGACCGATTGCATCGGTATTCTGAAACAAGCCGGCGAGACCGTGCTTGCTTATCAGACCGATGATTACGCGGAATCGATTGGCGTCAACGACCGTCTGGCGCTGTCGGAAGCCGAAGGCTTCATGAGAGAACGCATCAACCGCACGCACATGTTGAACGGTGTTACGATCATTGACCCGTCTTCAACCTATATCGGAGCTGATGTTAAGATTGGTTCAGATACCGTGCTCTATCCCGGCACCGTCCTGAAAGGGAATACGGTGATCGGTGAAGATTGCGTGATCGGACCGGATACCGATATCGAGGATTCCGTTATTGCGGATGGTGCCAGCGTCAAACATTCGGTGCTCAGCAGTGCTGAAGTCGGCTCTCGGACCTCCGTAGGACCGTATGCTTATCTTCGTCCAGGCGCCAAGCTGGGGGATGATGTAAAGGTGGGGGACTTCGTTGAAGTGAAGAACGCCACGATTGATAACGGCTCTAAAGTATCTCATCTCAGTTATGTGGGTGATGCCAAAGTCGGCAAAAACGTTAATATCGGCTGCGGTGCGATTACAGTCAACTATGATGGTTATAATAAGTCCATTACCGAAATTGAAGATGATGCATTTATCGGCAGTAATGTGAATTTGATTGCACCGGTGAAGGTGGGCAAGGGCGCATTCGTTGTTGCAGGCTCTACCATTACGCATTCCGTTTCGGATAACGATCTGGCCATCGCCAGAACGCGTCAGGAGAACAAGCCAGGGTACGCAGAGAAGATCCGGGCACGCGCCATCGCCAAGAAGAACAAGAAATCGTAATTATCCCTGCTTCCTTTACCAAGATATGAAGCGGTGATCGGATACCTAATTCAACGAACCAGCACGGAGGGTTTTTATTCTATGACTTATCTTGATTCTAAATTAAAAATATTCACGTGTAATTCCAATCCTAAACTTGCCCATCAAATCGCCGATTATATCGGCATTCCGATGGGGGAATCGCATACAACCAGCTTTAGCGACGGCGAGATTCAAGTAAAGCTCTCCGAGAGTGTGCGGGGCTGCCATGTATATATTGTGCAGTCCACCTGCTTGCCGGTGAATGATAACCTGATGGAACTGCTGGTTATGGTGGATGCGCTCAAGCGGGCATCCGCGAAGAGCATCAACGTGGTTATTCCGTATTACGGATATGCCCGTCAAGACCGCAAAGCGCGTTCGCGGGATCCGATCACCGCTAAGCTGGTTGCGAATCTGATCGAAAAAGCAGGAGCTCATCGCGTCATTACGATGGACCTGCATGCGATGCAGATTCAGGGATTTTTCGATATTCCGGTGGATCATCTGCTCGGGGTGCCGATTCTTGCCCAATATTTCCGTTCAAAGCAGATCGAGAACCCTGTCGTTGTATCTCCGGATCACGGCGGTGTCGTTCGCGCGAGAAAGCTTGCTGATTTCCTGAATGCGCCGCTGGCGATTATCGATAAACGCCGTCCTGAGCCGAATGTCAGTGAAGTCATGAATATTATCGGGAATATCGAAGGCAAGACCGCCATTCTGATTGATGACATTATCGATACCGCCGGTACGATTGTGCTGGGTGCCAATGCGTTGATGGAAGGCGGCGTTAAGGAAGTCTACGCGTGCTGTACACACCCGGTTCTCTCGGGCCCTGCCCATGAGCGCCTGGAAAACTCCCCGCTGAAGGAAGTTGTTGTAACAGACACCATTCCGATCACCAATCCGAACCCGAGCAGCAAGCTGACGGTATTGTCGGTTGCTCCGTTGATGGGTGAAGCCATCATCCGGGTTCATGAGGAATTGTCGATTAGTAAATTGTTTGAAATAGAATAATAAACCGTGTAAAGGCAGGGTTACATCTCCTCATGAGGAGATGTAACCCTTGTCGGCTATGGCGACTTTGCGGCTTGGGTATAGCAAGAGCAGGTGGACAGTCTGGAAGAAAACGTTTTCATAATTTCGGCCTGATATGTGCGGCGCAGGTTATCAATATCCGGGCCTGGAGATGAAAGTGAACGTATTCCGGTTGTATAGCGTCCCCTCAAGCTCGACAAAGTAGGCGTCGACTGCAGTGATCAGACCCACGTCGATGTGACAACCCAGTTCATAGACTTGAACAGGGATGCCATGCTTCATATGGTATTGAAAATGACTGTGGTGCGTTAATTTCTGTTCGAAAGCTTTCAATGCCGATTCACCTTCTTATGAGGGCATAACGCCGATAGGTTTTGTTCATATTGTACTCAGAAATGCGCAAAGAAGAAAGTATAAATCGTGAAAGGAATCAACCTGTGATGAAATGGATTGTCGGACTGGGCAACCCCGGTTCAAATTATGAGAAGACACGCCATAATGTTGGGTTCATGGCGCTGGATGCTCTGGCAGAGCGACACGGCATGAAGTTCAATCAGAATAAATGCAAATCGGTCATCGCGGAAGGAATGATTGGTGGCACCAAAACGGTCCTGATCAAACCGATGACGTTCATGAATCTTTCAGGCGAGGCCGTGCGTGCTTATATGGATTATTATAAAGTGAGTCTTGAAGACATGATTGTGGTCTATGATGATTTGGATACCGTCGTCGGTAAGATCCGCCTGCGATATCAAGGCAGTGCCGGAGGACATAATGGCATTAAATCCATTATTCAGCATACCGGGACGCAGAGCTTCAACCGTGTCCGAATGGGCATATCGAGGCCTGAGCCGGGTTATGCCATTGTGGATTATGTGCTGGGTACGTTTCCGAAGAAGGAACGCGAACAGTTGCAGAGCATGGTAGAGGAGACTTGTGACGCGCTGGAATTCAGTCTGGACAATACCTTTGAGCAGACGATGGCGAAGTTCAACAAGTCCTAGAGAAGCATCATAGGATGGAAGCAACCGAGAGATGATTCCAAGGGCATAAGGCAGCGGGAAAATCGAAGTCTTAAACGAGGGAATTCCGGGCATACTGAAGGTATATACGACCTTCAGGAGGCATATGATGGCGATAACCTATGTTTGCAGACACTGTCGGGCGTTTCAGGGCCGCATCGATTCCAATCACGTATCCGAAGCCCGTCTCGGATTTGATTCCTTGACCCCTGAGGAACGCAAGGATATAATAGCCTATGATTTTAACGGAGAAGTGATGGTCCGGGTAACCTGCGATCATTGCAGAGAAGCCCTCGAAGCCCATCCGGAATTAAGCCTTTTGGCAAATCCCCTGCAATGAGAGTATAATGGGGTACAGGACGTTTTTTGGTAGAAGACATACAGCGGCAGGTCCTGCCGCTGCTCTAGCCTTGGCAGTTTTGCTCAAGGCTTCTTTTCGGTTATAATTTTTTGGCAATCGTCTAAAATTCCATGAGAAATAGAGTCTAGGAAATTCATTTCTTTTGCATAAGAGAGGTGCCCCCTTTTGTTACAAGCACTTATTGATGTATTTTCGAAGGATTCGGACTTCAAATCCATAACCGCTGGCGTCCAAGCCGGCATGAGGGAGCAATTGATCTCCGGTCTTTCCGGGTCGTCCAGACAGATCTTAATGGCCGCATTGCACCAGGACCAGCAGCGCCCGCTGCTCGTGGTCACTCATAATATGTTTTCAGCCCAGAAAATTGCGGATGATTTACAGGAAGCGCTCTCACCGGATCAAGTGTTATTATACCCGGCGAATGAGCTGGTAGCGGCCGAGTCGGCCGTTTCAAGCCCCGAGACTCTGGCGCAGCGGATTGATGTTCTCGTCCGATGTGCAAGAGGATTCCGGGGTATTGTCGTTGCGCCATTTTCCGGCGTGCGTCGCCTGCTTCCCGCTCCCGAAGTGATGTCCGATGCCCGAATCGTGCTCCATGACGGCGGGACACTCGTGCTGGAATCCTTTCTGAACCAGATGATCGAGATGGGATATGAACGGGTGGAGCGTGTCGAGAGCCGCGGCGAGATGAGTGTCCGCGGCGGTATCATCGATTTTTACCCGATGACAACGACAATGGCGTACCGCGTAGAACTGTTTGATGAGGATATCGACTCGATTCGTACCTTTGACCCGGCGGATCAGCGCTCGATTGACAAGGTCCGGGAAGTCACCATTACACCATGCAAGGAAATTATTGCCGATTCGGAGAGGCTTAGTCGCACAGCGGATACGGTGGCCCGTCTGCTGGAGACGCAGCTCGAACGTATGAGTGATCGTCAGGCCAAGCTCCGTTTGCGGGACGAAATACACCGGGAAGTTGAGATGCTGCGCGAGCGGATGTATTTCCCTGAAATCTATAAATATATCTCCCTGTTGTATCCGGAGAAGACCAATTTATATGATTACTTGCCGAAGGATACCATTCTGATTATGGATGAGCCTGCTCGGCTGTTAGAAACAGCCAAGCAGCTGGAGCGGGATGAAGCGGAATGGAATTTGCATCTAATGCAAAATGGCAAATCGCTGCCGGATCTGCCGCTGTCGCTGGATACGGAAGAACTGATCTACCAGCATCCCTATCAGAGTCTGTTGATCTCCATCTTCCTGCGTCAGGTGCCAAGAATGCAGCCGCAAAATATTGTCAATATGATTACGCGCGGCATGCAGGATTTCCATGGACAGATGAATGTGCTCAAGGCCGAGATGGAACGCTGGAAGAAGTCGGGCGTGCAGGTCATGATGCTGGCAGGCGATGCAGAGCGGATGGACCGCATGCGGCGGGTGTTGCTGGACTATGGCATCGAAGAACCGGTGATGTATGAAGGGCATTTGCAAAATGGCTTCGAGATGCCTTCGGTTCATGCTGCAATTATTACTGAGAGTGAGATGTTCTCCTCGAAGCAGCGTAAAACACGCAAAACCACGAAGAATATGGACAACGCCGAGCGCATCAAGAGTTATACGGAGCTCAAAGTCGGCGACTATGTGGTGCATCAAAACCACGGTATCGGGAAATATATGGGGATCGGGACGCTCGAAATCAACGGAATCCATAAGGATTACATGCATATTTTGTATGCCGGGGGCGATAAGCTGTCCGTTCCGATTGAGCAGATCGATCTCATTCAGAAATATGTCGGTTCCGAAGATAAGGAGCCGAAGGTATACAAGCTGGGTGGAAATGAATGGACACGGGTTAAGAACAAGGTTCGTTCTTCCGTTCAGGATATCGCCGACGATCTGATTAAGCTGTATGCCGAGCGTCAGTCTGCGCCTGGATACGGTTTTGAGAAGGATACGTCGGAGCAGCAGGAATTCGAGGACATGTTCCCATATGATGAAACACCCGATCAGCTTCGGGCCATTACCGAAATCAAGAAGGACATGGAACAAAACCGACCGATGGACCGGCTCCTGTGCGGTGATGTCGGTTACGGGAAAACGGAAGTGGCGGTTCGAGCTGCCTTTAAAGCGGCGATCGAAGGGAAGCAGGTTGCGGTGCTGGTACCGACGACGATTTTGGCCCAGCAGCATTACGAGACGTTCCGGGAGCGCTTCGCCAATTATCCGATCAACATTCAGGTGCTGAGCCGTTTCCGGAGCCGTAAGGAGCAGAATGAGACGATCAAGAAAGTAAAGCAGGGCTCCGTCGATATTCTGATCGGAACGCATCGACTGCTGTCGCAGGATATTGTGTTCAAGGATCTGGGACTGCTGATCGTGGATGAGGAGCAGCGGTTTGGCGTTACGCATAAGGAGAAATTGAAGAAGCTGAAGACCAATGTCGACGTGCTGACGCTGACGGCAACGCCGATTCCGCGCACGCTGCATATGTCGATGCTCGGTGTTCGGGATTTGTCCGTCATCGAGACACCGCCGGAGAATCGTTTTCCAGTGCAGACTTATGTCGTAGAGCATAGCCAGACCCTGGTGCGGGAAGCGATCGAGCGAGAGCTGGCCCGGGGCGGTCAAGTTTACTATCTTTACAATCGGGTTCAGGGCATTCAGGAGATGGCAGCCCAGATATCCATGCTGGTACCGGAGGCCCGAGTGGGGGTCGGACACGGCCAAATGTCGGAAACGGAGCTGGAGAAGACTATTCTCGACTTCCTGGACGGCGAATACGACGTATTGGTGAGCACGAGCATTATTGAGACGGGCGTGGATATCCCGAATGTCAATACGCTTATCGTGCATGATGCGGACAAAATGGGCCTCTCCCAGCTATATCAGCTGCGCGGACGCGTCGGACGTTCCAACCGAATCGCATATGCTTATTTCACGTACCAACGGGATAAGGTGTTGACCGAAGTGGCCGAGAAGCGGCTGCAGTCCATTAAAGAATTCACGGAGCTTGGCTCCGGATTCAAGATTGCGATGCGGGACCTGTCGATTCGCGGAGCGGGCAACCTGCTCGGAGCGGAGCAGCATGGCTTTATTGCTTCCGTCGGGTTTGATTTGTATTCACAGATGCTGGCGGAGGAGATTCAGAAGCGCAAAGTCAGCATGCTGGGTGAGCCGCCATTGCCATCGAAGGACTGGAACACCTCGATCGATCTGGGGATTGATGCTTACTTGCCGTCTGATTACATTTATGACAGCATTCAGAAGATCGAAATTTATAAAAAAGTGGCTGTCGTTTCGTCTATCGACGAATCGGCTGAGCTTGAGGACGAGCTGCTTGACCGCTTTGGCGAGCTGCCGCTTGCGGTAAGTAACCTGCTTGCCGTATCCCGTTTGAAGGTATATGGTCGTACGTACGGGATCGACTCCATTATTCAGCGCGGCGATGATGTGCTGCTGCAGTTTTATGAAGGGCAGGACAAAGCGGTTGATACAACAGGGCTTGCGCAAATTGGAAATATGTTCGAAAGACGTGTACAATTTGAACAAGGGCCGACTATGGCCATTCGAATCAAAGGCAAGGGACTTTCCGATCAACAACTGTTAGAATTGCTGGAGCAATTCCTGGAGGCCGCAAGAGGGCCATTCAACCTGAAGGGAGAACTACAAAATGCCGTCAAGAAATAACAAGGCATGGAAGACGTTTATTGTATCCATCACAGCAGTGCTATCCATGTCGATGATCGCTGCGTGCGGAAACGACAAGACTAAGGGAACCGAAGATGATAATAGCAAAGTTATCGTCAAATATAAGGGTGGAGAAATTACCGAGAAGGAATTTGATCTGGAACAGCGCATGATTCAGTTCATGTCCCCGGAGTACGCCCAATTTTTACAAATGGATGAATTTAAAGAGTATTTGGCGAAACAGGGGGTAGCCTATGAATACCTGTACGCCAAAGCCGACGATAAAGCGAAGGAAGCTGCCGGGAAGCAAGCGGATGACTTGTTAAAGCAGCAGAAGAGCGGAATGGGCGAGGAGCAGTTTAAAGCTGCTCTGGAATCGCAGAAATTGACGGAAGACGACCTCAAAAATTATATGCTTCGCGTCATGACCGTCATGGAGCACGAGAAGAATCAGGTGAAAGAAGAGGATATCAAGAAGGAATTCGATGCGAACAAAAAGGATTATACCAACATTAGCGTTCGTCATGTCCTGATTGGTTTTCAAGATACCGAAGGCAAGGAGAGACCGGAGGGCGAGGCGCTCAAAATTGCCAAGGAAGTACAGTCCAAGCTAAATAAAGGGGAGGATTTTGCTGCTTTGGCGAAGGAATACTCCCAGGACCCGGGCTCCAAGGACAGCGGGGGTCTGTACGAGAACAAACCCGCAGGCAGCTGGGTGCCTCAATTCAAGGAAAAGGCCTTAACGCTGGAACTGAACAAAATCAGCGACCCGGTAGAAACCGATTACGGCTACCATGTCATGAAAGTGGAGAAGCGTGAGGAAGTGTCTTACGACAAGCTGCCTGCCGATCAGAAGGAAGGCATTCGAAATGAGCTGGCTTCGGCGAAGATCGACAACTTCATGCAGAATGAGCTTAACGACCTGATTGAGAGCATGAATCTTCCGAAAAGCGAGAATGCGGACAAGCCTGCCGAGGGCACGGGAGACCAGAAGACAGACGGTACAACCGACAAACCGGCGGAAGGTAATCAAACACCGGATGCAGGCAAGGACGACACAGGTAAATAAGCCCGCAGACAAGCGGTCGGGCAATGATATTGTAATGCGTTGGGGCAATGCCGGATGTATGCCAGCGCACGGAAGAAATGGTGGGGTCTTCGAATCCATAACGTGCGAAATCGCGCGTTATGGATTTTTTCTCCCTTGACGTCAGTCTCTTTCGAATGATATTTATTTTTGGATTTCGCAACCAACAGAGGGTAGATGATGTATAAGGAATTGGGAATGGATGAATACTATGGTCAGACATTAACTCTTATATACCTGGGGACATCCTCTTCCCGAATGGAACAGTAGTTGAAAAATCTTCTTATGAAAGTGGGGCAACAAGTGACATGAAAGCTACTGGTATCGTCCGCCGTATTGATGACCTCGGGCGCGTGGTCATTCCAAAAGAAATTAGACGCACACTGCGGATTCGCGAAGGCGACCCGCTGGAAATTTTCGTTGACCGGGATGGAGAAGTCATTCTGAAGAAATATTCACCGATCGGTGAGTTAGGTGATTTTGCGAAGGAATATGCAGAGTCCCTTTATGAGAGCACAGGTCACATCACGATCATATCGGACCGTGATACATTTATCGCTGTAGCAGGCGGCTCCAAGAAGGAGTATTTGGACAAGCCGATCGGCAACCTTCTGGAAAACTGCATGGAAAATCGCAAGACGGTGCTGGAAAGCAACAGCGGTACGTATGAGATCAGTAAAGACAATCCGGAAACGCTGTCCGCATTTGTCGCTGCGCCTATCATTGCTGGTGGAGACCCGATTGGCAGTGTTGTGCTGCTGAACAAGGACGAATCCGTGAACATGGGTGAGATGGAAGTGAAGATGTCTGAAACTGCTGCTGGCTTCCTCGGCAAGCAAATGGAACAGTAAGACGAGGACATGAATCCTTGATGGAGACTCCCGCTGAACGTTGATCACAGGTCAATCGGCAGCTGGGAGTTTTTGTTGTCCGGTTTCTTTTTTTGTACCACGCTCACACCCTTGGTTATAATGGATGTGCATATGGCAGCATCTGAATGATGATGGGTCTATGTTACGGAAAAAGAAACTAGGGGATTGGAAGAGGATATGAAACCAGATCAAACAGGGGCAAGGCTTCTACAGGGAGCGTTTATTCTCAGTGCGGCCGCGCTTTTGTCCAAATTGATTGGCACACTGCAAAAAATACCGCTGCAAAATATGGGCGGGGATGCCGTCTTTGGCATCTATAATACGGTTTATCCGTTCTATATGATGATCATTACGATAGCGGCGGTCGGTTTCCCTGCAGCGGTCTCCAAATATGTGGCAGAATATGAGGCTGAAGGGCGCACCGAGGACGGTCATCGCCTGCTCCGACTTTCTTCCGCCTCGTTGGTGCTGTTCGGTATGATTCTCGGCTTGCTGATGTATGTCTGTGCTCCGTGGATCGGAATGTGGATCGGAAGCAGTCAGGTTGTACCCGCCCTCCGCGCAGGCGCATTGGCGCTGGCATTCGTGCCTTGGATGTCGGTCCTCCGCGGTTATTTTCAAGGGCTGCACAATATGGTGCCGACGGCGATCTCCCAGATTACGGAGCAGGTTGTCCGTGTCGGGGTTATGATTGCGCTGCTCCTTTACATGATACGGGCTGGTGCCGATTCCGATGTGATTGCCGCCGGGGCACTGCTCGGATCTGCTGCCGGTGGAGCTGCCGGTCTGGTGGTGATGGGACTGTACTGGCGCAAGCATCTCCGGGCAACTCGGAGTAAAGCACAAGGAAAAGTTGGTCACGGAATCAGCGCAGCGGGTATGAACGAAACGAGGGTGCGTGCCGATGTATCTAGAGAGGGAGCGGGTGTTCTCCTTGGCCGCCTGCTTGCTTATGGAATTCCGGTCTGTCTTAGTCTGCTCGCGGTTCCGCTGATTGGACTGGTGGATACCTTCACGGTGCCCCGGTTATTAACATCCGGCGGACTGGGCGAAGCAACGGCTATGGCAGAGTTTGGGGTCTATAACCGCGGACTGCCGCTTGTCCAGCTGGTTACGATGCTGGCCACTTCGTTGTCGGTTCTGTTTATCCCTGCCCTGGCAGAGGCCAAGTTCAAGGGAGAGTCCAGCCGGGTTGCAAGCCAAACCCGCATGGCCCTCCGCTGGTTTTGGCTGATCGGGATGACGGCCTCCGTAGGCTTGGCAGTGCTGGCTGAGCCGATTAACGTCATGCTGTACGAGGATGCCGCAGGGACGGTGACGATGCAGGTGATTGCCTTTACAGCCGCCGGGGGTACGCTGAGCACGATTACAGCCGCGCTGCTTCAAGGCATCGGCATTGTAAAGGCCCCGGCGGTTCATCTGCTGGCTGCGGCAGGGCTCAAGCTGCTGCTCAACCTGCTGCTGGTGCCGCAGTTTGGCATTACCGGCGCAGCCATCGCCGGCGTGGCCGCGCATCTGACCGCCGCCGCGCTCAACCTCGCGCTGCTCTCGCGAAGCGCCGGCGCCCGCCTTGACGCCGGCGGCATGCTCGCGAGGACGCTGCCGGTCCTCGCCGCGGTGGCGCTGGCCGCCTGGGCCGCAGGTGAGGCAGCCGGCGGCATTCTGGCGGCGGCCGGCTTCGCCCCAGGCCGCCTCACCCACGCGGCAGCGAGCCTGAGCGGCGTCGCGGCCGGATGCGGCGCCTTCCTTATCGGCGCCGCGCTCACGAAGCTCCTCACCGAGGAGGAGCTTCGAATGCTGCCGAAGGTCGGAAGACCACTGGCAGCCTTCTTGCGGGCCCTGCGTGTGCTGCGCTGAACCGGGCCGATTGTGAGATGTTTGATCTTCTGTGCTATAGTAGTGTACGATAATGACGTCGACAAGGCGGACGAAGACGAAAGGAAGTAGCGTATGAGTGCATCCATTACGGTGGTCGGCTTGGGTTCTGGCAATCCGGATCGATTGACGATAGGTATCATAAAAACCATGCAGCGGGCATCGAAGGTGTATGTGCGTACATTATCTCATCCCGTCATTGCTGCGTTGAATGAATTCCAGATTGAACCGGAATCGTTTGACCATGTCTATGAAGCGTATGACACCTTTCCCGAGGTGTACGAATCCATTGCATCCGCGCTAATCAACTTGGCCAAAGCTGCTGAGGAGGATCGCGAGATTGTCTACGCGGTGCCCGGGCATCCCATGGTAGCGGAGGCAACAGTTCGGTTATTACGGGAACGCTGCCCGGGAGAGCATGTGACCCTTACGGTGCTCGGCGGTGAGAGTTTTCTGGACGAGGCCTTCGTTCGCCTTGATTTCGATCCCATTGAGGGCTTCCAGCTTCTCGATGCGGCTGAGCTTCGGGCAAGCGTCATCCAGCCGCAGCTGCATACCCTGATCGGCCAGGTGTATGACATGTTTACGGCTTCGGAAGTTAAACTGGCGCTGATGGAGCTGTATCCGGACGATTATCCAGTCATTGTCGGCCATGCGCTGGGCGTTGAGGGCGAGGAAGCGATACAGCAAGTACCGCTCTTTGAACTCGATCGTATCGACGGCTACGGGAATTTGTCGCTGATCTACGTACCCCGAAGCGATGACAGCAAGCTAAGGCAGCGAACGTTTGCCCGGCTCCATGAGATCGTTGGCATTCTCCGCAGTCCTGAAGGCTGTCCGTGGGACCGCGAGCAGACCCACGAATCCATCCGCAAAAATCTCATCGAAGAAACCTACGAGGTATTGGAGACGATTGATGAGGATGATCCTGAGCATATGCAGGAAGAACTTGGGGATCTGCTGCTGCAGATTATGCTGCATTCCCAGATGGAAGAGGAGCTTGGTACCTTTACGGTGTATGATGTCATTCAAGCGCTGAATGACAAGCTGATCTTCCGCCACCCGCATGTCTTTGGCGAGAGCAGCGCCAAAGACGCGGAATCTGCCCTTCAGAACTGGGAGCAGATGAAAGCGGAAGAGAAGCGTCGCAAGGGGCTCTCACCAGAGAAAGCCTCGGCGCTGGATGGCATCCCGCGGGATCTTCCCGCCTTGATGAAGGCGTACAAGCTCCAGAAGAAGGCATCCAAGGTTGGTTTCGATTGGGATAATATCGAAGGCGTGTTCCAGAAGATTGAAGAGGAACTCGGTGAACTGAGGCAGGCGGTGACCGAGGGCCAGTCTGATGAGGACACAGCACTAGAGCTCGGCGATCTGCTGTTCGCGGTCTCCAATGCGGCAAGATTTATCGGTTCGGATCCGGAAGAGGCGCTTTCGAGAACGAACCGAAAGTTTGTCAGTCGCTTCAGCTACATAGAGGAGAAGCTTGCCGCCCAGGGGAAAACCTTGCAGGCAAGTACTCTGGACGAGATGGAAGCCCTATGGCAGGCAGCTAAATCGGGATCGGCACAAAACGGCGGCATCGACGTGTGAAAAGGGCAACTTTTCACGTAAAAAATAAAAAAATAGGGATTTGCGGCAGGAATTCCGCAAGGCATCCAGAATAATCATTAATGGTGAAATCTTGCAGATTGCAAGGCGGTTTAACCGAATAACCGTAAAATCTTATATTTTTCTGATAATTGGGAGGATTTAATTCATGAACAAAACAGATCTGATCAACAACATTTCCGGTAAAAGTGGTTTGACAAAAAAAGACGTAGAGAACGTCCTGAACGGCTTCCTTGGCGAAATCACTGAAGCTTTGGCTAATGGCGATAAAGTTCAATTGATCGGCTTTGGTACATTCGAAACTCGCAAGCGCGCTGGACGTACTGGCCGCAACCCGCAAACAGGTAACACGATCGAAATTCCAGAATCCAACGTTCCTGCGTTCAAGGCAGGTAACAAGCTTAAAGAAGCCGTAAAATAATGCGCGTCGATAAATTCCTGAAAGTATCGAGGTTAATCAAGCGGCGTACCGTAGCGAAAGATGTATCGGATCAAGGTCGGGTGCTGATCAATGGCCGCGAGGCCAAGGCGAGCAGCACGGTTAAATTGGGCGATGAGATCACCGTCCAGTTTGGCCAGAAGCTGGTGACCGTCCGGGTCGAGCGTCTTACCGAGACAACCCGTAAAGATGAGGCGACCAGCCTCTACACCTTGGTCAAGGAAGAACCGATCGTTAAAGATCGCGGATTGGACTGGTAAGCAGCCCAAAGCCGTTCCATCAAACGTCCCTCTCACCATATGGTGTGGGGGGCGTTTTTATGTTTATCATGGATGGTATAAACCATTGGAGCTCCTGCTCTCTTTCTTTCGCCTGGCTTTCGTCGCAGCGTCACGATCATTCCTGAGGCGGTTGTTCTTCTTCCGGTTCTAAAGACAGGCACCTTCCCATAAGCTATTGTTAAAAGGAGGGGTACATGCCATGATCGACCAAGGGAAGGGTAAGTTTCATGACCTGCGGATGCAGAACCGGAAGCTGCTGGACATTACGGGTGTCCAAAATGTGGAGAGCTTTGATAGCGAAGAATTTCTGCTTCAAACCGAGCTTGGGCATCTCACCATTCGGGGGCAAAATTTACATATTAAAAATCTCAGCCTGGAAGAGGGGCTTTTGTCGATTGAAGGTCAGGTGCATTCACTGATTTATTTGAATCCCGGTTCGCAGACCAAGAACAAGAGTCTGCTGGGTAAGCTGTTTAAATGAACCCCAGCGTACAATGGATCACGCTGCTCTGGATGCTCTTCTCCGGAGCAGCGATGGGAGTCGCCTTCGACAGCTACCGGGTGCTGGCAGGGCAGCTCCGTTTCCCGCAATGGTCCAAGCATACCCTGGACTTCCTTTACTGGATTGCGGCAGCCTTCTTCATTTTTCGCATGTTGTACGTGACCAATGACGGTCAACTGCGTTTTTATGTGTTTGTGGGCCTGTTTATAGGGGTTTGGATCTATTTTTTATTATGGAGTGTCATAACCCAGCGTTTTGTGGTAATGTTAATTCAAGTGACAAAAGGCTTATTGACCTTTTTGTACAAGCTGTTCCGTATGTTAGTGTGGAATCCCATCAAAGGAATCCTGATGCTCATCTTGGGATTGTTAAGGTTTCTATGGAAGTTTCTCCTGTCGCTGTTGCGTTTAGTCCTTAAATGCCTCATGCCTTTTTGGCGACTCTTGAAATGGATGCTGAGACCGATCACATCCAGAGTCAGGCTGCCGGCATGGAGCAAGCAATTCGCGGACAAGGTTATTAAGGCGTGGAAGCGCTGGTTTTAGGAGGTATGGTCATGGGAAGATTTGCTGATCCGTCGAAGCAGGCTCCCCAACAAACCAAGACAAAGAACAAGGGCGCACGCCGGCGTAAAAGAATGTTTGTGGCGATGATGGCGCTGTTTTTGATCTGGGCAGGTTCAACGCTCTGGTCCCAGAATGACCGCATCCGTAATCAGAACGAAGCGCTTGCTCAAAAGCAAGAGGATTATAAGTCCGTTGAACAGTCGCTAATCCAGATTTCTCATGAAGTGGAGCGATTGAAGGACCCTGAATATATCGGGCAGATTGCCCGCAAGAAGTTTGGACTGTATCTGCCAAATGAGACGCCGATCATTCAGCCCCAAAATTCGGGCGAAAAGCCGTAATTAGGCATGACAGACGTCTGTTGACCTTGTTTAGGTCATTATCGTATAATCAAATCACCGCAGCGCGATTTCTAAATCGGACTGTATATTTTTAAGGGAGGATCATTTTATTCTATGGCAATTGAAGTGGGCACCAAGTTAGAGGGCAAGGTGACAGGCATAACGCATTTTGGAGCATTTGTGGATCTGTCAGGAGGTGTCACGGGTCTCGTTCACATCTCGGAGATCGCCGACAATTACGTTAAGGATGTCAACGATCATTTGAAAATCAACGACGTCGTAACCGTGAAGGTGATTAATGTCGACAAGGACGGCAAGATCGGTCTTTCGATCAAGCAGGCTGTCGACAAGCCGGCTTCCGAAAGTCGTCCACCCCGCGCACCGAGACCGGAACGCAGTGGAGGCGGCGGAGAACGATTCGGAGGTGGCGGTGGTGGAGGATTCAACCGTGAACGCGGCGGACGCCCGTTTAAGCCTGCGGCCAACAAGCCTTCATTTGAGGATAAAATGTCACGCTTCCTAAAAGACAGTGAAGAACGGATCTCTTCGCTTAAGAAGAATACGGAAGGCAAACGCGGTGGACGCGGAGCCAAACGTATGTAATTCGATAAAATATAAACTGACCGCAGAGGGAAATCGCCTTCTGCGGTTTTTTTGTCGTTGCATCCAAGGGTACGACAGGTTCCTACGCATTTTACGGCGCTGTCGTATGAAATGAGCACGGGATGTCCGCCTCAATTCGGGAAATGATCCGCAAGAATGCTGCAGGCTTGACCCGTGGAAACACCGCTGGGCGCGGGGGATGAACGCTCTTTTCCCGAACGTTCGCATGACACGTTGATTTTGTCGGAAATTTCTTTCGGGCTTGTCCGGTGTTCTGACAAACTTTCCTGAACAGGGGTTTTATAATGGGACCAACAAATTCGTGAAGAATGGGGTGCCAGCGTAATGGATAAAAGAAATCTGGTGATGTTTCCGGGTACTGAGGCGGTTAAAGGGGGAGCGGGTTCCATTCGTGCCCGTGTAACAGAACGGTTAGGGCAGCTGCCTTTCCTGCAGCGTCCCATCCACTTCCTGGCCGCTAAGAAGTGGATGATTCTGCTAACCTTCATGGGTTTTCTGCTCGGACGAGCTATGATTCTGGGGGAGCTGTCTCCATTTGCAGTCGCTTATTTTGCAGTTATTGCCTTTATGCGTCGTGATGTATTGCTGCCGGTAGGCGCAGCGATCGTTGCAGGTAGTTTATTTGCGTCCTTTCCAGTGGCATGGATGGTACCGGCAGAAATCTTGATCTTTTACTTTATGATGCGGGGATTGGAGACCTATGATCGGGCAGAATTGTCGTATGCGCCGCTGATGGTATTTGTCTCCACCTTCTTCGTGAATCTGTTCAGTGTTCTTATCGGACCCAGCATTACCTGGTATTCCATGATGATGCTCACCCTGAACGCCGTACTCAGCTTTGTACTGACACTGGTCTTTATCCAGGCGATTCCGGTGCTGACACTTCGTAAAAAAACACATGCTCTTCGAAATGAAGAAATTCTATGTATCATCATTTTGCTGGCGTCGGTCATGACAGGAGCCGTTGGCTGGACGATCCAATCCCTGTCGGTAGAGCATGTCCTATCCCGATACTTAATTCTATTGTTTGCTCTAGTCGGGGGAGCTCCGCTAGGCGCCTCGGTTGGTGTAGTAACAGGCCTCATCCTCAGTCTTGCCAACATTTCGGCATTCTCCCAGATGAGTCTGCTCGCCTTCTCCGGGATGCTCGCCGGTATGCTGAAGGAAGGGAAGAAAGGCGGCGTTTCACTGGGAATGCTGCTCGGGGCTACCATTCTCTCCATCTATTTCAGCAATCCTGGAGAAGTGATGATCTCCACTTGGGAAACCTGCGCGGCTATCGTGTTATTCCTCATTACGCCCAAGAGCGTGATGCAGGCAATAGGCAAATATGTGCCAGGCACGCAGGATCATACCCGTTCACAGCATGAATATGCCAAGCGGGTCAGGGATCTTACGGCGGATCGTGTGACCCAATTTTCCCGGGTGTTCCGGCAGCTCTCGCAAAGCTTCGGACAAACGTCCGGGGTTATACAGCCTCCGGGCAAACAAACGGAGGAGATGAATCATTTCATGAATGCCGTGGCGGAGGGCAGCTGTGCCACATGCTTTAAACGGAATCAGTGCTGGGACATGAAGTTTTACCAGACTTATAAATACATGACCGATATGATGACCTCCATCGAGGAGAATCCTCAGATGGAAGCAGACGATCTGCCGCCGGAATGGAGCCGGATCTGTGCCAAGAAGGAGGAGGTGCTTGGCATCCTCAAGCAGCAGTATCATCTTTACCAACATGATATGCAGTGGAAACGCCAAATATACGATAGCCGACATCTGGTAGCGGAACAATTATCCGGGGTTTCGCAGGTTATGGAAGACTTGGCACGAGAGATTAAGCGGGAAAGCCAGACGATGCACATACAGGAAGAACAGATTCGTGAAGCGCTTCAACAGCTGGGGTTATCGATTCAAGGCATTGATATCATCAGTTTAGACTCCGGGCAGGTTGAGATTGAGATCGTTCATGCGTATACCCGGGGTTATGACGAATGCAGGAAGATTATCGGACCGCTGCTGTCCGACATTCTCGGGGAGCATATCGCCGTAATGGAAGAGACCTTGACCCATCCAAGGGATGGATTGGCCACCGTGCGATTCGGCTCAGCGAAAACATATGAAATTATGACGGGCGTAGCCGCAGCGGCTAAGGGAGGAGATATTTTATCAGGTGACAGCTTCAGTACGGTCGAGTTGGGGAACGGGACGTTTGCGGTAGCACTTAGTGATGGTATGGGCAACGGGGAAAGGGCTCGGCTTGAGAGCAGCTCGGCTCTGAATATATTAGAACAGCTGCTTCAATCCGGGATGGATGAGAAGCTGGCGATCAAATCGGTGAACTCCATCCTTATGCTGCGTTCACCGGATGAAATCTATGCTACGGTCGATATGGCCCTAATTGATCAATATACGGCTCAAACCACCTTTATGAAGATCGGTTCGACGCCAAGCTTTATCAAGCGGGGGAATGATGTCATACCGGTCTCGGCCAGCAATCTCCCGATCGGGATTATTCAGGATATCGAAGTGGATCTGGTGTCGTTACAGCTGCAAGCCGGTGATGTTCTCATCATGATGACGGATGGCATATATGATGCGCCGGGTTATGCGGTGAACAAGGAGCTATGGATGAAACGAATGATTCAGGAGGTGAACAGCGAGGATCCGCAGGAAATAGCCGATTGTTTGCTGGAGAAGGTGATTCGCTATCAACAGAATCAAATACATGATGATATGACGGTGGTGGTCGGGCGTGTGGATCACTTCCATCCGGAATGGTCGAATGTGCATGTTCCGGGCTTCGCCCGAATGGAGCGGCCGCGAACGGTTAGCTGATGCGATAGATAAAATAGATAAACTAAGTGATTACCCGGGAAATGGAGGACCCCGGAGATGGTAAATCTTTTCCGTCGATTCTTCTATGTATCGTTTGAACTCTCTTGAATGTGGAAATGATAGAGACAGAAGTCAAATCGATAGGATGAGACGGAGGCGATCATTTATTATGAAGCAAATTCTACTGATTACGGACGGATGCTCGAACGTGGGGGCCAGTCCGGTTCTGGCTGCAGCTCATGCGCTCCAGGATGGTATTGTCGTGAATGTGGTGGGGGTCCTTGATTACGGAACGATTGGTGAACTAGGGGGATTGGAGATTCAGGAGATAGCCAAAGCGGGAGGGGGTATACACCGGATCGTAGGCACACCGCAGCTGGCGCAGACGATACAGATGATGACTCGGAAAACGGTGGTTCAGACGATCCAACAAGCGGTAAATAAGGAGATACAGCATATTTTGGGGGGCGGGTCGCTGGAGGAGCTTCCGCCGGACAAGCGATCGCAGGTCGTTGAAGTGGTGGATGAGCTGGCTGAGACGTCATCTCTGCAGGTCGCGCTGTTAATCGATGCAAGTGCTAGCATGAAACCCAAGCTGGCTGCCGTTGAGGAAGCGATACGTGATCTAATGCTGAGTTTGAAAGCGCGCGCAGGCTCAAGCGAATTGTCCGTATTCCATTTTCCTGGAAAACACAGCGGCGAGGATATCGTGATGGACGTGCATTGGACCTCGGATCTGGACGGTGCCCGGGGAATGTTCAGCCGCCTGCAGATGAAGGGGGCAACGCCGACGGGACCTGCCTTGTTAAAGGTGATTGAATTTTACCGATATGGTACACTAGAGGGTAATCAATCATGGCAGGGTCATTCCAGCCAAGAGGAAGGGATGCTCGGTGACTACGTTGTCTAACCCGGGTTATCCGCCAGGAACCGTAATTAAAGGCAAGTGGCGGAACAGCCGGTACATCGTGGAGCGTATGCTCGGCAAAGGGGCTAACGGCAAGGTGTATCTGGTCCATCGGGCAGGAGTACGCGAGCGTTATGCTCTAAAAGTTGGGTATGACGCTCTGGATCTTCAATCCGAAATTAATGTCCTGAATGCGTTGAAAGAACAGATGCCGAACCCCTACCTTGTAGAGGCGGACGATCATCATGACGGCAGTGGCGAAGTGTCCTTCTATGTCATGCGTTACATTGAAGGGAGTCCGTTGCATCATTTTATTCGCAAACGAGGTGCCGATTGGATCGGATTGATCGGACTGAAGCTGCTCGAGAAGCTGTCCGTTCTGCATGCATCCGGTTATGCATTCGGTGATTTGAAGCCGGATAATGTGATGGTCTCGGCATACGGAAGCGTGGAACTGATCGACTATGGAGGCGTCAGCCCTTTCGGACGCAGCGTCAAGCAGTTTACGGAATGGTATGATCGGGGATACTGGAATGCCGGAAGCAGGACTGGCGACATATCCTATGATTTGTTCTCGTTTGCCGTGATGTGTATCGGCTTGCTGGATGAGAAATCATTACGGGAGGCGTCTTGTCAGCTTCCCCAGACCCGTAGTGTTGCCGATCTGCAGCTGGTGCTGCGAAGAAACCTCGTGTTCAAGCCATACGCTGTGTGGCTGAACAAGGCTTTGTCGGGAGATTTCGCGGATTCACGGGAAGCGTTGAACGAGTGGAGAAAACGAATATATGAAGGTTCGGGCCGGAGTGTGCGTCCTAAACTGGGGCGAACTCCGCGTTGGCTGAAGAACGCGTTTGGTTTGTCATTAGTCATCATGGCTCTTACTGTTTATTTTTTCTTCCGCTCATGAAGCTGAGTTGTTACCTTGTTACTGGGAGTTCATAAAGGGGACCTGGAAGTGAAACAGGATTATTTACGGACATTCGTCAACCATGTCGAGCGTACAGCCGCAGAGTTTGATCTGTGGTCAGAAGGCGATAGCATCGTGGTCGCCGTTTCCGGCGGGCCTGATTCCGTTGCGCTCCTGCACGTATTGCATGAAATTTCTATGCACCGGACGCCGCTCCGATTGATCTGCGCCCATGTGCATCATGGGTTTCGGAAAGAATCAGACCAAGAGGCAGAAATGGTGCGTGAACTGGCGGAGCGGCTCGGACTTCCATTAGAAACGGCGTTTATCGATATTCCTGCTTATATGGAAGAGAGCGGTAAGGGTGGACAGGAGGCAGCAAGAGAGAAGCGTTATGAATTTCTGCTGCAAACAGCCCATAAATACAATGCGCGCTCCGTAGCGCTGGCTCATCATGCTGACGATCAAGCCGAGACGGTGCTCATGCGGCTTCTGCGCGGGAGCGGCCTGTCAGGACTTGCCGGAATAAAATTTAAGCGAACGGAAAAAAAAGTGGAACTTATCCGTCCGTTCCTTCGTATGTACAAGGCGGATATCGTGGAGCTGTGCCGTATATGCGGATTCCAGTATGCGGTCGATAACAGCAATCTGCAGACGAAGTACCGCCGTAATGCGATTCGCCTGGAAGTATTGCCTTTTCTGGAACGATACAATGGGCAGTTCTCCTCCTCACTCAATCAGCTGGCCGAGATTGTCCAGCAGGAGGATGATTTTGTGGAGCTAGAAGCTGCGAAACAATTTCGGAGTATGGTACAGGAGAACGATGGGAGGCTCGCTTTCGACGCGCCTTCCTTTTTGGGCTTACATGTCGCTTTACAACGGCGTTTGATTAAACTAATATTAAATTACCTGCCCTCAGACCAGGAAAACACCGATTTTGTCAAGATTGAAACGGTGCGCCATGGCATTCTTAACGATCAGCGAAGCAACTGGCGTCTGGATCTGGGTGACGGCATTACCTGTGTTCGTGAGTACGGAGTGATCCAGTTTTGGCCTAAGCCTCCGGAAGAACAGGGACAGTACATATACATTCTTGATTCTCCTGATGTTTCGCAGCAGTATGTTAAGGAAATCGGAAAGATGCTGAAATTGTCGTTAAAGACAGGAAGCGAAAGCCGGAGCGGCTCCAGACCATCGGCCTTTGTGGCGGATTTTGATGCGGATGAGCTTAGGTTTCCTTTAACCTTGCGTAACAGACAGCCGGGGGACAAGATGAAGATCATGGGATTAAACGGAAGCAAAAAGGTGAAAGATATTCTCATTGATGAGAAAATCCCACCGTCTGTCCGTGCCCGGATTCCTATTCTTTGTGACGGTTCCGGCAGCATTGTGTGGATTCCAGGTGTACGACGTTCCGTTCACGCCGCTTGCGGGCGGCACACATCACGAGTTCTCCGGATGGAGCTATCGGATGCTTAAGGCAAGTGTAAAACGAAGAATGGCCCGTTTCACGCTTTCATAGTATAAACGTAGGAGGTCCACTTAAGTTGCAGAATGACATTCAGGAAATACTCATCAGTGAAGAAGAGATTCACGCAAAGATTAAGGAACTTGGTTCCAAACTCAGCGCCGAATATGTGGGACGCAATCCACTCGTTATTTGCGTTCTTAAAGGTGCGTTTATTTTTATGGCCGACTTGGTTAAATCCATAACAGTACCTCTTGAGTTGGATTTCATGGCTGTATCCAGCTATGGAGCATCAACCAAATCCTCCGGCGTGGTGAAGATCATTAAAGATCTGGACGCATCCGTTGAAGGCAGGGATGTGCTGATTGTGGAGGATATTATCGACAGCGGTCTTACGCTGAGTCATTTGATTGAGCTTCTGAAGAGCCGCAAGGCAAACTCGGTGTGCGTTGTCACCTTGTTTGACAAGCCGGCACGCCGTACGGTGGATTTGCAGGCCGATTATACCGGATTCGTGCTGCCGGATGCTTTTGTTGTCGGATACGGACTTGATTATGCCGAGCATTACCGGAACCTCCCCTACATCGGGATTTTGAAGCCGGAAATCTACAGCAGTTAAACCGCGCCAATGGGCTGCTATCTCAGTTCAGGGCCCTTTGTTGAGATGGCCAGACAGGCTGTGGTAAAATATCTTATGTGTCTTGAGAGGAGGTAGGGGATGAGTCGGTTCATCCGGAATTCTGGTTTTTATTTGATTCTATTTTTAGTCGTGGTGGGCATAGTACAATTCGTCACTAATGGCGGCGAGCAAGCCGATGCCCCTAGTTATAATCAACTGCGGCAGGAAGTCAAAGCTAACAACATAGAGGAAATGACGGTACAATTTGACGGTTACGCTTATCTGGTGACCGGTAAGTATAGGGAGATTTCCGAAGAGAAAAAATCAGAGAATTTCTCAACCTATATTCCTGCCACGGATGCAGCGATGCAAGAGCTGACTGCAGCCAGTGAGAGCAACAATGTCAAACTGTCCGTGGTGCCAATGGAAGGCCAAAGCATTTGGCTGACATTGCTTTCATCCTTTATTCCGCTCATCATTATGTTTGTTCTGTTCTTCTTCCTGTTTAATCAGGCTCAGGGCGGCGGCGGCAAAGTGATGAACTTTGGTAAGAGCAAAGCCCGCTTATATAATGAAGAGAAGAAACGGATTACATTTGAAGATGTAGCCGGAGCAGATGAAGAGAAGCAGGAGCTCGTTGAAGTTGTTGACTTCTTGAAGGATCCGCGTAAGTTCAACACAGTTGGCGCTCGCATTCCGAAGGGCGTTCTGCTTGTCGGCCCTCCGGGAACAGGTAAGACGCTCCTGGCTCGTGCCGTTGCTGGTGAAGCAGGAGTGCCGTTCTTCAGTATTTCCGGTTCCGACTTCGTTGAGATGTTTGTCGGTGTCGGTGCTTCTCGTGTACGTGACTTGTTCGAGAACGCGAAGAAGAATGCACCATGTATCATCTTCATCGATGAGATTGATGCAGTAGGTCGTCAGCGTGGCGCTGGTCTTGGCGGCGGTCATGACGAGCGTGAACAGACACTCAACCAGTTGCTGGTTGAAATGGACGGTTTCGGAGCGAACGAAGGCATTATCATCGTTGCTGCGACCAACCGCCCGGATATTTTGGACCCGGCGCTTCTTCGTCCGGGACGTTTTGACCGTCAGATTACCGTAGATCGCCCGGATGTGAAGGGCCGTGAAGCGGTACTGAAGGTTCATGCACGCAACAAACCATTGACGAAGGATGTTAAACTCGACATCATCGCCAAACGTACAACCGGTTTTACAGGCGCCGATCTGGAGAATCTCCTGAATGAGGCTGCCTTGCTTGCGGCTCGCCGCAACCGTAAAGATATTTCCATGCGAGAAGTGGATGAGGCGATTGACCGCGTTATCGTTGGTACGGAGAAACGCAGCCGCGTGATCAGTGACCGCGAGAAACGCATCGTGGCTTACCATGAAGCAGGTCATACCATTGTGGGTTACTTCCTCGAGCATGCGGATACGGTGCATAAGGTAACGATTATCCCTCGTGGCCGTGCCGGCGGATATGTCATTATGATGCCGAAGGAAGATCGGATGCTCGTGACGAAGCAGGAATTGCTGGATCGCGTAACCGGTTTGCTTGGCGGACGTGTCGCTGAGGAGCTGTTCATCGGTGAAATCGGGACCGGAGCCTACAGTGACTTCCAGCAAGCAACAGGCATTATCCGCAGCATGGTTGTGGAATACGGTATGAGTGAGAAGCTCGGACCGATGCAGTTCGGTACATCCCAAGGACAAGTGTTCCTTGGACGTGATATCGGACATGAGCAGAACTATAGTGATGCAATCGCTTATGAGATCGATCAGGAAATGCAGCGATTCATTAATGATTGCTATGAGAAATGTAAAGAGATCCTGAATAAGCATGCTAAAGAGGTTCACCTGATTGCGAACACGCTCCTCGAGATGGAAACGCTGGAGCTTGAGCAAATCAAGAATCTCATTGAGACCGGATCAGCTGAAGGTAACGGCAGTGGCGACGGTGAAGGAGAAGGTTCTTCCGAGAATGGTGAACCGATCATCGACAACATTGGCGACGTGAAGGTTCGCATCCAAGGGAAAGAAGACGGCGAGCAGCCGACTTCCACGGAAGAAATTCCGAACAACCCGATGGATTCGAATGATCCAGGGCCAGAGCGCAAAGATTCCGAACGCAAGGATCCTCCAGGCGGATCGGACAACGGTAACAGCAGCTTAACGTAATATTTGCTGATAAAACCTCGAATACCGAATAAAATTGAAGAACCGGAGAACGATAATTCGTTTTCCGGTTCTTTTTGTGCTTTCTATCACATTGACAGGGGGCAGAATGAACGTGTACATTAGTTGTTAAATAAGGATGCGAATCCTTTCACAAAGGTGGAAACCATCCTGAAAGTCACATGGTCATCAGCGGCGAACTGCCGGACTATATAAGGGGAGAGGGTCGATCATGGAAGCGTTGGCACTGGAGCGTAAGGCGGAACAGAACCGTGAACTGCGTGAGCGGTTAATGCAATTGAAGAAGGAACGTAACGCAATCATTTTGGCACATTATTATCAACGGGACGAAATACAAGAGGTCGCTGATTTCCGGGGGGATTCCTTCCTGCTCGCGCAGAAGGCAGCACAAACGGATGCCGAGGTTATCGTATTTTGCGGTGTGCATTTTATGGGCGAAAGCGCTAAAATTCTGGCACCGGGCAAGACGGTTCTTATACCGGATGAGCGGGCCGGCTGCCCTATGGCGGACATGGTGAACGTTGACGGACTGCGGAAGCTGAAAGCGCAGCATCCGAATGCCAAAGTGGTCACGTACATCAATTCATCGGCTGAGATCAAAGCTGAGACGGATATCTGCTGTACTTCATCCAATGCCGTGAAAGTGATTCAGTCGGTGGATTCGGATGAAATTATATGGGTGCCTGACAAAAATCTGGGGCATTATGTTCAGCAGCATACCGACAAGAAACTCATTATCTGGGAAGGGTATTGCAACACGCATGACATGCTGACGGTGAAGGATGTCGTCGAGATGAAGGCCAAATATCCTCATGCTGAATTTGTGGTGCATCCGGAATGCCGCCCGGAGGTTGTTGAAATGGGGGATTTTGTAGGGAGTACCACCGCCATCCTGGAGTATTGCAAAAATTCATCGGCCAAGGAGTTTATCGTGGGGACTGAGGACGGAACCGGTTATCAGCTTCGACTGGATAGCCCGGATAAATCGTTCCATTTCGCTACGAAATTCCTGGTGTGTCCGAATATGAAAGTGAATAATCTCAAAAAGCTGGTCAAAGCGTTGGAAACGATGAAGCCGCAAATTTATGTGCCGCCGGTCGTTGCAGAGAAAGCCAGAACTTCATTAGAGCGCATGTTACAGGTTAAGTAGCATGCGCTACTCTTTCGTGAAAAGACAGGTGAGGCATCGTGATACCGCAGTATTTAATTGATTTTGAGCTGAACGATCTTCCGGTAGTTGAGACGGACGTCATCGTGATCGGTTCAGGCATTGCGGGTTTATATACGGCGATCATGGCAAGTGCGACTCAGAATGTGCTGCTGATTACGAAGAAATCGCTGCTCGAAAGCAACACGCGTTATGCGCAGGGAGGAATTGCAGCCGTAACTGCTGAGGATGACTCTCCGGCCTATCATCGGCAGGATACCCTCTTGGCAGGGGCGGGCTTATGTTCATCTGCCGCGGTGGATGTCCTTGTAAACGAGGGGCCGGTTGGCGTTCAAGAGTTGATTCGGCTCGGTACGATGTTTGATGTGGAGAATGGCGAGCTCGCGCTGACCCAAGAAGGCGCACACAGTCACCGCCGGATCCTTCATGCCAACGGGGATGCTACCGGATATGAAATTGTGCGTGCCCTTTCCATTCAGGTTGAAATGCTTCACAATATAGAGGTGTGGGACGATCATTTTGTCATTGACCTGATTACCGAGCAGGGAGAATGTCATGGCGCTTTGGTACAAATGCCTGATGGAAAACGGGTATTCGTTCGTGGACGGGCGACGGTTATGTGTTCCGGCGGCGCCGGTCAATTGTACCGGTATACAACCAATCCGGAGGTTGCCACAGCCGATGGCGTTGCCATGGCTTATCGGGCAGGCGCAGAAATTCGGGATATGGAATTTATACAATTCCACCCGACGGCGCTTAGCTATCCAGGGGCACCCCGATTCCTAATATCAGAGGCGGTTCGGGGTGAAGGCGCTGTTCTTCGGAATATACGAGGGGAACGGTTCATGCCCAGATACCATGATTTACTGGAGCTAGCACCGCGGGATATCGTAGCGCGGGCTATTGTCAGTGAGATGGAAGCAACGGGGTCTACCTTTGTTTATCTGGATATTACCCATGAGTCGCCGGAAATGGTCAGACATCGATTCCCAACGATTTATGAAACCTGCATGCAGTATGGACTCGATTTATCGTCAGATTGGATTCCGGTCTCCCCGGCTGCGCATTATATGATGGGGGGCATCAAAACCAATCTGCACGGCGAGAGCAGCGTGAAACGTTTATTTGCTTGCGGGGAGGTATCGTCTACCGGTGTCCACGGGGCGAACCGTTTGGCCAGCAATTCGCTGTCGGAGGCGATTGTGTATGGTAGTCGTATTGTCGAGCGCATTAAGAGCCTGCCGGAACCTTCAGGCGATCCGCTTCATGTATCATTCCACCTCGGTCGCAAGGACGCTCCGTCCCAAGCGATGGTGGAAAAACGCTTGAAGCTACAGAAGGTGATGGTGCGTTATGCAGGACTTCGGAGAAATCGGGATACTCTATTAAGAGCAGCGGAAGAGCTCGGCCGTCAGCTGCCATTGTTCCAATCCGTGCTCTCCAAGCGTGAGGAATACGAGTTTGCCAACATGCTCACAGCATCCCTGCTCGTGGTTCAGGGTGCGCTGGGTCGTGAAGAAAGCCGGGGAGCCCACTATCGTGAGGATTTCCCGGAGCGGAATGACAGCGTATGGCAGAAACATATTGTCCATACACGGGATCAAGAAATGACGGAGGAATTAAGCGATGATGTTTAACGGATACAACGATGGCCTTCTCCAGAGTATACGGACTTGGCTGCAGGAGGATATCGGGTCGGGGGACATTACGACCCTCACCACCATTGAGCCGGGTCATGAATCCAAGGGCGTTATTCATGCCAAGGAGGCAGGAATTGTAGCAGGCATGCCGGTTGCAGAGCTGGTATTCGAAACGGTTGATCCGTCGCTGACGTTTACGGCATTGGTCCGTGATGGGGACGAGGTTGAAAAAGGAACGGTTCTCGCCGAAGTGGAAGGAAGCACTCACCGTATTTTGACAGGCGAGCGTCTTGCTTTGAATTTGCTTCAGCGTCTGTCGGGTATTGCAACAAGAACGCGTTCTTTTGTTGATGTGCTTGAGGGGTTGCCAACGAGGCTGGTGGATACCCGCAAAACGACGCCAGGCCACCGAATGCTTGAGAAATATGCTGTTCAGGTTGGCGGCGGCGCGAACCATCGTTTCGGCCTGTACGATGCCGTCATGATTAAGGATAATCACATTAAGGGTGCAGGCGGAATCGTGCAAGCGGTCAGCCGTGCAAGAGCCCATATTCCACATACCATGACTATAGAAGTTGAAACCGAGAGCTTGGCGCAGGTAGAGGAAGCACTGGCTGCAGGCGCAGATATTATTATGCTGGATAACATGAGTCATGACATGATGGCGGAGTCTGTTCGAAGAATCAAGGCCAAGGCCCCTCATGTTCGCGTTGAAGCATCGGGGAACGTGACGCTGGAGACCGTGCGCGGGATTGCTGAAACCGGGGTCGACGTCATATCCGTTGGACGGCTGACTTATTCTTTCCATAGTCTCGATATCAGTTTGGATCTAAATGCGAAGAAAGGAGGGACAGAGAGTTGATTCTGGTTGTGGATGTAGGGAATACCAATATTGTACTGGGTGTGTATCAGGGAAAGAAGTTGCTGCATGATTTTCGAATCAGTACATCGCGTCAGTCCACCGTGGATGAATACGGTGTATTGATTCACAATTTGTTTCAAATGTCCAATATACTGGTAAGCCAAATCGAAGGCGTTATTGTTTCTTCCGTAGTTCCTCCCCTTGTGCGTGTGGTCGAGGAGATGTGCAATAAATATATTGGCAAGGCGCCCCTGATCGTAGGACCAGGCATCAAAACCGGACTTAATCTGCGGTATGAAAACCCGCGCGAGGTTGGCGCTGATCGGATTGTGAATGCAGTAGCAGCCGTCGAGCAGTACGGGGGCCCGCTGATTGTGGTGGATTTCGGTACGGCGACGACGTTTGATTGCATCGATGAGGCAGGCAATTATCTTGGCGGAGTGATTGTGCCTGGTATTGGCATTGCCACGGAGGCTCTTGTACAGCGCGCTTCCAAGCTTCCTCGCGTAGAGCTTGAAAAGCCGAAAAAGGTAATCGGGCGCAATACCGTACATGCCATGCAGGCCGGTATCGTTTTTGGTTATGCGGGACAGGTCGATGGCCTGGTCAAGCGTATAAAAGCCGAGATGGGTACGGACAATGTTAAGGTTATCGCTACGGGGGGACTGGCCGAGCTGATTGCCGGCGAGACGGAGTCCATTGAAGAGATTTCTCCCCTTCTGACATTGGAAGGCTTGCGTATTATTTATGAGCGTAACTAGAACCGATATAAAACCGTTAGATATTACAAACAACTAGAAAGACAAGGAGGCCTCAAGATGGGTAATCAAAAAGACCGTTTGCTGCGGGGAACTGCATTAAACGGGAAAGTACGGACATTTGCCGTGCGGACAACCGCTTTGGTCGAAGAGCTTCGCCTAAGACATGATACGTTCCCTGTCGTCACAGCCGCTTTGGGCCGCACCGTGTCAGCAGCAGCGATGATGGGAGCTATGCTGAAAGGAGACGAGCGTCTTAGCATTCAAGTGCGCGGCGACGGACCGATCGGTTTGATTGCAGCGGAGAGTAATGCTAACGGCGAGGTGCGCGGATATGTCAAAAATCCGCATGTGGAGCTGACGAATATCCGCCCTGGCAAGATGGATGTGGCCGCTGCTGTAGGTACCACCGGCCATATTGATGTGATCAAGGATTTCGGCTTGAAGGAGCCTTACCGTGGCAGCGTGCCGATTATTTCGGGCGAGCTTGCTGAAGACTTCACATACTATTTTGCCGTATCCGAACAGACCAACTCGGCGGTAAGTCTGGGAGTGCTGGTTTCCCCGGATTATTCCGTGGCGAATGCCGGGGGCTTCATCATCCAGCTTCTCCCCGGCGTTACGGAGGATGAGATTACAGAGCTTGAGCTTGCGCTAAGCAAGATTCCTCCGATCACCGAGATGCTGGAAGAAGGGCTGGAACTGGAAGACATTCTGAAGCGAGTCGTTCCGGATGTAACCATCTTGGAAGAAATGGAAGTGTACTTCAGCTGTGACTGCTCGCATGAGCGGGTAGAGCGCGCTTTGATCAGCTTGGGACAGGTAGAGCTTGAGCAGATGATCGAAGAGGATGGCAAAGCCGAAGTTTCCTGTCATTTTTGCAATGAAAAATACACGTTCGATAAAGAACAGCTGAAATCCGTGCTAGAGCGGGCCAAATCTTAACGTTGGGATGAGCGACCGTGATGACGAGACAAGAGAAGGGATTGTGGGCGACCGTCATTGTCTTGACAGCATGCGTATTGGGTATGGGCGGCTGGATGCTGTTTTCCGGGAATTTTTCGCAAGAGGACTCACCACCGTGGAAAGAGGGCTCCCAACCAGTTGCATCCATCCAGGACAGGGCGATTACCGAAGACGAGTGGGTTGACGAGCTAAAGAAGCGTTATGGCCGCGAAATGCTGATGACCATGCTGAATCGGCACGCCGTGGCTCTGGAAGCCAAAGCGAAGGATATTGATGTTACGGCGGCTGAAGTCGATGCAGAAATCGAAGTCATGAGCCGCAGCTATGGTTCTATGGAGCGTTTCTTATCGGAAATGGAAAATCAGCTAGGCATTACGGAGAGTGAATTAAAGACAGAGACGACGTATCGGCTGCTGCTTGAGAAAATTGCGACTTCCGACGTGCACATCGAGGAGCAGCAGATCGATTCATATCTGGAACAGTATCCTGACCAATTTCGTCCCAAGAAGCAGCTGAATTTATCCATGATCGAAGTCGCTTCGAAAGATGAGGCGGAACGGGTCATGGATCGGCTGGAGGATGGAGAAGCTTTTGCGGATCTCGCAGCCCAGGTATCACTCGATGAGTATACTCGCGAAGACGGCGGGCAGATCGGACTGGTCGAGGAGGATGATCCCTTTTTGCCGCCGGCACTGCTGGATGCAGCTTTAACGCTGGAGCCCGGGGATATTGCGGGGCCCATCTCGCTCACAGACACCTATGCCATTGTTTATGTGAAGGACATTATCGAGCCTCAGGCCCCTAGTGAGGAAAGTGTCCGCGAGGCGGTTCGCAAGCAGCTGGCTCTGGAGCAGGCGGTGTCTTTATCCGAACTGGAGCGTCAGCTTCGTGAGAAATACGAGGCACGGATTAGTGCTGGTACGGTCACGTTGTAAAAAGAGGAAGAACAGGGAAAGCTCGCTGTGGCGGAGTAAGATGTGGCCGCAGGAGCTTTTTTTGCGTTAGAGGGTGCAAAAGGTTACCTTCGTTGAAGGATGATGGCTTTTAGAACGCATGCATGCCTAGGAGGCGAGTCCCTCGTTTTCTCGTTCGGGAGGCGCAGGAAAATCCACCTAGAAATGTTGATTTTCGAGGTGTGGGATATTGACAATGACTCGTAACGTTGTTAAGATGAAGGTATAAAAACCTACCTTTTTACTCGGATATCAGAGACCTCAATAATCAAGAATTTGAGTCTATAAGCTGGCTCCGCTTTTCTTTCAACATCCAGACACTACAAATTTAATGATTCAACATTGAATGTATAACACCATTATGGACTTACTAGTTTATCTAAGATTCATATTTAGAGGAGGGCTTCATTCATGGCAAAAGTCGTAAATAATGTGACAGAATTAATCGGTGGAACTCCACTCGTCCGTTTGAACCGGATCGTACCGGAGGATAGCGCAGAGATCTATCTGAAGCTGGAATACCAGAACCCGGGCGCAAGTGTTAAAGACCGGATCGCGATCAGCATTGTGGAAGAAGCGGAGAAGGACGGACGTTTGAAGCCGGGCGATACCATTATTGAAGCAACTAGCGGTAATACCGGCATTGGTTTAGCTATGGTGGCAGCTGCCAAAGGCTACAAAGCGGTTATCGTTATGCCTGAAACCATGAGCTTGGAGCGCCGCAACCTGCTGCGTGCCTATGGCGCGGAACTGGTACTGACACCGGGATCGGAAGGAATGAACGGCGCGGTTAAGAAGGCAGAAGAAATTCTGCAGGAAAATGCCGGATTCTTTATGGCCGAGCAATTCAAGAACCAAGCCAACGTGAAGATTCACCGTGAAACGACAGGTCCGGAAATCGTTGAAGCGATCGAATCCATCGGTGGTTCACTGGATGCATTCGTTGCTGGTATCGGAACAGGCGGAACGATTACAGGTGCGGGTGAAGTGTTGAAAGAGCAGTTCCCTAACATCAAGGTTATCGCGGTTGAGCCAGCTGCATCGCCAATCCTTGCCGGAGGCAAACCGGGCCCTCACAAAATCCAAGGCATCGGCGCAAACTTCATTCCTGAAATTTTGAACCAAGAAGTCTACGATGAAATCGTTCATGTTGAGAATGACGATGCTTTTGAAACTTCACGCCGCGTGGCGAAGGAAGAAGGCGTTCTTGGAGGTATTTCCTCCGGTGCGGCTGTATATGCAGCTTTGAAGGTTGCCAAAGAGCTTGGTAAAGGCAAGCGGGTAGTAGCCGTGATCCCAAGTAACGGAGAACGTTACCTGAGCACGCCGCTTTACAACTTCGAGTAAGATGATATCGTAATATGCACCTATCTCCTTACCTCATCTGGTTGGGGTAACAGGTGGCAAGGAAGGAGCTCTCAATGTGTTTTTATAGCATTGAGAGCTTTTTGCGTATACTACTCCCTAAGATAACGCTTTATTAGAATCCGCCTGATGACCGCTCCAAAAATTATTGTTGGACGAGCTTCTATTTAGGGTTTTCAAGAGAAGCGGGATACAGTATACTGACAGGCAACAGTAAGGCTTTTGATGACTAAGGGAGGATCGGCATGGAGAGAAGAGTGGAGCTGGCCCAGTGGCAGGCATGGGCTGAAGAGGGCTGGTCCGTCGTTCCCTATCTGGTTCAATATAAAGGAGCAACAAGAGGGTTACCCCTGTCATGGAGACATGCATGGAAAGCCGCATCACCATATGCCTTTGTGCTGGAGAGCGGTAAGGGCGGACGCCAGACGTATCTTGGATTGCGGCCGGTGTCCATTCTGCAGGGGAAGGGATGCCATGGTGAGATCATCGAGCTGTCTGACGGTCTGCGAACGCAGGTAACGGGAGAGCCGCTGCACCTGTTAGAGCAGTGGATGAACAAATGGAAGGCTCCCCGTGTACCGGGGTGGCCGGACTTCCGCGGAGGCTGCGCCGGATTCCTAAGTTATGATGTGATTCGGTCGATTGAGAAATTGCCCACGATGGCCAAGGATGAGCCGGGGTTCCTGGATTATATGTGGATGCGGATGGAAGAGATTTGGATCTATGATCATACAGACGACAGCATTTACTGTTCGGTGCATATCCCTCTGCCTTGGGCATTCGGGACCGAAGAAGTTTCGAAAGAAAAGAAAGCGCCCGGTGCTTCTGGTGAAGAATCCAGTGGTTCGGTGCTTTCAACCGACCAAGAGAAGTTATTGCAGGAGTTATATGATCGGGCTGTCATAAGGGCTGAATCGATGCTGTCCCAATGGAATCAAATGTTCGGAACAGGCTCAGGGAACGACTCGAGTTCCGAGGATGAGTGCGTGCGGCAGGAACGATGGAAGAAAGCGCAGGAGCTGTCAGGGCCGAATGTCGAAATCTGGGATCGGCTGGAGATTGATTTTACGCAGGAAGCGTTCGAGCAGGCGGTGCTCTCGATTCAAGAATATATTCGGCAGGGTGACGTATTTCAAGTCAATTTGTCTCTTCGCCGGCACTTGCAGCTGCATGCGAACCCTGCCGATATTTATGAGTGGCTGCGCATTCTGAATCCGTCGCCATATATGGGGTATATCTCTTCACCGGGCTTCAGCTTGGCCAGTGGCTCGCCGGAATTGCTGGTGAAGCTGGATGGCGATGTCGTGTCTGCACGGCCGATCGCGGGAACGCGGCGCCGTGGAAGCAGTCCGGAAGAGGACGAGGCAATGGAAGCGGAGCTGCTTGGCAGCGAGAAAGAACGGGCGGAGCATATTATGCTGGTCGATCTGGAGCGTAATGACATTGGCCGCATTGCCGCATACGGGACCGTGCATGTTCCGGAGCTGATGACGGTTGAGAGGTACTCGCACGTGATGCATCTGGTGTCGCAAGTGGAAGGGCGGATTGCAGAGGGCAACGATGCGTATGATGTCGTTGCGGCAGCGTTCCCCGGCGGCACCATTACAGGCGCACCCAAAATCCGGACGATGGAGATCATCGAGGAGCTGGAGCCTGTGACGCGAGGGCCCTATACCGGCTCCATGGGCTGGATCGATTATAATGGTGATATGGAGCTTAACATTATTATTCGGACCCTCGCCGTGAAGGATGGGGTTGGTTACATTCAGACGGGTGCAGGGATTGTTATTGACTCTGATCCGTACCGGGAATACAGGGAGTGTCATAACAAAGCAAAGGCTTTGATTGCCGCACTGATATGCAGTGAAGAGGAAGCGGCAGCAGTGGCTGCGAATATAGGGGGGAAATAACATGATACTTGTCATCGACAATTATGATTCGTTTACGTATAACCTGGTTCAATATTTGGGTGAGCTCGGCGAGGAAGTGAAGGTTTACCGGAATGATGAGATCGACATCGCCGGCATCGAGGCGTTGGCTCCGGACCATATCCTGATATCGCCGGGACCGTGTACGCCGAATGAAGCCGGCGTCAGTCTGGATGTGATTTCGCATTTCAAGGGTGTCATTCCGATCTTCGGCGTCTGCCTCGGCCATCAGGCGATCGGGCAAGCCTTTGGCGGCAACGTGATTCGTGCGGAGCGCCTCATGCATGGGAAAACATCTGCGATCCAGCATACGGGTGGCTCGGTCTTCGAAGGCTTGCCAGTTCCGTTCACCGCAACGCGCTATCACTCGCTGATCGTTGAGAAGGAGACCTTGCCGGATGAGCTGGAGATTACCGCATGGACCGAGGAGGGCGAAATCATGGGGTTGCGGCATAAACAATATCCGGTAGAAGGGGTGCAGTTTCATCCGGAGTCCATCATTACGGACCATGGCCATCAGATGCTGCGCAATTTCCTGAAGCGTACGGCCGGCGCCAAAGCATGAAATATATTGGCATGAACGGCGGCATCGTTGAAGCTGCCGAGGCTGTCATACCTGTAATGGATCACGGCCTTCTGTACGGAATGGGGTTATTCGAGACCTTCCGCACTTATGAGGGGAAGCCTTTTTTAATAGAGCGGCACTTGAACCGGCTCATGGACAGCTGCAGGGAGCTCGGGATCGTTCACAGGACGGATGCTGAGAGGATCAACCGCTGGATAACGGAACTGATGGAGGCCAATGGTCTTCAGGATGCTTATATCCGGTATACCGTAACGGCAGGAGAGGGATTGCTCGGTTTGCCTGCTGGCGATTATTTGAAGCCTTCCGAGATTTTATTCGCCAAAGAGCTGCCGGCCGCAAACGAAATGCTCTACGAGAAAGGCAGAGCCTTGCGGAGATTGTCCCTTCCGCGTAACACACCGGAATCATCGGTTCGGTTTAAATCTCTGCATTATATGAACAATATTCTCGCAAAGCGGGAAGTGGCCGGATACCCCGGCCACTCGAATGGTTCAATAGAGGGGCTGATGCTAACGGCGGCCGGGGAAGTGGCAGAAGGCATTGTCAGCAATGTCTTTTTTGTCAAATCGGGTCGATTATATACGCCTGACGTTGGCACGGGCATTTTGCCAGGGGTTACCCGGGCTGTGGTGCTGGAGTTGGCTGCCGATCTTGGTATTGAAGCCGAAGAAGGCCGATACAGTTGGGAGTTCTTTACCGGAGCGGATGAAATATTTACGACAGGCTCTGTGCAGGAGATTGTTCCGGTCACGACGTTGATTGGAGCTGAAGGCGAGCCTCTAGTTATTGGACAAGGATTGGCCGGTCCGATAACCCGTACATTACTGAGCGCATATAGAAGGAAAGCAGGGCAAAAGGCATGAAAACAACGATTTACGAACGTGAATTTCATCTGAGCAAGGATGCTGTGTTAAAGCTCGGTCAGTCCACGCTCATTATGGGTATATTGAATGTGACCCCGGATTCCTTCTCGGACGGAGGTCGATACAACGATACGGAGCGGGCGGTCGAGCACGCGCTTCAGCTGGTGGAAGAGGGAGCCGACATCATCGATATCGGCGGAGAATCGACGCGTCCGGGCCACGAGCCGGTTGAAGCCGCAGAGGAGCTTGCCCGGGTAATCCCGGTTATAGAAGCCATTCACCGGCACGCGCCGCATATTCCATTGTCGATTGACACGTATAAAGCGGAAGTTGCGCGTCAGGCTATTGGAGCGGGTGCTCATATCATTAATGATATTTGGGGCTTTAAAGACGACGCGGATATGCCCAAGACAGCCGCAGAGCTCGGATGTCCCGTGATCCTGATGCACAATCGCCGCGATCGAAATTACACCAATCTTATCGAGGACGTAAAGCGTGATTTGCTGGAAAGTGTCGAGATTGCGCGGGCTGCAGGCGTGCAGGATCATCATATTTTGCTCGATCCGGGTATCGGGTTTGCCAAGGACTATGATGAGAACATGAAAGTGATGGCATCCCTCGATCAGCTGGTGGGGCTTGGGTTTCCGGTGCTGCTGGCTACCTCCCGCAAACGGTTTATCCAGACCGCGCTTGGCGCTCCGGCACAGGATGTGCTGGAAGGAACGGCTGCCACGGTGGCTTACGGGATTGCCCAAGGCTGCCAGATCGTTCGTGTGCATGACGTGCTGCATATGAAACGGACAGCGAAGATGTGTGATGCCATGACCTACGCTTCGACGGAGCTTAGACGCATATAATTTTTCCTTGGGACAAAGGATGGAAGGACGGAGTACGAGATGGATAAAATGATACTGAGCCGCATGGAATACTACGGCTACCATGGTGTGTTTGAGGAAGAGCGTAAGCTGGGACAACGATTCTATGTGGATCTGGAGCTGGAGATGGATCTGAGCAAAGCCGCCAAGACTGACGATCTGACGCTCACGGTAAATTATGCCGAGATTCATGATCTTTTGCTGGATATTATGCGGACGGAGTCGTTCCGCCTGATTGAAGCTTTAGCGGAGCATATTGCATCTAAGGTATTGGACACTTATACTATTATCGATGCTTTAACGGTCCGATTGACGAAGCCGCACCCGCCTTTTGACATTCATTTTGAAGGTGTGACCATTGAGCTGCACCGGACCAGGAAGTGAGACAATCATGAATTCACACGCCACCTCTGAGTGTTCAGAGGCTTATATTGCTTTAGGGGCCAATTTGGGTGACCGCGAGGATAACCTGATGGAGGCTTTGGAACGGCTTCATGAAGTACCCGGCATTACGGTAGAGCGCGTATCCAACTTGTATGAGACCGAGCCGGTCGGATACGTGGACCAACCGATGTTTCTCAATATGGCAGCAGCCGTGTCGACATCGCTGAGTCCTCATGAACTGCTTGCCGAAATGCAGCGAATTGAAAAGCAGCTCGGCCGGGTCCGTCATATTCATTGGGGGCCGCGGACGGTGGACTTGGACCTGCTATGGATGGAAGGGCGCCGTCTGGATACGCCGGACCTTGTACTGCCGCATCCCCGTATGCAGGAGCGGGCTTTTGTGCTCAGACCGCTGGCCGATATCGTATATGAGTTCGAACCTTCAGGTCTGTACAATATGGTGAAGACAGCACTTGAGAACCTGGAAGGAAAGGAAGGAATACAGCTTTGGAAAACAAGCAACTGGCGCAGCGTATCCGCGCTTTCCGAAAATTGAAGGGTTTGACCCAGCAAGAGCTCGCTGAGCGAACCGGTATTTCACTAGCCGTCCTTGGTGCGATTGAGCGGGGGAACCGCCGTGCCGAGGAGCAAATGTTGGCTCAGATTGCGGATGTGCTGGAGATTTCATTGCAGGAGCTTAAGGAACGGAGCTAGATTATCTAAATAGGAAGCCGGTGCAGGTTTGTTTTTCATCAAACTCTGCCATTCATATAGGATGATGTTTCTGGATGCGATCTACAAGAACATGTAATTTTTGCGGACTGGACGATAACGCGATGAATGAGTATGATGGTTTGGTTTGAAACTCAGGGATCCCTTGCACGATAACCGGGATCTTTCGACTATAAATATCTGAACACAAAGGGGTGACACATAAAATGGATAAGTTGAAAATCGGAAACATCGAGATGAAAAATCAAGTGGTTCTAGCGCCGATGGCTGGCGTATGCAACCCGGCGTTCCGATTGATTGCTAAGGAATTCGGCACCGGATTGGTTTGCGCTGAAATGGTGAGCGGCAAGGCCATTGTTCACGGAAACAAGCGCACCCAGGAGATGTTGTTTGTCGACGAGCGGGAGAAGCCGCTGAGCCTGCAAATTTTTGGTGGTGACCGCGAATCTTTGGTGCAAGCGGCCAAAGTGGTCGATCAGCAAACCAATGCCGACATCATCGACATTAATATGGGCTGCCCTGCACCGAAGGTAACCAAGATGGATGCGGGTGCACGCTGGCTTCTGGATTCGAACAAAATCTATGAGATGGTGGCGGCGGTTGTCGATGCCGTGAACAAACCGGTCACGGTGAAGATGCGTACAGGCTGGGATAGTGATCACATCTATGCTGTCGAAAATGCACAGGCTGTCGAACGCGCGGGCGGTCAGGCGGTCAGCGTTCACGGACGTACGCGCGAGCAGCTCTACACCGGATACGCGGATTGGGACATCATTCGCCAAGTGAAAGAAGCCGTCTCCATTCCGGTTATCGGTAACGGCGATGTGGTGACACCGGAGGATGCTCGCCGGATGTTGGATACGACAGGATGCGATGGCGTCATGATCGGCCGCGGGGCGCTGGGCAACCCATGGATGCTGTATCGGACCGTGGAATATCTGAAGACAGGCAAGCTGCTGCCGGATCCGGCTCCGCAGGAGAAAATCCGAATTGCCATTCTGCATATGGACCGTCTGATTGCTCTGCGCGGCGAAGCGGTAGCGGTACGGGAAATGCGTAAGCATCTTGCGTGGTATCTGAAAGGTCTGAAAGGCTCCGCCCGCATTAAAGATATCATTATGGAAGAAACGAAGCGCGACGAAATGGTGAACCTTCTGAACAACTTTGTGAACAATCTGGAGGACCAAGAAGAATCGACAAAAAGTGTATATCCTCAAGCCGTTGCGGCGATGGGATAATTAGGGGTGCAGGCTGTTAACGGGTGCGTGTATGCGACATTCGTGACAGCCTTTGCGCGCATTGACTTTTTGAAATGGTTCCCATATAATCTTTCAGTATAAATTCAAGAAATTGAGCAGGCATCAGAGGGAAGTTCTGATCCCCAAGAATTCGCATATAGTATGTTGATACCGTGGTTTAAATTATTTACATGACAGGAGAATCGGTTAATGAGCGATAAAGAAGTCATTCTTACCCAGGACGGTCTGAAGAAACTGGAGGACGAACTTGAGAATCTGAAGTCTGTAAAACGCCGTGAAGTGGCTGAGCGGATTAAAGTTGCCATCGGTTATGGTGATATTAGTGAAAACTCCGAATATGAAGACGCCAAGAACGAGCAAGCCTTTATCGAAGGCCGGATTATAACGCTGGAGAAAATGCTCCGTAATGCGCGCATCATCAACAACGATGATATCAATACGGATGTAGTTGGCGTGGGCAACACGGTGATCGTAGAGGATTTGGAATTCGGCGACACAATGGAATATACCATTGTCGGTACGGCTGAATCGGATCCGCTAAACAACAAGATCTCTAACGAGAGTCCTGTCGGCAAAGCGATTATTGGCAAGCAAAAAGGTTCGGTTGTAGATGTTAACGTTCCTGCGGGCGTTATTCAATATAAAATTGTAGACATTAAGAAGTAAGTCGGAATGTGTATAGAAAGCTTCCTTCGGGGGGCTTTTTTAACATATTAGAATTTATAAGTTTTTTGGGGTCCCCGCAAAGTATTTGGAATAAGCATCGAAGCATAGGCTCCACTTTGTGGGGTTATTTTGAATAGGCAGGCTGTGTTGAGGGCTTAATGGGTTAGTGGCATGTCTTGAAATGGCTGCCCTACCGTTAAGTCCTAGCCGAATGTATACAAGTTGTTTAAGGGCTGTCCGGATGTTATAGGTGGCGGCGTTTGTGCTGTTGGGGATTACGATGGAAGTGAAATGAAGGAGATGAATGACGATGACGGAAGAAATGAATAACCAGGAACAAGAACAGGAGTTAAGTGAGCTTTTGCAAATCCGCCGCAACAAATTGGACGAGCTTCGGAAGCTGGGCATCGATCCGTTTGGCGGAAAATATGAAAGAGAACATCACGCAGGTGATATTCTGAAGCAGTATGACGAGCTCTCCAAGGAAGAACTTGAAGAGAAGCAGGTGGAAGTGAACCTGGCCGGCCGGATTATGGCTAAGCGCGGCATGGGCAAGGCTTCTTTTGCTCATATTCAGGATTTGAGCGGTCGAATTCAGATCTATGTTCGCCAGGATTCGATTGCAGAAGCGCAATATGAAGCATTCAGCATCCTTGATCTGGGTGACATCATCGGGGTAAAAGGGGTCTTGTTCAAGACCAAAACCGGTGAAACCACCATTAAGGTAAAGGAGCTGGAGGTTCTTTCGAAGTCGTTGTATCCGCTCCCTGAGAAATTCCATGGTTTGAAGGATGTGGAACTCCGTTACCGTCAGCGTTATGTCGACCTGATTATTAACCCAGATGTGCAGAAGACCTTCATTGCCCGTTCCCGTATTATCCAATCGATGCGTCGTTACCTGGATTCACAAGGGTATCTTGAAGTGGAGACCCCGACTTTGCATTCGATCGCTGGTGGTGCGGCGGCACGCCCGTTCATTACGCATCATAATGCGCTGGATATGGAGCTGTATATGCGAATCGCGATTGAGCTTCACCTGAAGCGTCTGATCGTGGGCGGTCTGGAAAAAGTGTACGAGATTGGCCGCGTGTACCGGAATGAGGGGATCTCTACCCGTCATAATCCGGAGTTCACGATGATTGAGCTCTATGAAGCTTATGCGGACTATAAGGATATTATGGCATTGACCGAGAATATGATCGCACATATTGCCCAAGAGGTGCTGGGTACACAAGTGATTTCCTATCAAGGGCATGAAGTTGATCTGACGCCACAATGGCGTCATGTATCCATGGTGGATGCGGTAAAAGAAGTTGTAGGTGTAGACTTCAGTGTGCAAATGTCCAATGAGGAAGCGCATCGCCTTGCAAAAGAACATAAAGTTCCGGTAGAGCCGCATATGACATTCGGCCACATCTTGAATGCATTCTTTGAGCAGTTCGTTGAAGAGACGCTGATTCAGCCGACGTTCGTAACCGGCCATCCGGTTGAGATTTCGCCGCTTGCGAAGAAGAACGACGTGGATCCGCGGTTCACGGATCGCTTTGAGCTGTTTATCGTGGCGCGTGAGCATGCGAACGCCTTCTCGGAGCTCAATGACCCAATCGACCAGCGTCAGCGTTTTGAAGCGCAGATGAAGGAAAAAGAACAGGGCAATGATGAAGCGCACGAGATGGATGAGGATTTCTTGCGTGCACTGGAGTACGGTATGCCGCCAACAGGCGGACTTGGTATCGGGATCGATCGTTTGATCATGCTTCTTACGAATTCCCCGTCCATTCGTGATGTCTTGCTGTTCCCGCATATGCGTAATAAGGAATAGAATTTGCTCCATTCATCGATGGTTGAAGAGGCAGTTGACTATAGATTTCTATAGTCGGCTGCCTTTTTTGTTTGGACTTCTCGATTGTACTTGTTCAGAGAAGGAAGCTGTGTTAAATTTATTTGGTACAATTGTATTAAAAAAGGAGGTTGGCGGAATGATTGGGGCTTTTATTATTGGATGTGAGATTTTATTCTGGGTATTTGTTCTAGCCGGATTAAGCGCAAGATATCTGCTCGGGCTGAAAAGAACGGGCGGAATACTGCTGCTGTGTACGCCGATCATCGACTTATTGTTGATAGCCGTAACCATTATAGATCTGCGTGGCGGGGCGGAAGCCGGATTCATGCATGGGCTGGCAGCTGTATATATCGGGGTGACGATTGCTTTTGGGCATCGGATGATCCAATGGGCGGACGCCCGGTTTGCTCACCGATTTGCAGGTGGCAAGAAACCGGAGCCTGCCCCGAAATATGGATCGGCTCGCGCGAAGCGTGAGCGTCAGGGTTGGTATCGCCATGTGTTGGCGTGGATGATAGGAGTTATGCTGCTTGGCGTTATGATCCTTGTGGTTGGGGAGCTAGCGCGAACAGAGCAGTTAAAGGCTATGGCCTTGCAATGGGCGGTGATCTTGGGAATTGACTTCATATATAGCTTCAGTTATACCTTCTGGCCTAAGAAGCAGGTGAGGTAAATGGATATAATGAATACACAGTATTATAGTAAGTAAATGAATGTATTATTTTACCTTAATACTAATTTGCTCAAAAGGGTTGCATATCGTCGAGTGCCATGGTATATTATATTTCCGGCCAAGAAATACGGTCGAAACAAACGCTTGGGACAACAAGCCAAAATGAATTTGAAAAATTAAATTCAAAAAAAGCTTGCAATGATCGAGCGGATGTGATAAGATATAAGAGTTGCTAACGAGATAAACTGTTGGCGACAAACGAAGAAGTTGATCTTTGAAAACTGAACAACGAGTGAGTAAAACGAACCACTTTGGTGGGGAGTTGAAATAGAGAATTGAACAAATTCTCGTCAGTTAAGAAATGAGCAAGTCAAACACTTTATTGGAGAGTTTGATCCTGGCTCAGGACGAACGCTGGCGGCGTGCCTAATACATGCAAGTCGAGCGG